>NZ_BAZX01000001.1 GCF_001310955.1 Marinifilum fragile JCM 15579
TTTTGGTAAAGACTTATGATTTAACCAATAGAGGTTCTTACTCTAAAATGTTCTTTTCTAAGTTTTTTTACCGATAAGATTTTAATTTCTTCTTCTCCTGTTTTTTCATTTATCTTTCGAACCGCAAGTTTGCTTCTTTTTTGATGATCCGGATAATGGCAAGACTTGTATTTTTTGCCACTATCGCAGTAACATTTTTCATTGCGTTCCATTTTTACGTAGTAAAATTCTTCCTCATCAGTTGAATTGAAGAAGTTTAAAATGTTGTCGAGTAAATTCTTCATTGTACAAGAGTTTTAGGATTACATTTTGGGTTCTATTAAGTTAATGTATATCCTAATTGGAAACAAATGAAATTATAAATTTATCCGTGTACGCTTAGTATTTGTCCACCATCAACGCTAATGGTTTGGCCTGAGATGTATCCCGAAGCAGGAGAAAGAAGCCATGCAGCCAATTGTCCTAAATCATCAGGATCTCCCATTCTTTTCATACGTATTCCTGATGCAATTTTGTTTTTGGCTTCCTGCACCGTGATATTTTCCTGTTCAGCTTTTTTGTCCAATAAACGATTGATGGCTGGAGTTTCATGATAACCAGGTCCAATAATATTTAAGGTAACTCTCGAATCAGCAATTTCTTGAGATAAGGTTTTTACAAATCCTACTACTGCAAGTCTTAAAGATGTGCTTAGAACCAAATTATCAATAGGTTGTTTTACTGACGAACTTTCAAGGAATACCACTCTTCCATACGATTCTTTAATCATTAATGGTACCAGAGCTTGGGTAAGTTCTACTTTCCAACGCAATAGCTGATGGTAGGCATTATCCCAATCTTCAATTTTCGTTTCTAAGGTTTTCATTGCCGGTGGACCACCGGCATTAACAAATACACCAGAAAGTTTCCTGTTATCAATTTTATCGAGTAAAAGTTGAATGTTTTCCGACGCAGTAATATCTGCACAAAAACTTTGAATTGAGTTGGGATAAGCTTTCTCTAATTCGATAAGTTTATTTCTGCCACGTGCTATTGCAATTACCTTGGCTCCATCTTGAACTAAGTATTTTAATACGGCAGCACCAAAACCAGAAGTTGCACCACAGACTACAAAAAGTTGATCTTTAATATTTAAATCCATATAGAAGTTATTTTAGTGTGAATTTCTACTAAAAATAACTTTTTCTTTTTGGATTTTATTCTTGAGTTTTAATATTAGGAGTTTTTTAACGGAAGAACTCGTTGATGATTTGAAGAAAAACGAAAATCATTGGTGAAACAAGTAATAGTGCGTCAAATCGATCTAACAATCCACCATGACCAGGTATTAAGCTTCCTGAATCTTTAATGTTGATGCTTCTTTTTAATAAGGATTCTACCAAGTCCCCCATTGAACCGAACACCACAACAATTGCACCCGTAATAATCCATTGTACGGAAGTTAATTCCTTTGAATATAGAGAAATTAAGTATGCAATGATAAGTGTAATTACAGCACCTCCAATACTTCCTTCCCATGATTTTTTAGGAGAAATTCTTTCGAATAAACGGTGTTTGCCAAAATTCACTCCAACCAAATATGCTCCAGTATCATTTGCCCAAATTAAAACGAAAATGCCCATTAAAATCTCCCAATGAAATTCATTATCTCCGAAAGGGAACACCATGAAATTCAAAAGAGAAAATGGCAAAGCTACATAAAGCAATCCCATAAATGTATAGGCAATATTTCCAAACGGATTTTCTTTTTTGCGGTACATTTCAAATATTGGGATAAGTACCAATAAAGGAATAAATAATGCAAATAATGAAGAGCTGTTGAAATAGGTATAAGCAAAGCATGAAGTGAACAAGAGTGCCGCACCAATTAATCCAGTAGTAATCTGTGGAACGCAATTGTTTTTTTGAATGAGTTTGTAAAATTCAAAGCTAGATAGAATTGTTATGCCCATAAATACTGCGAAAAATGCAATGGGATGGATAACTATTCCTGCTATTAGTACAATTACGAATATTGCTCCAAAGAATGTTCTTGTTAAAAAGTTCCCCACGTGAAATGAATTAATAGTTCCTTTGATGCAAGCATCAATTTGTTCCGTTAGTTTTCAGCTCTCAAAAGTAGTATTTTTTCACGACTTATTTGAGCTTAGATTTTCTGATATGAAGTTTTAACAGCACCTTGTCTAAAGTTTGTCATTATATTTCTACGATGTGTCAAAAAGAAAAGCTGGAATACCATCGGTCATCCAGCTTTTAAATATTCTATTAATGCAGTTTAAACGGCTTTACTTTCATTATCATTTTCAGTGGTTGGAGGAATTATTTTTTTTTCTTCTACCTCTGTTTCTTTGCCAAAATTTCTTTTTCCAAAAATTTCTTCAAGATCCTCACTAAAGATTACCTCACGTTCTAAAAGAAGTTCAGCCAATTTGTTGTGACCTTCTTCATTGTCACGAAGAACTTGCTTTGCTCTTTCATAGCTGCTTTCGATCAAAGTTTTTACTTCTTGATCAATTAACTCAGCTGTTTTCTCACTGTAAGGTTTTGAGAAAGAGTAATCAGATTGTCCTGAAGAATCGTAGTAACTTACATTACCCACCTTATCGCTCATACCAAAGATCGATACCATTGCAATTGCTTGCTTGGTTACTTTCTCCAAATCGTTTTGAGCTCCTGTTGATACCTTACCAAAAGTAATTTCTTCGGCAGCTCTACCTCCAAGGGTAGAACACATTTCGTCCAACATTTGCTCTTTGGTAGTAATACTTCTTTCCTCAGGAAGATACCAGGCTGCACCAAGTGCTTTACCACGAGGAACAATGGTGACTTTTACCAATGGATGTGCATGTTCAAGCAACCAAGAAATTGTTGCGTGACCAGCTTCGTGATAAGCAATTGTCTTTTTCTCTTCCACAGAAATTATCTTGTTTTTCTTCTCAAGACCTCCAATAATACGATCAATCGCGTCAAGGAAATCTTGTTTTTCAATAATATCTTTTTTCTTTCTTGCCGCTATCAATGCAGATTCGTTACAAACATTGGCAATATCTGCACCAGAGAAACCTGGTGTTTGCTTTGCAAGAAATTCCTGATCAATTTTTGGATCAAGTTTTAGTGGTTTTAAGTGAACATTAAAGATTTCTCTTCTTTCATTTAAATCAGGCAATTCAACATGAATTTGACGATCGAAACGACCAGCACGCATTAAAGCGCGGTCAAGAATGTCAGCACGGTTTGTTGCTGCTAAAATGATAACCCCTGAATTGGTATCGAAACCATCCATTTCGGTCAATAACTGGTTCAAGGTATTCTCACGTTCATCGTTAGATCCCATATTAGTTCTTACCACGAGCACGACCAATGGCATCAATCTCATCAATAAATACAATACAAGGTGCTTTTTCTTTGGCTTGCTTGAACAAATCGCGTACACGGCTTGCACCAACACCTACAAACATCTCAACAAAATCGGAACCCGACATGCTGAAGAAAGGCACATTTGCTTCACCAGCAACAGCTTTAGCTAATAAGGTTTTACCGGTTCCCGGAGGTCCTACAAGTAATGCACCCTTAGGAATTTTACCCCCTAGTTTTGTGTATCGTTGTGGATGCTTAAGGAATTCCACAATTTCTTCAACTTCTTGTTTAGCTTCGGCAAGACCTGCAACATCATTAAAATTAACATTGATATTTGATTCTTTGTCGAACACTTTAGCTTTCGATTTACCAACATTAAAGATGTTACCACCTCCGCCACCGCCACCGGCACCACGGCTCATTCTACGGAATACATAAAACCAGATCCCTATAATTAAAGCAAAAGGCAATATCCAACCAATAAAATTGCCAAAATAGTCTTCGTGAGTCGTATATTCAGGTTCAACCCTGTCGTATTCGGAAATTTTTTCCTGGGCTTTATTCAATTGCTCTGCAAACTGCTCAATGGAACCAATCGGGAATGTGTAATGAGGTCCCGCCTTAGAAGGAGCTTCAAAACTAGATTCAAAAAGATCAGGGTATTTATCTAAGCTTTCTTCTCTTAG
Organism: Marinifilum fragile JCM 15579; assembly: GCF_001310955.1. Taxonomy (GTDB): domain Bacteria; phylum Bacteroidota; class Bacteroidia; order Bacteroidales; family Marinifilaceae; genus Marinifilum; species Marinifilum fragile. The sequence continues at coordinate 4,044 of NZ_BAZX01000001.1, forward strand.
GTAAACGTTAACTTCTAAAAGGTTTCTGATTACAACAATTCGTTCAACATCTTGGTTGCGGATCATTTCATTTTTCACCTTTTGCCAACTGGTTTCTTTTGGACTCTTTCCCAATCCTACCAAATTAAATGCAATAAGGGCTACTGCGATTAAACATAAATCCAATAAGCATTGAATTTAGGAGGTTTAATCATGTTGTTCCCATTTTTCCCTTTTGAAAAAGGAGATTTATTTTGATTATTATTTTCTGTCATTCTTAATAGTTAAAGGTTATTGATTAGGCTGAGCATCCTCAATTCTGGTTACCGGAGCATCTGCCCATAAACTTTCTAATTGGTAAAAATCTCTATATTCTTTTTGGAAAACATGAACTACAACATCTGCATAGTCTAAAAGGATCCATTGTGCATTTTGTAATCCTTCTTTTTTCCATACTTTTTCGTTAATTTCTTCTCGTACATAATCTTCAACGGAATCAGCTATACCTGTGACATGTGTGGAAGATGTTCCGTTGCAGATTATAAAATATTTACATACCGAGCTGTCGATATTTCTTAAATCTATTTTTACAATATCTTCTGCCTTCCTCTCTTGCAATCCTTCAATAATTGTCTCTACCAGCTCTTCTGATTTATACTCCTGCTTTTTTGTCATATTTTAATTTTACTTACAAAGATAATTTTTTTTTATTCTCAATAACTTCCTTTTCTACATTGCTTACCGAAAGTGTTATAATTTACCAATCTACAGTTTTGATAAGCTTAAAACGGTTATAATTGTTTAATCTTTCTTCTTATTTTTGTCGATCAGGAATATCTCAATTTTTAAAGATAGTAATTCCACAAATCATAAACCAACAAGCAATTACATGCAGCAAAGATTATTTACTCCCCAATTAATTGTACGCAAAAACGAAATAAATTCCACAAATAATTTTGCCTTGGAACTGATAAAATCCGCAAATCCTGCAGACGGAACTGTCGTTTTGACATTAAATCAGACAAAAGGCCGTGGACAGCAAACAAATTCTTGGGAAAGTGAAAGTGGCAAAAACCTTACCATTAGTATAATTTTCAGACCTGAATTTCTGCCAATTTCTCAGCAATTTAATATTTCGATGGTAATTTCTCTTGGTGTGTATGATTATTTGAAAGAATATTTGGGTGATGTATTTATTAAATGGCCAAATGATATTTATGTAGGAGATAAAAAAATTGCAGGAATCCTAATTGAGCACTCCATAATGGGGTCTGTATTGAGTACATCGATATGCGGGATTGGATTAAATATTAACCAAAGCAAGTTTGTATCGGATGCTCCAAATCCAATTTCTTTATCAAACTGCACAAATCACGAGTATGATTTAGAGGTAGAGCTTTCTAAATTGTTGGATAAAATTGAGAATAGATATTTCCAACTTAAGGATGGAGATAAAAAGCAGTTGGAAAAAGATTATTTGAATACACTTTACTGGATGAATGAAACACACACCTATAAGGATGAAAATGGAGTATTCAATGGTGAAATTGTAGGAATTACTGAATGGGGACAATTGAGAATTGTTGCAGAAGGAGAGGAGAGAATTTACAATTTTAAAGAGGTGAGTTTTATTGAATAACTATAAAGTTAGCTTTACAATCAAAATAAAAAACCTGACAGATATCTGTTATCTATCAGGTTTCTATATATTATCTATAGATTAAATGATAATTTCACATTCACATTTCGTCCCGGATTGTAAAACCCTAATGGTTTAATACTCGATAAATGATCAGTATAAGTTTTGTCGAACAAATTGCTTACACCAGCCAATAGTTTTGCGTTACAACTTCCAAGTTTAAAAGAAGTTCCTGTATGAATATTAAATAGGTGATAGGCTGCAGTTTTGGTTTCAAACTGAGCAGGGTGGTTTTGATCCAAAGCATATTTCCATTCAAATTTTATAAAAGGATTCTTAAATTGCTTTTTGCCTTTGCCAAATAATTCGATGCTTGTGTTCAGTTTGTGCTGTGGTATAAATGGCAACCTTCCGTTATCATCTTGCTTACCAATTACCATTGAATAGTCGGAATGAACTTTTAAGTAATCTACAGGCACTACATTAATAGCGATTTCACCTCCATACAATTTCGCATCTTGTTGATCGTAAGCATAAACAAATCCATCTCCTTCAGTTGCAGGTTCGTCAGTTGGTGCAAGGTAAATAAAATCATAAACCTTATTGTAGAAAAGTGAAAAATCGATATTGTGATTACTTGTATGATAATGCAGACCCAAATCGGTTTCAAAACTTTTTTGAGCATCAAGGTAGGCATTTCCTTCTTCGAATCTGTTACCATGAAGACCATGTTGCGAAAGTTCAGCCAAATTTGGTGCCCGGTATCCTGTAGCAAAGTTAGTTCTCATTAATAAGGATTCAGAAAGGTGAAATGTTGCGCCTAAGGAAGCATTCAGGTTATCAAACTTACGATTGATATGTACCATTTCTTCTTCATGTTCTCCTTCCTCTTCATGAAGCTCATTTTCGGGTTCTCCATGAGAATGTCCACCTGCTTCCTGTTCAGGAACGTAAAGAGATCTGTGATCATATCTAACTCCCAATTGAATATCGGCTTTTCCAAATTTCTTTTTCAGCAAAGAGAACAATGAAAAGTCATCAATTTTTGCATCAGGAATAATTCTATTCGGAGCTCCCTGATTTTTGTTTGATTGATGCATACCTTGAATTCCCATCAGAAACTCTGAGCTTTCTCCTGCTGGAAAATACAATTTACTGTCGTAGGTAAAAGTTTCTAAATCCATATCCACCAAACGGAAGTAGGTAGAATTAGGATTACCTTTTAATTGTCGGTTGTTGAATTGATAGGCAGCATTGACTTCCAGTTTGTAGTTTCCCAAAAATAATCGATTTCTTGACGAAACAAGATGCTGAGTTAAATCTTGAAACCAATAGTGATTTTTTCGGTTTCCTTCCCTTACTACCTCTATAGCCTCATCGTTTATCATACCCAACTTAGGCTGTAGATAGTCGTAATAAAGTTTAAAGCTGCCAAATTCTTTGATCAAACCTAATCCCAATTGTAAGCCTTCTGAATTGAAACGGGTATTTGGTGTAAAGTCACCCTTGCCATCTTTGTAATCGCGATGAGATTGTTTTGTTGCTCTTAGCATCCAAAACAAACTGTTCGAAGTTCCTTTTACACCAAAATTGTGATTCCATCCACTGGATACAGAATGAAATTCAGAAGAAACATCTGCTTGAACTGAATTAGCTGGAGCAGGTTTTTCGCGAAGAATATTAATCACACCTCCCATTGCATCCGATCCGTAAAGCAACGAGGCAGGGCCTTTAATTACCTCAATATGATCGGCTCCTTGTTCATTAGCCAAGAACGGATGATCGGTTGAGAATTGGAAATTCTCTAATCGAACTCCATTATTCAGAAAAATGATATTGTTTAAAGATAATCCTCTAATGACAGGTGTACTTACTGCCGGACTTCTTGAAATTACGTCAACACCTGGTATGCTGGATAGCTTTTCTCCCAGCGAAGGACTCACCAATTGCTCCAGTTTTTCTTTGTTAAGAACTGAAATTTTAATGGAGTTCTCATGCTGAGCCGAAGGAAAACCACCAGAAACAACAATATCTTGCGTGGTTACTGAGGTAAACTCTAAATCAACATTGAGTTGGGTGTTTTCGGATTGAATGTTAATTGTTTTGATAATTGATTCGTAACCAACAAAAGAAAACTGAACTGTTAACTTCCCTTGGGGTAAGTGTTCCAATACATAAGTACCATCAGAATTACTTACTGCACCTTTTTGTAATTCAGGCAAAAAGATACTTACTCCAGGTAGGGGAGTGCCATCTTTTTGATCTTTAACGATTCCACTTACTTTGTTGTTGCTTAGCTCTACAGATGAGAAAGCGTATAAAGGCAATAGTAATAATACTGCCAGAAAATATCTGATCATGATATGAAAAGAGTTTTATGATTTAGTAAAAATACATGTACAAGTCATTAAGTGATATTAATATAGATTCACTTTATGTATAAATTAAGACTTGTTTTTAAGGGCATTTATATTTCAAAAAACTCAGGAGGAGCACGCAAGCTAAAATCAAATCTCGGAGGAGTTTGAATTTTAAGGGTTTGTTTTGCTTTATGAGATATGAGTTCAATACTACTTATAGCAGGAATATGAACCATATCAGCAGAATCAAAATAGAAGTAATCGAAATTTTGAATAGCACAAATGTCAGCTACATCAGGAGCATGATTTGTACAAGAATGACAATGATGCTCGTGATTTGGGAACATCAAGTGCTGGGCTTTAATTACAATTGGCAGAACAAATGCCATTGCAAGTAAAAAACCAAGAATTCTATGTCTACTATTTAGATTCATTCAAAACAAAAATATTCAAAAAATTGAAAGGCACAAAAAAAGCCGTTGAGTTATTCAACAGCTTCTCTTGATCAAGTTTGATCTTATTCCATATTCTGAAGTGCACTGAAAGGAATTTGTGTCAATCCCTCAGCCAATTGATTGATGCCTTTTTCCAACTTCTTTTTCAGCATCATTTTCATCATGGCATTTAATTCAGCATGTACTGTAAGTCGCACTCTAGTGTCGTAAGGTCCCTTATCAATTAATTGAATCCATAAATAAAATTCGAATGGACTTCTTCCGTATCCAGTTAATTTTAAGGTTTTATTTTCTTCTTTTTCGACAAATTGTAATCCAGCTTCACCGAATCCTTTAATCACAAATGTACAGTTGTCTTCAGTTGCGTCCCAATGTTCGATGTGTTCTTTAATGTTCATCTTCTTTTTGGTTTGAGCTTCTATTTGCTCTTGCACCTGAGGATTTGCTGCAGCCAATTCAAAAACTTTGGCAATTTTTCTAAAATCTGATAAGAAACCATATACATCGCCTACCAAATGTGGAATCTTATGTACTTCACTTACAATTTTTGTTGTCGACATTAGCCTTCATATTAAGAATACAAAAGAGGGTACTCCATTGGAATACTCTCTTTTCTAAAATTATTTTTTTATCGGTAACAAGAGATTAAACTCCCCAGCTTGCCGGATCTTTTCTCCATTCTTTCAATTGGTCAACATCTTCAGCTTTAATGTATCCAATTTCTTGGGCACGATCGATCATGATGTTGTATTCACTTAAAGTATCAAGCTTACAGTTGTTTTCAGTAAAATTATCAACTGCTTTTTGGAAACCATAAGTAAAAATAGCTACCATACCCAATACTTCGCAACCAGCTTCTCTTAAAGCCTGAACCGCTTTTAAGCTACTACCGCCAGTTGAGATTAAATCTTCGATAACCACAACTTTTTGTCCTGGCTTAATTTCACCTTCAATTAAGTTGGTCATTCCGTGAGCTTTTGCCGATGAACGAATGTAAACCATTGGCTTGTTCATTTCTTCAGCAACCAAAGCTCCCTGAGCAATAGCACCTGTTGCTACACCTGCAATTACTTCAACTTCAGGATATTTTTCCATTACAACTTCAGCAAAAGCTTTCTTAATATAGGTTCTAACCTCTGGGTAAGAAAGGGTTTTACGATTGTCACAATAAATAGGAGATTTCCATCCCGACGCCCAAGTAAATGGGTTTGTTGGTTCTAGTTTAATTGCCTTAATTTGTAGCAAATATTCAGCGACTTGTTTAGCAGTATTTTGCATGCTTTCTCTGGATTTATGGATTGTTATACGAATTCAAAATACGGAAATTCAAAGCATTATGTTTTTCCGATGTATTTTAAAAATCTACCGCAAATGTATAAAGTATTTTTTAAAGATCGATTGATTTTTTTAGGTGATAAAAACGAAAGTGTGAATTTTGACGGAATGGTTTATGCATGGACGGAAGAAGAATCACTGGAAGGGTTAATTCTTCAGTTTGATGAGGAAGAGCACAGAGAGCAAATTTTTGTGGTTGCCGACGATCTTGAAGAACTTTTTGCCCACTTTAAATCTTGCTTTAAATACATTGAAGCTGCAGGCGGAAAGGTCTACAATTCTAACAATGAAATTTTGGCCATTTACAGACTAGACAAATGGGATTTGCCAAAAGGTAAAGTAGAGGAAGGTGAAGAAATTCCCGAAGCTGCCATTCGCGAAGTAGAGGAGGAGTGCGGAATATCCGGTGTTGAAATCGAAAAGGAACTTAACTCCACCTATCATACCTATTGGATGAAAGATAAGTTTGTTTTGAAACGCACTTACTGGTATCAAATGATTTATTTAGGATCTGAAGAATTGGTTCCTCAAACCGAGGAGGACATTCAGGAAGTAAAATGGTTGGCAGAAGATAATTTGCAGGAGTTTAAAGCCAATACTTATGCTTCTATAATTGAAGTGATCGGATAAGTTATAAAAATTGAAGAATGCTTAATTGGAGAAACAATCTCAATAAAAAGAGCAATAAGGAATTGCTTGATTTATTTCAGGAGTGCAAAAGAATTAATATCGATCCGCAGATATATGCAGGTAACTTATTATTCGAAAGGGGATACAATGCTGTTGAACTGGTGAGAATAAAGAATAAGCTTAAGGATACCATTAATGCTGCATTTTTGAAAAAGCATGGAAAAAATCATTCAGAGATCATTAAGGAAAATGTGATAAGAGAATTCTTTTATTGCACAATGTTGGCTGTTTTGCTCACATTTGGGTACAGCAGACAAGGCTTTATTAAGTTTGATGATTTATTTGATAGTAATATTCTAGTCTATGTCATTTTAGTTTGTATTTCTTTCCTTCGTATGCTTTTTATCAAGCGAAGTAATCAAAAAGCAATTCAGAAATTTAAAAAATCCTTACAGGAAAAGCAAGGATTAATTTCTAAGATTGATAGGGAGTTGAAGTTTTAATTCATGAATGATCCTATTCTATGTAAGTTAATTGCGTAGAAGATAATTGACTACAAAAAACTTTTGTAAGTACTAATCAGACATGAGAAAATGCTAAGCACACCTATCCATTCTTCACAATCAAATCCAGTAGATCAGGTTTTAGTATTGATACTTTTTTCTCTGCAATTTTAATAATACCATCGTTATGAAACCTGGTGAGTGAATTGATAACACTTTCTTTTGAGCAACCAGCCAATGATGCAAGTCCAATACGAGTTACTGGCAATGTGAAGCTTGGACTAGCATAAATATTGCTTAGTTCCTGAAGAATAAAAGCCAATGATCCTTCAACATTTTTCCCGGAAATTCGACAAGTTCGATGCAACATCGTACTTGTGCTTAAGGACATGTGGCGTACGAGTTTTAGCGCAAATTCTCCATTCTCCTTTAACAAGCTTTGAAACACATCCATATTTATCATTTGAATGCTTGCTTCCTCCAAGGCAACTGCTGAAAAATCAAAACTTTTACAAGCAAAGCTACAGGGTAAGCCTATAAAAGAACCACTTCCCAATATTCCGACTGTGAAAATTTTTGAATCGTTGGTTACATCAACTTTGGTGATGCCTTTTTCCAAAAAAAGGATGTGCGAAGCTACATATCCTTGTTTGATTATGGTCTCACCTTTGGCAAATTGAAGTAGTGTGGTGGAATTTTCCACCATCTTTTTTTGATCAGGAGTTAAAGCGTTAAAGCAGTCTTTTGCGCTAATTGACTCATGTTTATCTTGTTGCCCTTTGGTTAGATATTCAATATTCATTTTCTCAAGGAATTTACTGGCTAAAATTGATATTAAATTGCACCAAATATAGTGAAACTATACATGGGCTAATAATTTTCTGTATTGCAGAGATGGAGCATTTTTGAGGAACAATTTAAATAAGTATAGAATAAGATGTCAGATTTAAAATTTAGAGTTAATGCTCATAGTGAAAACCCTACCAAAACAGTTGTAAAAGCACGAGGGTTTGAGATTATTATTGATGAACCAGCAGAATTAGGTGGAACCAATGAGGGAGCCAATCCAGTGGAGTATATCCTGGCAGCTTTTTGTGGATGTATTAATGTAATGGCTCATGTTATTGCCAATGAAATGAACATTGAATTGCGTTCGGTGAAAATTAAAATGGCAGGAGAGCTAAATCCTAATCGATTATTTGGTACATCTTTTGAAGATAGAGCAGGCTATAAGGGAATAGAAGTGTCGATTGAGCCAGATTGTGATGCTAGTGAAGAAGAGTTGACAAAATGGATGGAAGCAATCGAGGACAGATGTCCAGTTTCAGATAATCTAAGAAATATAACTCCTGTTGAGTTGAAATTAAAAACCAAAAAGTTGGTTAAAGCTTAAAGGATATAAACCATCACTTTTTAAAGTGGTGGTTTTTTAATTCTTTTTTTGTGATTTTCTGGCAGCATCCCTGGCAATTTTAATGAACTCCAAATGGATGTATTCTTTTGGTGCCTGGGCTGGAGCTTTTACAATATTTCCTTTCGGATCGATTAGAATATAGCTTGGAAAAGCTTTCACTTTGTACTCATGAATTAATTGATGCTGATTACCAATAGGCACAAATTTCCAGGAATACTTGTTGTTTTTAGAGAATTCCATCCATTTTTTCACATCCCAATCGCAAACAATGCTTAAGAACTCAATCTGTTGTCCGAATTGTTGTTTTAGTTTTTCAATCTCTTTAAAATCTTGCAAGCAAGGGTAAGATTGTGTGTTGCAGAAATTCAGGTACAGGTATTTTCCTTTGTAATCGGCCAACTGAACTCCGCCCAGATTAAAATCGGGAGCAGGGTAGTTTTTCTGCAGATGAGTAATTTTAGCAATGAAGTTGTGGCAAAGGTTTTTGTTGTAATTGTTGTTCGATGCTTTGATGATCTCTTGTAGGATAGAAAGTGTTTTTTCTTTTCCAATAAATTTCCTGGTATAGGAATCAAAGGTGGATGTTGCAATGATCATATCCAGCAATTGAGTATTTGCATAGGCTGGGTATTTTTGCATTAATTTCTTGATTTCGCCATATGTGTTTTGAGCTTGGTAAGCATTGCCCAATGTCAGGCTTTCTTTCTGCTTAAAATATCCGTTAAAAAAATTCCCATACTGCTTTTTGTACAGACTCATATAGGCAGGATTGTTCAGCTGAATTTTTTGATTCTTGAAAAAATCATTCTCAATTTTTAGGAAGGTATTTGGGTTCGATAAGAACTCCAAAAATCCCAATCGGTATCTAAAATATTCAGTGAAAAATTCATTTTTTATGCTTCCAAACTCTTTTTTTAGCTGGTCTGAGAATTGAATCCCTTCCGATTTCTCTTTTTTTCTGTAAATCTTGTAAAAGTTCTGATTGATAAAGGAATCCATTTTGTCATCCAGTGTACGAATCATTCTATTCAATTCGTTTGAATTGGCGTTGGTAACTCCAAGCATTAACTCATCGGCTTCGAAAAAAGGATTTAGCTTTTGCGCTGGACTTAACTCTTGCTTAGGAGGTAAGCTTAGCTCATATTTTTTACCTGGCTCAACATACAAGAAACCTTTGTATACATCCAAAGGAAGATAAATTAGTTGAGTGTTATCTATATCAAACTCGACAGAATAATCACCATTTTCATCCACTTTAAAATCGGTAATTCTCTTGCTTGTATAAGTAAATGCATCAGTATGATACATGATACTAATAGTACTTCCTGCATAAGATTTTGCTGTTCCTGACAGAACTACTTTTTCGGCACTGGCAGTAAAGGAAATGATCAAGCAAAAGGCAATAAAAAACAGATTTTTCATAGTGAAACTTTCAGAGGTTTTCTATTTCAGAATTTTTAGAGCGATGTCGATATACTTTGGTATATCCATGGTAATTTGTCCTTGCTTAATTTCATCTTTTTCTTTACCAAAGCGAACTACAACTGCGTTTTTCTCTGCAATAGTGTAAATGTATTGTCCGAGATGACCACGCATGTATGGAATGTTCATGTTTTTGTAAGGAAGAATCCAATATTGATATCCATAGAAGTCTAGTGCTGCTGTTTTTTCTTCATTTAATAAATAATCGGCTGCACTAGTTGCATCGGTTATATATTGCTCTGATACCAATTGTTTTCCGTTCCAGGAACCTTTGTTCAATACCAATTGACCAAAACGAGCTGCATCGCGAGCATTGGTATTAAAACAACAGAACGATTTTTCGTCGCCATCTTTTTTATCCAAACTCCAAAGTGCAGTATTTACAGCATGCATTGGTTTCCATAGGGTATGCTCGGCGTATTTTGCAATGGTTTCGCCAGTTGCTTCTTCCACAATAAAAGCCAATAGCTGTGTATTTCCACTTTGATATCTGAAACGAACTCCTGGCTTTTCGATCAATTGCTGATCTGTACTAACCTTTCTTAGTTTCTTACCATAGTATGCCTTTGTGGTAACAGATGTAGGACTACTATAAGCTTCGTCCCAATCTAAACCTGAACTCATGGTAAGCAGGTCTTTAATGGTTATTTTACCACGTTCATCATTGGCAAATTCCTTCAGGTAATTCCCAATTGGTTCATCAACCGATTTGATTTTTCCTTCGTCAATGGCAATTCCGATCAAAAGACTTACGATACTTTTTGTAGCAGAAAAAATGTTGGAATGTGAATCGGCATCGTATCCATCCCAATATTCTTCGTATAAAACTTTACCGTCCTGTATGATCAAATAAGCAACTGTTTCGTGGTTTTCCAGATACTCTCTATCCGAACTGTCCAATTCATATTTATTGTATGCATCGGATTCTTTCCATTCTATGCCATCGGCAACATTAACGTCTTTATTTTCGAAAATCTTGTAATCATCGATATTGGCATACCAATAAATAAGACTTGTTCGCAAATAATTAGGAGCTAAAAGCATCCAAAGTGCCGTTAATAAAGCGAGAATTAAAACAGTTTTGCTTATTCTTGACATGGTTTATAGATTTAGTTTGTATGCATCAGGATCTGTTACTTCTGGTAAAAACTGAGAAGCATCGCCGCCATGACGAATAATATCGCGAACAATGGTTGATGTAATCATGGTATGTTCAGGAGTGGTTAACAAGAAGATCGATTCCAACTCGTAAACCATTTTTTTATTGATTTGAGCAATGGCACGCTCGTACTCAAAGTCGGCAGCGGTTCTCAAACCTCTTAAAATAAATTGTGCATTTTTCGATTTGCAATACTCAACGGTAAGTCCTTCGAAAGTTTCTACTTCAATTTTTGGATTGTTTTGAAAAGCTTCTTTAATCCATTGAATGCGTTTTTCGATTGGGAAAAACTGTCTCTTTTCAGAGTTATATCCTATTGCAATAATAATTTTATCGAATAGAGGTAATGCCCGGGTCACAATAGATTCGTGTCCGATAGTAAAAGGATCGAATGATCCGGGAAAAATAGCAATGCGTTCCATTTAGTTGTAATTTTTAAAGCAAAAATAGAAAGAATTATTCTGCTTTAATTTTTTTAATCAAGTTTATAAAATAATCTGCTGCTTGCAGCATGTGTGATTCATACCATGAGAACATCTCTCCATCTACCAATTCAATTGTGGCAAAGGGAAGAATGTCTCTTATTTCTTTAATGTTGGCTTCCTCGAATGGATATGGTTCTGAAGAAAGCAGTACCAATTCAGGATTTAGTTCTTTTATCTCTTCCGCTGTCAGGTTTGGATATCTTTCTTGTGGATCAGGTAGAATGTTCTCAAATCCACACATCTCCAGCATCGAATTAATGAACGAGTTTTTACCAACTCCCATGAAAGGATTTCTCCAAATCAGGTATAATACTTTTATTGGTTTAGTGCTTTTAGGAATTTTAGCAAAACCAGCTCGTATCTTATTTGTGATTTCGAAAGCTTTGGGTTCTACCCCTGTAATTTTTCCAGTATTCAGAATGTTTTGCAAAGCTTCTTGGTAGTTTCTAACCTTACTTACATATACAGGAAAATCTTCCATTAAAGCTTCAACCTGTGCTTTGTTGTTTTCTTCTTCGTTAACAAGAATCAAATCAGGATTCAGGAGGTTGATTTTATCGACAAACAAGTTTTTAGGGCCTCCGATGTTTGGCAGTTTTTCAATTTTTCCTTTCGGATATCTACAAAACTTAGTGCGTGAAATTACTTTACCTTCCAATCCCAAATCGAATAAAAATTCCGTTGTTGATGGAACTGCAGAAATGATTCTATTGGGAGGAAAGGGAATGTTTACCTCTCGACCCAAATCATCGGTAACTTTGATAAAATCAGTCATTACTTAATTTTAATTTCTTTGTATGAACTCACAAAAAGTATGTTACCCATATCTTCAAATCCAGTAAACAAATCAACTCCCTCTTCAACTACATCTTCATGGTTAAAACCAAGAATACTTAAATCAGCATCCATGGATTTCGACATGATTACCTGTTTTTTGTTGGCGTAGTTGGCATTAATCAACTGGATATTGCTAGGAGATATTGGTAATCGACCTGATTTGATCAAGGCCAGTAGTTTTTCCTTCTGATTTTCTAGCTGATCTTCCGGATAGATTGCAAAAATCTTAATGGTTCCTTTCTTCCAATCAGGATGTCCTTGAATGATATAGGCCAGAAGAATCATCAAGTTTGCATTTTCCAAATCGTTGGCACCAATCCAAACATGTATTTCTTTTTGGTAGCCAAATCCTTTATAGGAGGTATTCAAAATACAAACATCGAAATGAGTTGATTCCAGCAGTTTGTAATTGTCAATCACATAATTCAATCTTTCTGATTCTGTTCTCGAAAATTCGAACAGTATGGTGTTATAGCCATGTCCGGATATTCCAGACAACTGCATTACCTGGGCAATTGCCGAAGTCATGGATGGAGAAATAATCGTATCCAGATAAACCCTATTTTTACTTCCCGAAGCCAGGTTAATCAATTTGTTCATTACCTGTTTCGATTCTTCATTGGTTTTCTCATTTAAGAATCCTTCCAGGAAATGAATATAGGTTCCAAAACCATATTTGTAGGAAATCCATCTTAACAAATCGAATGCTGACCTGCGCTTAAAAGAATCTTGCGAAATACAAATGGCAAAAGGTCTCCAGCTTAGTTCACGATCCCCTTTTTCGGCTCGTTGTGCGAAAATTTGCAGGTGGCGACTTAGCTGGAAAACTACACCACGGAAGAGTTTCGCTAAACCTCTGTTTTCTTTTGTGCTTACATTTATTCCATAGTAGATACCGCCCATAATCATTAATGATAATATGGCATAAGTCATATTCATCTGGAACATGATCCAAACCGAAAGAACTGCTCCCATTAAGGATAAATACCACTTAGAACGGAAGGTAGGACGGTATGAAGGATCTGCTGCAAAATGTTCAAGGAAGGAGATGATACAAATGGCACCGTAGGTTACCATGAAGAACATGGAAATAATCTGAGCAACAAAATCAACGTCGCCAATAAAAACAAAAATGAATGCAATAGCTATGGAAATCACCGAAGCATTAATAGGTTCATTATTTTTTTTACTTTCTGATTTTAACCATTTGTTTAATCCTTTTTGAGGGAAAATATCATCTAAACCAATTGCCTGTAGGGTTCTTGGTGCAACCATTATTGAACCCAATGCCGAAGATAATGAAGCTGCAGCCAAACCAATAGGAATAATTGGACCCCAAATGGCAATCTTTCTCATGATCAATTGATCGCTAGCTAAGTCTTCAGGACTTGCAGATACTGTAAATTTGTACGCTGCCCAAATGTAAATCAATAATCCACCAACGGTCGCCCAGATGGTTCCTCTCGGGATCGATTTTCTGGGGTTTTTTAAATCTCCAGATAGACCTAAGCCAGCTGCTAAGCCTGTAAATGCCGGGAAAACAATGGTAAACACATAAAAGAAACCCTTTGGGTTTTCAATGGTGGCGTCTAAAACCATTTTTGTAGGCGCGTTTTCTGGAGTTCCGATAAAAAACATAAACAAAGAAAGACCTAGAGTTGCTACTACAACATACAAAGCCTTCATTCCCATGTTTGCTCCGCGATAAAGAAATAAACCGGCCAAAATGGACATAGTTGGAATACTAATGGCTCTTTTGTCGTAAATTAAAATGCCATAATTATCAGCAAGCCATTGAATTGCAGGATCAAAAGCTTCGGCAAAAGCAATGATATAGAAGGCTACCGAAATTGCCTGCGAAAGATAGAGTGTAATTCCAATTGCAGCACCAATATTTAAACCAAATGATCGGGAAATGATATAGTAGGCCCCTCCACCTAACACCTTTTGGTTGGTTGCAATCTCAGCAACTGCCATTGCTGTAGGAATGGTAATCAAATGACCTAAAATAATGATTCCAATTACTCCAATAAATCCAACATTACCAACAGCCCAACCAAAACGAAGGAACAAAATAGCTCCTAAAATGGTTGAAATGGCAGTTAGGAAAACTGGCATGGTGCCAAAATTGGCTTTGTTTTTCAGTAAATTATCGGGCATAGTTAAATTTCTTTAGTCTCTTTTATCAAAGTGCTAAATATAGTTAATCGAAATTGATAATAAATACTACAGGTTTGAAAGATGTTTGGAGATCTGAGATTTTAACACTTCAGTGTTCAGCTCATCTTGATGATATATGATTTTACCATCTTTATCAAGTAGGAATGCATGGAATCCTCTGTCTAAAAATCTTACAATTTCAACACTCTGATCTAGACTTTCTATTTCAATACAGTTCAATTCTGGTCTAGGTCCAGGGTGCCAGGTTTTGCCTTTATAAGTACCTGGAATTCTAATCATGTTATAGGAAGAATTTCTAATTAGACTTACAACTTCCAAAGATGGGAATGTGTTGGTTATATTCTGAATGTCATCATAATATTTTTGATTTTGTTCCTCCTTCCAAGCCCTCCAGATATAAAGCAATATAGGTTTCCCTTTATGCTTTGAGAGTTGGTATTCTTTACCATCCAGGGTCTTAGTCTTTATTTCAGGAAATTGTCCTTTGTTTTGAAGTGTTTCAATGATATTAACCCTTTTCTGTAAGTTGTTAACATACATTCCATTGGGATTAGCCAACTTTAAGGTTTTCAATTGCTCTTTTATATATTCCAGGCTTCGTTTTGCAGCAAAGTATTCCTGGTATATCAGGTAAGCAATAACAGGTGAAGACGCATATTTGTAGTAATATTCATCTTTGAATTGATTTAATCTGGCATATTCCTTCATGAATTGATTTTTTTTAATCGAATCCGATTGTATTTCAGGAATTTCCAGGTTTTCAGCAATTTTTAATTTTTGCTTATTGTTTTCGCTTAGTTTTGTTTGAAAATCTTCATATCTGTCTTGTGCTGGAGAACCTTTTAGTTTGCCAATCAAAAATTTGTGGTTCATATCCTTCTTGTGAACAAATAAGCTCATTTTCGTTGGAGACAGGAATGCTTTTCCAGCTTTTCGGCCTGCTACCATGAATTCAGCAACAAATGCTTGTTCACAGGGTGATTCAAATTTAAATTCTCCATTTTTGGTTTTAACAGAATCAATTAATTCTTTGGTTTCACCATCATGCTTGTAGAGGTAAATATATTCTTCCTGAAGCCCCCCAATCATTCCTTGAAGGGTGAAAGTTTTTTGCTGAGCATGTATAGGAATTGTTAAAGTGATAGAAAGCAGAAAAAGACAAATTACTTTGTTCATTGTATAAGTATTAAGATGTTAGAGATTCTTGTATAAATCCAGATATGATTAAAGTTAGATTTTTTTATGAAAATTTATAATCAAATATACCAATTTGAATTATGTAACGGTTTACAGCGAAGGAGAATATTCAGTTTTGATTGAAAATATTCAGTCTAATACTATGGAAGTTTAAGATTTAAATAGTGATTGGGTGCTGTAAATATTCAAGATTTTTATTCACCTATTCTAAAATCTTTGTAAATTATTATTGAAAAGTGTTATTGTAAAAGGAGATTAGGTGATGAATACAAGAAGAAATTATTTAAATGTGAAGAATACAATAATGGTTGTTTGTCTTGTAATATTAGTTTTATTGCGCATCTTTTCTCTTGAAATTGCTGAGGCATCCTTTTCTTTTGTAGAAGCAAATTTATCACCTGATGGTTATATACGCACCGGATTGTTGGGGTTGAATAATATAATTCAGGCATATTTAAATATTGGTTTTGGTTTATGGTTTAGTGTTTTTGTATTAATCTATACGAAATTAGGATCCAGGTTAGAATGTGTTTTTTTTCCCACAAGGATGAGGATTTTTTTTTCTGGGAGAGAATTATGAAAAAAATGGACTTGCAAAATACCATCGAAACTTAATAATAGCATCTGCAATTATTGGATTTCCATTGTTAATGATGACATATTTAGAGAAAAGCTATTTGGTTAATCTTTTGTTGGATGAAGATGGACTTTTTGAGTATTTTACTTTTTTTCTGCTATTTTTTTCCGGACTGATTCTTATTCTAGTCTTTTACCTAAGAAGAATCAAGTACAAGCTTCCAATAAAAGCTACTAATACTCTTTTTGCGGTCTTTTCTGTTTTAATTTTATTTATAGCATTTGAAGAAATAAGCTGGGGACAGAGGATTTTCAATGTTGAGACTCCAATGGCAATTAGAGAGGTAAACTATCAATCTGAATTGAATTTGCATAACATATTCAATCTTTATTTTCCTATAATTTATCCTTTATCTGCAATTGTATTATTCACATTGTGTTTATTTGGGTGGATTCCACGTCGTAGTTTTCGAACACCGAGATTCAAACTCATATTTCCATATCCAAGCCTTTTTCCATTTGTTTTTTTTCTCCTAATCTCTTCAATGTTTGGTGGCTTTGAAATTTTTGAAATCTTTTTTTCTCTATTTGTTTTTTTCTATAGCCTTACCTTATATCTCTCATATATTAATAATCTGGATCCTAAATCAGTATGAAAATGAAATAAACAATAATTGTATCATATGATATTGGTTTGTTTCCAGGTGTATTGGATGACATTGAACTTGTTAGACAATAACTTCATTAGTAATCATTATAATTAAATAATCATAGCATGAAAAAAATAACTGTATTAGGAGCTGGATTGGTTGGGAAACTAATTGCTATTGATTTAAGTGAATCTTTTGCTGTAACCACGGTTGATCATGATGCGAATGCATTGGAACAATTGGCCAGACATTCTAAAATTAAGACCAAGAAAGCTGATTTTTCGGTTGCTGGCACGGTTCGGAAGTTAGTGGCAGATTCTGATTTGGTAGTTGGTGCTGTTCCTGGAAATATGGGGTTTAATGTAGTTCGGGAAGTAATTGAGGCTGGAAAAAATATGGTGGATATCTCCTTTTTCGCCGAAGATGCTTTTGAATTGGATGACCTCGCCAAAAATAATGGCTGTTGCATTGTTACGGATTGTGGTGTTGCTCCTGGAATGGGTAACTTGATTTTAGGTTACCACAATGAAAAAATGAGAGTGCAAAGTTTTAGATGTCTGGTGGGCGGTTTACCATTTAAGAGAGAGTGGCCCTGGGAGTATCGGGCAGTTTTTTCTCCGATTGATGTGATTGAGGAATATACCAGGCCCGCTCGATATGTTCAAAATGGTGATATTGTTATACGGGAGGCTTTGTCGGATCCAGAATTGATCTATTTTGAAAATATAGGAACACTGGAGGCATGGAATTCTGACGGATTGCGCAGTTTGATTAAAACCATGAATGTTCCCAATATGATTGAAAAAACATTGCGTTATCCAGGAACCATCGAGTATTTGAGAGTATTGAGAGATACTGGCTATTTTTCTCATGAGAAGATAAATATTGATGGTGTGAAAATCAAGCCTATTGATTTGACTTCAAAGTTGCTATTTTCAAAATGGAAGTTAAAACCAGGCGAAAAAGAGTTTACGGTGATGAGGGTGGAGGTAGAAGGATTCCAAAATGGCTTAACTAAAACCATTGTATATGATTTGTTCGATCAGTTTGATGAAGAAAAAGGATTTACATCCATGGCGCGGACTACAGGATATACCTGTACTGCAGTTGCCAATATTTTGCTGAAAGGCAAATACTCTCGCAAAGGAATCAATCCTCCTGAATTTCTAGGGAAAGATCCTGATTGCTTTAATTTCGTATTTCAGTATTTGAAAGAAAGAGGAGTTGTTTATAAAATCAATATAAATGAGTGATTTTGAATTGCTCGACTGGAAATTTAGCATTGTAATTTTTTAATTGAACTTTTAATGTTGAATTCTGTCTGTTTAATGTTGCAGGTTGATATTTCAATGTGAAAAGTTCAGGTTTTAATATCGTAAGCTAAGCTTTCAGTGTTAAAATCTGAACTTGTAATGTTGATAGTTGAAGTTTTAACCTTAAAACTTCAACTTTTAATGAAAAATGATGTCCCGTCGAGATAAAATGGTAGCAAAAAACGTTGAAATCTCAACTTTCAATATCGAAACTTCATGTTTCAACATTAAAACATCAGCTGCCAATGTTGAAACCTCAAGTTTTAACGTTAAAACCTCAGCTTTTAATACTGAAACTTCATGTTAAGACGTGGAAAGCTTAACTTTTAATATTAAAAGTTGATGTTGAAACGGTTCAAATATTACAGATAATCCAATGAAGAATCTTCAATTTTGGCAAAAGGAGCAACTGCTCGGTTGTAGATTCCTTGCACATAGCAATAGCCATACCGTAGTTGGTAACCGGAATTCCGGCATCTATGGCAGCTTGCAAGCGGTTGCCCAATTGTTTAGGAGTAATCATACAACCACCACACTGAATTAACAATGCATAGTCCGATATCTCTCCTGGGATTTCATCCAAACCAGCTATCACAACAAATTCAAGTTGTTTACCCGTGTAATTCGAGATCCAGCGAGGAATCTTTACTCTTCCAATATCATCGCACGAAGTGTGGTGAGTACAACTTTCCAGAAGTAGGATTTTGTCACCATCTTTCAGCTCTGAAATTTTTGGTGTTCCTTGAAGGTAAGCAGAAAAATTGCCTTTGAAATGCGCCAGCATAATGCTAAAACTGGTCAGGGCAATATCAGAAGGGATAGAAGCTCCAGCTTTCAGGAATACCTGGCTATCGGTAACTACGAGTTTGGGTTTGATTCCGGTTTTTCGTAGAAATGCATCCACTTCACGTTCTTTCAAAACGATACAGATTGCATCGTTGTCCAGAATATCACGAATGGCTTGCACTTGAGGTAGAATCAATCTTCCCTCAGGCGCTTCGATATCAATAGGAGTGATCAGTAAAACAATATCACCATAGGAAATCAAATCGCCAAGAAGCGATGGTGTTGTAAATGCTGACTCGGGAATGGTTTTCTTGATGCTTTTTACTATAGGTTCAATGTCACCGTTAAGCGAATTAAAATGCAAAACCTCTTTAGCTCCTGCCTCAGTTAGTTGAGTCAAAGTTTCCTGATGCAATAGCTCTAAATCTTCTTTATTATGAACGGCAATAAAAGGAACATCTTGTTTCTTGAACTTTTCAATTAAACCTTCTTCAAAATCGCCAAACGTATTTTTGGTAATGACCAGAATGGCCAAATCGATGGTTTTTATGGTCTGGTTGGTTTTAAGGATTCGCTTTTTTCCCAATTCACCAGTATCATCAATCCCAGCTGTATCAATTAAAATAACAGGTCCGAAACCAGTAATTTCAAAAGATTTTTTAACTGGATCAGTGGTAGTTCCTGCTACATCAGAAACAATAGCAATATCCTGACCAGCAAGGAAGTTGATTAATGTACTTTTCCCGTTATTTCTTCTACCAAAAATTCCAATATGCGGACGACGTTCTCTTCCCATGTTTTAAAGTGATCAGTTATCAGTAAACAGTTACCAATGAACAGTTATCAGTTATTTAGTATTAATTGTTTCGCTTAAAATGAATCCTAATTTTAATAATTCTTCAGGAGTAATCAGCTCTTTTATTTTATCATTCGAAAGCATTTCAAGCTTGTTGTTGGCTTCTAGTATTGTACAAGAGTTTTTCTTCATCTCTTTAGCCAGTTTAGCAGCCTTGTGATATCCGATGTATGGAGAAAGTGCTGTGGCAACCGAAGGATTATAAAGCACATTTTCTTCAGTTAAATTTGACTGTATCTCTAGTTCTTTGAATAGATTCTGGGCAAGTGTATTGTTTGCAGCAATCAGTAATTTGATGCTATCTAATAAGGCATGACCAATAGAAGGCAAATACGCATTTAATTCCAGGCAGCCTTGTCCTGACAGATTGCTAATCATTACATCGTTAGAATACACCTTGTGGGCGGTGCTGATTACAAATTCGGGGATCACCGGATTTACTTTTCCAGGCATAATGGAACTACCCACTTGCTTTTGAGGCAGGTGAAGTTCTCTGTTGTGAAATAAATCGGAACCTAAAAGTCGGAGATCGGCAACCATTTTTTCCAAATTTACAGCATGTGCTTTCAGTGTTGCATGAACTTCAACAAATCCATCTTGATTGGCTGTTGCATCCGATAAGTTTTCTGAACGCGTAATTGGTAAACCAGTCAGCTTGCGCAGATTTGGCACCACTTCCATAATGAAAAATCGCGGGATAGATAAACCTGTTCCTATGGCACCACCACCAAGATTCACCTCCTTAATTCTTTCGAAACATTTGGAAACTCTCCACCAATCTCGCGACAAGGCATTGTTGTATGTGCTAAACAGTTTATCGTATGAGGATGGAACAGCAGCTTGCATTTGTGTGTATCCAATGCGTAATACGTTTCGGTAATTACTTTCTGTTTTTTCGACCTGTAAACGCAAGTTGTTTATCGACTCTTCCAGTTCCTGAAGCAAACGAATTGCTGCAACTTTTAGCGATGTTGGAATTACATCATTAGTAGATTGGAACACATTGGCATGCTCGAATGGATCCACTTTATCGTAATCGCCACAATTTTCACCAGCTTGTTGCAAAGTCCTGTTGGCGATAATTTCATTCACATTCATGTTGATGCTGGTTCCAGCACCACCTTGTATGGCAGGCACAATGAAATGATCAAAATGCTCACCCAGATTTATTTCATTTGCAACATCATTTAAGTTTTCAATCAGATTTTTATCTAACAACTGAAAAGGGAATTCCTGATTTGGAAACTTACGATCGATTCCCTTCAGAAAATCAAGGTAAGTTTTGTAACAGGCTTGTTTTACAACCCCAACAGCCATATACCATTCTTTATGAAATTGGGTGTTGTCCGGAAAATTCTCCTTTGCACGAAGAGAATGAATTCCCCAAAGTGAATCTTTGGGAATCTCTCGTTTACCAATAAAATCTGATTCAATTCTCATGATTAATTTGCTGATTTGGTATATGCTTTAACATCGTCAACACTAATGCTATCCTGTCCAAGAATAATTAATCGTTCGATAATGTTTCTAAACTCGCGAATATTTCCCGTGTAATTGATATTTTTTAGCTCTTCAATTGCAGCTTCATCAATTCCTTTAACAGGCAATCCCATTTCACCACAAATCATATCAATAAAATGATTTGCGAGCAGTGGAATGTCATCAATTCTGTCGTTCAAAGAAGGAACCTCAATCAAAATCACACTTAAGCGATGATACAAGTCTTCGCGGAAATTGTTGTTTTCGATTTCTTCTTTCAAATTTTTATTGGTTGCTGCAATTACACGAACATTTACTTTAATCTCTTTATCGCCACCAACACGGGTAATTCTATTTTCCTGCAAAGCTCTTAATACTTTTGCTTGTGCAGATAAACTCATATCGCCAATTTCATCAAGAAAAAGAGTTCCTCCATCGGCCAATTCGAACTTGCCTTTTCGCTGTTTAATTGCAGAAGTAAAAGATCCTTTTTCATGCCCAAACAATTCACTTTCGATCAGTTCAGAAGGAATAGCGGCACAATTTACTTCTATAAATGGACTTTTACAGCGATTACTTTGTTCGTGGATTCGATGTGCAACCAATTCTTTTCCGGTTCCATTTGGTCCTGTGATTAGAACACGCGCATCGGTTGGTGCTACCTTATCAATCATCTGATTTACATCCTGAATTGCATCAGCCTCACCAATCATTTCATATTTTTTACTGACTTTTCTTTTCAGAACTTTGGTTTCTGTAATCAGCTTTGATTTATCCATCGCATTGCGAATGGTAATCAGAATTCTATTTAGATCAAGAGGCTTTTCAATGAAATCGAAAGCTCCTTTCTTAATTGCTTCAACTGCAGTATCGATGTTTCCATGACCCGAAATCATGATGACTGGAGTGTCAATGGCCAATTCCTGTATTTTGTCCAGCACTTCAATACCATCCATCTGTGGCATTTTAATGTCGCATAAAATAACATCGAATTCATCATTTTTGGCCATTTCCAAACCAGCAATGCCATCTTCGGCAAGGCTGATGTCGTAGCTTTCATAACTTAGAATTTCTTTCAAAGTATTGCGAATACTTCTTTCGTCATCAATGATCAGAATTTTAGACATAGCTATTTTTTTGATTCTACAGCTGCAGCTGTTAATTAGTGTTTTTTTCAATGTGCTCAAACAAAGCACCTTCTTTTAAAGCATATGAAGATTGGTACAATTTACTAAAACCAGCTTCTTTTACCAGATGATTAATAAAAATACTTGCCATCACCATTAACTCAACTCGAACTGGATCCATACCTTTCATATTTTTTCTTTCTTCCAGGCTTGAGTTTAAAAAACTTTGATGCAAGCGGAAGAAATCTTTTAGCTTGATTTCGAATTGAGATTCTGGCAATCCATTTGTTGAATAGCCATCAGCCATAAGGATTTGTTTGAAAGTATCAAATGATCCAGATGAACCGATTAAGGTTTTTACGTTGTGAAGTTCAAGTGCTTCAAATAAGTCGGGCAATTGCTCTTTTAAGTACTCATCTACCTTGGCAATATCTCCTTTTGTCATAGGATCCGAAGGCGTAAACATTTCAAGCAATCGGGTCATTCCCAATGGATAGCTTTTTTTCCAGAATACTTTTTCGTTATTGGCAATAATAATTTCATTGCTACCACCTCCAATATCAAGAATAGCAACAGCTTCGTGATTTAATGCAACACCATTTTTTGTGCCTGAATAGATTAAATCAGCCTCGCGTTCTCCTGAAATGATTTCAATGTTTACTTGATAGTTTTCTTCTATTAATCGGACGAATTCTTCTCCATTTTCTGCTGACCGAATGGCTGAAGTGGCGAACGCAATTTTTTCGCTAGAATTATATTCTTCTGAAATGCGATTCATTTCTTCAAATGCATTTTTCGCTCTTTGAATCGCTTCGTCGGTTATTTTATTTTGATTAATTCCTCCCTTGCCAATTTTGGTAGGGTACTTCGAACGGTGTAGGATGTTAGGATGCTTCCCTTCGCTCCATTCTGCTACCAATAAATTAAATGTATTGGTTCCTAAATCAATTACAGAAATCCGTTTCTTTTGCATAAATTAAGGTTAAAGTTTTAAGTGAAAGCGATCTAACCTAGGTCTTAGGATTAGATTCATTATCGAAGATAGTAAAATCTTTGTTTAAGAATAATAACTTTTGTCAATGTCTAGTAAATACTGATAAAAGACACGATTCATCACCTTCAAAAATTGTGCCTAACTTCAAATTTATGAAAAATGCCTCAAAAGAGGCATTTTGCTATAATTAATAAAACATTTGTTAGTTGTGATATCTCAACCACTTCCAAATTTCTTTGTAAGAAACTTTCTTTCCATACATCAATATACCAGTTCGATATATTTTGGCGGCTATCCATGTGATTAATAGGAATGTTCCGATTAGTATTACCATGGATAGGAGTAATTCCCAAATAGGAACACCAAAAGGAATTCGTACCAACATTACTATTGGCGAAGTAAATGGAATAATAGAACCCCAAAAGGCCAAACTACTCTCCGGATTTTTTGCCACGGCAAAACCAATGTACAAAGCAAGAATCAATGGAATTGTAATAGGAAGCATAAACTGCTGCGTTTCGGTTTCATTATCAACAGCACTACCAACTGCTGCAAATAAGGCTGAATACAATAAATATCCACCCAAAAAGAAGAAAATAAATGCACCAATTATACCAGCAACATAGGCAAAGTCGAAAGTTCCTAGAATATCCTGAGCCATTTTTAACTGACCAGCATCTAAAGAAGCTGCACCTGCAGGTAATTCAGCTACCGTCTTTGCTTGTTGCAGGGCTTCCATGTCAACACCTGGCAGAACCAATGCAGAACCAACCGTAATAATGATGCCGGTTAATACAACCCACATAATGAATTGGGTCAATCCAACCATTGCAACGCCAACAATTTTCCCCATCATGAGTTGGAATGGCTTAACCGAGGATATAATTACCTCAACAATGCGATTGCTTTTTTCTTCGATAACACCTCTCATTACCTGTACTCCATACATGAAAATAAACATGTAAATAATGAAGCTGGCAGCGAAACCAATTCCCATGGCTATCTCGGTAGAACTTTGTTTAATTTCTCCATCTTCTCCGAACTTAATGGTTCGCATAGAGATAGGTGTTTTGGTTGCAGCTAATTTTTCTTCCAAATTGGGCATATTAGCTTCAGCGATAATTTTTGCTCGTTTCAGCTTTTCGATGTGTTGCCTGATTTGACTGCCAACATTTGACTTGACTTCGATAGTTACCTGTTTGTGAGAAAATAATTCAGCGGTTTTAGTTTGTAGAATGTTTTTAGGAATTACCAAAATGGCATAATATCCATTTTTCTCCATATTGCTTTTTACATCTTCGAAAGTAGTGTTTTGTAAGTAGCTGTATGTTGTAAATTCGCTGCTTTGAACAGGTTCAACCAATTCCGATTCGTTTAACACCGCAATAGTTCTCTTTTCAGTATCATCTTTCAACATCATCCAAATCATGAATGCATAAATTCCTGCAATCAACAATGGAGTAAGAAAGGTAAGAATCAGGAATGACCTTTTCTTTACGCGAGAAAGGTATTCTCTTTGTATAATGATAAATATCTTGTTCATTTTATAAATCTTGTGGTTAGATAGTTTTGCTTTCTTTTACTACTCTAATGAAAATATCATTCATGTTTGGAATGATTTCACGGAAGGAAACAATGTTCAAATAGGGCAGAATTTGTTCCAAGAGTTCATTGGAAGTAGATCCATTATTCAATTTGATCTTAAGTGTGTTGAACTCAATTCCTTTCTGCTGATCAATAATCTCGAAATCACTCTTTAGAACCTGATCCAACTTGTCGAATTCACCTATGTAATTAATCTCGTAGGTGTTGGTTCTGTATTTCTTTTTGATTTGCTCCACCGGACCATCAAGAATTTTTTCTGATTTGTTGATAAGTGCAATGTGATCGCAGATTTCTTCGACTGAACCCATATTATGAGTAGAAAATATGATAGTAGCGCCTTTATCTCTTAATTCAAGGATTTCTTTTTTCAACAAATTGGCATTAATCGGGTCAAAACCACTGAAAGGCTCATCAAAAATCAATAATTCAGGCTCATGAAGAATGGTAACAATAAACTGTACTTTTTGGGCCATCCCTTTTGAAAGCTCTTCTACTTTCTTATCCCACCAAGGTAAAATGTCAAACTTATCAAACCAGGCTTTTAATTTCTTGGTGGCTTCTTTTTGGCTCATGCCCTTTAACTGTGCAAGGTAAACAGCTTGCTCGCCAACTTTCATTTTCTTATATAAACCTCTTTCTTCAGGAAGGTAACCAATGCGTTTTACATCTTCAGGCTTTAAAGGCTGTCCGTTAAAAAACACCTGTCCTGCATCAGGACCCGTGATTTGATTAATAATACGAATCAGTGTTGTTTTACCCGCTCCATTCGGACCAAGTAAACCAAATATGCTGCCTTTCGGAACAGATATGCTTACCTTGTTAAGTGCTTTATGTCCTGCATATTGCTTAACAAGATCTTTTGCTTCGAAAAATGTCATGAATTATAGTTTTGGTTAGTGACACTCTATTAGAACTGAAATCTAAAATACACAATTTATAATGATGTCTAATAAAAAATCGATATAAAGAAGGTGGTACAAGTTTTAACTTGTTTTTTTATCGATGTAACTTTCGGATAAAAAGAAACCCCGACATTTCTGCCGGGGTTGATCATTATTTTTTACATCTATTCGAAGAAGTTTCTTACTTTCTTGAAGAAGCTTTTTTCTTGTGATGTTGGTTGTGGTTTGAATGATTCAGAGTTTTGAAGTTTCTCCAAAACCTTCTTCTCTTCCTTGCTTACATTGTTTGGAACCCAAACGTTAATCTTAACCAATAGATCACCTCTGCCATATCCATTTACATCAGGAAGACCTTTTCCTCTTAAACGTAAAATTTTACCAGGCTGAGTTCCACCATCAATCTTCACTTTTACCTTGTTTTCGATAGTAGGAATCTCAACTGCAGTTCCTAAAATCGAATCAGGAATGCTAATGAACAAGTTGTAAAGCAAGTCATTTTCATCGCGAACCAGCTCTGGATGCTCTTCTTCTTGGATCAGGATTAACAGGTCACCATTAATTCCACCACGACGGGCAGCATTACCTTTTCCACTAACCGAAAGTTGCATTCCTTCAGCAACACCAGCAGGAATGTTGATTGAGATAACTTCTTCATCACGAACAATACCTTCTCCGGCACAGCTAGTACATTTGTTAGTAATCATCTTACCTTCGCCGTTACATGAAGGACACGTAGATGAGGTTTGCATTTGTCCTAAAATGGTATTCTGTATTCTGGTAACTTGTCCTGAACCATTACAAGTTGAACAAGTTGAGAAAGAAGAACCATCTTTTGCTCCCGAGCCGTTACATGAGTTACACTCAACGTATTTTTTAACTTTAATTTTCTTCTCAACACCTTCGGCAATTTCCTTTAAAGTCAATTTTACTTTTACTCTAAGGTTGCTACCACGGTTTACTCGTCGCGAACTGCGGCCACCGCCACCAAATCCGCCACCAAAGAAAGATCCGCCACCGAAAATATCTCCAAAGTGCGAGAAAATATCCTCCATGTTCATTCCGCCACCGAAACCACCTCCGGCAGCTCCGCCCATTCCAGCATGGCCAAATTGATCGTAACGTTGACGTTTTTCAGGATTGCTTAAAACTTCATATGCTTCAGCAGCTTCCTTGAACTTTTCTTCAGCTTCCTTATTATCTGGATTTTTGTCAGGATGAAACTGAATCGCTTTTTTACGATATGCTTTTTTTAATTCGGCTTCCGAGGCAGATTTTGAAACCCCTAATACCTCATAATAATCTCTTTTAGACATCTTTTTTCAACTTAGAATTAGGATTCGGAGAACTATTCTCCTACAACAACTTTTGAGAAACGGATCACTTTTTCATTCAAAGTATATCCCTTTTCAACGCAATCAACAACTTTACCTTTCAAGTCTTCTGATGGTGCAGGAATTTTGGTGATTGCTTCGTGAATATCGGTGTCAAATTCTTTATTAATAGCTTCAATTTCTTTAACTCCATTTTGCGAAATGAAATCTTTGAAATTGTTGTAAATCAAATAAACACCTTCTTTTAAAGCTTCTACATCTTTTGCTTCATCAATAGATTGTAATGCTCTTTCGAAGTTATCCATTACAGGAAGAACGTTAACAAGGATTTTTTCGCCTGCCGATTTGGTAAGCTCCATTTTCTCTTTTAAGGTTCTTTTTCTATAATTGTCGAACTCAGCGGATAAACGCATGTACTTGTCGTTGATATCCTGAAGTTTTGCGCCAAGTTCTTCTATTTCGTCAGCCTTTTTCTCTTTAGCCGATTTCTTTTTTTCTTTCTTTTCAGCCTTTGGTTCTTCTTTTACCTCTTTCTCTTCAACAGGCTGTTCTACCTTAGTTTCCAAATCCTTTTCTTCCAATTCTTCTTTTTTTGATTTGCTTGTATCTTTTGTCATTTTTCAATGATTTTTAGCGTTCTAATTAAACACGGCAATAATAAACAAATAATCTGCCAATCTGTGTCTTTACGACAAATTGGCACAAAGATAGAATTTGAAACTGTAATAATTTCCTTTTTCATGTCTTTTCATGCAGATAATTATACAATTAGATGATATGAAAAAGGAAAAAATTCAACTTGCAGGGAAAAATAGTGCAGGGAAAGTGCATTTTTTCAGTTTGGACATTTAAAATGGAAATAAAATTTAGGACATAGGAGTCAGTCAATAGTAGAAGTTTAATTCATAATGGATTTTCATAAAAGATATCTTTTAATTATATTTAGTAGAGTTATTCTATGTGTATGGAAATTAAAATTGACACAAGCGACTTTTGTATTCGGTTACACAAGGATGTTGCATACTTGAAGGTGAAAGGAATGCAGGATCAGGAAGTCGTTGATTTTTTTATCAAAACCATTGATGAAATGCTTGAAGAGTATCCGCATGATCACTTTTCCTCAATTTGTGATCTTACGGAGTTAATTCTTTCTAGTCCAAAACTAGCCAGACAGGTAAATGAAGCCATAAAAAGAATTAGTAATTCACTTCATTACGAGTACAATGCAGTAATTATTCAGCCTAGATTTTTACAAATCGTTCAAGCCTATATATTTTCTTTTTATATGAATAACACCAATGTGCAAACGCAAGTGTTTAGAGACGTTCCTAAAGCTATTCGCTGGTTGGATGAGAAAGGATATCAAACTGATGAGTTAAAGGAATTTTTAATGATTCAATCGAATTAAACTTCGGTTTGAATTTAAGACAATAAAAAAGCCGATAATCAATTTGTGATTATCGGCTTTAGTTTATGTAGTTGTTGGTTATTATTTTTTCATGTATTGATGAAGAAAATGGTCCAAATTTTCTCCTCTAAGGTTTTTTGCAAGAATAATTCCATTACCATCAATTAAGAAATTGGCTGGGATTGAATTAATTCCAAACTGATTTGAAGTAGGAGAGTGCCAACCTTTTAATTCGCTAACGTGATATTTCCAATTCAATTGATCTTTTGAAATGGCTGCTTTCCAGCTCGCTAACTTTTTATCCAAAGAAAAGCTATAGATTTCGAATCCACTGCCATTTTTGAACTCAGCATTTTTAAATTGATTGTATGCATTTACAAGTGTTGGATTTTCCGCTCTACATGGAGGACACCATGATGCCCAAAAATCAACCAAGACAACTTTTCCTTTTAAATCACTTAATTTCAAATTCTTTCCATTAACTGATTTGGCAACAATATCAGGAAGCTTATCTCCAACATTAAAACCTTCTTTAGTTTTATTTCCTGCAAAGGCTGAAATTGAGAACAAAAATGCTAACAGTAGAAATGTATATTTAAACTTTTTCATATGCGTTTTAGTTAACTATTAATAATCTGTCTAATTTGTAAACCCAAAATAGATATATCCAATTATTTAAACTGTTAAGGAATAGTTAATTAACAATTCGTTTGATATTTGCACCTATGGCATTCAGTCTTAAATCAATGTTTTCGTAACCTCTATCAATCTGATCGATATTGTGAATTGTACTCTTTCCTTCGGCTGATAAAGCAGCAATTAGCAAGGCAACACCTGCACGAATGTCAGGCGAAACCATGACGGTTGGGCGCAATTGATTTTCTTGGTTTAAACCAATAACCGTTGCACGGTGAGGATCACAAAGAATAATTTGTGCACCCATATCAATTAACTTATCCGTAAAGAACAAACGACTTTCGAACATTTTTTGGTGAATCAATACGCTTCCTTTGGCTTGAGTAGCTACAACTAAAAATACACTCAATAAATCTGGGGTTAATCCTGGCCAAGGAGCATCAGCAATAG
Source organism: Marinifilum fragile JCM 15579 (assembly GCF_001310955.1). GTDB lineage: Bacteria > Bacteroidota > Bacteroidia > Bacteroidales > Marinifilaceae > Marinifilum > Marinifilum fragile. The sequence continues at coordinate 33,813 of NZ_BAZX01000001.1, forward strand.
TTAATATTGAACCATCAATAAAAGTCTCAATTTCATAGTTTTCTTGTCTCGGAATGAAGATGTCATCGCCTCGAAGTTCCATTTTAATTCCCAATCTGCGAAATGCATCTGGAATCATACCTAATTCTTTATAGGCAACATTTTTAATGGTGATTTCAGATTTTGTCATGGCAGCCAATCCAATAAAACTACCAATTTCAATCATGTCTGGCAGAATTTTGTGTTCGCATCCACCTAGTTTTTCAACACCTTCAATTTCAAGAAGATTAGAGCCAACTCCTGTTATTTTTGCTCCCATGGAAATTAACATTCTACACAATTGTTGGATGTATGGCTCACAGGCTGCATTGTAAATTGTTGTGGTTCCTTCGGCCAACACCGCTGCCATAATAATATTTGCAGTTCCGGTAACCGAAGCTTCATCAAGAAGCATGTAAGTGCCTTTTAACCTTTTAGCTTCAACTCGGTAGAAGTTTTCTCCCTGATTGAAATTGAATTCTGCACCCAATTTTTGAAAACCAATAAAGTGGGTATCTAACCTTCTGCGCCCAATTTTATCTCCCCCAGGGCGAGGAATGTATCCTTTACCAAATCGAGCTAAAAGAGGACCGATAATCATGATGGAACCACGAAGAGAAGATCCTTTTTTTACAAATTCAGGCGAATTTAGATATTCTAGATTTACATTTTCGGCTTTAAAAGTATAACTGTTCTTTGATTCTTGAGATACCTGAACTCCTAAATCAGATAAAAGCTCTATTAATTTATTTACATCAAGAATATTAGGTATGTTATGAATTGTAACTTTTTCGTTGGTTAATAATGTCGCACAAAGAATTTGTAAAGCTTCATTCTTTGCTCCCTGTGGAGTTAGTTCACCTTTTAGTGGTTGACCTCCAACTATTTCAAAAGTGCTCATTTGGAATGTGTTTTGGTGTGAATGATAGCCTAAAGATAACCATAAAAGTGAAGGAAAAAATGGAAATATTAAGCATGTTGTATAAAAAAGCCGGTAAAAAAACCGGCTTTCTATAATTATCTATTTTTGTTGTGTTTGCGATGATCGTTTCGATGTCCGCCAGTATTTTTTTTGCGTGGCTTATTTTTCTGAGCGAAATCTTTATCTCTGGCTTCGCGCAATTTTAATTCTTCCGGAACAATAAGCTCTCCATTCGAAAGTTCCGCGATATCTTGAAAAATCTTATCATCAGGTACACTGTCCTTGTTCCAGTTGATGTAAGATTTTTTCATGTGGTTTGCAATCATTAAAATCAAAGCCTCTTTTTCTTTCTGATCTTCCATTTCGATTGCCTTAGCAATTAAGGATTCAATTGTTTTACCGTAGTGGCGATATTTAATTCGCTCATTTTTGTAAGGAACTTTTTCTGGTTTTTCAGACAATTTCTCTTTAGTTGGAGTTTCAAAAGGAGAATCAATATCCAAGTTAAAATCCGACATCAAGGCAAGGTGATCCCAAAGTTTGTGTCTGAAATCGCTAACATCTCTTAGGTGTGGATACATGTTACCCATAACAGCGATAATGCTTTTGGCTACTTTATTTCTTTCTTCTCTGTCTTCCACAGTTAGAGCAAAGTCAACCATTTTCTGAACGTTTCGCCCATATTCAGGAAGTACAAGGTGTTTCCTGTTTGAATTGTAATCCATTTATTCAGTTGTGTTAATTACGGTAATCAATTTTTTATTTATATCATGGATAAAATGTATTGGTTCAATACAATACATACCAAAATAAAATTGAAGTCTGTTTCTTAATAATTCGTAGTGACTATTTCTGATTTGCCGCTTATTTTAATGAAGTAAATAAGAATTTTAAATGTTTCGTTTTTGGTAATCGACAAACTTAGAAAGTCTTAGAACTCATTGCAAATGTATATGTTTTCTTTAATCATTACAAATTGTGAGTGAATTATCCTACAATTTTAAGTTTCGCAAATTTAAGTAGTAATTGCTTTTGTCCAACTGTTTTAAAAAATACAGTTGCTTTAATGTTTGGGTTGGTTCCCTCCATTTGCAACACTTTACCTTTTCCAAATCGCTGATGTTCAACTACCATTCCTGGTTGAATTGAATTGGGATCGGAAGGTGTAAAGTTTGGATCAACGCTCTGGTTATTACTTTGCTTGATGCGTGAAACTGTTTGATTTAGTTTGGGTTTAGCCGAAAAACTTCTTTTTTGTTGAAACCTACTTGGCGAACTAGGAACTTCGAATTCGGTTGTACTTTGGTAATTGTCGCGGCCATTTCCTGAAAATTCAGGTTCTTGTTCGTAAGTGTACTCCACGAATCTTTCGTCAATTTCACGTATAAACCTACTTGGACGGGGATAACTCATATTTCCCCATTTGTATCTCGATTTTGCGAACGAAAGAGTTGCCTTTTTCTCTGCACGGGTTAAGGCCACATAAAATAACCTTCGTTCTTCTTCAAGCTCTTGTTGGGTGCTTGTAGCCATTTGTGAAGGAAATAATTCCTCTTCTAAACCAACAATATACAAGTATGGGAACTCAAGACCTTTTGCCGAGTGAATGGTCATTAAGGTAACCTTATCGCGATCTTCATCTTTTTCATTATCCTGATCGGTTAGCAAGGCCACATCTTCCAAAAAGTTTGGCAAGTGTAATTCGCGTCCTTCTTCCAATGCATTTTGCGTAAATTCTTGTATACCATTTAGCAATTCCTGGATATTTTCATGTCTCGAAACTCCTTCCGGAGATCTGTCGTTGTACAATTCTTTAATAATACCAGTTGAGTTAGCGATATTGTTGGCCAAATCGAAAGCTGTTTCAGTTTCCAATTGAGCTTGAAAGTCTTTTATCAAATTGGTAAACTTTGAGATTTTGGAGATTGTACCAGCGTTTAATCCATAAGGACGCTCATGTAAACCGCAAATAATATCCCACATGCTAAGCATATTTTGAGCTGCTGCATCTTGCAGTTTTGTAATGGTAGTAGCGCCAATTCCGCGTTTTGGATAATTAATCACCCTTTTTATTGCCTCTTCATCTTGCGGATTTACAGCCATTCTACAGTAGGCCAAAAGGTCTTTAATCTCCTTGCGCTGATAGAAAGACAGTCCGCCATAAATTTTATAAGGAAGGTTCAGTTTTCGTAACGATTCCTCAAAAATTCTCGATTGAGCATTGGTGCGATACAAAATTGCAAAATCCTGATAAGCACAATGCGATCGCATTCTGGTTTCGAAAATATCATTCGTAATCAAGTAACCTTCTTCATGGTCGGTTAAGGCTTTTATAATTCTGATTTTATCACCTTCTTCATTATCCGAAAATGATTCCTTTTGAATCTGACCTTTGTTCTTATGGATAATGCTATTGGCAGCATTTACAATATTCTGAGTAGAACGGTAATTCTGTTCCAGTTTGTATAGCTGGTAGTTTGGATAATCGTTTCTAAAGTTTAGAATGTTTTCAATTTTGGCACCACGGAAAGAGTAAATACTCTGAGCATCGTCGCTACAACGCAAACATTTTTGTGTTGTTCTGCCAATTTTTTTACGATTAGATATTGCGCGTAGTTGGTATCCTGGTACTCATCGACCAAAACGTATTTGAACTTATCTTGATATTTGGCTAATATTTCTGGAAAATCTCTGAATAAAATGTTGGTTTGCAAGAGCAAATCATCAAAATCCATTGCATTGGCTTGTTTGCACCTTTGTGCATACCTACTGTATATTTCTGAGATTCGAGGTTTTCTTGCTTCGGCATCAGCTTTTTGAGCTTTAGCATTGTTAGCGTATGCTGCAGATGTAACCAAGTTATTTTTAGCTGATGAAATTCGATTCTGTACCTCATTAGGTTTGTATACTTTATCATCTAGCTGCATTTCTTTGATTATGGCACGATAAAGATTACGAGAATCTTGAGTGTCGTAAATGGTAAAGTTCGAATCGAACCCTAAATGTTCAGCTTCGTATCTTAAAATTTTAGAAAAAATAGAGTGGAATGTTCCCATCCATAAGCTTTGAGCCTGCTCCTGTCCAACAACATTGGCAATTCTGTCTTTCATTTCGCGAGCCGCCTTGTTGGTAAATGTTAAGGCCAAAATCGAATAAGGACGAACACCCTGATTCAACAAGTGAGCAATTCTATAGGTAAGTACTCTGGTCTTCCCTGATCCGGCACCAGCTATAACTAGCGATGGTCCGGTGTAATTTTCAACAGCTTCTTTCTGAACAGGATTTAACTCATTCAAATATTCCATTCTAACAATTCTTTATCTGTAAATTTCGAGTGTCAAAAATAACACTTGTGTATTAATATTGAATTCTTTTTGCAAATTAAGGCACAAGTTAATTCATTAATATGGAAAAAACGGCTTAATTTTTTTTAATATTGTAAATTAAGATATGAAAATTAAATGTCCCAGATAAAGATGATAATCAAATCCGATTTTAGATATTCCGTTAAGTTTCTTATTGCTTTTGTTGTAATGTTTTCTGCGATTTTTGCGGAGAATGTAAATGCTCAGATATCTGCCGAAAAGGCTAGTTACAGAACTCTAACTGAGTATAGCATTTCAGCAAACGATTCAATTTTTGTATTTTGTGATCCTGGTGATATAAAGGTTGGAGAATTAAAAGCATCATCTCCGGATGGAACAAATGGCTGGACTTTTGAGTGGACCAAGTGGGATATTAATACTTCTGATTTTACGATGCCTATTGTTACGGAAACGAATCAGAATGAGTCGTTTTTGACAATGAGAGAAGATGGTCTTTATAGAGTTGTTATTTCGAAAAGTGGGGAGTCTGATGTTTCTGATCAAGCTTGGGTTTTGAATAATGTCAATACTAGCAGTTTGAATTTAGATAAATTGGATTGTATTGGAGTATATTTTACGGCTTCTTTTTTACCTGTGAATTTACAATATACAGATATCGATAATGTGCCCAATAAGAAGAATGTGATTTCAAATTTGGTTGATGGAGGTGTAGAATTAAAGTTTTCTTTGATAAGAGATAATCAGGAATTATTAACTGCAGGTGAAGTTTTAAACACTTTACCTTTCAATAATGTTAATAAGAGTTTTATCGATGAGGAAGCAAATGAAGTGGATAAAACGTACCAGTTGCTTGTTACTGATCAATATGGATGTGATTTTACATCCAAGCCAATTGTATCTAAAACCTATAAAGTTAAAGCTGATTTTTCGGTTGTGCCAGAGAAGGGAGAGGCGCCACTAGAGGTGAAATTTACAAATAACTCTATTAATGCTACAGAATATGAGTGGTACTTGTATCAGGATGTTGAAAGAGTACCTGAGGAAGCAACTAAAGATGAAGATCGTTTGTTGACGGATGGTATTTTATTGGCAGATGATAAAGATCCGTTTGATTTTACCTATGAGCACCCAGGAAAGTATCTGGTAAAACTAATTGTTAAGTCGGATAAAGGGCCTGAGGTTTGTAAGGATAGTATGACGTTAAGTACCCCAATTGTGGTAGACACTTCTTTAGTTCAAGTTCCAAATGTATTTACACCAAATGGAGATGGTAGGAATGATGTTTGGAGGATTAAATCTCAATCTTTAGAGAGTTTTCATGCTATTGTTTTTAACCGTTGGGGAAGAGTTGTGTATGAATGGAGAAATCCTGAAGAAGGTTGGAATGGAAAAGTAAATGGCAAAATGGCTACACCTGGTACCTACTTTTATGTGATTACTGCAGTTGGAAGAGAGGAGAAAACCAAAAAGTATACCAAGAAAGGATCCTTTATGCTGATTAGGAAATAGAAAATACTTGAATTGTTGAATTAAAAGTCTAGACTTTCGATAAAAAAGGTCTAGACTTTATTTTTATCTGGTCTTGATGTTTTTCAAAAAGGTCTTGACTTTTTTGCTCTGTATGATTTGGAGTGGGTAGTTTATAAAGTTATATAGTCTAGAAGTTAAAAAATGCTTTCTGCTTTCTTCGAACGGGATTGGTGAGCATTGGAAGTACAAACCATTCACACTTACCTGTGAAGACCGCTCATACCTATTTGTGAAGACTGTTCACACTTACTTGTGAAGACCATCTCATATTATTTGGTAAGATTCTGAGCACATGTAGGATAATTGTGTTCATTAAATGTACTCACTATATTCCATATAGAATGATTTTTTTATAAGGTCAAAACCTTTTTCTGCCTGATAATGTATTGAATAATGGTCACAAAAAAACCGTCTCGAAAGTGAGACGGTTCTAGGTATATAATTAAAATACAATTATGCTTCAGCTATTTCTTCCTGGTAAGCAGCTAGTAATTCTTCTTGAACATCACCAGGAACTTTTTCGTATTTATCAAATTTCATGGTGAATTGGGCGCGACCACCAGTTAAAGAGCTCAACGAAGTTGAGTAACGGTTCATTTCCTTCAACGGAACCTTGGCCAAAATCTTCTGGAATCCTTTTTCAGCTTCCATACCCATAATCATAGCTCTACGAGTTTGAAGATCACTCATTACATCTCCCATTCTGTCTTCAGGAACCAATACTTCTACATCGTAAATAGGTTCAAGAATTTTAGGTCCGGCATTTTTAAATGCAGCACTAAATGCATGACGACCTGCCAATTTAAATGAAATTTCATTAGAGTCTACTGCATGCATTTTTCCATCGTAAACAATAACGCGTATATCACGTGCATATGAACCAGTTAATGGACCTTCATCCATTTTTTCCATTACACCTTTGAGAATAGCAGGAAGGAATCTGGTATCAATAGCACCACCTACAATACAATTACAGAATACTAATTTACCGCCCCAGGCTAGTTCATGTACTTCCGTACCTCTTAAATTCACTTTTAATTCCTTGCCATCCAAATTGTACATTACAGGATCAGGCATTCCTTCAGTGTAAGGTTCAATAATTATATGCACTTCGCCAAATTGTCCTGAACCACCCGATTGCTTTTTGTGACGATAATCTGCCTGAGCAATTTTAGTGATGGTTTCACGATAAGGAATTTTAGGATTAAGGAATTCAATTTCCATCTTGTCATTGTTCAGCAATCTCCATTTCAAAGTATTCATATGGAATTCTCCTTGTCCGTGAAGAATGATTTGCTTCAATTCCTTTGAATATTCAATAATAATGGTAGGATCTTCTTCGTGAATGCGATGCAGTAATTCACCTAATTTTTCTTCATCACCATCTTCAGCAGCCTTAACAGCAGTTCTATATTTTGGTTCAGGGAATTTAATTTCTTTATATGTGAAATCACAATCTTTACCATTTAGGGTATGATTGTTTTTAGTATTCTTCAATTTAACGGTTGCTCCAATATCTCCTGCCACAAGTTCAGAAACTCTTTCTCTGTTTCGTCCTGCTACCAGGTATAATTGCGATAATCTTTCTTTAGTGCCATTATTGATGTTGTTCAAATCATCACCTTCTTTAACACTACCAGAAATTACTTTAAAGTAACTTACTTCACCAATATGTGGTTCCATTGATGTTTTAAACACAAATAGCGAAGTAGGTGCATTAACGTCACATTTAGCTTCTCTTCCACTTATAGTTGGAATAGCAGGCATTTCTGTAACGAACGGAACGATATTGCCAATGAATTCCATTAAACGGCGCACGCCCATGTCTTTTTTAGCTGAAATACAGAATACCGGAAACAGATCACCAGCGATCATGCCTTTTTTCATCCCTTCGCGCATTTCATCTTCAGTAAGAGTTCCCTTATCGAAATACAATTCCATAAGAGCTTCCTCATTCTCTGCAGCCGATTCTACAAGTTCATTGTGTAGTTCGTCCGCTTTTTCTTTTTCCGAATCAGGAATATCTAAAATTTCAGGTTTTCCACCTTCAGGTCCCCATTGGTACATTTTCATTTTTAGCACATCAACAACGGCATTAAAATCTGCGCCAACGTTTACGGGATACTGTACAATTGAAACTTTGTTGCCAAAATTAGTCTTTAATGATTCTATCGATTGTTCAAAATTTGCTTTGTCATGATCCAGTTGATTCACTACGAAAATAAGAGGAGTGTTTAATGCTGCAGCTCTTCTACCAATAATTTCAGTACCAACTTCAACACCATGCTGTGCGTTGATAAGCATTAAACCTGTATCGGTTACATTTAAGGCAGAAATTACACCTCCGGAAAAATCGTCGGCACCCGGAGTATCAATAAAATTGATTTTTTTTCCTAACCATTCTGTATACAAAACTGTTGAAAATACGGAGTTGCCATATTCATGTTCTACAGGATTATAATCAGAAACGGTGTTATTATCTTCCACGTTTCCGCGTCTTGTAATAACACCGCCTTCAAACAACATAGATTCGGCAAGGGTAGTTTTACCCGAGCCGGCGTTGCCAATGAGGGCGATGTTCTTAATTTCGTTTGATTGATACACTTTCATAATCGTATTTTTTTGGGTTTATATAAAATAAGTATCAAAACCGGGGGTTAGGTTAGTGCCCGGCTTTAGGTTTTAAGGCTTACCAAATTAATTAACTTTTTAATAAGATGCAATATGCATTAGGTCTATTTGTGGAAAATAATTGACATGCAGGAATTTTGGTCGTATTTTTGTCTTTATCGCGCTATTTTTCTAAGATTGGCAGAGGTGAGTTGGAACTAATTTAAAATCAGTTGATTTTTTTATTTGATCACTATTTGACTTTTAAAAGGCTTTTCTTACCTTTGTGCGCTGATTTCAAGGGGATTTTGCAAAATCAACATAACGATTGTTGTTTTTAGTAAATAAATAATACCTTTGCAAACCAATTTGTTAAAATATATTTAATTAAAAAGTAATTGTTAATATGCCTACAATTCAACAGTTAGTTCGAAAAGGAAGAACCAAGCTTCAAGAGAAGAGCAAGGCTCCAGCGTTGGATTCTTGTCCTCAAAGAAGAGGGGTTTGCGTGCGTGTGTATACCACTACACCTAAGAAGCCTAACTCAGCAATGCGTAAAGTTGCTCGTGTTAGATTGACTAACGGAAAAGAAGTGAATGCTTACATTCCAGGAGAAGGACATAATTTGCAAGAGCACTCTATCGTATTGATTAGAGGTGGTCGTGTAAAGGATCTTCCAGGGGTAAGATATCACCTTGTTCGTGGTGCTCTTGATGCTTCAGGGGTAGAAGGTCGTATGCAGCGTCGTTCTAAGTATGGTACTAAGAGACCAAAGAAAAAGTAAAATCTAGTTTGTAACTGTAGGAGTTATAGTTTAGGTGTTGTTCCCACTTGGTTGAGTAAATAGTCGCGAGACTGTTGAAGACGCACTTGGGCAGCTGACATACGAATAACTCGTAAACTAAAAGAAATGAGAAAATCAAGACCTAAAAAAAGAATCTTGTTGCCAGATCCAAAATTTAATGATGTTTTGGTTACAAGATTTGTAAATGACTTGATGATGGACGGTAAGAAAAATCTTGCGTTCAAAATTTTCTACGATTCATTAGAGATCGTTAAGTCTAAAACTGAAAAGCTAGAAAAATCTCCACTTGAGATTTGGAAAAAAGCTTTGGAAAACATTACTCCAGCCGTAGAGGTTAAGTCTCGTCGTGTAGGTGGTGCAACCTTCCAGGTTCCAATGGAAATCCGTCCAGAAAGAAAAGTTTCTATTTCTATTAAGAATATGATTCTTTTCGCTCGTAAGAGATCTGGTAAGTCTATGGCTGAAAAATTGTCTGCAGAAATTGTTGCTGCTTACAATGAAGAAGGTGGTGCTTATAAGAAGAAAGAGGATACTCATAGAATGGCTGAAGCTAACCGTGCTTTTGCTCACTTTAGATTTTAATAATTGTATAAGCAATTAGAGGAAAAAGAAAATGGCTAAGAGAGATTTAAAATTTACCAGAAACATTGGTATTATGGCACACATCGACGCCGGTAAAACAACAACTACCGAGCGTATTCTGTATTATACAGGTGTTTCTCACAAGATTGGTGAGGTTCACGATGGTGCTGCTACAATGGACTGGATGGAGCAAGAGCAGGAAAGAGGTATTACAATTACTTCTGCTGCTACTACTTGTTACTGGAACTACAATAGCGATAAGTATCAGATCAATATTATTGATACCCCAGGTCACGTTGACTTTACTGTAGAGGTAGAGCGTTCTTTGCGTGTTCTTGATGGTGCTGTTGCATGTTTCTGTGCAGTAGGTGGTGTTGAGGCACAATCTGAAACAGTTTGGAGACAAGCTGATAAGTATAAAGTACCTCGTATGGGTTTTGTAAACAAGATGGACCGTTCAGGTGCTGACTTCTTCAAAGCTGTACGTGAGGTAAAAGAAAAGTTAGGAGCTAATCCTATTCCAATTCAGATTCCAATCGGATCAGAAGACAGCTTTAAGGGTGTGATCGACTTGATCGCTATGAAAGCTATTGTATGGTACGATGATGAGAATGGAACAAACTATACTCTAGAAGAAATTCCAGATCACTTGGTTGCTGATGCTAATGAGTGGAGAGAGAAGTTGGTAGAAGCGGTAGCAGAGCAAGATGAAGATTTGATGGAGCGTTTCTTCGAAGATCCAGATTCAATTACTGAAGAAGAGATGTTGGCGGTTATCCGTAAAGCAACTATTGCTATGGAAATCGTTCCTATGCTTTGTGGATCTGCATTTAAAAACAAAGGTGTTCAGCGTTTATTGGATGCAATTATCTCATTTATGCCATCACCACTTGATATCGATGCTATCGTAGGTACTGTTCCAGGTACTGACGAAGAAGTAACACGTAAACCAGATGTTGATGAACCATTGGCAGCTTTAGCATTTAAGATTGCTACTGACCCATTCGTAGGTCGTTTGGCATTTACTCGTGTATACTCAGGTTTTATTGATGCTGGTTCATACGTATATAATTCTCGTTCAGGTAATAAAGAGCGTATTTCTCGTATTTACCAAATGCACTCAAATAAGCAAAATGCTATCGATCGTGTAGAAGCTGGTGATATTTGTGCTTGTGTAGGTTTTAAAGATGTTCGTACTGGAGATACACTTTGTCAAAAGGAAACTCCAATCGAGCTTGAATCTATGGATTTCCCAGATCCAGTAATCGGTATCGCTGTTGAGCCATTGACTCAAAAAGATATTGATAAATTGGGTATGGCTCTTGGTAAATTAGCTGAAGAGGATCCAACATTCCAGGTTAAAACTGACGAAGATTCAGGTCAAACTGTAATCTCAGGTATGGGTGAGCTTCACTTGGATATTATTATCGACCGTTTGAAACGTGAGTTTAAGGTAGAGTGTAACCAAGGTGCACCTCAGGTTGCTTACAAAGAGGCTATTACTGCAACTGTTGAACACCGTGAGGTATTCAAAAAGCAGTCTGGTGGACGTGGTAAATTTGCTGATATTCAATTCCGCATTGGACCAGTGGATGCAGATTTCGAAGGTGAAGGATTGCAGTTTGTTGACGAAATCAAAGGTGGTAACATTCCTAAAGAATACGTTCCATCTGTACAAAAAGGTTTCCAAGAAGCTATGAAAAATGGTGTGTTGGCAGGTTACACTGTTGATACTTTGAAAGTAACATTGTTTGATGGATCTTTCCACCCTGTTGACTCGGATCAATTGTCTTTCGAGATGGCTGCTAAGATGGGATTCAAGGCTGCTTGTGCTAAAGCATCTCCAGTGTTGCTTGAGCCAATCATGAAACTTGAAGTTATTACTCCAGAAGAATACATGGGTGATATCATCGGTGACTTGAACAAGCGTCGTGGTCAGGTTGAAGGAATGGAATCTAAGCATGGTGCTCGTGTTGTAAATGCTAAAGTACCTTTGGCAGAGCAATTCGGTTATGTAACTGTGTTAAGAACATTGTCTTCAGGTCGTGCAAACTCTTCTATGGAATTCGCTCACTTCGCGGAAGTACCTAAAGGTATTGCTAAAGAAGTTGTAGAGAATGCAAAGGGTAAAGTTGAATTATTATAATTATATCATCGTATAATATCTAAATAAGATGAGCCAAAAAATTAGAATTAAACTGAAATCTTACGATCACAATTTGGTTGACAAGTCGGCTGAGAAAATCGTAAAGACAGTTAAGGCTACAGGTGCGGTTGTAAGTGGTCCAATTCCACTCCAACACACAAAAGAATTTTTACTGTTCTTCGTTCTACTTTCGTGAACAAGAAATCAAGAGAACAGTTTCAACTTTCTTCTTTCAAGCGTTTGATTGATATTTACAGTTCAACTGCAAATACAATTGATGCTTTGATGAAGCTAGAGTTGCCTAGCGGTGTAGAAGTTGAAATTAAAGTTTGATAATCTAGTAAGATTTATTTTTTAAAAAAGTAAAGAGAAATGCCAGGATTAATTGGAAAAAAAATCGGAATGACTTCCGTTTACAGTGCCGAGGGAAAAAGTATTCCATGCACTGTCATTGAGGCAGGTCCATGTGTTGTAACCCAGATCAAAACAGTTGAGACTGATGGTTACGAAGCACTTCAGTTGGCTTTTGATGAAAAGAAAGAAAAGCGAACAACTAAGGCGCTAGATGGGCACTTTAAAAAGGCAAACACAACTCCTAAGAAAAAACTAGTTGAGTTTTCAGATTTTGAAAACGAATACAAGTTAGGAGACATTATCGATGTTGATTTATTCGAAGATACTCCTTATGTGGATGTTACGGGTATTTCAAAAGGTAAAGGTTTCCAGGGTGTTGTAAAACGTCATGGTTTTGGCGGAGTAGGTGGACAAACACACGGTCAGCATAACCGTTTACGTGCGCCTGGTTCTATTGGTGCTGCATCTTACCCAGCTCGCGTATTTAAAGGCATGAGAATGGCTGGACGCGACGGTAACAAAACTGTGAAGGTAGAAAACCTTCAAGTTCTTAAGGTTATCAAAGAGAATAACCTATTGTTAGTTAAAGGATCTCTTCCAGGGTCTAAAGGTTCATACGTAATTATTGAGAAGTAATGGAATTAGCGATTTTAAACACAGCTGGAGAAGATACTGGTAGAAAAATTGAATTAAATGATTCAGTTTTTGGCATCGAACCAAATGAGCATGCTATTTACCTAGACGTTAAACAATTTTTGGCGAACCAACGTCAGGGAACTCACAAATCGAAAGAGAGAGCTGAGATTTCTGGTAGTACTGCCAAACTAAAGAAACAAAAAGGTACTGGTACAGCACGTGCTGGTAGTATCAAGTCACCTGTCTTCAGAGGAGGTGGACGCGTATTCGGTCCTCGTCCAAGAAACTACGGTTTCAAATTGAATAAAAAACTGAAGCAATTGGCTCGTAAATCTGCTTTAACGATCAAAGCTCAAAACGATGCTTTAATGGTAGTTGAAGACTTCAATTTCGAAGCTCCAAAGACAAAAGAATTTGTTAATATTCAGAATAGCTTGAAAGTAGCTGATAAAAAAGTACTTTTAGTTTTATCTGAAGATAATAAAAACATATATTTGTCTTCTCGTAATTTGAAGAATGTTAACGTTGTTCGTGTTTCTGACCTTGCAACTTACGACATTATGAAAGCTTCAACTTTGGTGTTTGTAGAAAGTTCTGTAAAAGGACTTGATGAAATGTTTAAACTAAACTAAGTTTAAAAAAATGGATATTTTAATTAAGCCAATCGTTACTGAGAAAATGACTGATCAAAGCGAAAAATTCAATCGCTTTGGTTTTGTTGTGGATCGTAGAGCGACAAAGATCGAAATTAAGGCAGCAGTTGAATCAATGTACAATGTAAAAGTTGCGGCTGTAAATACCATGAATTATCAAGGTAAGAAGAAGAGCCGTTACACTAAAGCAGGTGTAATTGCAGGAAGAACTGCGTCTTTCAAAAAGGCGATCGTTACTTTAGTTGAAGGTGATAATATAGATTTTTATAGCAATATTTAATAGAAAATGGCTGTACGTAAATTAAAACCTGTAACTCCTGGTCAAAGAAATAAGATCTTAAATACCTTTGAGCAGGTAACTACAGACAAACCTGAGAAATCATTGTTAAGACCAATGAAGAAAACTGGTGGTAGAAATAACACTGGTAAGATGACAATGAGATATATAGGTGGTGGTCACAAGAGAAGATATAGAGTTATTGATTTCAAAAGAGACAAGGACAATGTTCCAGCAAAAGTTGTTTCGATTGAGTACGACCCAAACCGTACTGCACGCATCGCATTGCTTGTGTATGCTGACGGTGAGAAACGTTACATCATCGCTCCAAACGGACTTGAAGTTGGACAAACTTTGCTTTCTGGCGAAAAGGTAGCTCCAGAAATCGGAAACTCAATGCCATTATCTGATATCCCATTAGGTACAATAATTCATAATATTGAATTAAGACCCTCTCAAGGTGCTGTGATGGCTCGTAGCGCTGGCGCATATGCTCAACTTGTTTCAAGAGAAGGCAAATATGCAATGATCAAATTACCTTCTGGAGAAGTTAGAATGATCCTAGTAACTTGTAAAGCAACTATCGGAACTGTTTCTAATACTGACCATGCGTTGGAAAGAAGCGGTAAAGCTGGTCGTACTCGTTGGTTAGGAAGAAGACCTCGTGTTCGTGGTGTAGTAATGAACCCGGTTGATCACCCAATGGGTGGTGGTGAAGGTAAATCTTCAGGTGGACACCCACGTTCTAGAACAGGTCTATTAGCTAAGGGTTACAAAACTCGTGCTAAGAAGAAAGCTTCTAATAAGTATATTGTTGAAAGAAGGAAAAAGTAATTTGATTAATTAGATTGTTATGAGTCGTTCATTAAAAAAAGGCCCTTTTATCGATTTCAAATTGGAGAAACGTGTATTGGAGCAAAACGAATCAGGTAAAAAATCTGTGATTAAAACCTGGTCACGTCGTTCTATGATCTCTCCAGATTTCGTAGGTCACACGATTGCCGTTCACAACGGAAACAAATTCATTCCTGTTTATGTTACTGAAAACATGGTAGGTCATAAATTAGGTGAATTTGCCCCAACTCGTACTTTTAGAGGACACGCTGATAAGAAGAAAAAATAAGCGGGTCGTTTTAATTTAACATTTTGAATTTGTAAAAATGGGTGCAAGAAAAAGAATAAGAGCAAACCAAATAAAGGAGGAAAAAAAGAGCAAAGCATTTGCTAGCTTGAAAAATGTTCCTACTTCGCCTCGAAAAATGAGACTTGTTGCCGATATGGTAAGAGGTATGGAGGTGAACCGAGCTTTAGATGTACTTCGTTTCAGTCCGAAAGAAGCATCGATTCGCGTAGAAAAACTATTGCTTTCTGCGATTGCTAACTGGCAAGCAAAGAACGAAGGTCAAAGAATTGAGGAAAATGAATTATACATCAAAGAAATTTGTGTTGATTCAGCAAGAATCCTTAAACGTCTAAGACCAGCTCCTCAAGGGAGAGCACATAGAATTAGAAAAAGATCAAATCATGTAACTATATTATTGGGTAGCAAAACTGCCGATAATACAAAAGAATAGTTAGAATGGGACAAAAAGTAAATCCAATAGGAAATAGACTAGGAATCATCAGAGGATGGGATTCTAACTGGTTTGGCGGAAAAAACTACGGCGATAAGCTTGTTGAAGATACCAAAATTAGAAAGTACCTAAATGCTCGTTTAGCTAAAGCAAGTATTTCTAAAATCATTATCGAAAGAACTCTTAAATTAATCACTATCACTATCAACACTGCTCGTCCAGGTATCATTATCGGGAAAGGTGGTCAAGAAGTTGACAAGTTGAAAGAAGAGTTGAAGAAGATTACAGATAAGGAAGTACAAATTAATATCTTCGAGATTAAACGTCCAGAAATGGATGCTGTAATCGTTGCTAATAATATTGCTCGTCAGATTGAAGGCCGTATCGCCTACAGAAGAGCAATTAAGATGGCTATTGCTTCTACTATGAGAATGGGTGCTGAAGGAATCAAAGTTCAGATTTCTGGCCGTTTGAATGGAGCGGAAATGGCACGTGCTGAAATGTATAAAGAAGGACGTACCCCACTTCATACCTTAAGAGCTGATATCGATTACTGTCAAGCTGAAGCTTTGACTACTTACGGTTTGATCGGTATCAAAGTTTGGATCTGTAAAGGTGAAGTTTACGGAAAACGTGATCTTACACCAAATGCTGGCATGAAAGACAGCCGTGGTCCAAAAGGAAAAGGTGGTTTTAATAGAAGAAAAAAGAAGTAGTCTTTAAATTTTAAAGAATTAGTACGATGTTACAACCAAAAAGGACAAAATTTAGAAGACAACAAAAGGGAAGAATGAAAGGTAACGCTAATCGCGGTACTGAGTTAGCATTTGGATCTTTTGGGATCAAGTCACTTGAAGAAAAGTGGATTACTGGTCGTCAAATTGAAGCTGCTCGTGTGGCAGTAACCCGATATATGCAGAGACAAGGTCAAATCTGGATTCGTATTTTCCCAGATAAGCCGATCACTAAGAAGCCTGCAGAGGTACGTATGGGTAAGGGTAAGGGTTCTCCAGAAGGATTCGTTGCTCCTGTTTCACCAGGAAGAATGTTATTCGAATGTGAGGGTGTTCCTTACGAAGTAGCTAAAGAGGCATTGCGTCTTGCAGCTCAAAAATTACCTGTTACTACAAAGTTTGTCGTAAGACGTGATTATGTTGAAAGTTCAAATGATTAATCATGAAGAATTCAGAAATTAAAGAGTTAACAACACAGGAAATAGTAGAAAAGTTGGATGCTGAAAGAGCATCATTAACTCGCTTCAGACTAAATCACGCTATTTCACCTTTGGAAAATCCTTTGCAAATTAAGGAAACGAGACGCAACATTGCCAAATTAATGACAGAGTTACGTCAGAGACAATTAACTGAAAAGTAAAAAAGTGATGGAAAGAAATCTTAGAAAAGAGCGTATCGGGGTTGTGGTTAGCAACAAAATGGAAAAATCCATTACTGTTGCAGTTCACACAAAGGAAAAACACCCGATTTACGGTAAATTTGTGAACAAAACCAAAAAATTCACTGCTCACGATGAGGAAAACACCTGTAACGAAGGTGATACCGTAAAAATCATGGAAACCCGACCTTTAAGTAAAAATAAGAGTTGGAGATTAGTGGAAATTATTGAAAGAGCTAAGTAATCATGATACAAACAGAAAGTAGACTATTAGTAGCTGATAACAGTGGAGCAAAGGAAGTACTTTGTATCCGCGTGTTAGGCGGTACCAAAAAACGTTATGCTTCAATTGGAGATAAAATTGTGGTTACCGTGAAGAACGCTATCGCCGGTTCCGATATGAAAAAAGGAACAGTAACAAAAGCAGTTGTTGTTCGCACCAAAAAAGAGATTAGAAGACAAGACGGATCTTATATTCGCTTCGATGATAACGCATGTGTTTTGTTGAACACTGCTGGTGAAATGAGAGGAACCCGTATTTTTGGACCTGTTGCAAGAGAGTTACGTGAAACTAACATGAAGATCGTTTCTTTAGCACCAGAAGTTTTATAATCTTTGTAAACCTAGAACAATGAAGTTACATATTAAAAAGGGTGATACCGTTATTGTAAACGCTGGGGAATCAAAAGGACAGGAAGGTAAAGTATTAGAGGTTCTTGTTGACAAGCAACGTGCGATCGTTGAAGGTGTTAACATGATTTCTAAACACACCAAGCCAAACGCTGAGAATCCTCAAGGTGGTATCGTTAAAAAAGAAGCTCCAATTCACATTTCTAATTTAAATGTGAAAGATCCTTCAACAGGAAAAGCTACCCGTATCGGTAGAAAAATGGGCGACAACAATAAATTAGTTAGATACTCTAAAAAGTCAGGGGAGGAGATTAAGTAATGAGCTATATACCGACTCTTAAAAAACAGTATGCAGAAGAGATAGTTCCTGCTTTAATGAAGGAATTCGATTACAAAACTGTAATGCAAGCACCTAAATTAACGAAGATAGTAATTAACCAAGGTGTTGGTCAGGCAATTGCTGATAAAAAATTACTTGAATTCTCTGTAAACGAATTGACTGCCATTACAGGTCAGAAAGCAGTTCAGACTATCTCATCAAAGGATATTTCGAACTTTAAGCTTCGTAAAGGTATGCCAATTGGTACTACAGTTACTCTTCGTCGTGAGCGTATGTACGAATTTCTTGAAAAATTAGTTCGTGTTGCTTTACCACGTATTCGTGACTTTAGAGGTATCAAGAGCAAATTAGACGGTAGAGGTAATTATACTTTAGGTATTGAAGAACAAATCATTTTCCCTGAGATTGTTTTGGATAGCATTAACAAAATCATGGGTATGAACATTACTTTCGTTACTACTGCTAATACCGACGAAGAAGCTTATGCTCTATTGAGAGAATTTGGATTACCATTTAAAAATCTAAAAAAATAAGACGATGGCTAAAGAATCAATGAAAGCTCGCGAAGTTAAGCGTCAGAAATTAGTTGAAAAATACGCAGCTAAAAGAGCTAAACTTAAAGAGGAAGGCGATTACATCGCTCTTAGTCGTTTGCCAAAAAACTCTTCACCTGTTCGTTTACACAACAGATGTAAGTTAACCGGACGTCCGAAAGGTTACATGAGACAATTCGGAATAAGTCGTATCACTTTCCGTGAAATGGCTTCATCTGGTTTGATCCCAGGAGTAAAAAAGGCAAGTTGGTAATCAAAAATTGCTTATCAGAATATTGTTAAATATTGTCCCGAGCAATCGGGATCAATTTAATTTTTTATTATAATGACAGATCCAATAGCAGATTTTCTTACACGTTTAAGAAATGCGATCATGGCAAACCACAAAGTGGTTGAAGTGCCAGCATCGAACGTGAAAAAAGAAATGACAAAGATTCTTAAGGATAAAGGTTATATCCTTAACTACAAATTTGTAGACGATGGACTTCAAGGAGTAATTAAAATTGCTTTGAAATACCATCCTGAAACCAAAATTCCAGCAATCAAAGATCTTAAGCGTGTATCAAAACCAGGTTTGAGAAAATATTGTGGAGCTTTAGAATTACCTCGCGTACTTAACGGTTTAGGAATTGCGATTCTTTCTACTTCTCAGGGAGTTATGACCGACAAGGAAGCTCGTCAGAAGCATGTTGGTGGTGAAATATTGTGTTACGTTTATTAATTAAGGAGGATTAGAAATGTCACGAATTGGAAAATTACCTATCAATTTGCCTGCCGGAGTAAGCGTAACGGTAAATAAAGATAATTCAGTAGTTGTTAAAGGACCTAAAGGTGAATTAACACAACAAATTAATGCCGAAATCAAAGTTTCTGTAGAAGAAAATACTATCGTTCTTGAACGTCCTTCTGAAGAGAAAAGACACAAAGCAATGCACGGTTTGTACCGTTCATTAGTGAGCAACATGGTTGTCGGTGTAACTGAAGGTTATAAAATTGAGCAAGAACTAGTGGGTGTTGGTTACCGTGCAACTTCAAATGGTCAGATTTTGGAATTGGCTCTTGGTTACTCTCACTTAATCCACATGGAAATTGCTCCTGAGGTTAAAGTAACTGCTGTAACTGAAAAGCGTGCTAATCCAATTATCACTCTTGAGAGTTGCGATAAGCAATTAGTAGGACAAGTAGCTGCTAAAATCAGATCATTCAGAAAACCTGAGCCATATAAAGGTAAAGGTATTAAATTTGTTGGAGAACAGCTTAGAAGAAAAGCTGGTAAATCTGCAGGTAAATAATTTCTAAAACAGTAAATTATGGCTTTAACTAAGCAAGAAAGAAGACTAAGAATTAAAAGAAGAATTCGTAAGTCTGTTTCTGGAACTGCTGAAAGACCAAGAATGTCAGTTTTTCGTTCAAATAAGCAGATTTCAGTACAATTGATCGATGATCTTTCAGGTAAAACTTTATTAGCGACTAGCTCACTTATTAAAGAAATCGCTGAAAAATCAGTAAATAAAATTGAACAAGCTGAACTAGTAGGACAAGCAATTGCTGAAAAAGCAACTGCAGCAGGTATCTCTAGTGTTGTTTTCGATAGAAATGGTTATCTATACCATGGTAGAGTTAAATCATTAGCGGACGCTGCTCGTAAAGGTGGCCTTAAATTTTAATAATTATGGCAGATATCAAAAACGTTAAGACCAGCGACGCAGAATTGAAAGACAGACTGGTTGCTATTAATCGTGTTACTAAAGTAACAAAAGGTGGTAGAACTTTTAGTTTCTCTGCAATTGTTGTTGTAGGAAACGAGAATGGATTAGTAGGATGGGGACTTGGTAAAGCAAACGAGGTTACCACTGCTATTGCAAAAGGAGTAGAGGCTGCTAAGAAAAATTTGATTAAAGTACCTGTTTACAAAGGAACTATTCCTCACGAACAATTATCAAGATATGGTGGAGCACAGGTTTTCATTAAGCCTGCTTCTCACGGTACCGGGGTTAAAGCCGGTGGTGCGATGCGTGCCGTATTAGAGAGTGTTGGGGTAACCGACGTACTTGCTAAATCAAAAGGTTCATCAAACCCTCACAACCTTGTAAAGGCTACTTTCAATGCACTTGCTGAATTGAGAGATGCTCATACAGTTGCTGAGCACAGAGGTGTTTCATTAGATAAAGTGTTTAACGGATAATTTAAGGAAAATGGCTAAGATTAAAATTACTCAAATCAAGAGCAAAATCGGTAGTACCGATCGCCAGAAAAAAACCTTGGAAGCATTAGGTTTGAATAAAATCAATGCTACTGTTGAACATGAAGCTACACCTCAAATTAAAGGTATGGTGGCTAAAGTACAACACTTGGTTTCCGTAGAAGAATAATCATTGTAAATATTTAGTAATAAATAGATATGGACTTAAGTAACTTAAAACCCGCTGCAGGATCGACTAAATCTAGAAAGAGAATCGGTCGTGGTCAAGGATCAGGTAAAGGCGGTACCTCAACAAGAGGACATAAAGGTGCGAAGTCAAGATCTGGATACTCTAAAAAAGTTGGTTTCGAAGGGGGTCAAATGCCTTTGCAACGTAGAGTTCCTAAGTTTGGATTTAAGAACATCAACAGAAAAGAATACAAAGCTATTAATGTTGAAGTTTTACAAGCCTTGGCAGAAAAGAATAACATTACTGTTATCGACGTAGAAGTTTTAGTAAATGCTGGTTTAGCATCAAAGAACGATAATGTTAAGATTTTAGGTAATGGAACAGTTACTGCTAAGTTAGAAGTAAAAGCTCATGCATTCTCGAAATCTGCTCAAGCAGCGATTGAAGCAGTAGAAGGAACAGTTGTTAAATTGTAAGATTAAATATGAAAGGTTTAATAGAAACATTGAAGAACATCTGGAAGATTGAAGATTTAAGATCTCGTATCTTAACTACAATTGGTCTTCTTTTAGTGTACCGTTTAGGTGCTAAGGTGGTTTTGCCAGGTATTGACCCGGCACATTTAGACGCGTTAAAATCTCAAACAGCGGATGGGGTTTTAGGATTGTTGAACATGTTTTCGGGAGGTGCGTTTGCTAACGCCTCTATTTTTGCTCTCGGTATCATGCCATACATTTCTGCCTCAATTGTAATTCAGTTAATGGGAATTGCGGTTCCTTATTTCCAAAAATTACAGCGTGAAGGAGAAAGTGGACGTAGAAAAATCAATCAGATCACACGTTACCTAACCGTTATTATCCTTGTTCTTCAAGCACCAGGATATTTATTAAACTTACATACAACTTTGCCTGAAGCTGCCTTTATTTTAAAAGGTACATTCTTTACGGTATCTTCTGTGGTAATTCTTGCGGCAGGATCAATGTTCATTATGTGGTTGGGTGAAAAAATTACTGATAAAGGAATCGGTAATGGTATCTCAATCATCATCATGATCGGTATTATTGCAAGATTACCATTCTCGTTCATTGCGGAATTAGGATCAAGAATTGAAGGACATGGCGGTGGTTTAATCGTTTTGGTTCTGGAAATTGTTGTTCTATTCATCATTTTTGCACTAACAATTTTGTTGGTACAAGGAACAAGAAAGATACCTGTACAATATGCTAAAAGAATCGTAGGGAACAAACAATATGGTGGAGTTCGTCAGTATATTCCTTTAAAAGTGAATGCTGCTGGTGTTATGCCAATCATTTTTGCTCAAGCAATTATGTTCTTGCCAATGGCGTTTGTTAACTATGCTAGTTCCGATGCATTAACAGGAGTAGCCGCAGCCTTATCTAACTTTACCGGATTTTGGTACAATGCACTGTTTTTTGTAATGATTGTGTTATTCACATATTTCTATACAGCAATTACAGTAAATCCAACGCAAATGGCTGAGGATATGAAGAAAAATGGTGGTTTTATCCCAGGTATTAAACCAGGAAAGAAAACTATCGATTTCCTTGATACTGTGATGTCACGTATTACTTTACCAGGATCAATTTTCTTAGGTTTGGTAGCTATCTTACCAGCTTTTGCAATGATTGCTGGAGTGAATAATCAGTTTGCACAATTTTACGGTGGTACTTCATTGTTGATTTTGGTTGGTGTAGTGCTTGATACATTACAGCAAATTGAGTCTCATTTATTAATGCGTCATTACGACGGATTGATGAAGTCGGGTAGAATAAAAGGTAAAACTCCGGGAGGAGCTGCTGCTTATTAAAATATTTTTGCTTTCTTTGCAGTGATTTTTTATAAGACAGAGGAAGAAATAGACTTAATGTCGAAAAGTAATAATCTGGTGGCTAGGACCTTAGGTGAAATATCTAAGGCCATAGCTCCAGGTATTTCAACCTTGTACTTAGATAAAATTGCAGAGGAGTACATAAGAGACAATGGTGCGAAACCTGCGTTTCTTGGTTACGATGGATTCCCAAATACCCTGTGTATTTCAGTTAATAATCAGGTGGTTCATGGAGTTCCATCTTCCTATGAGTTGAAAGAAGGCGATATTGTATCCTGTGATTGTGGTGTTTTGTTGAATGGCTTTTATGGCGATTCGGCATACACTTTTTCTGTTGGAACAGTTAAACCGGAAATTCAACGGTTATTGAAGGTTACCAAAGAAGCTCTTTATAAAGGAATAGAAAAAGCTGTCGAAGGTAATCATCTAAGAGATATCGGTTTTGCCATTCAAAAGCATGCTGAGAAGAATGATTACTCGGTTGTTCGAGAAATGGTGGGGCACGGAATAGGAAAAAGTCTTCATGAAGATCCTCTCGTTCCGAATTTCGGACGACCAGGACGGGGATTAAAATTGAGAGACGGATTAGTACTTGCAATCGAACCCATGATAAATCTTGGTAAGAAAGATATCTACCAAGAAAATGATGGATGGACGATTGTAACGGCCGATGGACAAGCATCCGCGCATTTTGAACATACAATTGTTGTTCGTAAGGGAAAGGCTCAAATCCTGTCCGGTTTTGAATTTATTGAAGAATAAACTAATAAAATAAAAAGAGCTTATGGCTAAACAGCCTTCAATAGAACAAGACGGTACTATTACCGAAGCATTATCAAATGCTATGTTTCGTGTAGAACTTGAAAACGGTCATGTGATAACAGCTCACATTTCCGGTAAAATGAGAATGCACTACATTAAGATCTTACCTGGTGATAAGGTTAAAGTAGAAATGTCACCTTATGATCTTACTAAAGGGCGCATTACTTTTAGATACAAAAATTAAACTCGATAAAAATGAAAGTAAGAGCATCTGTAAAGAAACGTTCTGAGGATTGTAAAATCGTAAGAAGAAAAGGACGTTTGTATGTGATTAATAAAAAGAATCCTAAGTTCAAGCAACGTCAGGGATAATTTGATTAATTTTATAATAAGATAAATATTTAATTTATGGCTAGAATTGTTGGAGTTGATCTGCCTCAAAATAAGAGAGGTGTAATTAGCTTGACTTATATCTTCGGTATCGGTCGTAGCGCTGCTCGTCAGATTTTGGACGAAGCTGGTGTTTCGCATGATGCTAAGGTAAAAGATTGGACAGATGATGAATCTGCTAAGATTCGTCAGGCGATTAATGCAAACTTTAAAGTTGAAGGGGAGTTGCGTTCTTTAACTCAATTGAATATTAAGCGTTTGATGGATATTGGTTGTTATCGTGGTGTTCGTCACCGTATTGGTCTTCCATTACGTGGACAAAAAACCAAAAACAACTCACGTACCAGAAAAGGTAAGAGAAAAACAGTTGCAAATAAAAAGAAAGCAGGTAAATAATAATTGAGTTATGGCAAAGAAGTCAACAGTAAAGAAAAAAGTTGTTAAGATTGAGGCTGTAGGACAGGCTCATATCCACTCGTCTTTTAACAATATTATTATCTCCTTAACCAATAACAACGGACAAGTTATTTCTTGGTCGTCAGCTGGTAAAATGGGCTTTAGAGGTTCTAAAAAGAACACTCCTTACGCTGCTCAGCAAGCTGCTACAGACTGTGGAAAGGTAGCTCACGATTTGGGGTTGAGAAAAGTAAAAGTATTTGTTAAAGGTCCAGGTAACGGACGTGAATCTGCAATTCGTGCAATCAATGCATGTGGAATCGATATTTCTGAAATTGTAGATGTTACTCCACTTCCACACAACGGATGTCGTCCTCCAAAGAGACGTAGAGTTTAATAAGTATAAGGTTTAATAAAAAATGTTAACTTAGGTATCTGAATTATTTTTTTTTGAATCCTCTCAAAAAAATCGCGGCATTTTTGTAGTTCAATACCGAGTAAACAAAGTTTCTATTATTAGAAAAATTTAAATTTTAAATAACATGGCTAGATATATAGGACCAAAGTCAAAAATTGCTAGAAAATTTGGTGAGCCAATTTTTGGACCTGATAAAGCATTTGAAAATAAAAATTACCCTCCAGGACAGCACGGTAACAGCCGTCGTAGAAAAAAGATGTCTGAATATGGGGTTCAATTGAAAGAAAAGCAAAAAGCGAAATACACTTACGGTGTATTGGAGAAACAATTCTCGAACTTATTTAAAAAGGCCGCAAGAAGTAAGGGTATTACCGGTGAAGTTTTGTTACAACTTCTTGAATGTCGTTTAGATAATGTAGTTTACAGATTAGGTGTTGCTCCAACAAGATCAGCTGCACGTCAGTTGGTTAGCCATAAACACGTAACTGTAAACGGACAGATCTGTAACATTCCTTCGTACACGGTAAAAACCGGAGATATTATTGGAATTCGTGAAAAATCGAAATCTTTAGAAGTTATTACCGATTCTTTATCAACTGCCAGATATAACCAAGCATCTTGGTTGGAATGGGATCAAACCTCTCTTAGCGGTAAGTTTCTTAACGTACCTGAAAGAACAGAAATTCCTGAAAATATCAAGGAACAGTTAATCGTTGAATTGTATTCTAAGTAATAAATAGTTAATAAGTAATTTATGGCAATTTTAGCTTTCCAAAAACCGGACAAAGTTATCATGCTCGACGCAGACGATAAATTCGGAAAATTCGAATTTCGTCCATTAGAGCCTGGATATGGTATTACAATAGGTAACGCATTAAGAAGAATTCTTCTTTCTTCATTAGAGGGTTTCGCTATTACAACTA
This sequence comes from Marinifilum fragile JCM 15579, assembly GCF_001310955.1. Taxonomy (GTDB): domain Bacteria; phylum Bacteroidota; class Bacteroidia; order Bacteroidales; family Marinifilaceae; genus Marinifilum; species Marinifilum fragile. Next base: position 59,272 of record NZ_BAZX01000001.1, read on the forward strand.
TCAAGATTCAGGGAGTTGACCATGAGTTTTCAACTATTCCAGGAGTTATCGAAGATGTAACTGAGATGATCCTGAACTTGAAACAGGTACGGTTTAAACAAAGAGTTGAGGAAGTGGACAATGAATTGGTGACTGTTACCATTTCAGATCAGGAAACTTTTACAGCAGGCGATATTAACAAGTTCCTTACCGGTTTCGAAGTGTTAAATCCGGAGCTTGTAATTTGCAGAATGGATAGCTCTGCTAAATTGCAGTTAGATTTAACTATTAATAAAGGTCGAGGTTACGTACCTTCTGTTGAGAACAAACCTGTTGATGCTGAATTTGGTGTTATTCCAATCGACTCTATTTACACTCCTATTAAGAATGTAAAATACGAAGTTGAAAACTATCGCGTAGAACAGAAAACAGATTACGAAAAGTTAATTTTCGAAATTACTACTGATGGTTCTATTCACCCAAAGGATGCATTGAAAGAAGCTGCTAAAATTCTTATTTATCACTTTATGCTATTCTCTGATGAAAAGATCACTCTTGATTCTGATGAGAAATTTGCGAATGAAGAATTTGATGAAGAAGTATTACACATGCGTCAGTTGTTGAAAACCAAATTGGTTGACATGGATCTTTCAGTTCGAGCTTTGAACTGTTTGAAAGCTGCCGATGTTGATACTTTAGGAGACTTAGTACAGTACAACAGAAACGATCTTCTTAAATTTAGAAACTTTGGTAAGAAATCTCTAACCGAATTAGATGATCTATTAGTATCATTGAATCTTACTTTCGGTATGGATATTTCTAAGTACAAATTAGATAAGGAATAAGGTAAAATGAGACATAGAAAGAAATTTAATCACTTAGGAAGAAAGACAGCTCATAGAAAAGCTATGCTTGCAAATATGGCTTCTTCCTTGATTTTGCATAAAAGAATCTCAACTACTACTGCTAAAGCTAAAGCTTTAAAAATGTATGTTGAGCCATTAATCACCAAAAGTAAAAATGATACTACTCACTCAAGACGTATTGTATTTAGCTACTTAAAACAAAAAGAAGCTGTTACTGAATTGTTCAGAGAAGTATCTCCAAAAATTACTAATAGAAACGGTGGTTATACTAGAATCTTAAAAACTGGTAACCGTTTAGGCGACAACGCTGAGATGTGTATTGTAGAGTTGGTTGATTTCAACGAAACTTACACAACTGAGAACAAAGCAGAGGCTAAAAAGTCAACCAGAAGAAGACGTGGTGGTAAAGCTACTGCTAAAGCTGAGGAATCTGCTGTTGAAGCTAAGGCTGAAGAAGCTACTGAAACAAAAGAAGAAAAGGGAGAAGAATAGTCTACCTTTAAATAATACTAAAGGGATAAAGTTTGGCTTTATCCCTTTTTTAATGCCCTAAAAATTTTTGTAACGTTTGCGTAGATTCTTGATGGGTTTTATATGCAAAAAGCATTATAATTTGCTTGAAAATGTCGAAATTTAGGGTTGAAAATTAAGAAGTTAAAATTATTTGCTATTATAATTATTTAATACGTAAGTTATGTCTGAAATTGTAAAGATTCACGGTCGTGAGATTCTAGACTCACGTGGAAACCCAACTATCGAAGTTGAAGTAACATTAGCAAGCGGTGTAATGGGACGCGCAGCAGTTCCATCAGGAGCTTCTACTGGTGAAAATGAAGCATTGGAGCTTCGTGATGGTGACAAAGCTCGTTACCTAGGTAAAGGTGTGCTTAAAGCTGTTGAAAACGTAAATACTGTTATTGCTGAAGCTTTAGTTGGTATGGACGCTACTGATCAGGTTGCTGTTGATACTAAAATGTTAGAGCTTGATGGTACTAAAACTAAGTCGAACTTAGGTGCTAACGCTATGTTAGGTGTTTCTTTGGCAACTGCAAAAGCTGCTGCTGATTACTCAGGTATGCCATTATATCGTTACATTGGTGGTACTAACGCTAATGTACTTCCTGTTCCAATGATGAACATCATCAACGGTGGTTCTCACTCTGATGCTACTATTGCATTCCAGGAGTTCATGATTCGTCCAGTTGGTGCTCCTTCATTCCGTGAAGCATTAAGAATGGGTGCTGAAGTATTCCACGCTCTAGCAAAAGTATTGAAAGGTAAAGGTCTTTCTACTGCAGTTGGTGATGAAGGTGGTTTCGCTCCAATGCTAGGCGGTACTGAAGAGGCTATCGAGTGTATCTTAACTGCTATCGAAAACGCTGGTTACAAGCCAGGTCGTAAAGAAGATGGTGGTGATGTTTCTATCGCTATGGACTGTGCTTCATCTGAGTTCTACAAAGATGGAGTATATGATTACAGTATTTTCGAGCCAAACGGAGTTAAGAGAAATTCTGAAGAGCAAGCTGCTTACCTTGCTGAATTGATCGAAAAATACCCAATCGATTCTATCGAGGATGGTATGGACGAAGGTGACTGGAACGGTTGGGTTGCTTTGAATGCTAAGATCGGTGATAAGTGTCAGTTAGTAGGTGACGATTTATTCGTAACTAACGTTGAGTACTTGTCAAAAGGTATCGAGTTGAAAGCTGCTAACTCAATTTTGATTAAAGTAAACCAAATTGGTACTTTAACTGAGACATTGAATGCTATTGAAATGGCGCACCGTGCAGGTTATACTTCAGTAACTTCTCACCGTTCAGGTGAAACTGAAGATGCTACTATTGCTGATATCGCAGTAGCAACTAACTCTGGTCAGATCAAAACTGGTTCTTTGAGCCGTTCAGATCGTATGGCTAAGTACAACCAATTACTTCGTATTGAAGAAGAATTGGGAGCTAACGCTAAATTCGGATGCTAATCCAATTAAGTATATAAAAGAAAAGGGATCCAATTGGATCCCTTTTTTATTGAAATATTTAGAGTTTAAACATACTCTTGAATTAGCTCGTAAATAGTTTTGCACTGGAATGGTTTCGACAAATATACATCCATTCCTATTTCTATCGAGATATCTTTATCGGCAGAATAATAATTGGCAGTAAACGCAATTATAGGAGTTGGTCTTTCAACCCCTCTATCTTCCTCAATTTTTCGGATTCTTAAAGATGCTTCAATACCACCCATAATTGGCATCTGTAAATCCATTAGAATAATGTCGTATTCTTCTTTTTGAAACTTTTCTACAGCCTGTTTTCCATTTTCTGCAATGTCAATTCTACCAACCTTGTTTTTCAGATACACCTCAAGGGTTTTTCTGTTGCTTGGTTGATCTTCAACCAATAAAACTTTTACGTCTCTAATGTCTTTATCGGTTTTGTTTGGATGAGTTTTAACAATTTGAATCGATTCGATAGTTTCTTCCCAATATATCTTTCTTTTAGTCTCAATGCCTATTTCTTCCAGCAATGCAGCTAGTCTTTCATTTACCGTTTTTTGCATATCTGATACCCCAATGATTAATATTTAAAAATAGAAAAATTAATGTACAATTAAAAAAATGTTCTTGTAAATTAATCAACATAAAACACTTTTATTCCTCACAATAATTCTTAATGTATTACATGCTAATCAATTTTAATCATGATGAACTATAAGCAAATTTTCTATTTTTGCAGTAATTGAGTTAGATAAATTAAAAACATACAATAATGTCAGACGATAAGAAGATTATATTTTCGATGATGGGGGTGAGTAAAATTTTTCCTCCTCAGAAAAAAGTATTGAATAACATTAACCTATCTTTCTTTTATGGTGCTAAAATTGGGATCATTGGTTTGAATGGTTCTGGTAAATCTACCCTTCTAAAAATTATAGCAGGATTAGAAAAATCATTCGATGGACATGTGGTTTGGCCTAAGGGACATACCATTGGATATTTGGAACAGGAACCTCAGTTGGATGATACCAAGACGGTAAAAGAAATTGTACAGGAAGGTGTTCAGGAAATCGTGCAGGTTTTGGCCGACTATGAAGCGGTAAATTTAAAATTTGCAGATCCGGAAGTGTTGGAAGATCCTGATAAGATGCAAGCCGTTATGGATGAGCAAGCTGAACTTCAGGAAAAAATTGACCGATTTGATGCCTGGAATTTGGATACAAAATTGGAAAGAGCAATGGATGCACTTCGTTGTCCTGATGGTGAAGCGCTTGTGAAGCATCTATCGGGAGGTGAACGCAGACGTGTAGCATTGTGTCGTTTGTTGCTTCAGGAACCAGATATCTTGTTGTTGGATGAGCCTACCAACCACTTGGATGCTGAATCAGTACAGTGGTTAGAGCAACACCTTCACCAGTATAGCGGTACTGTAATTTGTATCACTCACGACCGTTACTTCCTGGATAATGTTGCTGGATGGATTCTTGAGTTGGATAGGGGTGAAGGAATTCCTTGGAAAGGCAACTATACTTCATGGTTGGATCAGAAATCTAAACGATTGGCTCAGGAAGAAAAAGTGGCAAGCAAGAGAAGAAAAACTCTTGAGCGTGAGTTGGAATGGGTGAACATGGCTCCTAAAGCCCGTCAGGCGAAAAATAAGGCTCGTTTGAAAGCGTACGATACTTTGATGAACCAGGATGTGAAACAAAAGGAAGAGAAACTGGAGATTTTCATTCCGAATGGACACGATTGGGAAATAAAGTGATTCAAGCTAGAGAGGTTTCGAAAGGGTTCGAAAACAAATTGTTATTCGAAAATCTGGAGTTTGAGTTGCCACCTGCAGGAATTGTTGGTGTTATTGGACCTAATGGTGCAGGTAAAACTACCTTGTTTCGTATGATTATGGGATTGGAACAAGCAAACAAAGGAACTTTCGAAGTTGGTGAAACCGTAAAAGTTGGATATGTAGATCAGCAACATGCCGATATCGATCCTGAGAAAACCGTTTACGAAGTAATTTCGGGTGGTGGAGACTTGATTTCTGTTGGAGGAAGACAGTTAAATGCTCGTGCTTACGTGAGTCGATTCAATTTTTCAGGTGCAGATCAGGAAAAGAAATGCGGAGTGCTTTCAGGTGGTGAAAGAAATCGCTTGCATTTGGCATTAACTTTAAAGGAAGAAGCCAATGTGCTATTGCTTGATGAGCCTACCAATGATATAGACGTAAACACACTTCGTGCATTGGAGGAAGGTTTAGAGAACTTTGCAGGTTGTGCGGTAGTTATTTCTCACGACCGTTGGTTCCTTGATCGTGTTGCAACTCATATTTTGGCATTCGAAGGAAATTCGGAGGTACACTATTTCGAAGGAGGTTATTCCGATTATGAAATCAATCGCAAAAAACGTTTGGGCGATGAAGGACCTAAGCGTATCAGATATAAAAAATTAATCGCGGATTAAGGCAAAAGAGGGAAGGTTTTAAAAAGAATCTTCCCTTATTTTTTGTAACTTAAGCTAATATTATTCTTAATAAAAATATCATGAACGAATTTGCAACACCTAGCGATGAGAGAAATTGGGCAATGTTTTGCCACCTATCTGCGTTTTCTGGTTTAATTATACCTTTCGGAAATATTATCGGACCACTTATTCTTTGGTCGATGAAAAAAGAGCATTCAGCCTTGGTAGATCGAGAAGGAAAAAAAGCATTGAATTTTCAAATATCCATGAGTATCTATCTTTTTGTTTCTGCTTTCTTAATTATAATTGGTGTCGGGATATTGCTACTAATTGCACTTGGATTAATAAATCTTATTTTTGTGGTGATGGCGGTGGTAAAAACACTCAATGGTGAGGATTACCAATATCCGCTCAGTATAAAAATATTAAATTGATGAAATGAAATCTTTCTCATTATATAAGACAATCTACTTTTTAGGGATTGTCTTAATTTTTGTTGGTGGTTACCGATTATTTAAGAATCTTTCGTACGGCGATCTGTTGTTTTCTGCAGGTATTCTTTGCTATTCTGGTGTTCAAGTATTCTTGTTATTCTTCAAATCATTATCTGATTGGAAACTTTTTGAATACCTTAAACTTGCTGTGAATGTATTGTTTTTGATATCAATCATTCTATTGTTGATATTGAATTTACAAGAGTGGTATTATCCATTTATATTAGGTCTGTTGATTGATTTCTTCTCCAATATTTTAAAAAGAATAAGCAAACAACCTGTTTAAGTTTTGATCAAACTTGGTTTAATAGACGCTGTTCGTGTTCCCAAAGCCTGAAAAAAATATTTTCAAGCCTCTCATTTTGTGATAAGGCTCAAAAAGATATTTTCAAGCTTTCCCATTTTGTGAGAAGCTTCAAAAAGATATTTCCAAGCTTTTCCAATTTGTGAGAAGTCTCAAAAAGGTATTTTCAAGTTTCTCATTTTGTGAGAAGTCTCAAAAAGATATTTTCAAGCTATCTTATTTTGTGAGAAACCTCAAAAAGATTTTTTGAAGCTTTCCTATTTTGTGAAAAGCTTCAAAAGGATATTTTCAAGCTTTCCCATTTTAAGAGAAGTCTCGAAAAAATTTTTTCAAGCTTCTCATTTTGTGAGAAGCCTCACAAAGATATTTCGAGCATTCCGATTTTGAGCGAAGCTTCAAAAAGATTTTTTCACATATCATACTCTACTTAAGCCACAAACTGTGCTACTATCGAAATATTGTATATTTTTGTAGATCTGATAAAAAACCAAAATAAAGAATAAGAAATGGCTCAAAAACCGTCTATTCCTAAAGGAACGAGAGATTTTTCACCAGTTGAAATGGTGAAGAGAAATTACATTTTCGATACCATTAAAGAGGTTTTTCAATTGTATGGATTTATGCCGATTGAAACACCATCAATGGAAAATCTTTCTACTCTAATGGGAAAATATGGAGAAGAAGGGGATAAACTACTTTTTAAAGTGTTGAATTCGGGAGATTTTATCTCGAAAGTGCGCGATGAACAATTACAGGAACGTAATTCAGCTAAACTTACAACCAAGATTAGTGAAAAAGGTCTGCGTTACGACCTTACCGTACCATTTGCGCGTTACGTTGTGCAGCATCGTAACGATATTAACTTCCCTTTTAAGAGATACCAAATTCAGCCGGTGTGGAGAGCGGATCGTCCACAAAAAGGACGTTACCGCGAGTTTTATCAGTGTGATGTTGATGTAATTGGAAGCAATTCACTTTTAAACGAAGTTGAATTGATTCAGATTGTTGATGAAGTATATCGCCGATTACAATTGAATGTGGTTGTGAAGCTAAACAATCGTAAGATTTTGGCTGGTATTGCAGAGATTATTGGTGAAGCGGAAAAAATTATCGATATCACTGTTGCAATTGATAAGCTGGACAAAATTGGTTTGGATAACGTAAACAAAGAGTTGGAAGAAAAAGGAGTATCTGCGAAAGCAATTGAAACTTTGCAGCCAATTATTTTGTTATCGGGAACCAATGCTGAAAAAGCAGCAAAATTAAAAGAGCTTTTGGCTGATTCGGAAGTTGGAATGAAGGGTATTGAGGAATTGGAAACTGTATTCAATTATCTGGATAAACTTGATGTGAAAACAGAAGTTGAATTGGATTTAACTCTTGCCAGAGGTTTGAACTATTACACTGGAGCCATTTTCGAGGTAAAATCGAAGGATATGGAGTTTGGTAGTATTACAGGAGGTGGTCGTTACGAGATTTAACTGGTATTTTCGGTTTGAAAGACGTGTCGGGTGTTGGTATTTCTTTTGGTGCCGATCGCATTTACGATGTATTGGAGCAAATGGATAAATTTCCTGAAGAAACTGCTGCAACTACTAAGGTGCTATTTATCAATTTTGGTGAAAAAGAGGAGTTGTTCTGTTTGCCAATATTATCCCAATTGCGTGCTAATGGGATAAATGCTGAGATTTATCCTGCATCGCATAAAATGAAGAAACAGATGACTTATGCCAACAATAAGAATATCCCTTATGTGATTATGGTTGGAGAAAGTGAAATGGAAGAAGGAGTTGTAAGCTTGAAGAACATGGAAACCGGCGATCAGGAAAAATTAACTCCAGAACAATTGATTGAAAAATTAGCCTAAGCTAAAATGGTTGAAAATATATAAGGGCTGTCGATTGACAGCCCTTTTTTGTATTTTTTTAATTTCTCTCTCGTCGTTCCATATAACGGCCTTTTTCTTTAATTTTTCGAAGTAACATGCCTTGGAATTTTTTCTCGGTATGATAAAGTTCCAAGACCTTTTTTATAGGAAGTACCTTTTTAAACTTCTCATGATATTCCTTAATCAATTGCGCATCTTTAATTCGATACTCAATCATCTTATCACTAATTTGAACCAGCTCTTTATCGGGAATGCTATCTAAGCCATTTCTAATTTTGCGAAACAATACTCTACCTTCCTTTCTTAGTTGTTCTTTCTTGCTTTCCAATTCATTGTAAACAGGCCAGAATAATTGTGCTTCCTCAGGAGTTAAAGCCAATCTTTGAGTTATGAATGATATTTTCTGTGCTTGAATTTCTTTGTGCATTTTGGCATGGCCTTCACCTTTTCTATTTCCATGTTGTGCACTTGCCGACAAACAAAATGCCAGTAATATAGATATTGATAGGATTATTCGGTTCATATTTCAATAATTATAAGTTCGCCAATAATTCATCGGTTTCGATATCGTAATCCGAAAGATATTCAATAATTTCATCCGATGTAGTTTCTGACATGCTGTCAAAGAAAAAGTCAGATTCTACATTTTCAGTATTAACAGTACTGCTGTCTTCTATTTGTGAAACTTGTTGATTTTGGAAATCAGTAGGCACAGCAGTAGTCAAAATAAGTTTGGCTACAAACACAAATACAAGAACACTAGCAGCCATCCACATATAGGGTTTCAGAATTTGAACCCAATTCTTTTCCTTTGGATTCTCTTCCTGTTCTATTCTTTCACTAATTCGATCACTTAGGTTCTCGAAGTAATTTTCAGGAACTTTAAATGGTTGATCTTTTTTCATATCCGACAGATTATTCATGATTCGTATATTTCTTAGACTGTCAAAGTTCTGTTTGGTTTAATCAATTAATTTTTAGATTGATATTGCTAACATTCCAATTTTAGCAGAGATTCAATTTTTTTTTACAGCATGATGATAGGAGGCTTTTAAAGCTCCAACCGAGGTTTCAAGAATTTCAGACATATCTTCGTACTTCATTTCATCAAAATACTTCATATTAAATACCAATCGTTGCTTTTCTGGCAATTGTAATATTGCTTTTTGAAACTCTATTTGTGCCTGATTTCCATCAAAATATTCATCAGCTTCCATATTTGCAATCAGCATGTCTTCAACCTCTTTATTGGCAAAGGCAATACTTCTTCTTTGCTTGTCTTTCAGAAATGTTAACGATTCGTTGGTTGCAATTCGATACATCCAGGTAAAAAGCTTTGCATCGTATCTAAAGTTAAGCAAGCCTTTCCAAATTTTCACGAAAGTGTTCTGCAAAACATCATCGGCATCATCGTGCGATAATACAATTTTCCTGATTTGCCAGTACAATCTTTCCTGATATTTCTTTACCAAAAGGGAAAATGCTTCACTTTGAGTTTTCTTATCCTGAAAAAGTTGTAAAATTTCTTCGTCAGTTTTTTGATTCATCAATTCTGATTCTGTTTTTTATACCATTAAATATTGCTCGGTATTAATCAAAGCACATTGGCTTTAATGCGATAAATGCATGATAAAAGTAACGATTTGCAACTGTATCACGAAAGGTAAGACTCAATTCTTTTGAAAAGGTTTAATAGCAAGACAAAAAAAATCCGGAATCAATTTGATTCCGGATTCATATCTTGAATTGTGAGTTATTTTTGAAGAAGAGCTTCAACTTCTTTCACAACATTTTCAGCAGTATAACCAAATTTTTCATCAAGAACTCCAGCAGGAGCTGAGTAACCAAAATGATCTAAACCAACAGATTTTCCGTTAGCGCCAACTAATCCTTGAAGAGTAACAGGCAAACCAGCAGTTAAACCAAGCACAGGAATTCCAGCAGGAATTACTTCGTTTTGGTATTCTGTAGATTGTTGTCTGAATAAACCTTCAGAAGGAACTGAAACAATTTGTACTTTCAAACCTTTGTCAGCCTTCAAAATTTCAGCACCAGCAACCAAAGTAGAAACCTCAGAACCACTAGCCAATAGAATTACATCAGGAGTAGATTCTGGTTTTTCAACAATGTAAGCACCTTTTTCAGCAGCCAAAGCTTCTTGATATCTGTTTCCGCTTGCAGCAGGAAGATCTGTAATGTTTTGACGAGATAAAATCAATGCAGTTGGAGTTTTAGTGTTCTCCATAGCCATTTTCCATGCAACAGTAGTTTCATCAACATCCGCAGGACGAAGAGCCAATAAGCTCATTTCTCCTGAGTGATTTTTCAATTGCTCCAATAAACGAATTTGAGCTTCTTGTTCAATTGGCTGGTGAGTTGGTCCATCTTCACCTACACGGAAAGCATCGTGAGTCCAAATGTACTTCACAGGAACTTCCATTAAGGCAGATAAACGCACAGCAGGCTTCATATAATCAGAGAATACGAAGAATGTACCACATGCAGCAGTAACACCACCATGTAATGCAATACCATTACAAATTGCAGCCATTGTTAACTCAGCAACACCAGCTTGCAAGAATGCACCAGAGAAATCACCTCTAACAATTGCTTTTGTCTGCTTTAAGAATCCGTCAGTTTTATCTGAGTTACTCAAGTCGGCAGATGAAACAATCATGTTGTCAACATTCTTTGCCAACTCAGCCAATACAGCAGAAGAAGCAGCGCGAGTTGCACCTCCTGATTTCTGTACAATTGCAGCATAATCGATTTCTGGAGCATTACCGCTAAAGAATTTTTCCAATTTAGCAGCTAGTTCAGGATTTGCTTTTGCCCATTCAGCTTGTTCAGCTTTTTTAGCAGCAGCATATTCTTGTTTCTTTTTAAGAACTTCGTTGTAGTATTCTTCAACTTCAGGGAAAATCTGGAATGGATTCTCAGGATTACCACCTAAGTTTTCGATGGTTTTATCTAGAGAAGCACCAGCAGCACCTAATGGCTGACCGTGAGTTGATACCATATTTTCAAAGCTAGCGCCTTCAGCATCCACAGCACCTTTTCCCATTAAGGTTTCACCAATAATAAGAGTAGGACGTTCTGTTTCGTTGTTAGCAGCAAGCAAAGCTACGCGAATTTCTGAAGCGTTGTTACCATCAATGGTAATTACGTTCCATCCCCAAGCTTCGTATTTTTTAGCTGTATCTTCAGTTGTAACTTCTTCAACTTTTGTAGATAGCTGAATGTTGTTTGAATCGTAGAACATGATAAGGTTACTTAAACCAAGAGTTCCTGCAATTCTACCAGCACCTTGTGCAATTTCTTCCTGAATACCTCCATCAGAAATAAAAGCATAAGTTTTGTGAGACATCCAATCGCCAAAACGAGCTGCTAAGAAGCGCTCAGCAATTGCAGCACCTACAGCCATTGTATGACCTTGTCCTAATGGACCAGAAGTATTTTCAACACCTCTTTCGAAATCTACTTCAGGGTGACCTGGAGTTGGAGAACCCCATTGTCTGAAGTTTTTCAGATCATCCATGCTATAATTTCCTACTAATGCAAGAATAGAATATAACATTGGAGACATATGACCCGGATCAAGGAAAAATCTATCACGATTAATCCAAAGTTTATCGGTTGGGTCGAAGTTTAAAAATTCGGAGTAAAGTACGTTTACAAAATCAGCACCGCCCATGGCACCTCCAGGGTGACCTGATTTTGCTTTTTCTACCATAGCAGCTGCAAGAATACGGATATTATCCGACGCCTTATCAGTTACTGTAAGATCCACTTGGTTGTTCATTTCTTTTAGATCCATTTGAAATTAAATGAGATTTTAATGATAAAAACTTGGTAAGGTTTTATTTAATGGATGCAAAGATATACAAAAATGTTTTCCTACATGAGCGAATCTGATCTAAATAATAGATACTTAGAGAAAAGTAAGACTTTTTATAAAACTGTAGATCAATACATTTAGAATCTTACAGATCTTGACTTTCCCGGAAATATCTCAAAGCTTGTTTTTCTAGAGTTTTGAGATAGTGAAGCATTCTTGTTCCTGTAGATTACATGATAAACACCCGGTTGCAAGGTTAGGGTTTCCCTTAACTTTTTATCATCAATGTCATAAATCCATTCCAGTTTACCCTTGCGTTGTACAAAAAGACTGCATGGCCCGCTCGATGGTTTAAAAATGGTAGCCAAGCCAGGTTGAGGAATTTTAATACTGGTTGTAGCACTTTGGGCAATCTTTATATTCGGAATTGTAATTCTTGGAAGGGTAAGAATTTCTAAGTTATACTTACCTGTTATGTATTTAATACTTTGATTTACTTTTTGTGTATTGATAATCTGCGTATCGATTTTAACAAGAGTTTCTAAATCCTTATACATATTTGATCTGTTCGACTCTATTTTTAGAAATCCTTGTGGTGCATCAAATCCAATTTTGTTATGTTTTCCCGGTTGAATGGTAACACTATCCCTGTGAAGTTCTGGAATGGTGTGGATGGTAATGTTGTAGGTTAAAAGAGGATCAATATATAAGGTGTCCGGATTTCCTTTTGCATTAAGAGTGTGCATAAATTGATAGCGAACCTTTCCTGAAACTTTGTTGTAGAAGGTCATTGCAACATCAGTTTCTGTTGGAGAACCATTGGCATCTATCAAATTTACCTGGGCAGATGTTTTATTTAAAACTTGAGACATTACATATTCTAATGTGCCGCCAAATTTTTCTTCATGTTCAACTTGCAAATAGTTTCCAATACATTCAAAACTACTTTTGAAATTTACATCTAGTCCAATCCCAATAATAAAAGGTTTTAGAATGATGCCAGCTTTTTGCAGTTTGTCGGATACCAGACATGGATCACCGTCACAAGCTTCTACGCCATCGGTAATTAAAATTACAACATTGCGAATTCCATCTTCGGTAACCGGAAAGTCATTGGCTGCCAATTCCAATGAATGCGCTATTGGAGTGGTTCCTTTGGGAATAAGGTATCGTAAAGTTTGTCTGATTTTTCCAGTATTATTGGGAGAGAATGGAACTTCAAGCTTGGTGTCGTTACAATCCTGAGGTGGAACCGGACTTTGATGGCCGTATACCCTTAATGCCATTTCCACATTATTTTCGCATTCCAGGCTGTCTACCATTCTGATTAGAAACTTTCTGGCAATATCTATTTTCTTTGATTTTTCCCAATAGCCATTCATACTTTGCGAGGCATCGAAAATGAAAAGAATTCTTGTTTTTTCTTCAGCTTGGGAAACTTGGTTTTGCGCAAATAATTTACTGGCAAAAATTATAGATAACAGGGCGATGATAATGTGGGTATATCGTTTCAAAACAAAATATTAATAATTTACCTGACAAAAATACGAAACCATTTATTATTAAATAGCTTAATCAATCCAAAAAGATAAAGTTTTCACTTTCCTGCTCTATAATCCGCTCTACAATTCTCAAATTATCAATACTCTGCAACCTCATAATTTTAGAAGAAATATCGGTTGAAGCACTAAATAATTCAATAGCTTTTGTTAGTTTTTTTCTTGCTTTGATGAAGTAATAATACTGTAATGCGTCAATATCTCCTTCGTAGTTTAAAATAATTCTTGCAAATCGATAATATTCCATTGCCAAATTGAATTTGTTAGCTGGATTTACACGATAAATTTCATCTGCAGTTTTTAATCTTCGTTTGGCATTCGTTAGTTTGTTATACTCCAAAATACTGTCAGTAAAATTATAGTTTTCAGGTGCTTCATTCAAATGTTTGATGATAGCTACTTCACCAGCATTGAATACCTCCAAAGGGACAGGATTTTTTAAAAATTGCCACATTGGTATTAATGGCAAATGCGTATTAATAAATTCTTCTGGCATAGCCATAAAAAATTCATTGGCTTGGCTTTTTATTCCTGTATACTCTAAAATCGCATTGGCCCAACTTAAATCGAAACAAAACCAAACTCCATCAACTTTTGCCACGTTCCATGCATGTGTGGCACGATCCTGCAATGCTCCATTTTTAGTAATATATCCACTAATTGAATAACATTCGATTCCCGACTGATCACAGAAATATTGAAATAAACGAGAAAATCCTTCACACACAGCTTTTCTTCGCTTTAAAACACAAACTGGAGATGAACAATTGTTTGAACCAATATAGAATAACACTTTGGGATCATACAATAGCTCAATTTGATTTCTGTATTTGATGTTTTTAATAATCCAAAAATAGAAGGCTCTAACAGCTTCGGTTTGATTGGTGGTAGGTTCGATTAAATAATTGTGGAGATTAATAATGTTATTGGCAACACTATCAGGTGTTTTTCTAACATGCCTGTCGATATGACTGAATTTAATATTTCGAGACTCCTGAGCATTTATCAATGCAAAAGGAATAAAGGACAGGAGTAATATGACTATTAATTTTCGATTCATACTTGTGATATAAAACTAGTAAAATATAAGTTAAATAGTTCATATCGTAAGATTCTTTTTAAACGATTAACATTTTTTTAGGAGATCATAAGGAAAATTGGCACATCGGAAATTTAAATGTACTTTTGCACAGATTTTTAAAAAAATAGAATAAAAAGCAAATCAAATTAATATAGAATTGCCATGGCATTACAGTGCGGAATTGTAGGATTACCAAACGTTGGTAAATCGACTTTGTTTAATTGTTTATCAAATGCAAAAGCTCAATCGGCTAACTTTCCATTTTGTACAATTGAACCAAATGTGGGAGTAATTACAGTACCTGATGATAGATTGATTAAACTTTCAGATTTGGTTAATCCTGAAAGAGTGCAGCCAGCAACCGTTGAGATTGTTGATATTGCAGGTTTGGTAAAAGGTGCGAGCAAAGGTGAAGGTTTGGGAAATAAATTCCTTTCCAACATTCGTGAAACTGATGCTATTATTCATGTATTACGTTGTTTCGATAACGATAATATTACACACGTAGATGGTAATATTGATCCGGTTCGCGATAAAGAAACAATCGATACGGAGTTGCAATTGAAGGATTTGGAAACAGTTGAAGCACGTCTTCAGAAATCTGCAAAAATTGCTCAAACTGGTAAAGATCCTAAAGCTAAAAAATTAGTAGAGGTGTTAAACCGTTACAAAGAAGCTTTGGAACAAGGTAAATCAGCAAGAACAGTTGAGCTGACTGAATCGGAAGAAGAAGTAACAAAAGATCTTTATTTGCTAACAACCAAGCCAATTCTTTACGTATGTAATGTTGATGAAGCTGCAGTAAAAGAAGGTAACAAGCATGTTGATGCAGTAAAAGAAGCTGTAAAAGATGAGAGTGCCGAGATTTTGTTGATTGGTGCTGCAATTGAAGCGGATATCGCAGAATTAGAAACTTATGAAGAGAAACAAATGTTTCTTGAAGATTTAGGTCTTGAAGAACCAGGAGTGAACAAGTTGATTAAAACTGCATACAAATTATTGAACTTGGAAACTTACTTTACCGCTGGTGTAAAAGAAGTTCGTGCATGGACTTATCCTAAAGGTGCAAAAGCTCCTCAAGCTGCAGGTGTTATTCACACTGATTTTGAGAAAGGTTTCATTAGAGCAGAGGTAATTAAATACAGCGACTACATAGAACTTGGTTCTGAAAATGCTTGTAAAGAAGCTGGAAAAATGAATGTTGAAGGTAAAGAATACGTTGTACAGGATGGTGATATCATGCACTTCCGTTTTAATGTATAAAAACCAAAGCAAAAATATAGATGATGGCCATTCAGTTTTGAGTGGCCATTTTTTTGCATACTTACGAAGTATAAATAATTTCAAACAATAACAGTATCTTTGCCACTGACAATGAATTTATCTGATTCATTGCTAATTATTCATTATTAATTGATTTAAGATGTTACGTACACTATTGCTAATCGGCATGGGAGGTTTTTTGGGAAGTATTTCCCGATTTTTAGTTGGTCAGGCATTGCACCGCTTTTTCGATACCGTTTTTCCTATTGGTACCATGACTGTTAATATTGTAGGTAGTTTTATCATCGGAGTTGTATACTCGCTTGCCGAACGCGATAATTTAATTAGCCCTGAAATCAGGATGTTTCTTGCCGTAGGTTTTTGTGGCGGCTTTACCACATTCTCATCCTTTGCATTCGATAAACTGAATCTTTTAAAAGACAGTGGATTTTTGTATCTTTCTTTATATCTGGGAGGAAGCGTTTTTCTTGGTTTATTGGCAGTATATTTAGGTACCCAGATTTATAAATTGTTTTAGTTAAGATTTTAGAATGAGAGTTTCAGTTCTACGATCTGACATTTCAATCTGAAGCGATGAAATTAAAGGGCAAGGCAAAATTACTTCGAGTATTTATTGGTGAAGCTGATAGGGTGTACCAGCGTCCTTTGTATGAATCCATTGTTTATGGAGCAAAAAAATACGGCATGGCTGGCGTTACAGTTCATCGTGGAATCATGTCTTTTGGAGCCAGTTCAAGAATTCATACTTCTAAAATATTTGCGCTTGCCGATGATTTGCCAATAATTGTTGAGATTGTTGACTCCACCGAAAAAGTAGAAGGTTTCCTTCATATCCTGGAACTGTTAATCGAGAAATCGGGTGGTGGAGGACTGATTACCATGGAGCAGGTTGATGTGATCCGTTATCAGGCCCAATCTAAATAATATTGCAATACTGCACAACAGTTCCAGAAATCAGAGTGAATCCATTATATTTGTTGCGGACAATTTTTTAACGCGAACATTTTTTAAGGATGAACAAACGAATCGGATTTATATTACTGATATTTTTTATTGCCAACCTATCATTAGCTCACGCACAACGAACTCGCAAAATTCCTTCTGAACAACCTAAACTGGTTGTAGGAATCGTAGTAGATCATTTGCGTCCTGATTATTATTTCCGATTTTCAAACCTGATTGGAGAAAAAGGGTTTAAGCGTTTAATGAATCAGGGAACCTACTGTAAAAATGCGAAGTTTAGCTATTTGTATTCACAAACAGGTCCCGATCATGCAACCATATTTACCGGAACGCCGCCATCTTATCATGGAGTAATTTCGCATGGTTGGTACGATAGATTATCAGGTGAACTAAACTTGGCCAAAGATGATAGGGATGCAAAAATTGTTGGTATTGAAACCAAAGAAAAAGGCAAATCCCCAAAAAACTTATTGGCACCAACCGTTGGCGATGAAATTAAACTATTCAATCATCACTCCAGGGTAATTGGAGTTGGTTTAAATGCCGAATCTGCATTATTTTCTGCAGGTCATGGAGCTGATGGAGCTTACTGGATGGATGATTTATCAGGAAAGTTTGTTACATCTTCACACTATCAGGATACTCTTTACAATTGGGTAAGTGAGTTCAATAATAAGAATTTTGCCGATTTCTATATGGATCGTATCTGGACGCCATTCGATGGACAAGACAAACCAGGAATTTCAGAAAAAATTTTGGGTAAAGTTGGACTATCTTCAGATTTCTATTACGATTTGAATAAGGAGAAGAGAACCTACGGATATAAAGCCATCAAGGCAACTCCATTTGGAAACATGCTGGTAAAAGATTTTGCCATTTCTGCCATAATAAATGAAAATTTAGGGCGCGATGACGATACCGATTTTCTAGCCATAACCTTTTCATGCTTGGATTACAAACACAGGGAACTTTCTCCTTTTTCTGCCGAAATGATTGATAACTTTATCAGATTGGATAGAGAAATAGAACACTTTCTGAATTTCCTTGATGAGCAGATCGGCTTGGAAAATGTGCTTGTGTTCCTAACTGCAGATCAATCGGCAAACTACACGCCTGAAAATTTAAAAGCACAAAATATTCCTAACGGATATTTTAGCTCCTACAACGCAATGGCATTACTAAAATCATACTTGAATGTTTTGTATGGGAGTGGTGATTGGATTTTAGGATACGATTCTCAACAGGTTTATTTAAATCATCAGTTGATTGAAGATTCGAAACTATCCTTGGAGGAGATGCAGTTAAAAGCTGCCAACTTCTTGATTCAGTTTACAGGTGTGGCCAGTACAATTCCAGCCAGCAGTTTAATTACTGCAAACTATACGCATGGGGTGATGCAGAAAGTGCAGCGTTCGTTCAATCAAAAACGATCAGGAGATGTACTGATTACCCTTGAACCAGGCTGGATGCACAAGACGAAGGATGAGAGAGATGAAATTGCTCAATACAGTTACACAAATCAGGTTCCACTGTTTTGGTATGGATGGAAAATCAAACGCGGTACAGTATCTCGCACGGTTTATGTAGAAGATATCGTTCCAACAATTTCTAATTTCTTGAACATTTCGATTCCCGCAGGTTGCGACGGTAATCCTATTGAGGAGTTAACGCAGTAATCAAGATTTTTTGAAGGAACAGATTTGATTAGGCTTATACTCCAATAAATTTTTAAGGAAGTACATAAGATTATACTGCCAAAGCAATGTTTTTTTTAAAATACATATGTAATGGTGGCTATACCTCAATTAATTTTTATAGAAGCATGCTTTATCATGCTGATAAATCATTTGTTTTTTTAGGATTCCATTTGCATATTGGTTTTGTTACTTTCTACTTTGGTAGAAGGGCATAAAATGTATTTGGCGAGGTAATTGCTTTTTTGAGATTAGTATTTAGCTATAATTTTATACTCTTCTTTTTTTTCAGAAAGGGGGATAATGATACTAGGAGGTCTATTGTTTTTTTTATATGGAGCTTTTACGATGATTTTATAGCCTTCTAATTTGGCAGAGAGATCTAAAATGATGATGAAAGGCTAATTATTTTTTTAAAACCTGTGTTTCTTGATCATTTTTTATGCTGATTTATTTTAAAGAATAAACCAACAAATATTCATCAAACTGGATGTATTGGAAAGTATAAGATTCAGAAAAATCATCACGGCAAACTTCCCCTGTGAATGTATCCTGATCCGGTGAAAAATGATGAATCTTCAACTCATCAATTAAATGCACATCCTTTTTGCCATAGAATTTAATTAGACATTCTTTTGCACACCAGTGTTGGTATAGGTGGAAAGTTCGATCTTGATCTGAAATATTTTCCAGCTCCGATTCAGAAAGAAATCGCTTTGCAATTCTATGAACCCTATCTGATAAGTATTCCATATCTAAGGCAGGAATGGATTGCTTGCATACAAATATGGCAGCAAAATTTTTAGTATGGCTGATGCTAATATTTAAATCGGAACCAACTAAAAATGGTTTCCCATGTTCGTTGTTCTCAATTCTTAAATCAGAAGAAATGTATTGCTGAACCAGCAATCGGGTAGCTAAATACTCTTTTTTCCTCGATTCACTGCCAAAACCATTGTATTTTTCAAGCTCTTTATCGTCTAATTTAACTTGATTTTTGAGGTAATCTATCTCTTCATCAATTTTCCAGATGTATAGATTACAGTCCTCGCTAATATGTAGGTGTTTAAATAGAGGCATTCGTTTCAGAATATTATTTTGACCACTCTAAGCTTTCTATCAACTTTACCACATCTTTATCGATATACTGAATTACCGGAGCCAATGAATCTTGGTTTGGATGTTCTTTAAAGTAAAGTGCACCACGCAAAAAATGCTTGGTACTGTCGGTTGCAACAAATTGCACCGATGAGGCAGCATTTCCTTTGATTCGATAAATTAGTGCATATACATTTTTATCCTGATTTAAGAATGCCTGCTCACCAATAGCATCAGCTTTAATACTGTGTTTGTATGCCATTTTTCGCGAATCTTCAAGGTACTCCTCCACATTTCCATTTACACTTTTATAGCTTAAATGAATTGTAGCCTTATAATCGGGATACTGAATGTTTAACCAATATTTTTCGGCCCCTTTACTCTTGTCAACGCTCACATTGGCAATCGACAATCTATCGAAACTATATGGGTAATTATTGCTCCAGTTTTCATACTGTTTTTCTGGCAAATCAATACGAAAATAGCCTTTAGGTTTTGGTGTGTATTTCTCTTTACAGGATATAAAACCAAGTGCAAGAAAGGCAATAAGAGTGTATGAAACGAACTGAGTTAACTTCATTTTGTACTGTATTCAGATGTAATGTGTTTTATTTGGCTAATTTCGCTTTAGGAGGCAGAAAACGAATTTTTTTGATTCGTCTATTGTCAACAGCTTCTACAATAAATTTAAAATTCTGGTGCGAGAATTCTTCCTTCTTCTGAGGAATTTCACCTTTCATTTCCAGTAAAAGACCCGCCAAAGTATCGGCGTCACCTTTTATATCTTCAAATATATCAGAATCTACGTCAGTTATTTTAAAGAAGTCGTTTAGTAGAGTTTTTCCTTCGAACAGGTAAGTGCCATCTTTTTCAAGCGTATAAGTTTCCTTTTCTTCATCCGACTCATCGGTAATGTCTCCAATAATTTCTTCCAGGATATCTTCCATGGTAATAATTCCGGATGTACCCCCATATTCATCAACAACAATGGCCATATGGTTTTTCTGAGTCTGAAACTCTTCCAACAAATCGTTGATCTTTTTGGTTTCAGGCACATAAAATGGCGGCCTGATTATAGATTGCCAACGAAAAGTGTTTGGTTTATGGTGATGAGGCAACAGGTCTTTCACATACAAAATACCTCGCACGTTGTCGAAAGTCCCATCGTACACCGGAATTCTGGAATAACCCGAATCGATTAGAATCGATTTTAGTTTCCCAAAACCAGTTCTTACATCAATGGCAACCACATCCACTCGCGATTTCATAATTTCCACCACATTAATATTTCCAAAATTTACAATTCCTTCCAGAATTTCCATTTCCTCACTGATTTCATCGGCAGTTAATTCAAGCGCCTGCGATAAATCACCCATGGAAATATTTTGCTTTTTGGAAATTCGTTTGTTAACAATCGAAGTGGATTTAATTAGAATTACCGACATGGGTCTGAAAATCTTTTCCATATAGAACAAAGGAAAAGCCATGAATTTTGAAAATCTAACTACAGTTTGCGTGGCATAAACTTTTGGAATGATTTCACCAAAAAGCAATAACAGGAAAGTAATAATTACCACCTGAACCAAAAATCCAATGGTTGGTGCATTTGAGAAATCTACTATCGAATTGGTAATAAAGCTGGAAAGAATAACGATTCCAACATTTACAAAGTTGTTCCCAATTAGAATAGTTGCCAGTAGTTCCTCAGGCATTCTTAAAAGTTTTAACAACTTTCTGTTTTTGTGATTTTCTTCTGCCTCGATATCACTTATTTGCTGTGGGGATAACGAAAATAAAGCAACTTCAGAACCTGAAATCAAAGCGGAGCAAAATAAAAGAAGTACCATTACAAGTAAACTTATAATGGTACTTATATCTAAAGTGTGAAAAACAATATCAGAATTGTTTAAAAATAGTGTTGAAAAACTGTCTGTTTCCAATTTTTTCTCAAGTTAGTTAACACTCGTGTAATTTAGAATGGAAGATCATCAGTTTCTTCCTCCATAGAACTATCAGCAGCAGCTGTTGGTTGAGCCATTTCAGGACTTGCTTGTGGAACATTTTCATTATCACCTTTTCTACCCAACATTTGCATGTTCGAAGCCATAACTTCTGTGATGTATTTTTTATTTCCATCCTGATCTTCCCAAGATCTGGTTCTTAAGCTACCTTCAATATACAATTGCATGCCTTTTTTTACGTAGTTTTCAGCAACCTTTGCCAATCCGCGCCAAAGAACAATGTTATGCCATTCGGTTTGAGTAACTTTTTCACCATTTTTGGTATAGGTTTCACTTGTAGCAAGAGGAAAATTACAAACACTGACATCATTGTCGAAGTATTTTACTTCAGGATCTTTTCCTACATTACCTACTAGAATTACTTTGTTTACTGACATATGTTTAAATTTTTAGTTAGCAATACTTTAAAGTTACAAACTTTTATGTTGTATCATAATATATTTAAGGCTTATTTTAAAAATCAGCATTTAAAATGTGATTGTTAATTAATTTAGGAAATGGATATTTTTCCGATTCCATTTTATTTACAAAAATAAACCTTTTGAAAATTTTGATTTCCTTAGCACCAATATCAATATGGATGAACTTGGTATTGATATTCTGATGCGTTAATTTGTGCACGATATTATCACTAATTGATTGTATTACCAAATTGGAAGAATCAAAAATCTCTTTCCATTGATCTGATTGTAACAATTGCTCAGTTGAAAGTTCAGTATTACTCTCAATAAGGGGATATTGATACATATTTTTCCAAATATCTTTTCCCTCTCTTTTTTCAATGGCAAAACGACCCGAACAAGATAGGAACAAATAGTAAAAATATCGATTCTTCGGCTTAATTTGTTTGCTCTTTACAGGCAATTGATCTACCATATTTGAATTGTAAGCAAAACAATTAGAATTTAAAGGACAATTGCTACAGTTGGGCGACTTAGGAGTGCATTGTAATGCACCAAATTCGATCATTGCCTGATTGTAAATTTCAGGTCTTGCATTGCCCATAGTTTCAGTAGCAATATTTTGAAATAATTTTTTCCCTTCAGTACTATCAATGGGGGTTTCTATACCAAACAATCTGGCAAGTACTCTATAAACATTACCATCTATTGCCGCATAAGGTAAATTGAATGCAAAAGATGAGATTGCAGCAGCAGTGTATGTGCCTACGCCTTTTAAAGCAAGAATTTCTTTATAAGTGTTCGGAAATACACCTTTATATATGGTATAAATTGTTTTTGCCGCATGATGAAGGTTCCTGGCTCTGGAATAATATCCCAGACCTTGCCATAAATTCAAAACTTCTTGCTCATCTGCTAAAGCTAAATCTATTACAGTTGGAAACCTTTTTGTAAATTTGTAATAATAGTCAATTGCTGTGACAACTCTGGTTTGTTGTAACATGATTTCAGAAATCCATATTAGATATGGATCCCTTGTATTTCGCCAAGGAAGGTCGCGTTTGTTCTCGCAATACCAGTTTATGATTTGGTTATTAAGCATCTCGAAAAAAAATGTATGATTCAATTTTTTTCAAAAATGCGTAAAAATATTTGTTTTCGATTTCGTTAATAACTGGAAATCTTATATATTTGCAATCTGATTTGAGGAAATGATGTTGTAAATAATTGATAATTAAAGATTTTTTAAGAGATGACTAAAGCAGATATTGTTAACGAGATTTCTAAAAACACAGGAATTGAGAAAATTACAGTTCAGAAAACTGTAGAAGCTTTCATGGATACAATTAAAGGTTCATTAGTAAAAGGAAAGAATGTGTATTTGAGAGGTTTCGGAAGTTTTATCGTTAAGAAAAGAGCAGAGAAAACTGCAAGAAACATTTCTAAAAACACTACAATTATAATCCCTGAACACTTTATTCCAGCTTTCAAGCCTGCGAAAACTTTCGTAAGTAAAGTGAAGACTAACGTAAAGTAGTTTTAGATTTTTAAATTCATTAAATAATTCGAAGTTATGCCTAGCGGAAAGAAAAGAAAAAGACATAAGATGGCTACGCACAAGCGTAAGAAAAGACTAAGAAAAAATCGTCATAAGAAGAAGAAATAGTTTTCTTATAGCTTGTTTGTAAGAACAAAATAAATAAACCTAAAGAACTTTTTAGTACTTTAGGTTTATCTATTTGTAAGAACTGATTACCTTTAATAAAAATAAGAAGAATTTAAATAGTGAGTAACGAGCTTGTAATTGATGTAAACCCTAATGAAATTGTAATTGCTCTGCTTAGCAACAAACAATTGGTTGAACTAACCAGAGAAAAAAGTAATCTTCAGTTTGCGGTAGGAGATATATATTTGGGAAAAGTAAAGAAGATTATGCCCGGGTTGAATGCTGCATTCATTGATGTTGGGTATGAGAAAGATGCTTTTTTGCATTATCTGGATCTGGGACATCAATTCCGTTCACTAAATAAATTCTTACAACAGGCCTTGGCAAGGAAAGGTCGTAATCTGTCCATCTCGAAAATGAGATTGGAACAGGACATTGATAAGAATGGTAAAATGTCCGATGTTCTTAAGTCGGGACAATACATTCTGGTGCAGGTTGCCAAGGAACCAATTTCTACAAAAGGACCGAGACTTTGCTCGGAGATATCCATTGCAGGACGAAATATTGTTCTGATTCCTTTTTCGGATAAAGTATCTATTTCTCAGAAAATCAAGTCAACCGAAGAGAAAAGCCGTTTGCGTCAGCTGCTTCAAAGCATAAGGCCTAAAAATTACGGGATTATTGTAAGAACTGTTGCTGAGGGGAAACGCGTTGCTGAATTGGATCAAGAACTTCGATCTTTGGTAGAAAAATGGGAAGGAAGTTTCCAACATATCAGAGATATGCATCCTCCAAAATTGATTTTGGGTGAAATGGATAGAACCACTGCTATTTTGCGTGATATTTTGAATTCATCATTCGAAAATATCTATGTAAATGATGCAAGTGCTGCCAAGGATATTAAAAACTACATTGCAGGGATCGCTCCTGAAAAATCAAAAATTGTAAAGCATGTTACTGGTGATATGCCAATTTTTGACCAGTTGGGTGTTGATAAACAAATTAAATCTTCATTTGGTAAAACTGTTTCTTTTAAAAACGGAGCCTACCTTATCATTGAACATACCGAAGCCTTCCATGTTATTGACGTGAATAGTGGAAACCGTTCGAAAGCAGGAAACGATCAGGAAACAAATGCCGTTGAGGTGAATCTTGCAGCAGCAGATGAAATTGCTCGTCAGCTTCGCCTGCGCGATATGGGTGGAATTATTGTTGTTGATTTTATCGATATGCATTCAGCAGAGAATCGCCAGAAGGTTTTTGAACGTATGAAAGAGGTGATGGGATTGGATAGAACCAAACACAATATCTTGCCTTTAAGTAAGTTTGGTTTGATGCAAATTACTCGCCAGCGCGTTCGCCCTGAAATGAACATCGAGATACAGGAAACTTGTCCTACTTGTCTTGGTTCAGGAAAAATATCACCAGCAGTTTTATTAACTGATCAAATTGAAGAAAAGTTAAAGTCGGTTGCAGATAGTGGTGAAAAGAAGCTAACACTAAAAGTTCATCCATTTGTAGCTGCATATATCAATAAAGGTTTCTGGAAGACATTACGTCGTGAATGGCAATCAAAGCTTGGAATTAAATTGGCGGTAATTGAAATTCCTTCATACGATTTATTGGGATTTAAGATTTTCGATGACAACAATCAGGAAATCGAACTATAATCATTCTGTAAATACATATGGTAAAATCCTCTTAAATAACTGTTAAGAGGATAATATGGTTTGGTGTAATTTGCTTATAATGCTAATTTTATATGCATTATAGTAAAAAACTAAACCATATGAAGCAAAAAATTCTCACCTTACTTCTGGGAATACTCCTTACAAGTTTCTTAAGCACACAAGCACAAATTTTAGAAACTGTTTCCTGGGAATTTACTACTGAAAAATTAAGTGATACGGAATTTAATCTTGTCTTTAAAGCACAAATAGATCAAGATTGGCATCTGTATTCACAACATTTCGAAGATGGAGGACCGGTTCGTTTGACTTTTACTTTTGAAGAATCGGATAATTATGAACGCATTGGAGAAGTACAAGAAATTACCAAAGCCAAAAAATCTTTCGACGAAATATTTGAAATGAATATCGAATATTTTGAGCATGAAGCAATCTTAAAGCAAAAAATCAAAGTCCTATCCAATGCAGCATTTACCATTACAGGCGAGATGGAATATCAAACTTGTAGAGAAGGGGAGTGTGTGTTGTTTACTCCTGACTTCGAGTTTGCTATTAATGAGGGTAGTACAGTATCAAGTCGAGTTGATGGAACACCTGTAAAAGCAGAAAAGGAAAAAATTAATGCAATGAAAAATCCAAGAAAGGAATACTCTTCCTTGTGGTCATTGTTTTTTATTGCTTTTACTTTTGGTTTGATAGCCTTGCTTACTCCTTGTGTGTTTCCAATGATCCCAATGACCGTTTCATTCTTTATGCACAGTTCAGAGAACAGAAAAAAAGCCATTTTCAATGCTGTGTTTTATGGAGTTTCGATCATTGGTATTTATACCATTATTGGAACCATTGTAGCCATTACTTTGGGGGCTGATTTTGCCAATTGGTTGAGTACACATTGGATTCCTAATGTCATTTTCTTTGCCATTTTCTTCGTGTTTGCTTTTTCATTCTTTGGAATGTTTGAAATTACTATGCCATCATGGTTGGTGAACAAATCTGTTGCAAAAGAGGATCAGGGAGGATTGGCTGGGTCTTTCTTCATGGCATTTACACTTGTATTGGTTTCATTTTCTTGTACAGGGCCAATTGTAGGTTCTATTTTGGTGCAATCGGCAGGAGGAGAGGTTTTGGAGCCAATTGTTGGGATGTTTGGATTCTCATTGGCATTTGCATTGCCTTTTACACTTTTTGCCATTTTCCCTTCATGGTTGAATAACCTTCCAAAATCTGGTGGGTGGTTGAATTCGGTTAAGGTAGTTTTAGGCTTTTTAGAACTTGCTTTAGGTCTGAAATTTTTAAGTATTGCCGATCAAACTTACCATTGGGGAATTTTGGATAGAGAAGTTTATCTGGGAATCTGGATTGTAATATTCACTTTAATGGGATTCTACCTGCTTGGTAAATTAAAGTTCAGTCACGATAGTGATTTAAAATACATATCGGTACCAAGATTAATGCTAGCAATTTGTTCATTTTCATTTGTAGTATACATGGTTCCGGGAATGTTCGGAGCTCCTTTAAAGGCCATTTCAGGTTATTTGCCACCACAAACCACACAAGATTTTGATATCTCTGCCATAGTGCGTGATCAATCTGGAGCCAGTTTTAAAGATGGCAAAAATGAGATTTGTGGAACACCAAAATACGCAGATAAATTGCATTTGCCACATGGCTTAAAAGGGTATTTCGATTTTGAGCAAGGATTGGCTTGTGCAAAGGAGCAAAATAAGCCTATTTTTATCGATTTTACTGGACACGGTTGTGTGAACTGTCGTGAAATGGAAGCCAATGTTTGGTCGGATGCCCGAGTGCAAAAAGTACTAAGGGAGGATTATGTAATTATTGCATTATATGTGGATGACAAACAGAAATTACCGGAGGAAGATTGGGCAACTTCCACCTATGATGGAAAAGTTAAAAAGACATTGGGAAAGAAATATGCCGATTTTCAGATTACAAGATTCGGTGTAAATGCACAACCTTATTATGTGCTTTTAGATCATGATGAAAATACGCTGGTAGAGCCACGAGCATACGACCTGAATGCAGACAAATTCCTTGAGTTCCTAGAGAACGGGAAAAAAGAGTTTACCAAAAGATAAAATAAGAATTGAATGATAAAGAACCGGAGCATCAATATGTTCCGGTTTTTATTTGCCTGATATTTATACTCATTATAAGTTTAAACCATTCTCTCATTTAAAAAGAATTCCTATTTTTGAAAGTTTGCCTTTCGAAAAAAATGGTAAGCCGCTTTAATCTTTTAAAAATTTAAATAACGTATGGAAAAATACGATGTGATTATTGTCGGAGCCGGTCCAGCCGGTATTTTTTGTGCTTACGAATTAGTAAAAAATCGAGACGACTTAAAAATCTTAATCCTTGAAAAGGGTAGGGGAATGGACAAAAGATCTTGTCCGAAACACACCAATGGTGGAACCTGTGTGCACTGTAAACCTTGTAGCATTACTACTGGTTGGGCAGGTGCAGGTGCATTCTCTGATGGGAAATTGTCTTTATCGCACGAAGTAGGTGGAACTCTTCCTGATTATTTGGGAGTTGAAGAAACCATTGATTTGATTGCTTATACCGATAAGATTTATCTGGAATTTGGTGCAGCAACTGATATTCATGGTGAAAAATTAACTCCTGCTATGGAGAATATTCGTCGCAAGGCCATTGAGTCGAATTTGAAATTGGTTCACTGTCCGGTTCGTCACTTGGGAACCGAAAAAGCACAGGATTTGTACAAGCGTTTGTATGAGTATGTAACATCAAAGGGAGTTGAGGTACAGTTTAATTGTGCTGTGGAAAGCTTAATTTTAGAAGGAGATAAAATTCAGGGAGTTAAGAATGGAAAAGGAAGCTATTATGGCGATTTGGTAATGGTTTCGGTTGGTAGAGATGGTGCGGATTGGCTAATGAAAGAGTGTAGCAAAGAAAGTATTTCTACCGAGGTGGGGGTTGTTGATATAGGTGTGCGTGTTGAGTGCAGAAACGAAATCATGCAGGATATTAATGAGAACTTTTACGAGGCAAAATTAATTCACTATACTCAAACTTTTGATGACAAGGTGAGAACTTTCTGTAGTAATCCCGGAGGATTTGTTTCTTCGGAGTATTACGATGGTGATTTGGCAGTTGTAAATGGACATAGTTACAAGGACCTGAAGAGTGATAATACCAACTTTGCCTTATTGGTATCGCAAAAGTTTACCGAGCCTTTTAAAGCACCCATTGAGTATGGTAAGCACATTGCCAGGTTGGCCAACATGCTAACCAATAACCAAATTTTAGTACAACGATTTGGTGACTTGGTTCGCGGACGCAGAACGACCTCCAATAGATTGTATCGAAATAACATTATTCCAACTTTGAAAGATGCAGTGCCAGGTGATTTGAGTTTGGTGTTGCCACATCGTATCCTAAAGGATATCGAGGAAATGATTTACGCTTTGGATAAAGTAACGCCTGGCTTGGCTTCTGATGAAACTTTACTGTATGGTGTAGAAGTAAAATTTTATAGCAATATCACGAAAGTGGACGAAAGCTTTCAATCAACATCGGTGAAGAATCTATACTTAGGTGGTGATGGAGCAGGTATTACACGAGGTTTAATGCAAGCTTCGGTTAATGGAGTTGTAATTGCAAGAGAGTTGCTTAAAAAGCTCTAAATCGAATATAGTATAATGCAAAAAGCTTGGCTACTAATATGTAGCCAAGCTTTTTTATGCTTTTTAGAAAGTCCTAAACCAAGTCCTTCAATTGATTTTTAAAGATTATTTGGATTGGAAAATATGAGTTGTATTTAGTGCAGCATAGTAATCTAACAAGGTTCTTGAAAAATTACGCAACAAAACTTAAACATTCCTTTTACTTTTTTTAATAAGTTCCTTATTTAATAAAACAAAAGCACGACTTTCTTCATTGTCAACCATCTTAAAAAAGCTACAATTGATGCATCCTAAAAGCTTTTCTTCAATTTCGCCTTGAATGCTTTTATTGCATAAAGTTCCTTCCACTGTCCAGCAGCTTCTTCCTGCTTTTAATCCGTTATTAACTCCAGTGTTTTCAAATTTTATACTTGCAGGACAAATACCTAATTCATTGGTATTAACACCTCCAATTTCTCTCCCACACTTAAAATATTCCCAACAATTTAATTTTGTCATTTTCTACAGTTCTCCCGACCAAAAATAAATATCCTTGCATTAACTCGGATATCGATTTGATAAAGGATACTTATTTTAGGGTAAACCAATCTCTGGTTTAAGAATTTGAATTTTTACTTCCAAAGTTTTTTGATTTCTCGATCACTATAGGATTCAAGCTTCAATAGCTCATTAAAAGGATCACCTTCCAGATTTAGCAAATCAGCAAAAGCAGGTTCTGTTTTAACACCTGTTTCTTTCAATTTTACCACTTCTTTATTAAAATCTTCACCTAAAAGTTTTAAAATACGATCTTCAATCAACATGTGTCGATACGAATTCTGCGCTACTACAGGATATGCAGAACCATAAATTTCGATATCGAAACCCTCATATTTAAAATTTGCAACTACCACCCAATAACCAGCTTTTTCTTTTTGCTCGATTTTAAAATCTTTCTGCTTTCCGTAAATGGATTCCACAACACGTTCAAAGCGGTCGGCATCAAAAAATCTACAAGCAATATCCAAATCGCTTTCTTTTACAGATATGCCAATTGGAATAGTACCGGTTAAAGTTGGATTATATTCTGCCAAAGAATCTAAAATTCCTAGCTTGGTAAGGCAGTTATATGCTTTTACCTGCACTGGCGATCCATCCTTTAAGTAATTGATATTTCTCCAGTCTTTATTGATATCGCGAAATTGTTCAGCTAGTATTTGTTTGGTATCCTCAATTTTTGAATATTCGAAACTTTTTACCTGAGAGCAACCTGCTATCATTGCTGAAACCTGTTTTTTGCCATCTTTTCGATACAAACAGATAATTGGTTTATTGAATTCGGCTGCGCGACCAATTTCGTAACCGACACCAAGCGAAGGAGTAGTTACCTCAGCTACTACAACATCTGCTTCCATGACCCATTTTAAATCTCGGTCGTGAATTTCTTCATCAGATAAATTGGTATCTTGAACCTTTGAGCCAATATGCTCTGTTAGCACATTGCCATATTTTTTTAATTCATCAATAATCTGTTTGTAGATTTCAGCGTCCTCTTGGCCACCTCGGATCGATCCTGAGAAGTATATTTTCATAGTGTGTTTTTAGATTGTTCTTGTATTTCTTTCGTGTAATTCTAATATAATTGAAATCTGTATATATTCCAATAGTTCAATATTTATTAAAGTATGATTTCTGCAGGATAAATCTCCTTTAAAATGATTTATCGGGATGAGGTAAGAATCTTACCTCAACTGCCTCTTCACATGTTCTGGAATCAAATTTTGTAATCCTTTAGCTTGTGGCGAATTGATATCGATGTATTTCCAATCGCTGGATTTTTTATTGGCAATGGCAACCATTGATCGATGAGCCTGTATGGTAAAAGAATTGCTTTCCTCGTTATACTTCACATTCTCTTTACCAAACTCTTGTTCAAATTTAGGTTGAACAAGCGAAGAACCCTGCGACATTAATCCTGAGAGTTTTACTTTTACAATGCCATAGTAATGGATTTTACAGTATTTCTGGGTGCCCGATTCAACTACATTTGAAATTCTATCGATGGATTTAAAATCGGTAGTCATTTTAACGCCCATATTGTCCATTCCTTGCATGACCATGATCATATTGTCCTTGCTCATCATCTCAAAAATGCGAGGATACATCATTTCAGTTACAACGTCCCATTGTTTGTTGTTAAAAGCAGTGGTATAACTGATTAAATCTTTTTCGAAAGTACTCTTTAGGTTTTTCTGTGCAAATGCACTGGTTAAAAGCAGACATAGTATTGTTATTGCGAGTATTCTTTTCATATAGTAATGTTTTTAATTCGCTTGAATATAATAAAAAGGAACTTGCAGAGGACTTAAAAGATGTTAAAATGCTAATTTAGAAGAGAAAGCTTCGTCAATATAGATATACTAGTTGAGCTTTGGTCAGTAGAATTTTTGCCATTCATATGAACGGATTGACACAAAATCCGATGCATTCATTTAAGCTACAAATCGTTTCCCTTTTGCTATAAAAGTGTTTACAAGTTGCGAGTTTTTGTAGTCTATTGCTATCTGGGGCAGTAAAAAGCATAAAAAAACGACCAATCCCAGCAGTAATTGGTCGTTTTTATATATCCTTTTGAGGAGTTTATTCTAATCTCATCTTACAATTGTTAGCGCGAATATTCAATTTCGAGATTGATTTCTTCGAACCAATTTTACCTTTGGCTACATAGGTGTTTTTATCGGCTGTTTCTTCATTCTTTAAAGTAAAATCATTCGAGTTATCGAATTTCACTGATTTGTGATTGATTTCGTAATTGATGTTGCAACCTTCCATAAAGCTTAAGCCAATGTGGCCATATTTAGAATCAAGCTTAATGAATGAGAACATGTTGTTGATGTTGAAAACATTGATGTGACCGAATTTTAATTCATAGTCTATTTCATCACCCAATTGTGCAATTTCAAATTTGGTAAAGTTCGAAGTTCCGTACAGTGTTTCAATCTCTTTTATATCGAATTTATCGCGTGCCGATTTAATGTTTAGGTTGTCGATTACCTGAATGGTGTATTCAGAATCACGGCTTTCTCCTGATATTTTATTGGCATTCTCAATTTTAAATTCAGAACCAGCAGCATCCAATTCTGTGTTTGCAAGTTGATTGATTTTTACATTTACATTGGAAAGCTTTAAGTTGTTGTTGCCATTTAAGCTATTGGCGGTGAAGTTTCCACTGTTTTGATCCAAGCTAAACTTGGCATTGTGATCATCCAGGAACACATCACCATTTCTCTGAATAATTTCAAGATTTACAGAAGCAGGCATTTGCACTGTGTACGAAATCTTAATTTTACCCTTGTTGAACAAAGAGTTAGTCAGTTTCTTAAGGGAAAAGAAATCTCCCAAAACCGTTTGAGCTACCAGCTGTTGACCTCCCTCAGTAAAATCGATATTGATGTTTTCAACCATGGTTTCGTTCTTGTCTTCGTTTGATCCGTCAACCGTGATTAAAATTTCGAAATGAATTTCATCTTTATCCCAATTTTTAACCTGAACTTTTCCGTAATGGGCATCTATTTTCAGATTTTCAATTGATTTGAATGTCTTGTCAATTTTCTTGTTTTTTGCTGCGCTAAGAGTTCCGCTTATCATGCAAACAGTTAGTAAGGCAAGTAATAATCGATACATATTGTGTGTAATTTTAGTTTTAAAATAGTTCCGTCAAAATTAATGGAATTAAAACTTTCTTCCTGATAATCGAAGTGTATAAGTGCGAATTTTAACAAAGATTAAGAGAAGCAAGGCAAAGAACAGGCAAGTTCGGCCAATGTAATCTCCATGCTCAGAATAAAAAGTTCTTCCACTTAATAAACTCAGATTTCCACTAAGTTTTGTTTTGTTCCACCAACTTGTTTTAGCAATTATCGTGCCTTTGGAGTTGATATGAGCAGAAATTCCATTATTGGCTACACGAATATAATCGCGACGAGTTTCAATGGCTCTAATACGGCTAAAGTTAAAATGATGCATATAGCCAGGAGTGTTTTTCCACCAGCCATCATTGGTTATCATGCATATAAATCCATTCGATTCAGGAATACGCTTTGCGCAGTAATCACCAAAAATAGATTCAAAGCAAACCACGGGAACAATTGCAGTTGAATCGGCCATAAAGTAATTGGTTTCATTTCTACTGCTGTAGGTTCCGTTGTATCCTCCTATTTCGAGCGAATATTTATTCAGAAATCCCAAATATTTGTCGAAAGGTATTCGTTCGAACATGGGAACTAATTTGGTTTTGTGATAGAACTGAGGAACAGAATCGCTGATTAAAAGTGCCGAATTAAAGGATTTATCATCAATCTTACTGTGCACTCCAATTAGAAAATTGGTTTTAGGATATTTTTCCTTCAAGGCGGACAGTTGTTGGCAGTATTCCGAGGTATTCGGATTTTTTTCGTCTATTGATTGAAGGATTAAAGTTTCAGGACCAAATAAGAAATCTGGAGCATCTACATTACAAATAGAATCAGCCGACCTGATGAAATCATTAAAATATTTTTTCTCATTTTCAGGGACAAACTTTTCGGTATAAGGATCGAGATTGGGTTGAATTAATGCAAATGTGCGATTGGCTGAAGTGTTTTCGGGCTTGATATCATTTCCGACGGAAGAATAAAGAAGAGGAATTCCAAACAAGACCAATAAAATGAATACTTGCGAATAGCTAAAATCCTTTTCTCGTCGGATGATTTCAAAAATGCTATAGTTGATGAGGATGATCCACAAACTACCACCTCTGGTTCCGGTGAATTCATACCATTGTATCCAGGAAGGAGCAGAGGCAAATGCATTGCCCAGATTTAACCATGGCCAGGCTAAATCCCACTGTGTGTGAAAATATTCAAAGCCTAACCAAATAATTATAAATGGAAGAAGTATGGAAATGTGCAAGCTTTGTCTGGCTTTACTGATCAACCAAAATATCAGTGCCAGCAACATAGAATTTATTGAAATGATTAGAATTACTCCTAAAATATGTGCTTGTGCTACCCACCAATAAGCCATTACATTCCAGACTGTAAAACTTAGAAATGTGTAGTTGAAAAGTAAATATGGATTGTGATGACCTTTAAGTTTTTCTTCCAGAAACAGCAATGGAATCCATGCAAATAGTATCAGGAAAAAGAGTGAAGGAATACAAAAAGGAATTCCAAGAAGGATTCCTGAACTTAAGGCAAGCAGAATGTTTTTATTCACAATTATCGGTGTGTTAGATTAACTCCCACTAAGATAATGATAATTGATGCGATTTGTGCCAATGTAATTTGATCTCCTCCGATTACAATTCCCCAGAAAATTGCCACTATTGGAATAAGATAGGCAATGGAAGCTGCAAAAACGTGCGACGACTGTTTGATGAGGCGATTGTAGAATATCACTCCAGCAAAAGTTAGTAAAGCCAACAGGGTAAGCATTAAAGCACTATTGGTGAAATTTTCGGCCGCTAATGGTGCACTAAGATCCGTAAATGCCAAATAAGAACCTGCCATAGGTCCAACAAAAAGAAATGCTAAAGATGCAATTTCAGTACCTGTTAATTTTGGTAAGGCAAAGCTAATAATGTTAATACTGGTAGCAACCGAAACCATGGCCATAAAAACATAGAAAATTCCAAACAAATGCGTAGTTCCATGAGACTCACCAGAAAAGATGATGATTAATGTTCCTGCGAAACCAAGTAAAATACCTCCGATTATTTTTATGTTGGTTTTGTTCTTAAATAATAGGATTGCCATTAATAAAGTGATTGTTGGTAGCATGGCAGTTAGCATACCAGCAATTGAGGAACTGATTAAGGTTTGAGCTTTGGCAAAAAAGTAGGAGGGACCAATATTACCAGTCAATCCTGATAATATTAATGGAATAATATTATCCTTGCCAAGCTTTTTAAAATTCTTAAATATTAATGGAAGAAAGAGTAAAAAAGACAGAAAAACCTGAAAGGCAGCAACCTGATCGTGGCTAAAACTTTTTAAGGCAATTTCCCTTAAAATATATGGCTGCCCCAAATGAATGATACCAATAAGAGTAAAAACCAATTGCTGTTTTTGTTTGATCCTTCCATAGATATTTAAGAGCTTGATGTTATTCTTTTTCTTCCTCGAAAGCTTTGTATTTAGCAGTTAAATCTGAAATTAACTGGCTAAAAGTTGTAACAGCAGCAATTGTTTCTTTCGAGATTTCTTTTTGTTGAAGCTTTAGCATTAAAATGCCATACAAAGCAGTTAGGCAAACTTCAATGTCGTTGTTTTCTTCCTTAGCTTGCGATTTTTGGCGAAATTCGGCAATGTTACCTGCAGCTTTTTCGAATAGACTTATGTAAGCAGCGTCCTTTTTGTTGTTCAAAAGATGCAAATGAAAATCGAATAGTTCATTTACATTGTTTTTTAGAATTTGCAAATGCCCACGTTCTTCCACTTTTTCAATTTTCATCATCTCAATCAAGTTTTCGTACCAGGCTTTGATTTCCTGATGCTTTTCATCATCTTGTTTGAACTGAGAAATGATGTTTTTATCTACAGCTTCAATATCGAATTTATAAGCTCTTAATATATCTTCAACTTGCCACATGTATAAAATGTACTCGGCCAAATTGGTTTTTCTTTTTTCCTGTGCTATTATCATGATACGATTATCAGTTAACAATTAACAGTTATTACTGCTCACTGTTCGTTGTATTATTATCCTTTTTTCAGCTTGTCTATCAAGCGACGTTCTAGTTTTGTAGGACGACCGGTTCCTCTTTGGCGTTGTTCAAAGCCAAAATTTTTGGTTGCATTTAGTAAATCCAGCTGTTCTTGTGCTGTAATGTCCTCTACAAAATCAACTGCTAGTTTAGCCGACATTCTTTTGCCAGATATTGCTTTAACACGATAACTTCGGATAATGGGAGGAACGCGAATATCGATTTTTTCGTTCAATTTTACTTCTCTCGAAGGCTTAATTGTAACCCCATCTATGGTCACCTTTCCTTTTTTACAAGCTTCGGCGGCCATGCTGCGAGTTTTGAAAATTCGAACTGCCCACATCCATTTGTCAACTCTTACCTTATCGTCCATATCTTGGGGTCTATTTACCGTTTTTCTTGGTATTATAAGCTGTCATGGTTCTTTGAATCCCAATTGTACTCATTCCTTTAATCATGTTGATACAGATTTTGTACAACTCAGGTAATTTTTCAGATTCTTCTTCGGTCCATTTTCCCAAAACATAGTCTACTTGCTGACCTTTGTGAAAATCATCGCCAATGCCAAAGCGAAGGCGAGCATAGTTTTGATGTCCTAATGTTTCATTAATGTGCTTCAAGCCGTTATGTCCAGCATCGCTGCCTTTTGGTCTCAAACGCAAAGTTCCAAATGGCAAAGCAAGATCATCTACTAATATCATCATGTTTTCAACAGGAATTTTCTCCTTCTGTAACCAGTAATTAACAGCTTTCCCACTAAGATTCATATAAGTGCTTGGTTTTACAAGAACATATGTTCTGCCCTTAAATTTATATTCGCACATCGCTCCGTAACGAGCATCTTTAAATTCAATCTTTGCAGTTTCTGCAAGTGCATCTAAAATGCTAAAACCAATATTGTGTCGGGTATTGTGATATTCTGTACCAATATTTCCTAAACCCACAACCAGATATTTCATTGGATCAAATTTTTTATCACTATCAGAGGAAGATATTTTTCCCCATATATTTTTAAGGAACTGTATCATAACAAATCCAAAGTTAGAATAATTGTTTAAAACTAAGGATGTGTTTTTGATATCAGAATATTTGGTATTAAAAAACCTCCCAAGCCAATAGCCGGGAGGTTATATTTTTTACTAAACAAGCAATTAAGCCTGAGCAGCAGCCTGAGCAGCAGCACGAGCAGCTCTTGTAAGCTTAACTTGTACAACTACGGCATTTTTAGCATTCAATAGTTCAAGGTTATCGAAAGCAAGTTCTCTAATCTGAGTGCTCTTACCAAGACCTAATTCAGTTACATTGATAGGTAAGAATTCAGGAAGATCTTTCATTAAACCTTTAACTTTAAGTTTTCTCAAGTTAACTGCCAATTTACCACCGGCTTGAACACCTTTCGCAAATCCTTCAACTTTAATTGGAATCTGAACTTCGAAAGCTTTGTCTTCAAATACTTCGAAAAAGTCAGCGTGAAGAGCTTTATCAGAAGTAGCGTGGAATTGAACTTCTCTCATAACTGCAGAAAACTTTTTACCTTCAATATCGAATTTTACGATGAAAGTTTCTGGAGTATAAAGCAATTTGTTCAAGTCTTTCTCGCTAACTGCAAAGTGGATGTTTTCTTCACCACCGTACAATTCACAAGGAACTAATTCTTCTCTACGTAAAGCTTTAGTAGCTTTTTTTCCTAAGTCAGTTCTTAAAGAACCTTTTAATTCTAATGTTCTCATTTCAAATTAATTTTGTGCTACTCAATAACAATATCTTCACCCGGTAAAAAGGTTCAATTGATATCCCATCACACGTTTATAATAATTTTACCTAAAATCGGCGCAAAGATAATAATTATAAAATAAAATTGGAACTGATTGATTCGCAATTGTAAACATTCAAGATTGTTTTTGCGAAAATATCAGCAATACTTAATGATTTAATCTTGCTAGATTCTTCTTTTAGTGGAATTGAGTTGGTGAAAATCACCTCTTCCAATGAAGAATTTTCAATTCTTTCGTAAGCAGGACCTGAAAGAACAGCATGAGAAGCAATTGCTCTAACACTTTTTGCTCCTTTTTCTTTCAACATGTCAGCGGCTTTGGTAATGGTTCCAGCTGTATCGATCATATCATCAACAATCACAACATTTTTACCATCAACTTCACCAATAGCTGTCATTTCACCTACAACATTTGCTTTTTCTCTTCTTTTGTGACAGATTGCCATATCAGCATGCAGGTATTTTGCATATGCATGTGCTCTCTTACTACCCCCCATATCAGGAGAAGCAACCACAAGATTATCAAGCTTTAATTCTTCAACGTAAGGAAGAAGAACCGAAGAACCATAAAGGTGATCCACTGGAACATCAAAGAATCCCTGAATTTGATCTGCATGTAAATCCATTGTCATCACACGATCAACACCTGCAGCCATTAATAGGTTTGCCACCAATTTAGCTCCAATTGCTACTCTTGGGCGATCTTTTCTATCCTGACGAGCAAAACCAAAGTAAGGAATAACTGCACATACTTTATAAGCCGAAGCTCTTTTTGCAGCATCAATCATCAATAGAAGTTCCATCAAATTATCTGTAGGAGGATAAGTTGATTGAACGATAAAAACATGAGCTCCACGAACTGTTTCTTCGTAAGCAGTTTCAAATTCTCCATCACTGAATCTAATAATGCTAGACTCTCCAACACTTAAACCAGCAGCTTCTGCAATTTTAGCAGCTAGGTGTTCGCTGTTCGAGCCAGCAAAGATTTTAATCGGGGCTTTCATTAAAGTATTATTTGTTTATAAATCAGATATGTTTTATTGTGCAAATTTAAAAATTATTGCCGCAAAAAAATGAATTAAATCCTTTAACAGCAAATATTTTGACCAATTGATTTCTATAGGGTTTACACCTATCTAAAATAAAAAGAAGATATCTTTAGCAGAGATCTTCCTTGAATTTATTTTACGGTATTAATCCCGTGTCATCTTGATTGTTTCTTCGATATAATTTAAAATTTCATCTTTACCTAAACCATTAGATGATGAACTAATAAAATATGGAGGCATTTCTTCCCATGATTCAAGCATCACTTTCTTATAAGTTTCAATGCTTTCACCAAGTTTTCGTTTTGTTAGTTTATCGGCTTTGGTAAAAATGATTGAAAAAGGAATTCCGTTAATACCCAACCATTCCATGAATTCAGTATCCTTTGTCTGAGGTTCGTGACGTGAATCAACCAGCACAAAAAGGTTTACCAAATTTGGTCTGCTCTCGATGTATTTAAATATT
The DNA here is from genome assembly GCF_001310955.1 of Marinifilum fragile JCM 15579. Lineage (GTDB taxonomy): Bacteria > Bacteroidota > Bacteroidia > Bacteroidales > Marinifilaceae > Marinifilum > Marinifilum fragile. The sequence continues at coordinate 98,233 of NZ_BAZX01000001.1, forward strand.
AATCTTGAAAAACGCTGTTTAGTGTTTTTTGCAACTTTTGCGAATCCATATCCTGGTAAATCTACCAAATACCACTCCTTATTTATTAAGAAATGATTTACTAACTGTGTTTTACCTGGTTTCGAAGATGTTTTTGCCAGATTTTTATTGTTGGTAATCATATTGATTAATGATGATTTTCCAACATTCGAGCGCCCGATAAAGGCATACTCTGGCTTATCTGGTTTCGGACATTTTTTAACATCCGAGTTAGACATTACGAATTCTGCTGCAGTAATATTCATTGGTTCTCCGTTTTCGTGCGCAAAGGTATACAGATTCTTAAATTTTCCGAAATAAATTTATTCTTGTTTCAATGAAAATAAAAAACCTCTTCTCAATCAGCGGAGAAGAGGCAATTTTATTTTATGAGTTTTATTTGATATAAACTTCAAGAATTTCAGTTTTCCCCTTAGGGAATAGGATAACATTTTCAAGTGCCGCAGGAATTAAAATAGTTTCACCTTTGGTAACTTCAGTAGTAATTCCATCTTCACTTTCAATAGTAAAATTACCATCCAAACACATGTAAATTACAAAAGAATCCAACTGAGAGTAATCTTTCTCAATTTGTTTATCGAACTCAAGAGTATTGGTTGTAAAATACGGACAACGAACCAATTCTGTAGTCTTGTTGATTTCTGTTTCGTAATCAGTTCTGTATTTTTTCTCAAAGCTATAATCTATAGCATCAACAGCCAATTCAGTATGCAATTCTCTTGGATTTCCCTGATCATCGGTTCTGTTCCAATCGTACATGCGATAGGTTACATCAGATGTTTGTTGGATTTCGGCCAATAGAATTCCTTTTCCAATGGCATGAACTCTACCTGCAGGAATAAAGAAACAACTTCCTTTTTTAACTGGCTCGTTGTTCAGAATTTCCTCTAGTTTGCCTTCTTCCAGTTTGGCAACATACTTTGCCTTGTCAACTTCCTGATTGAAACCTACGATTAATTCAGATCCTTTATCGGCTTCAATCACATACCACATTTCGGTTTTTCCAAAGGCATTGTGTCTCTCTTTTGAAAGCTCATCATCCGGGTGCACCTGAATTGATAGTACATCATTGGCATCGATAAATTTAATCAACAATGGAAATTCCATTCCAAATTGATCGTATACTTTATCTCCCACCAGGTCGCCCATGTAAATTTCAATAAGCTCTTCAAGATTATTGCCAGTAAGATTACCATTACTAACAACAGAGATATCTCCTTCAACTCCAGATATTTCCCAGCTTTCTCCAGCATTTGGCAGTGGAGCGAAATCTTTGTTTAAAACTGTTTTTAATTTGTTGCCTCCCCAAATTTTATCTTTTAGGATTGGCTGAAATTTTAAAGGATACAAACTCATTTTTGTACAATTAAATAATTTGATTGATGTTTATGTGGCTTTTGGGACTACTAAAATTCGTAATCAATAACTTTTCGGTCAATTGCCATTTCTTTAACCACTTCAGCTGCTTTAACATGATCTGGATGTTGAGCATATACCGATAAGGCGTCCAGATTTTCAATGTCAACATTAACAATAAAATCATAAGAAGCATCTGATTTTAATTGATCGAAGCCGATTTGTAGAAATTTGATTTCGGGAATTTTATTCTCTAAACCGTCAAAGGCATTTACTAATCTTTCCTGATAAATTTTCTCCTTCTCCTTAGACTCGAAAGCCTTGAACTTAAACATTGCAATGTGTTTGATCATTTCAGTTCTTTTTAAATAATTAGTAATTTGCTTGCCGAATTATTGCAAAAGTATCAATTTTGCAGCAAACATCTAAATATCATACAACATGTTGATTATTGGAATTGCAGGAGGTACCGGATCAGGTAAAACTACAGTTGTCAGAAAAATAATAGAGAAATTGCCACAAGGCGAAGTGGCTGTGTTGCCACAGGATTCTTACTATAGAGATAATGCTCACATGCCATTGGAAGAGCGTCAGGAAATAAATTTTGATCATCCACGATCAGTTGAATTTGAGTTATTGGTAGAGCATATTAAAAAACTTAGGAATGGAGAAGCGATTGACCAACCGATTTATTCTTACCTAACTTGTTTACGTTCTGATGAAACCATTAAGGTAGAACCTAAAGAAGTTGTGATTATTGAAGGAATTTTGGCTTTAACACAACCGGAACTTCGCGATTTAATGGATTTGAAAATATTTGTTGATTGCGATGCTGATGATCGATTAAATCGTGTGATCAAAAGAGATATTATTGAACGTGGAAGATCGGTAAATAAAGTGTTGGATCGTTATGAAAAAACGGTAAAACCAATGCACTTGCAATTTATCGAACCATCAAAACGATATGCCGATATTATTGTTCCTCAGGGTGGGAATAATATAGTTGCCATTAATATTCTTACCCATTTTATTGAGAAGAATTTGATAGTAAAACTATAATTGTTAATAATATATTGAAAGGAGGCTTTGTTTGAGTCTCCTTTTTTTATAACTTTTCACTTTGTTTATGATAAGCCATTGCCATGCTTAATAAAATTAAAGCCGACAGTTTACTTTTTATTGATATTGAAACTGTTTCAGGAACTGAAGATTTTGAACAATTATCTCCAAAACTTCAGGATTTATGGGAGAAGAAATCCAACTATTTTAGAAAAGAAGATGAATCAGCTGCTGATGTTTATCAGCGTGCTGGAATATATGCAGAATTTGGTAAAATTGTATGCATATCAACAGGGATGATCACTTACAAAGAAGGCGGACGCAAATTTGTGGCCAAGTCTTTTTATGGAGATAATGAACGATTGTTGCTTGAAGAATTTGCAGATATGCTCACTCGATTTTGCAGTAAACCTTACAGAAATCTTTGTGCTCACAACGGGAAAGAATTCGATTTTCCATATATCGCCCGACGGATGCTAATTAATGGAATAGTCTTGCCAGATATTTTGGATATAGCTGGAAAAAAGCCTTGGGAAGTGCAGTTTATTGACACTATGGAACTGTGGAAATTTGGTGATTACAAACATTACACTTCACTGGCTTTACTTTGCGAGGTATTTAATATTCCAACTCCAAAAGATGATATTGATGGATCGATGGTGGGAGAAGTGTATTGGAAGGATGGAGATTTGGAGCGAATTGCAGTTTATTGTGAGAAGGATATTCTGGCAACTGCCCAACTGTTTTTGCGATATCAAGGAGAAGATTTGATTCCGGAAGAAAATTTTGAAAGAGTATTGTTGTAATAATCTTTGTTATTGTACAATAATTTAACTTTTTTCGTGTTTAACAATTCTAGAGTAGTAATAATTTAAACCTGAAAAATATTAATAGAATGAATCATTCAATTTATAAAAAACTATCATTTGCCTTTGCTCTATTTGGGGTTATTTCATTGTGTTCATGCGGAGGAAGCAATGGTGGCGATGAGGAAGAATTTGAATTCAAACCATCTGACCTGACCAATAAATATTGGTATGCTAATCCTTTTTTATCGGGAGACTATAAGCGTGATGATGCGCTGATCGTTTACAGATTTGAAGGTGGGAATGTTTTGAAGAAACAGGAATTTAGCGGGCGTCGTGATAAAGTGGTAGGAGAATGGTCGCTAGTAAATAATCAATTGATAATTGAAGATGAATCAATCGATCCAAATAATCGTCAGGAATGGTTCATTCAATCAAACTCAAAAAGTAATTATTTAAAACTTAACAGTTCAAATGGTTCTAGAGAGTTTTATACGGATATTGATGCGATTAATGATATTACTGCTGACGCCTATGTGGTGAATGAGTTAAGATTGGTTAATGGATCATATGAATCTGATTATAAAATGGAGTATGCCGTTTATGGTGGTCAATTAAGCCAAGCAAAGGTTTTGCTTGATGAATCAACAAGTTTCGATTTGGAAGCATTTACAGACTTTAAAGGAGAGAAGGTTTATTACCTTAAAGAATCGGATCGTGAAGCTTATCTTGAGAATTTTACGGGAAATCAAACTGTGAAATTTGTGGTTAAGGCTGGTGGAGAGAATTATAAATTGGAAGATCAGCTTTACGAATCAGGAATTAAAGCTTTGAATAATTTTTCCACTACAGCAACTCATGCAAGTCAAAGTGGTACTGTAACGATCAACTGGAAAGCAATTGATGAGGATAACATTTACTACTATGTTGAAATCTTGGACAAGAATAAAAATGAATATCTGCCAAAATTTAGAAGTACCAGACAAACTGCAAGTGCAGGTGAGGAGAAGGAAATTGTAATTGATGCTACAACTGCCAACGAATTACAAGCTTTGTCTGAATTGGAAGTTGGCGAAGATTACTACATTAAAATTTCTGGATTTAAATATGAAGATGATATTCATCCAGATAATAGCTCGAATAAAGAGATAAATATTCAGGCGGTTACCAGATACGTGTTCAAGGCAGGTGTTTGGTAGAATAAAAAAGACTTTAGATATGAAGCCTTCGCTATTAGTGGAGGTTTCTATTTTTGGGTTTTTATACTTCTTTGGCAAATAAATTCTTCCGCCAGCGTTCGGACTCATCGAAAAAATAATTTACGTGTTCCGCCAAAGGAAGAGATCATCAAAAAACTAAAGGATGTGTTCCGCAGGCGTGAGAGCTTGTAAAAAAAATAAATGATCATTTCCGCCAGCGTAAGAGGTCTTCAAAAAATAAAATAAGCTCTCCCATTAACGGAAGAGCTTATTTTATGTCTGACTATCATTGATTAATAGTATATTTTATCTTTTTGTGGAAAATTAATCCAATACAAAATACTCAATTGTTTTTACTAGTAATTTAGGTTGTTCGGCATGAACCAGTGACCAGCCTTAGGAATTGAGGTGATTTCAGCATAGGGAAATATGGTTCGAATCAGCTGATGATCGTCATCGGTAATGTAATTGGAGTTGTCACCTTTTATAAAGAGAACCGGAAAGCCTGTAATCCCTTTTCCTTTCTGAAATTTCTCCTTATCCATACCATCCATAATCTGCGGCAAATATTCACTAATAGTTTTGATGTTTAGTTTCCAAACAAACTCTTTGTTATCGTTTCGCTTTAAATTTTTGAGAAGAAATTGTCGTACCCGTTCGCTGGAAATACTTTCAGCTAATTTTTGATCGATTTCCGTTCTGCTATTATAATTGGATAAATCGAAGTTCAACATTGCCGAAACAATATTTTCATGATCGATTGTTTGTGGAGCATAATCAGAAATCTTCGTGTAGTTTTTTGGTGCAATATCTACTACGATTAAATTGTTTACTCTTTCAGGATAATCTGCAGCAAAAAACATTACGGTTTTTCCACCCATTGAATGACCTAAAAGGCTAGCCTTTTCAATTTTGTGATCATCCATAAATTCCAATAAATCTTCTTTAAGATTTTCGTAGGTATGAGAATCGGAATGAGGCGATGCACCATGATTTCTTTGATCTAAAATAAATACTTCGAAATTGTCGCTTAACTCTTTGGCAACACTCAACCAGTTATCCGAGGAGCCATATAATCCGTGAACAATGATTAATGGATAACCTTTCCCGATTTTTCTATAATTCAACTTCATAAAGTAAAGATATAACAGATCTTTAAATTGCAAAAAGAAAGGGTGCCATGTTGGCACCCTTCTAAAGATATATCCTTGAAATATTATTTAAGACATTTTTTATACATCTGTACTGTGTTTTCTAATCCAAAGTATAAAGCATCAGAAATTAGAGCATGACCAATTGAAACTTCGGCCAAATTTGGAATTTCCTGATAGAAATACTGAAGATTTTCCAAACTTAAATCGTGACCGGCATTAATTTCAAGCCCCAATTCGTTAGCTCTTTTTGCTGCTGTAACGAATGGTCGAATAGCTGCTTCTTTATCTTCAGTATATTCGGTAGCATAAGGCTCTGTGTATAATTCAATACGATCGGTTCCTGTAGCCACGGCACCTTCAATATTATCTAAATTGGTATCAACAAAAATAGAGGTTCTGATTCCTGCAGATTTAAATTGAGAAATAATATCAATTAAAAGATCCTTGTTCTTTACTGTATCCCAGCCAGCGTTTGAAGTAATGGCTTCTGGTGGATCAGGAACCAAGGTTACCTGCTCTGGTTTAACCTCAAGAACTAAATCTATAAAATCTTGCGAAGGATATCCTTCAATATTAAATTCGGTAGTTACCAATGGTTTTAAATCTCTAACATCTTGATAGCGAATATGTCTCTCGTCTGGACGAGGATGAACAGTAATTCCTTCAGCACCAAAACGTTCGCAGTTAATTGCTGCTTCACAAACATTAGGAGTATTGCCACCGCGGGCATTTCGTAATGTCGCAATTTTGTTTATATTTACACTAAGTCTAGTCATTTTAATAGAATCTTAAATTGATTAAAATGTAAGGTAAGCGCAGTTTAAAAATCGTAACTCATTTACCTATCGGCAAAAATAAAAGTAATTCCTAGAAAAACTATTTATGATCGCAAAAGATTTAATTTCTGATGTAGTTCCTGTTTTAAGGGAAACGGATACTGGAATTCAGGCACTAAACTGGATGGAGATTTTTCGAGTATCTCATTTGCCAATTGTGAAAGGAGATGAGTTTTTGGGCTTAATTTCGGATAATGATATCTACGATCTAAATCAGGCTGAGGAGTCAATAGGAAAACAGAAACTGTCTTTGTTTAGTCCATATGTAATGGAAAATCACCATATATATGATGTTATTGAAATTATATCTCGACTTAAACTTACTGTAATTCCAGTTTTAGAAGACGAAAAAACATATGTAGGACTAATTACTCTTAATGATTTAATGCAGTATATCGAAAGGATTTTTTCAGTGAGAGAACCAGGAGGAATTATTGTGTTGGAGCTTAATTCTATTGATTATTCTCTTAGTGAGATTTCAAGAATTGTTGAGAGTAATGATGCTAAAATATTAAGTTTGTATGTAAAGTCTGCGACTGATTCCAGAAAAATAGAACTTACCATAAAAATAAATCGTAGCAATTTAACCTCAATAATTCAAACATTTTTGCGTTACGATTATACGATAAAAACTACTTATGTGCGTGAAGATGATATGAAGGACATGTTGGAAGATCGTTACAATTCTTTCATGCGATTTCTGAACATCTAATTAAATCTTCAAATCTTTATTGATTTGAGTTTACCGAATAAGAGAAACTTTTATATTTGCTTTTACAGATATTGAATATTTTATGTGTGCAATTATCTGTGAAAATCAACAAAACAAACACAAACTAGATGAAAATAGCTCTTTTTGGTCGACTCTTTAATGAAAGTTTCACCGATAGCTTTAAACTCATGTTCGACGAGTTTGCCAAACGCAATGTGGAGGTAGATATATACGAACCATTTTACGATTTTTTAATTCGTGAAATCAATTTTAAACCACCGGTTAATGGATATTACAAAGGGTGTGATGATTTGAATAAAGATGTAGATTTTGTTTTCTCTATTGGAGGAGATGGAACTTTTCTAGAAGCTGTAACCATTGTTCGGGATTCAGGAATTCCAATTGTGGGGATCAACAGTGGTAGATTGGGATTTATGGCAGATATTGCACAGGATGAAATTCCGCAGGCCTTGTCAGATATTTTTGAGGGGAATTATACCATCGAAGAAAGGAGCTTGCTTCAATTAGAAACCTCAAAAAATGGTTTATTCCCAGAATTCAATTATGCACTTAACGAGTTTACTGTGCATAAAACGGATACAGCTTCAATGATTACCATTCATACCTACCTGAATAATGAGTATTTGAACTCTTATTGGGCTGATGGTTTAATTATTGCTACCCCAACAGGTTCGACAGCATATTCATTAAGCGTAGGAGGACCAATACTTATACCTAATACTCAGAATTTTATTATTTCTCCGATTTCCCCTCATAACTTAACGGTTCGTCCTATCGTAGTTCCAAATTATCATGAAATTACTTTAAAGGTAGAGGGGAGAAGTGATAGCTATTTAGCTTCCTTGGATTCTCGCTCATGTACATTTGATTCTTCAATTGAACTTAAAATAAAAAAATCAAATTTTAAAATTCGAGTTTTAAAATTGAAAACTCATAGCTTTTACGGAACCTTGCGTAATAAGCTTATGTGGGGTGTTGATAAACGTAATTAATAATCTAAGTAGTACTGTTTTTCATTTTAACAAAATTTAACTCGATAGGCATTATATTTTACCCCTGAAATAAGGATTTTTAAGATTATATGTTACTTTTGTAGCTTGTGAATGAAATTTGGGAGAATACATCCTGTTTCAACAGGGCATTAAAGCGATGTGTGACGCTCTCAAATTAAATTTACAGGTGAAAAACAAATTTGTTTTTATGCGCAGACTGATTTTTGGTATACTTTTTTTTGTCGCTTGTAATTCGGCATTTTCGCAAACCAAAGCAGAATTAGGTTTTTTTGGAGGAGCAGCCTATTACATGGGGGATATTAATCATACCTATCATTTTTATTCAAGTTCTGTTGCTATTGGGGGAATATATCGGTATAACTTTAATCCCAGATATTCTTTAAGAGCAAGTATGTTGTTTTCCGGATTAAAAGGAGAGGATAGTGATTTTAAGAATCAATATCAGCGTAATAGAGGAGCTTCTTTTGATACTGATGTGGTTGATTTGTCTTTGCAAGGAGAATTTAATTTTCAACCATTTTGGGCACCGGGAAAATCGAGAACCAAAAAGTTGGTTCCCTATGTAACGGCAGGTATCGGGTATATTGCGCCAAGTAGTACCGAATCATCTTTTACTATTCCTATGGGAGCAGGATTTAAATATAACCTGGGAGGAAGATGGACTGCGGCCTTAGAGTGGAGTTTTAGGAAAACATTTACCGATAATTTGGATCATTTAGATGATCCCCATAGTTTAAATGAAAGCAATTTAATGCACAATAACGATTGGGCATCCTTCTTTGGAATCATGTTTAGTTACAAACTATTTCCAGATAATGAAGAGTGTCATTCATACGGTCGATTTGTTAAGTAATATATGTCATTCAAAGAAAAGATTATAAAAGAAAAGTTGCCTTCTCATTTGGCAATAATAATGGATGGTAATGGTCGCTGGGCAAAAATGCGTGGTGAACATAGAATTGTAGGCCATCAGAATGGCGTTGAAGCGGTAAGACAAACTGTCGAAGGAGCCGCAGAATTAGGAATTTCATACCTAACCCTTTATGCATTTTCAACTGAAAATTGGAATCGTCCACAAGATGAAGTTCTTGGCTTAATGTCTTTATTGGTAGAGGCTATCGAAAATGAGACTCCAACTTTAATGAAAAACAATGTTCGATTAAAGGCCATTGGGAATCTAGATAGTTTGCCAGAAGAGGTAAGAGAAAAATTGAATGGAACCATCAATACAACATCTGTAAATACTGGATTAACTTTAGTTTTGGCCTTAAGTTACAGCGCGAGATGGGAAATTGTGAACGCGGTTAAGTTGATTGCAAATAAAGTGTCTGATGGGAAAATGTCTGCCGATGATATAGATGATTCAATTTTTGAAAATCACTTGACAACTGCAGGTATTCCTGATCCAGAGTTAATGATTAGAACCAGTGGAGAAACGAGAATCAGTAATTTCTTGTTATGGCAATTGGCTTATGCCGAATTGTATTTTACTGAATTGTTTTGGCCTGATTTTGATAAAGAGGAATTGTATAAAGCCTTGTATAATTATCAAAACAGAGAACGCAGGTTTGGTAAAACGAGTGAACAGTTAACAGATAATTAAGAATTAACCATTATAAGCTAAGTAATGATTAAACGATTAACTTTTATTTTAACCCTTTTTATAAGTTTTACTGCGATAGCGCAGGAAACCGATACGATTTACAATCCAGCTCTTTATTACACTTCCCCTAAAACTTACGAATTGGGTGGAGTAACAGTTTCAGGAGTAAAACATCTGGAAACTAATGTGCTGATACAAATATCAGGATTGCGTGTTGGATCTCAGCTAGAAGTGCCAGGAGATAAGGTTACTAAGGCAGTTAATAAGCTGTATAAACAAGGTTTGTTTTCTGATATTCAGATTACAGCAACAAAGTTAATTGATAAGAAGATTTATTTAAATATTCATCTGCAAGAGAGACCTAGATTATCTGAGGTAAATTACATTGGTACTTCTAAAAGCGAGACCAATAAACTTAAGGAAAAGTTAAAGCTTCAAAAAGGAACTCAGGTAACAGATTATATGATATCAAACATTAATATTGTTGTTGAGAACTATTTCAAAGAAAAAGGATTTTACAATGTTGATGTTAATGTGTTGCAAAGAGATGATCCAAATGAACCAAATAGTGTGATTTTGGATATCAATATGGATAGAAACAATAAAATTAAAATCAAGAATATCTTTATTGAAGGGAATAGTGCTCTTACGGATAAAAAAGTAAAGAAGGCTATTAAGGGATCCAAAGAAAAACGCTTAAGAAACTTCTTTAAATCATCTAAGTACATCGAAGAAAAGTGGTACGAGGATAAGATTGGTTTGATTACAAAATATAACGAAGAAGGTTATAGAGATGCGATTATCATTTCTGATAGTATTGAGCAGGTTTCTGATGACAGAGTTAACTTGTATTTAAAACTAAAAGAAGGAAATCAGTATTTCTTTAATGATATTACTTGGGTTGGGAATACTGTTTATACTAGTTATGATCTAGATAGAGTTCTAAAGCTTAAGCAAGGTGATGTGTACAATCAGACCTACTTGAATGAACGATTAAGAGAAGATGATGATGCTGTAAGTAATTTGTATTTAGATAATGGATATCTATTTTTTAATGTAAATCCTGTTGAAAAGGTAATTGGAAAGGATTCGATTAATATCGAAATGCGAATGGTTGAAGGTAAGCAGGCTACGATTGATCGCGTTAACATTGTAGGTAATACAAAGACTCACGAACATGTGGCTCGAAGAGAGTTATATACTTATCCAGGTGAATTGTTTAGTAAATCTGATATTATTCGTTCTGTGCGAGAGTTGGCCCAACTTGGGCACTTCGATCCTGAAGCAATAAATCCGGATATAAAGCCACATCCTGAAAGTGGAACTGTAGATATTACATATGAGTTGGCAGAAAAAGCAAATGACCAAATTGAGCTTTCTGGAGGTTGGGGAGCTGGTATGATTATCGGTACTGTCGGATTACGATTCTCGAACTTCTCTATTCGTAATATTTTTAACAAGGAGGCTTGGAGTCCACTTCCTACTGGTGATGGTCAAACCTTAAGTATTCGTGCTCAAACAAATGGTTCTTATTATAACTCATATAGTTTGTCGTTTACGGAGCCTTGGCTGGGAGGAAAAAAACCTACCTCATTAAGTACGTCGATTTATTACTCGCAACAGACAGGATTTAATCGTAATGCATATTATTACACGCAAGGTTCTGATCGTTATGATACAGGACAAAGTCAAAAGATTTTTGGTGCTAGTGTTGGATTGGCTCGTCGTTTAAAATGGCCTGATGATTATTTTTCTTTGTATAATGAGGTAAGTTATCAGAATTTTAGATTGAAGAACTGGGCTTACTATTTAATATCGGATGGAACTTCAAATAACTTTAGTTTCACCACTACATTATCAAGAAGTTCTATAGATAATCCATTGTATACGCGTAGAGGTTCTTCTTTCTCTTTAAGTTTGAAATTTACACCTCCTTACTCTCTATTTGAGGATTTGGACTATGAGAGAGCGGATGACGATGAAAAGTACAAATGGATTGAATATCACAAGTGGGTATTTAAAGGTAAAATGTATAATGGTTTACTTCCTAAAAATGATAAATTAGTACTTTATACAGGTGCAGAATTTGGTTATTTAGGGTATTACGACAAACACAAAAGATCTCCTTTTGAAGGATTCGAAGTTGGTGGTGATGGAATGTCAGGTTATAGCATGTATGGTAGTGATAATATTGGGGTCAGAGGTTATGAAAATGGATCTTTAACACCAATTCAAAATAATGGTAGACGTTTAGGTGGTAATGTTTATTCTAAGCTTACAGCTGAGGTTAGATACCCATTATCTTTAAGTCAATCAGCTACAATTTATGCATTGGCATTTGCTGAGGCGGGTAACTCTTGGTATGATTTTGAAGATTTTCAGCCATTCAATTTAAAACGATCTGCCGGTGTCGGATTAAGAATATTCTTACCAATGTTTGGTCTTTTGGGAATTGATTGGGCTTATGGTTTCGATGAAGCTAATCTACCTGGACAAAACGGTAGTCAGTTCCATTTTGTGATTGGTCAACAATTTTAACATATTTTAAGAATTGAGTATTGACTACTCGTTTAATTTAGCTTAATTTAGAGTTTGTTTGTAAAAGGTTTAAATATGAAAAGAATAATCTTATTGATAATAGTATTAGTCGTTGGTTTAGGAGATGTATACTCTCAACAGCGCTATGGATTTGTCGATACAGAATATATTTTGAATAAGATACCTGATTATAAGAATGCACAGGAGCAATTGGATCAATTTTCAACGCAATGGCAAAATGAAATTGAAAGTGTTGCGACTGAAATTAAAGAATTACATGCAAAGTTTAGGGCAGATGAGGTTTTTCTGTCATCAGAAATGCGAACAAAGAGAGAGAAGGAAATTCATGATAAAGAAGTATTAGCTCAAAAATTGCAGCAAAAATACTTTGGTCGAAATGGAGAGCTCTATAAAAAAAGACAAGAATTAATGAAGCCTATTCAGGATGATATCTATGAGGCAATCAAGGAGATAGCAAAGTCTGGGAGTTATGGTATGATTATTGATCGTGCTAATGGGCCAACAATCATATACAGCAATGAAAAATTTGATTTAAGTGATAAGGTGCTGTATAAATTGGGTATAAGAACTAAATAAATATCAAATAAAAACTAACTGAGTATACTATGAGACAATTTTTAAAAGTAACATTAGTAGCCACTTTCCTTCTTACAGGAGCTAACTTATTTGCACAAACTGTAAAATTAGGACATATTAATTCAAATGAATTATTGTCTATAATGCCAGAAAAAGAGCAAGCTCAAAAGCAAATTCAAGCAAAAGCTGAAGAATACGATAAGCAAATTCAGGAAATGAAAGCTGAGTATCAAAAATTAGCTCAAGCATATATTGCAGATAGAGAAACTTTAACTGACGCAGTTAGAGCAATCAAAGAAAAGGAAATTCAAGAACTTCAAAATCGTATGCAAACTTTTGATGGTTTTGCACAACAAGAACTGCAAAAAACGCAGAATGAACTATTGAAACCTATTTTTGACAAAGCATCTAAAGCAATTAAAGATGTTGGAGCTGAAAATGGTTTTACTTATATTTTGGATATCAGTACTGGTGTAATCTTGTTTAATTCAGACAATAGTATTGATGTTATGCCATTGGTAAAAGCTAAATTAGGTCTACAATAGATATTCTTTTAAGATATTATAGATAAAGGTGGTATTTTAATACCACCTTTTTTATTTTTACCAATTGTGATGTAGTAAAAATTAATTGCATGAATGATAATAGGCAAGCAATAGGTGTATTTGATTCTGGATATGGAGGTTTAAGTATTTTAAATGAATTTTTAAAAGAATTGCCCGAGTATGATTTTATCTATTTAGGAGATAATGCACGAAGCCCTTATGGGACCAGATCGTATGATGTGGTATACGACTATACATTGCAGGCGGTTGAACAGTTATTCTCTATGGGTTGTGAATTGGTGATACTTGCGTGTAATACAGCCTCAGCAAAGGCACTTCGAACAATTCAGCAGTGTGACCTGCCAAAAATTAATTCCAACAAACGTGTATTGGGTGTTATTAGGCCAAGTGTAGAAGAGATTGGCTTGCGAACTAAGTCGAAGCATGTAGGAGTTTTTGGAACTGTAGGCACCGTGCGTTCGAATTCATATCCTTTAGAAATTAAAAAGTTATATCCAGAAATTAAGGTAATTCAGGAAGCCTGTCCAATGTGGGTTCCTTTGGTTGAAAATAATGAGTTTCAAACCGAAGGTGGTCGATTTTTTATTCAAAAGAATGTTGATAGTCTTTTAAAAAAAGACCCTCAGATTGATACGATAATTTTAGGCTGCACACATTACCCATTATTAAAGGAGGAAATCCATAAATTTCTTCCTGATAATATAAAACTAATTTCTCAGGGGGAAATTGTAGCGAATAGTTTGAAAGATTATTTGGTGAGGCACCCAGAAATGGATGTTAGGTGCTCAAAAAACTCGGAAATAGAATTTTTCACTACAGAGTTTGTTGATAGTTTTGAGGAAAAGGCAAGTAGATTTTTAAATCTTAGCTTAAAAGCAAAACATATATCCTATTAAAAAATAGCCTTCATTAATACGAAGGCTATTTTTATTGAAAGAAAATTATTCTATTCAATTGTTTCTTCGTCAGTTTGATACCAACTTGCGTACATAGCATAACTGTTGGCTATCCTATTGATTTCACCCTCAAGAAGTTCAGGGCTAATCTCTTTTATTTTTTTTGCAGGTGAACCCGCATAAACACTACCTGATTCTACGTGAGTTCCTTTTGTAACAACTGAGCCTGCAGCGATAATGGAGTTACTATCAATTACTGCGTCATCTAATACAACCGCTCCCATGCCAATTAATACATTGTCTTTAATGGTACAGCCGTGTACAACTGCATTGTGCGCAATAGAAACGTTGTTTCCAATATTGGTTGGTGACTTTTTATATGTAGCATGTATGGTAGCATTGTCTTGAACATTTACATTGTTGCCAAGTTTAATGTAATGAACATCTCCGCGAAGAACGGCACTATACCAAATACTACAATCGTCTCCCATTTCTACGTTTCCTATGATAGCTGCATTTTCGGCTAGGAAGCAGTTTTCACCAAACTTTGGTGATTTTCCGTTTAAATCTCTAATAATAGCCATTCTTATTTAGTTTGATTATAAATACAAAGATAATCAAAATAAAATCTGATACTTAAAGCAAGAGTATGTTGTAAAAAAAAGTTATGCAAACGATAGCATAACTATGTAGATTATCAGTGTAATAAGAATCTTGTTAATTAAAACAAACTTAAACAACAAATAAATAAATGTTATTGTTTATTCTTAATTAAATTAATAAAAAATGAATTTATGAAAATTAAGTTTGAAAATTTAACATTTTTTCACAACTTTGGTATCGACTAATTAATAGGGGTATTAATAAAAATATGGTGAAAATTATCGTAGGGGTGCAATAAAATCATCTATTTAGTCAAAAAAAACAATTCAAAGGGGTATGTATTCTATCTATAGCTTAACTAGGGATTAAGCTTAGAATTCATATATGAATAATTATTTAATAAATTAATTAATCCACTAACTAAAAATTTATGAAAAAAAGTTTAGTTTCGACGCTAATCCTAATGTTTATTGGATTGCAGGGGCTTTTAGCTCAAAGTCGAGAAGTTTCGGGGATTGTTACATCGGCTGAAGATGGACTATCAATACCTGGAGTTTCCGTAATTGTAAAAGGTACTACCATCGGTACCTCCACTGACTTTGATGGAAAATACTCAATTAATGTTCCAGACGGACAGAGTGTTCTTATTTTTTCTTTCGTGGGTATGACTACTCAAGAAGTAGCAGTTAAAGGATCTACAATGAATGTTGTAATGCAATCTGCTTCAGTTGATGTTGATGAAGTAATGGTTGTAGCTTATGGTACTGCTAAAAAGGAATCATTTACTGGATCCGCATCTGTGGTGAAGAAGGATGATATCGTAAAAGTTTCTGGTGGTATTGGTAAAGTAATTCAAGGTAAAGTTGCTGGTGTTACCGTTATGGGTGATGATATTCGTATCCGTGGATTCGGTTCGTTTTCAGCTTCATCTTCTCCTCTTTATGTTGTAGATGGTGTTGTTGGTGCCCCTAAGCCAAATGATGAAGATATCGAAAACTTTACAGTGTTAAAAGATGCGGCATCAACTGCATTGTATGGATCGCGTGGTGCTAATGGTGTAATTATTATTACTTCTAAAAAGGGTAAAAAAGATAAAAAACCTACATTTGAAGTTAAGTACCAGCATTCTGTAGAAAAAATGATTGAGCCAGAATGGGAGTTAATGAATGCTGCAGAATACTATCAGCACCAATTTAAAGGAATGGTTAATTATGTAGGAGAGAACAGAGCTTATACCTACTTTAACTATTACATGAACAATAAAAATCCATATAATATGGCTGAGCCATTCAATTTAGATGGTTCACTTAAAGACGGAGCTAAGTTGTTATATGATACAAATTGGAAAGACGAAGCTCTTGAAAATGCCTCTATGGATGAAATATATGTTGCTGCAAGTGGTGGATCAGAAAATTCTAATTACCATTGGTCAGCGCGTGTATATGATTACGAAGGGTTTGTACGCACTTCAAAGAGCAAAGGGGGAAATACTCGCTTTAATTATTCTGTAGACTTACGTGATAATTTAAAAGTGAATATCAACTCAATGATTTCTTACTATGAAGGTTCGGGTACTTATACAACTAAGGCTAATGAAAATAACCACTTGTATTTGTCATATGTGCTTTCTCCAGCTGCACCAATGTATCAGTTAAATCAAATTGATAATGGTGATGGTACTCATAGCTATGAGTATGTTTTGGATAAGCAAGGAAACAGAATTTATGACTATTCAAACCCTAACTACAAAAACTACAACCCAATTGGATTGATGGAGGCAGATTTTGATGATAATTATAGCTTTACAGCTTATTTTGCCCCTTCTATTTCGTATGAAGTAATTGATGGTTTAACATTAAAAGGTCAGCTTTCAGGAAGATTAAAAACAAGAAGAGGTGACTCGTTCCAGAATCCGTATTATGGATCAGGTTCAACTGAAAATGGACTTTCTACTAAAGAAACTTACCATGAAAGAGATTGGACTATGCATACTTCAGCAAACTATAAGTTTGAAGTTGGTGATGATCACTCTTTTGATGTATTAGTTGGTTATGAGGCTGCTGATTATGACTATCAGGATTTCTATGCTACAAAGAATGGTTATTCTCTTGGTGACATTTCAACAGAATTGTCTACAGGTAATAGCCCAAGATATGCAGGTTCATCTACAACCGAAGTTGGTTTGATTTCTTACATCTCTAACATGAACTATGATTTTAGAGATAAATACTATATGTCTGCTTCATTTAGACGTGATGGATCTTCTAAATTCGGAGAGGAAAATAGATGGGGTGATTTCTGGTCTGTAGGTTTCTCTTGGAGAGTTTCTGAAGAAAGTTTCTTGTCAGCAGATTGGATCACTAACTTGAAACTAAGAACCTCTTATGGTGTATTAGGAACCAATGATATTGGTAATTACAAATTTGGTAATTATTATAGCCTTGGTGCAAACTATGGTGGTATCACAGGTGTTTCTCATACAAACTTACCTAATGCTCAATTAGGATGGGAAGAATCAGATAACTTCTCTGTAGGTGTTGATTTCGACTTATTTGATTCTAAATTGAGTGGTACAATGGAGTATTTTAATAAGAATACTGATGGTTTATTGTATGATGTTCCACTTCCAACAACTACTGGATTTCCATCTGTACTTATGAATATCGGTGAGATGCAGAATTCTGGTTTTGAAATGGAGTTGAGTGGAAAGATTCTTTCTGGCGAATTCAATTGGAATGCAGATCTTACTATGACTTACATTAAAAATAAAATTAAGTCACTTCCAGTTGATCAGGTAATTCAAGGTACTAAGCGTTGGATTGCAGGAGACAGCCGATATGAATATTATATTAGAGAGTGGGCTGGTGTAGATCCTGAAGATGGTAGAGCTCAGTGGTATATGGATCAGGAAAATGCTGATGGAACTGTAGAAAAAGTGAAAACAAAATCTTACAGCAATGCTACAAGATATAATATGGGGCAGTCTACTCCAAAATTCTTCTTTGGCTTAAATAATAACCTATCTTACAAAGGGTTTGACTTCTCGGTTCAAACAGTTGCTGCATTTGGTCACAAAATTTATGATGGTCAGTACCAAGCATTCATGCACGATGGATCTGGTAAAGCTACTAACTTAGCAAAAGATGCATTGAATTCATGGACTCCAGAAAATACTAATACTGATATTCCAAAATACAGATGGGCTAACAATACAAGTAGTAATTCAACTTCTTCAAGATGGTTAGTTGATGGTGATTTCGTTAAAATCAAAAACATCACATTTGGTTATACTGTTCCAGAACGATTTTTGGATAAGATGTTCTTGACTTATGCAAGAGTATTTATGACTGTAGACAATGTACACTCTTTCTCTGATTACAAATCTGGAGATCCTGAAATCAGTTTAGCAGGTGTTAGTAATGGATATACCTTCAATCCTGCCACTACCTACAGAATGGGTATCAATATTAAATTTTAATCGGATTACTAAGAAATTATGAAAAATATATTTTATTATTGTTCGCAGCTTCATTCTTTTTCTCGTGTAGTGAGGATTTGATTGAAGTGGAGCCTACAACTAAGGTTCCAGCTAAGGACGTTTATAATACTGAGGATGCTATTGATGCTGTACGCATTGGTTTGTATTCGCAATTATCTTATAGAAGTGATGGTTCTCTTTATACTCTAATGTTCCCAATTTTAGGGATATTCTTGCTGATGATATGGTATATGGTGATACTTGGTATCAGGTTTGGGGAACTGAGTATGCTTATGAAACTAGAGGAACTAGTAGTGGTCCTTATCAAATTTGGAGTCAATCATATTATGCTATTGAGGTAACCAATACTATGATTCATGAAATAGATTATAGTAAGGTTGAAGGCTTTTCGGACGATAAAGCGAAACAGTATATTGCAGAAGCTAAGGCGGTAAGAGCTATGGTTCATGTTGATTTAGCTCGCTATTTTGGAAAAGCTTACCATTTGGATAATGGAGCTTCAAAAGCAGTTCCTTATGTAGATAAGATTGGTTACTCTTCAACACCTGGGGTTGTAGATCTTCCTGAAAGAAATACAATGAAGGATATTTATGCTAAAGCAATTGCAGATCTAAATGCTGCGATTACTGACCTTCCGGCTGTAAATAGTGGCAATTCAAGATACATGAATAAGAATGCAGCTTATGCTATTTTGGCAAGAATTTACATGGATATGCACATGTATCCAGAAGCGAAAGCAGCTGCTACTAACGCTTTGGATGGTGTTAATCTAATGAACAAGGACACCTACTATGAAGGTGGATTGTCAAGAGTTAATGATGAAAGTTTATTGGTATTTGTAAGTGATAAGGATAAGTACTCTAAGTGGAGAACATTTACTTCTTTCCATGACAACTGGGATGGAATGGGTGATGACTTCCGTGCTAATGAAACTTTGGTTGCATTGTTTGCTGATAATGATTTAAGAAAACACTTTTTTGCTCCAGAATCAGACCATGAATATGGTTCAGGTTATGAATATCATAAGCACTACTTAAAATATCCTGGATACGGTGTTAATGTGGCAAAAACAAGTTTAGGCTACTATACTTACGGAAAATTCCCACGTGTTGATGCGGTAATTGGTGAATCAAAAGGTTCTTTAGGACTTGGTGAATACAATTATATTCGTGGTTCAGAAATGGTGTTAATCATTGCAGAATGTGCTGCTCGAGAAGGTGCTTCTGGTGAGACTGAAGCTAAGAACAGATTACTTGAGATTCAGCAAAGAATGATTTCAGGAGCAAGTTTATCTACTAACTCAGGACAAAACTTAATTGATGAAATTATCGTTGAGTATAGAAAAGAGATGTTCGGTGAAGGTCATGGTCATAGATTAATGTTACGTTTAGGTGATGGTTTAAAACGTACAGGAGGTAATCATACTGCACTTTTAAATCTTCCAGCAGGAGATCCTAAATTCCAGTGGCCAGTTCCACAATCAGAATTAGATTCGAATCCAAACTTAGCTAAATAAGAATATTTAAATATTAAGCTAGTTTAAAATTATAGGAAGCCTGGTCTTTATGGCTATGGCTTCCTTTTTTATACAATGTCATATTGTGTTATGTAATATTCCCTACCTCTCATGACGGTATACATCCCTATATTACCGTTAATTTAATTCTAAAAGAAAATATATTTCATTAGTAAAAAAAGAAAATAAGATCTTATGAAATTTAAAAAACTTATTTCATTACTCGTTTTATTTATGGTTGTTACATCCAGTATTTTGGCTAGTGACCTAAATAATATAAAAGAGTATAAATTAAAAAATGGATTAACAGTCATCTTACATGAGGATAAACATTCATCAGATGTTTTTGGCTATGTTGTAACAAAAGCTGGAGCAAAAGAAGATCCTGTGGATCAGGAAGGGATCGCTCACTATTTGGAACATATGCTTTTTAAAGGCAATGAACAAATTGGTACAATTAATTGGGAAAAGGAAAAAGTATATATCGATAAGATTTATGCTTTGTATGAGAATCTAAAAAACACAAATGACAAGAAGGAAGAGGCTAATATTCAAAAAGAAATTAATGAACTTTCCAGAGAGGCAGCTCAGTATGCTTGTCAAAATGAACTAGACAAAGTTCTTAAAGATATTGGTTCTACCGGTCTGAATGCAAATACTAGCTGGGATAGAACAGTTTATATGAACAGTTTTCCTGATTTTCAACTTGAGAAATGGTTGAAAATTTATAGCGATCGTTTTATTAATCCAGTTTTTAGAGGCTTTCAGGCTGAACTAGAAGTTGTTTTCGAAGAGAAAAACGAATCTTTGGATAACAGAAACAGGAAAATGTATGAAGAATTGCTAGCAAAGGTATTCGAAGGACATGAGTATAGTAGAACTGTTCTGGGACGAGTAGAACATATTAAAAAGCCTTCATTGGTTGCAATGAAAGAATTTTATGACAAATATTATGTACCTAATAATATGTGTCTGATTTTAACAGGAAACTTCTCGTCTATTGAAGCTCAGCCATTAATTGAAAAATATTTTGGGCGTTGGGAACCTAAAGACCTTCCTAAAGATGAAATAAAATCTGTTAAAGATTTTAAAGAAGGAGAAAGTTTAGCACTAAAATTAGGTTATTCAAGAAGAGGATCATTAGTTTATCGTACGGTTAATAACAAACATGAGGATGCCATTACATTAGAGTTTGTTTCTCAATTATTATCTAACTCAACGGAAACAGGATTACTAGATAAGTTAAGATTGGATAAAAAAGTAGGTGGCGCCTATAGTTCTAATATGAACTTAAATGATCATGGTATTTTTACCATCGATTATTCTCCAAAGCTTCGTAAAGAAGTAATGATTGAAAAATATAAACAAACAGGAAAATATGAACCTGTATATGAATCATTCAATGGTGCTGAGAAATTGATGCTTGCTCAGGTAGAGAAATTAAAGAATGGTGAATTCCAAGATTGGAAAATTGATGCTATAAAGAAAGACTTAATAAAAGATTTTGATTTGTCATTAGAAAATAATGTTCGAATGGGAATTCTTTTAGGAGATGTGTTTCAAAAAGGTTCTGATTTGAATGAATTAAAATCTTATGCATCAAAGATTAAGGCAATTACAAAAGAAGATATTGTAAATTGTGCCCAAAAGTATTTAAACACTAATTATCTGGCACTAAACGCATATGAAGGCAAACCTAAACAAAAGAAAATAGAAAAGCCAGGATACCAACCTATTGAACCAGTTGCTGGTAACCTTTCAAATTATGCTAAAGAAATATTCGATACTAAAAATACTAATCCAAAAGAAGATTATATTGATTTTGATAAAGATTTTGTATGTGAGAATATTAGAGATGGGGTTGAATTGTATTATGCAGAAAATCCTCATAATGATGTTTTTAGTTTAAGGATAAGCTATGGTGCAGGAAATCATCAAATAAAAGACCTTGAGTATGCTTCTGGCTTAATGAATTATGCAGGAACATTGAAAAGGGATATTAGTAGTCTTAAAGAAGAATTTGCTAAAATTTCTTGTAATTATAGTATTTATAGTACAGACAATGAATTAATCGTATCTGTTAATGGAGATGAGAAATATTTGGATGATGCTTTAAAGTTAATTACCGAGTTGTTGTTGATTCCAAACTTGGATGAAGAAAAACTTGAACTACTAGTGAATTCGCAAATTTCATCTCGCTACTATGAGAAACAAAACGTAGGAGTAGTTGCCAATGCTCTTCGTCAGTATATTCTTTACGGTGAAAAGTCTGATTACCTAGACAGAAAAACCATTGATGATCTGGACAAATTATTGGTGAGTAAGCTAGTTGGAGTTTATCAGGATGCTACAAGTTATGGTGTTGAAATGCATTATTGTGGAGCAAAAGACTTTAACTCAGTTAAGCAATCAATAATGAGTAATTTGAACTTTAAGTCAGATTTGAAGCCTAGATGTGAAAAGTATTCGCGTGAAATGAATACGGTTGAAAATGATGAAATATATTTTGTACACGATGCTGATGCTGTGCAATGTAATATTTTCTTGTTTGTGAATGGTGAGATATTTGATCCTGCCGATCTTTCAAAAATTATGGCATTTAATAATTATTTTTCTGGTGGATTTAGTGGAATCGTATTGCAAGAAATTCGAGAAAAAAGATCTCTTACATACGGTGCAAGTGCACAATATGGTTTTGGCCTGAAAAGCAAGCCAGCATATTTATTGGGCGGGACCAAAACACAAGCAGATAAAACGGTTGAAGCGGTTAAGGTATTTAAAGATATCATTAAGAATATGCCTGAAAAGCAGGATAGAATCAACAATGTTAAAAGCTATTTGACACAATCATTAATGTCCGGTAAGCCAAGTTTCCGAAGTATTACTCCAACAGTGAGTCGATGGAAAGAATTGGGGTTTACTGAAGATTTGAATCACAAAATGGCAAGTGAAATTAATTCATTACAATTTAAGGATATACAAGATTTTTATAAGAAAAGTATTGCAGGAAAACCAATTGCTATTTGTATTGTTGGAAACAAATCAGAGGTTGATGTTAAGGAATTAAAACAAATAAGTAAGCTTAAATTCATTTCAAAATCGAAACTATTTTCAAGTAAATAAGCGAGTTTTTAGTCATTTGACTTTATTATAAGAAGCTGTTCTGTTTAATTATCAGAGCAGTTTTTTTTTATGTATTTATATTTGAGAGTATATAGACCTTTTTGTATTTAATTTGAATCTAAATATTAAAAAAGCTCAAAAAAAATTAACAGTAGTAAGCATATATTTTTCCAATGAGATTTATCTACGCAAACGATTTAGGTAACAAGGTTGAATATCAGTGTTGTAGTTTAGTTTTAATTTGTAAGCTATTGTAAACAAAAAGCTTTTATATTGTAAGTGGTCTTAAGAGCAATTATTTAGAATTAAAAAGTCAAAAGAAAAAAAAAGATTTGATTTTTTAAGAATTTTTTACACTTTTTGACACTTCAGATTTGATAGGGGTATTAAACTCTGATAATTGGATATTTAATGTAATCAAACATTATTATTCGAATTTAGTAGAGAAAAATTCTAAAGGGCGCATATTCTTTCTATGATCTAATTTAAACTAGATTGTAGAGTGTATATATAATAGATGTGTATTAATTGTTAATTAACCACTAACTAAAAGTTTATGAAAAAAAGTTTAGTTTCGATGCTAATCCTATTTTTTGTAGGATTGCAGGGCGTTCTAGCTCAAAGTCGAGAAGTTTCTGGGGTGGTTACTGCAGCTGAAGATGGGCTGTCGATCCCTGGTGTCTCGGTAATCGTAAAAGGTACAACCATCGGTACCACAACCGACTTCGATGGAAAATACTCTTTAAATGTTCCTGAAGGTGAAAATGTTTTGGTTTTCTCTTTCGTAGGTATGACTACTCAGGAATTAACTATTACAGGTTCAACTTTAAATGTTGTAATGGAAAATGAATCCATTGGTGTTGAGGAAGTAATGGTTGTTGCATATGGAACAGTAAAAAAAGAATCTTTCACTGGTTCTGCTGGAGTTGTTGGCGCTGAAAAATTAGAAAAGCGTACGTTATCATCCGTAGGTCAGGCTTTAGAAGGTTCAACAACAGGTGTACAAGTGGCTGCAACTTCAGGTCAGCCTGGTTCGGCCCCAGCAATCCGTATTCGTGGTTTTGGTACTTTGAATGGAGATGCATCTCCTCTTTACATTGTAGATGGTTCTCAATATGAAGGTAGTTTGGCTGATCTTTCTCCAGAAGATATTGCTCAATGACAATTTTGAAGGATGCTTCATCAACAGCTCTTTATGGTTCTCGTGCTGCAAATGGTGTTGTAATGATTACAACTAAACAAGGTAAGAAAAACCAAGGGAAAGTTAAGATTGACTTCAAAGCAGTAGGAGGTATTGTTTCTCAAGCTATTCCTCATTATGAGACAGTTGGAGCTAAAGATTATTATGAGTTAATGTTCCAATCTTATAAGAATTCGTTAATTTATGGTACTGGAGCTGATCCTGCTGATGCTGCTCAAACCGCTGCTACTGGAATTTATAGCAAGCTAGGTTATAATCCATTTAATGTAGCTAACGGTGAGATTGTTGACGCTAATGGTGTAATTAACCCTAATGCGAGTGTTATTGCTAAAAGTCTGGATTGGTACGATCCAATTGAGCAAACAGGTAAGCGTCAGAATTATAACTTATCTGCTTCAGGTGGTGGAGAAAACCATAATTTCTATTTCTCTTTAGGATACCTTAACGAAACAGGTTATGTTGTAAATTCAGATTTTGAGCGTATTAATACACGTATGAACGTGAATGTTACTCCTAAGAAATGGCTTAAAATGGGAACCAATATGGCTTGGTCATTTACAGACAAAGGTTTAGCATCGACTACAGATGGTAATACAAGTTTTGGTAACCCTTTCCGTTTTGCTCGTTATATGGGGCCTATTTATCCAGTTTATATTGTAGATCCAACAACAGGAGATTATATTTTGGATGAGGCAGGTAATAAGCAATATGATCACGGTAGTGGTTATAGTCAATATGGAATTGGTGGTCGTCCTGTTAATATTGACAGACATATTGTTGCTGAATTGGATTACAATTACAACAATACCAAAACAAATATTGTAAGTAACAGATCTTATGCAGAGATCACTCCAATGGAGGGATTAAAAATTTCTACTAATGTAGGTGTTGATATTCAGAACTATCACCAGAAGGATTTTGAAAATAAGGTTATTGGTGATGGAGCCCCTGATGGTCGTTACAACGAAACTAGATACAGACAAACTGCAATTAACTGGAATCAGTTAATTAACTATTCTAGAACTATTGGTGAGGACCACAACTTTGAAGTGTTATTAGGACACGAGTCTTATAATTTGGAATATACATACCTATACGGTATGAAATCTAAATCTATCGTTACTGGTATTAATGAGTTTGACAACTTTGTAACTCCAACATCTTTAGATGGTGCTACTTACGAAAAGAAAACAGAAGGTTATTTTGCAAGATTAAAATATAACTTCCAACACAAGTATTACTTCGAAGGATCTTTCCGTCGTGATGGATCTTCAGTTTTTCATCCAGATGAAAGATGGGGTAACTTTTACTCAGTAGGAGCTACATGGAGAATGGATCAGGAAGCTTTCATCCAAGAGATTAATTGGATTGATCAGTTGAAGTTTAGAGTTTCTTATGGTGAAGTAGGTAATGATAGAATTGGTACTTCTAGATCAGATTACTATGGTTATCAAGCTTTGTATACACCATATCCTAATGCTAATGAATCAGGAGTTAAATGGTCTACAATTGGTAATGAAAAATTGACTTGGGAATCTAATAAATCATTTGATGTTGCTTTAGAATATGGTTTGTTAAACAACAAAGTTCATGGATCGATTGAATTTTATCACAAGATTTCTGAAGATCTATTATACAATATGCCTTTACCATCGTCAATGGGATTAAATTCTCAACCACGTAACATTGCTACTTTGTACAACCAAGGTTGGGAAATTGGATTAGGAGCTACTGTAATTGATAATGATGATTTCAAATGGAATGTAGATGTTCAAGCTTCTACAGTGAAGAATGAAATCACTAAAATTCCTGATGTATTTATTAGTGGTTCTAAACGTTGGGCTAAAGGACACTCTATCTATGACTACTATTTGTATGATTACTATGGTGTAGATCCTAATACTGGTGAAGCTCTTTACCATGTTTGGGAAAAAGGTGTAGATGGTGAGACTTATAGAAAATATGATGACAATGGTAACCCAGTACTAACTACTAATGAGCAAGAATCTGAAAAGGGTTATACCGGTGATTCATCTATTCCTGACTTATTTGGATCTATCTCAAATACTATCGATTATAAGAACTGGCAATTAAGCTTCATGTTTACTTATGCAATAGGTGGTAAAATTCTTGACTATAACTATCGTGACTTAATGCACGGTGGTGATTATGGTGATGCTCTTCATGTGGATATGAAAAATGCATGGAAAAAACCAGGTGATATCACTGATGTTCCAAGACTTCAAAATGGTAATTCTCACCTAGCACCAACTTCTGACAGATGGTTAACTGATGCTTCATATTTATCTCTTAAGAATGTGAATTTAAGTTATACTTTCCCTAAGAGTATGATTAGTGATTGGGGATTAAATTCATTAAAAGTGTTTGCATCAGGTGAAAATTTATTCATGCTAGCTAAGCGTGATGGATTGAATCCACAGGAGGCATTTTCAGGTACTACTAGTAACGTATACCTTCCATCTAGAGTTGTTTCGTTTGGTGTAAATGTTTCATTCTAGTGATGTTATAACTAAATAATTAGAGAATACATTATGAAAAAATATATTAATAAATTATTTGTGCTGGTGATGGTAGTTGCAGCTATTGGTTGTTCAGATGACTACCTTACTACTCAGCCAACTCATGCATACAGTCCGGCTAGTGCACTTTCAAGTCCAGAAAATATGTTGGTAGCCTTGAATGGTATGCATCGTGAAATGTACGGACAATCTGAATTAAATGAGACATACAATGCAGGTGAGTGTTATATTATGCCAATGATGGAGTATGGAGCAGGTGATTTCATTCGTCCAATTCCTGGGGTAGGATGGTTTGCAACTACTTGTAAATGGACAAGCCATACTGATGCTAATAGTGGCAATAATGACTGGGTATGGTATCAGTATTATCACCTTATTGGTAGTGCTAATAATATTATTAACGCTGCTGAAGGTATGGTAGAAACAGACCTTTTAAAAGAAGTATTGGGTCAAGCTCATGCATACAGAGCATTTCTTTATCATAGATTGGTTTGTTTGTTCGCAAAGAACCCTCAGTATACTGATGAAACTACTGAGTTAGGTGTGCCAATTATGCTTAAAACAGAGGCTCCATATCAAGGACAACCTCGTGAAACTGTTGCAAAAGTTTATGAGCAATGTGAAGCTGATATTCAAAAAGCCATTACTTATTTAACAGGTTTAGGAACCAGAAGTTCAAAAACTCATATTACAGCAAAGATTGCTAACGGTATTGCTGCAAGAATTGCTTTAACTAAAGGTGATTTTGTTAGTGCTGCCACTTATGCAAAAGTTGCAAGAACTGGTTTCTCTTTAATGTCTGAAGAAGAATATAAGTCAGGATTTAACTCTTATAAAAATGGAGAGTGGATGTGGGCTGCTGAAGTAGTTGCGGATCAAACTAACTATTACAGATCTTGGTTTTATTATGTAGGTATGAACTTTAATGGTTCATTTGACCGCGGTACTCCACGTATCATTAACAAAACTTTATTCAACCAAATTTCTGCTACAGATTATAGAAGAGATTTATTCTTAGATAAGATGCCTAACACTACTGTAGCTTGGGATTGGGAGAAAAAAGATAGCGATCCAAATAACGACTTTGATCCTAACTACCCAACAAAAGAAGAATTTGACGCAGCTGTTAAGGCAGTTAATACAAAATATTTTGGCGGTAGTGCAAGTTTCAAAAAACACCCTTACCAAGTGGCTAAATTCTTAAATGAAAATGCTGCTACTATCGAGCCAGAAGATGTTCTTTATATGAGAGCCTCTGAAATGTATTTGATTGAAGCGGAAGCTTTAGCTAAGCAAGGTGGTAAAGATAGTGAAGCTGCTGATGTACTTTTTGAATTGATATCTGCACGTGATGCTGGCTATACTAAGAGTACGAATACAGGACAAGCATTAGTTGACGAAATCTTGTTACAACGTAGAATTGAGTTGTTCGGAGAAGGACACCGTTGGTTTGACATGTTGCGTAATGACGAAGCTTTAGATTTAACAGGAAGTGATGCTGATCCTTCTTATTATCTAAAAGGTTATAAGCAAGACAAACCATCTGTGAATGATAACTGGTTATTCCAGATCCCTCAATCAGAGATTAATGCAAACGAGAATATGGTACAAAATCCAAAAGCTAGCTTATAATAGTTTTTGATTTAGTAATTATAATTGGGGCTCATTCTATCATGAATGAGCCCTTTTTATGTCTCTACAATAATTCAGACAAAGAGAGGTAGTTCAATTTTGAAAAGTCTAATTCTTTATTGTATGAGAGGATTTAAATAGTAAAAATTAAACCTATCATTTTTAGTTCACGATTGAAAATATACTTTCCTGCTAAAAATGCAATTAATGAGATTGCGATTTTATTTGTTGAACATTGAAATATGGATATTTGCATCAATAGATACTCCTTATTCAGACTTAATCAACTAAAAATCAGACTAATTTATATACATAAGTTAAGTGTAACTTTTTATAATACAAACGTTTGCAAAAAGTAAGCAAAATTTCATATCTTTTCTTGTCTAGAATTGGGGAAACGCTACCTTTACCATGTTAAATAACATGTAGACGGAGGTTTACTTGGTTTAATGAAATTCAACAGCAATAAACTAAAAAAACAAAAAATTTAATCTGAGATTAAATTAAAACAGTCATGAGTCAAAAGACAAAAGTCATTGAAAAGGAAGAAGTTGTAATTAGATTCTCTGGAGACTCCGGAGATGGTATGCAGCTTACAGGAACTCAATTTTCCGATACTTCCGCATTATTTGGAAATGATGTAGCTACTTTCCCGGATTACCCTGCAGAAATTAGGGCTCCACAAGGAACAGTAGGAGGGGTATCAGGATTCCAATTGCATTTTGGGCATACAGAGGTAAATACACCTGGAGATTATGCTGATGTATTAGTTGCTATGAACCCAGCGGCGCTAAAAGCAAACCTAAAATGGGTGAAAGCTAGTGGAACAATCATCGTGAATGAGGATAGTTTTACTGATCGAAACTTTGAGAAAGCAGGTTACGATTCAGATCCACTTCATGATGATAAACTTGCCGATTACAATCTGATTAAGGCTAAAATCACTTCTCTTACAAGAGAGTGTTTGAAAGATTCAGGACTGGATCAGAAAAGTATTCTTCGAAGCAAAAACATGTTTGCTCTAGGTATGGTATATTGGATGTTCGATCGTCCATTGGCACATACCGAAGAATTTATCGAAAACAAGTTTAAGAAACATCCATTAGTTGTTGACGGTAACAAGAAGGTATTACATGCAGGTTATAACTTTGCAAAAACAATTGAGGCGTTGGCATACAATTATAGTGTAGCTCCTGCTAAAATTAAGAAAGGAACCTATCGTAATATTACTGGTAACAAAGCAACTGCTTGGGGATTAATTGCGGCTGCAGAAAAAGCAGGATTGCCACTATTCTGTGGTTCTTATCCAATTACTCCTGCAACTGAAATTTTACAAGAGCTTGCTGCTCGTAAAGATTTGGGGGTAAAAACATTCCAGGCAGAAGATGAGATTGCTGGTATTTGTACTGCAATTGGTGCTAGTTTCGCAGGTAATTTTGCGGTTACAACCACTTCAGGTCCAGGTTTGGCATTGAAGACAGAAGCTGCTGGTCTAGCAGTGATGACAGAGTTACCTTTAGTAATTGTAAACGTTCAGCGTGGAGGTCCTTCAACAGGTTTGCCAACCAAAACTGAACAATCAGATTTGATGCAAGCAATTCACGGTAGAAGTGGTGAGTGTCCTATGCCTGTTATCGCAGCTAGTACTCCATCAAACTGCTTCGAGTACGCATACCGTGCAAGTAAAATTGCATTGGAGCACATGACACCGGTTATTCTTTTAACTGATGGCTTCCTTGCAAATGGTGCAGAGCCATGGAGAATCCCAAAAATGGAGGATCTTTCCCCAATTACAGTTCCTTTGGCAAAAGAAGGCGATGATTACCTTCCTTACGCCAGAGATGAAGAAAAATTGGCAAGAAAATGGGCTGTTCCGGGAACAAAAGGATTAGAACATAGAATTGGTGGATTGGAAAAAATGGATGTTACAGGTACAGTATCATATGTTCCGGAAAATCACCAGGTAATGACAGATATCAGATCTGAAAGAGTTAAAAGAGTAGCTAACTTTATTCCAGATCTACCGGTTAAAGGAGAAGAAAATGCAGACGTTTTGGTTGTAGGATGGGGTGGAACATATGGTCACCTTACAACAGCTGTTCGTGAGCTTCAAAAAGAAGATAAGAGTATTGCATTGGCTCACTTTAACTATATTTTTCCATTGCCAAAGAATACAGGAGAAGTATTTAAGCGCTATAAGAAAATTATCGTTTGTGAATTGAATGATGGACAGTTTGCGGAATATTTAAGAAGCAACTTCCAGGATGTTAAATTCGAGCAATATAACAAGTTGCAAGGTTTACCATTTACTGTAAAAGAATTGAAAGAGAAGTTTAATCAATTATTGGAGGAGAAATAATCATGGTAGATACATTATTAAAGCAACCAGCTCCTGAGAAATTGACTCCAAAAGATTTTAAGAGTGATCAGGAAGTAAGATGGTGTCCAGGATGTGGTGACCATGGTGTTTTGAATTCGGTACAGAAAGCAATGGCTCAATTGGGTAAACCAAAAGAGAATTTTGCAGTAATCTCAGGTATTGGATGTTCTTCTCGTTTTCCATATTATATGGATACTTATGGCTTTCATTCAATTCATGGTAGAGCAGCTGCAATTGCTTCTGGTGCTAAATCGGCAAATCCAGATCTAGAGATCCTTCAGGTTTCAGGTGATGGTGATGCATTGGCAATTGGTGGTAATCACTTTATTCATGCTATACGTAGAAATATTGATATGACTATCTTGTTATTCAATAACGAGATTTATGGTTTGACCAAAGGTCAGTATTCGCCAACATCGAAGCATGGAATGGTAACCAAAACATCTCCATTCGGAACCATTGAACAACCTTTCCACCCGGCAGAGTTGGCATTAGGTGCTCAATCTAAGTTCTATGCTCGATCAATCGATACCAATATTAAGTTGACTTCTGAAATTCTTTTGGATGCAACAAAGCACAAAGGGACATCAATTGTTGAGGTTCTTCAGAATTGTGTAATCTATAATGATGGTACACACTCTTTGATTACTGATAAGAACACCAAAGAAGAATATCAATTGGTTCTTCGTCATGGTGAAAGAATGATTTTTGGTAAAGATAAGAACAAAGGATTGGTAATGGGCGGTAATGGTAAACTAGTAGTTGTTACCATTGGTGAACATGGTATTACCGAACAAGATATATTGATTCATGATGCTCATACTCCAGACCCACACATGCACTGGTTGTTGTCGAATATGACTGCACCTGAGTATCCAGTGGCGTTTGGTGTAATTCGTGATGTTGCTGCCCTTTCTTATGAAGAAAAAATGGTACAGCAAATTAAGGATGTTCAGGAACAATCATCTATCAAATGTATGGATGACTTATTGAACAGTGGAGATACTTGGACAGTTGAATAATTGAAGCTTTTCAATTGATATAATAAAGAGGGAATCGTTGATTCCCTCTTTTTTTTCTGAAAGTTTTATAATTCAAATACCAATATCAATATTATCACAAATTGGCATTAAGTAGTTTGGAATGATCAGTTAATTCTAATTGCACATTTATAAAATCATACAATAGGGAAAAACTGTAAATAATTAGTAATTTGTATAGCCTTTTAGCCCGTTTTTTTATAAAAATAATTACCATTGTAGTTTGAAAAATTACTGATATTGAAGTAGTCCAACAGACCATTAAGATTAGTAACTTTGTAATAGAATAAGGGAACAACACTAAATAAATTAGCTAAAGAATATGGAAGAAATTTCGATTTCGAAAATTTATAAGCGTAAAAAGAACGACCGTGATATTTTTCAGGAATTGATGCCTTACAAAGTGAAGGAGATTCTGTTGATTGCAACTTATTACGACGCATATACAATTGTTCGAGAGGGACAATTCTCAGATAAAATTGTTGGTGAATATTTACAGTTGAATTTGTATGCAGCACCGCGTTTTACAAGTGTTGCTACAAATGAAGAAGCATTGGAAGCATTAGAGAATCGTCATTACGATATGGTGATTTTAATGGCAGGTTTGGATAAAGAATCTCCTTTGGAGCTTAGTCAGCAGATAAAAACGGTTAATCCGGATATTCCTGTTTTGGTTTTGGTAAATAATAATAGCGATTTGGCTTATTTCGATCGTGCAGCCGACAAAATCAAGAACAATATCGACCGTGTGTTTGTATGGAATGGTTCAACCAAGATATTCATGGCAATGACCAAGTACATCGAAGACAAAATGAATCTTGAAGCAGACACAAAAAGTGGAGATGTGCGAGTAATTCTTTTGGCTGAAGACTCGGTGAAGTACTATTCAAGATATCTTCCTTTGTTATATACCTCGGTGATGACACAAACGCAAAAAGTGATTTCGGACGAAGGAGATATTGATGAATTGCACAAGATTTTAAAGATGCGTGCTCGTCCGAAAGTGATTTTGGTAAGCTCATTCGAGGATGCCGTAGATGTTGTGGATAAATATCTTGAAAATCTACTATGTGTAATTTCAGATGTTCGATTTGCACGCGATGGCAAATTGGATGATGATTCGGGTGTTGACTTAATAAGATATGTGCAGGCAAAAAACATGAGAATTCCATGTTTAATGCAATCCCATGATACCGATAATGCAATTAGAGCAATGCAGGTTGATGCTGATTTTATAAATAAAAACAGCGATACTTTGGCATTGGATATTTATAATTTTATTTACACCAAGTTGGGATTTGGTGATTTTGTTTTCCGCAATCAAAGTGGTACGCGTGTTGCCGTTGCAAAATCGATGGAAGAGTTCGAGGAAAAATTAAAGTATATTCCGGATGAATCGCTGCTTTTCCACTCTAAACGAAACGGAATTTCAACTTGGCTGATGGCTCGTGGAGAGATTAACGTAGCTAAAAAGCTAAGAAGATATCAGATTGAAGACTTTAAATCCGTAAAGGATCTTAGAAAATTTTGTTTGGATGTATTCGAGGCTTCTAGAATTAAGCAATTAAGAGGGAGAATCATTCGATTCAAACCCAATATTGTTAATTCTAACCACTACATTGTTCGTTTGGGTAGAGGTTCTTTAGGGGGTAAAGGTCGTGGTCTGGCATTCTTAAGTAACTTTATTGAGAACATATACTTCAAGAAATTAATCAAGGATATTAATGTCTCGATTCCAAAAACGGCTATTGTTGGGGTTGATGAGTATGATAACTTTATTGAGAAAAATAATCTTTACGATAAGATTTACCTTGATAAGAACTACAAGAAGGTAAAAGAATTATTCATTAAAGGAGATATTCCAGATAAATTAGGAAATAAGCTTCGCCAGTATCTCGAAGAGATTAATAAACCAATTGCGGTTAGATCTTCGGGATTATTTGAGGATTCGTTGATGCAGCCTTTTGCAGGAGTTTATGCGACTTATTTGTTGCCAAATAACGATCCGGATATCGAAGTGAGATACCAACAGTTGATTACGGCTATCAAGTTAATTTATGCCTCAATCTTCACACCTGAAGCGCAATCGTACTTCAGCGCAGTTGATTACAAAATTGAAGAGGAGAAAATGGCTGTAATCATTCAAGAAGTTGTTGGTCAGGAATACAATGGCAAGTTCTATCCTAATATTAGTGGTGTAGCACAGTCCTACAACTATTATCCTTTCTCGTACATGAAACCGGAAGATGGATTTTCTGTAATGGCCATTGGTTTGGGTAAATATGTTGTTGGTGGAGAAAAAACTCATCGATTCTGTCCTGAGCATCCTAAGCTGCAGTTGGCTTCAATCGAAGATCAGATTAAAGATTCTCAGAAGTACTTCTATGCGATAGATATGCAAAAGGAGAATATAGATTTGATTAACGATGGAGAAGATGCTGTAACCATTAAGTATGAGCTGGCACAGGCAGAGAAAGATGGCAATTTATTACACTGTGCTTCGGTTTACGATTTCCAGAACGACAGGTTAGAGCCAGATTTGAATTTACGTGGACCACGAGTGGTTGATTTTGCAAACATCTTAAAATACAATCAGGTACCAATTTCACATGCCTTAAGCGTATTGTTGAATATCTTTAAGCAAGCAATGGGTGCTCCGGTAGAAATAGAGTATGCTGTGGATTTATCGAAAGGTAAAGATGGCAACCCGACCTTCTATTTGTTGCAGATTAAACCATTGATACGTCAGGAAATGAGTGTTGATATTGACATGTCACAGGTGAATCGCAACAAACTTGTAATGCTTGCAAATAAAGGTATGGGTAACGGAACGGTGAACCATATCCGCGATGTAATCTATATGGATTTAAGTAAGTTTGACAGAACCAAGACCGAAGAAATGGCGGAGGAGATGGAGAAACTTAATCAAAAAATGAAAGAGCAAGATCGTCAGTATGTATTGTTTGGTCCTGGACGTTGGGGAACACGTGATAAGTTTACAGGGATTCCAGTTCTTTGGTCACAAATCTCAAATGCAAAAGTAATTGTGGAGCAAGGCTTGGATGATTTCCCATTGGATGCTTCATTGGGTTCACATTTCTTCCACAACGTAACCTCTATGAATGTTGGGTATTTTTCAGTTAAGAACAATTCAGAACAGAATTTTGTGAACATGGAAGTGCTAGACAAGCAAGAGAAAATTGAACAAATTCATTATTTCAAACATGTTCGATTTAAGGAGCCATTGGAGATTTTAATGGATGGAAGGAAACAAACTAGTGTTATTAGTTTTAAATAGAAAAAGGAGGCTTTAAGCCTCCTTTTTATATTCGTGAATTTTTGGATTAACCTTGGTATGAATCAATACCAGCAGTTCCATTTTACGATCAACTTTCTTCACTAATCCTTGGATTACTTTACCAGGACCAACTTCAGTGAATGAACTTGCACCATCAGCAATCATATTTACCAAGGTTTGAGTAAAACGTACCGGAGCAGTTAACTGAGCAACAAGGTTTTTCTTGATTTCAGATGGATCTGTAACAGGTTTTGCATTTACGTTTTGGTAAACTGGACAGCTTGGAGTAGAGAAGTTTGTATTTTCGATAGCTTCTTCCAACTCAACACGAGCAGGCTCCATTAAAGGAGAATGGAATGCACCGCCAACTTTCAATGGTAAAGCTCTTTTTGCACCAGCTTCTTTTAACTTTTCGCAAGCAATTTCGATACCTTTCATGCTACCAGAAATAACCAACTGACCTGGACAGTTGAAGTTAGCAGGAACAACTACTTCTTCGATTTCTGCACAAATTTTCTCAACAGTTTCATCATCTAAACCGATAATTGCAGCCATTGTTGAAGGTTCCATTTCACAAGCTTTTTGCATAGCCAAAGCACGTTGAGAAACCAATTTTAAGCCATCTTCAAAAGATAAAGTTCCGTTTGCAACCAATGCAGAGAATTCACCTAATGAGTGACCAGCAACCATTTCAGGTTTGAAATCTTCACCAAGTGTTTTAGCTAAAATTACTGAATGCAAGAAAATTGCAGGTTGAGTAACTTTAGTTTGTCTTAGATCTTCATCAGTTCCTTCAAACATTAAATCAGTAATGCGGAAACCTAGAATTTCGTTAGCTTTTTCGAAAAGTTCCTTAGCAAGTTCCGAATTTTCGTATAGGTCTTTACCCATACCAACAAATTGGGCTCCTTGCCCTGGAAATACATATGCTTTCATACTTTTTTTCAATTTGTAATAATCACTCTATATCCATACATATAGAATGAAAATCATGGTAAGTTTTGAAATATTCCGGGCACAAATATATTTAATCCGTTCGCAATCTGCAATTTTAGAATTGTATTGCCAACGGATTAATATACTTAATACCTGTAAAGTTGATAAATTTTTTTAGATAGTTTTTGCCGAAATTAATCGAATAAACTCTTCACGAGTGGCAAGATTTTCAAATGCTCCCGTAAAATCGGAAGTAGTTGTAATTGAATTTTGTTTTTGAACACCACGCATCGACATGCACATGTGCTGAGCTTCAATAACCACAGCAA
Organism: Marinifilum fragile JCM 15579; assembly: GCF_001310955.1. Taxonomy (GTDB): domain Bacteria; phylum Bacteroidota; class Bacteroidia; order Bacteroidales; family Marinifilaceae; genus Marinifilum; species Marinifilum fragile. The sequence continues at coordinate 134,725 of NZ_BAZX01000001.1, forward strand.
CGCCTAAAGGACTAAGCGTATCATTAATACAGTCTTTAATTTGAGTAGTTAAACGTTCTTGCACCTGCAAGCGGCGAGCAAATGCATCTACTACACGGGCTATTTTGCTAAGTCCGGTAATATATCCATTGGGAATGTAGGCTACATGAGCTCTTCCAACAAAAGGTAACATGTGGTGTTCACACATCGAATAAACCTCAATATCTTTTACAATCACCATTTGCTTATAGTCTTCTTTAAACATTGCCGATCGTAAAATATCTTCTGGTTTAATGTGATACCCTTGAGTTAAGAACTGCATGGCTTTGGCAACACGCAAAGGAGTTTTCTCCAAACCTTCGCGTTTAGCATCCTCACCAAGTAATTCTAAAACTTTTTTATAGTGATACATCAGTTCTTCTGTAGTTTCCTGATTGTATTTTTCTATTTTTGTGAATCCTTTATCTCCTTGTCCGTTAATTGAAAATTCCATTCGTCACAGTGTTTTTAATAAGTCGTTGTATTGCTCTGCAAAATAAGTAATAATTTCACCTAATAAACAAACTTTTAGGAGCTTTGTTTTAGCTAAGTTCTTGCATTTATGCATATTTTAATCATTACAGAGACATTTGATGTGCTCAAATATTTTATTTCACAACTTGAATTAGAGGAAAATTTGGGCCAAAATTATGCTCGTTTCAAATATCAAGATCAATCCGTAGATATCCTTATATCGGGATATGGAGGTAGTATGTTGGCTTATGAGTATACTAAAGCTATTGGTAAATACAAGTATGATATGGTTTTGCAATTTGGACAATGCTACTCTTTAAAAGATCAGCTTGAAAAAAATCAGCTGGTATGTATTATTGATGATTATTTTGGCGACATCGGAATTGGTGAGGAAAGTAATTTTGCTTCAATCTTTGACTTACAACAACGAAATAAAAACGAAGATCCATTTAAAAACGAGATATTAGAAAACGACACACTGATTCCCGAGGTGTTTTCTGATTTAAAAAAGGTGAGTGGAATTACTTGCAATGCCATTCCAACAAGTTTAAACACCCTGGCCAATGCTTATATCAAAAATTATCCCGACGTAATCAGTAGGGAAGGTGCAAATTTGCTTTATATCTGCCACAAGGAAAATGTGAAGTTAATACAGCTTTTTTATGTGCTTGAAAAGATCGAAAATGCACATTTCAAGATTACTCCTGACGAGCAAATGATAAAAGTAGTTAATGAAACAATTGAAGAGGTTTTTAATGAACTGGTTTCATTTACTTAGAGAAGTGAACCAATATGGCTTTTTTGTAATAAATGGTTTGAAAAAGTCCACGTGTAAACATGAAACCTAACATTGCAATCCAAAGTCCATGATTTTCCAAAATGCCGTTTAAAAAGTAATAAAGCGGAATAAAAATTAGAATAGTTGCTGCCATCATTGTTTTTCGCATATAACTAGAAGCTGTGGCACCAATAAATATTCCATCCATTAGGAAGGATGCAAAGCTTAGAAGGGGCAGAATTACAATCCATTTTAAATAATCTCTGGCAATGGTAATGGTAGATTCAGCATCGGTGAGTATTGACAAGATATCAATACCAAATAATCCGTATACACCCGTAAATAAAATGCTGATTCCAATACCCCAGATGAATAACAATTTAATCACCCGAGATAGATTTTGGGAATTGTTTGCACCAATAAATTTACCTACTAAAGCTTCTGCAGCAAAAGCAAATCCATCCATAAAATAGGAAAATATAAAAAGGAACTGAAGCAGTAAGGAATTAACGGCAAGAATCTCTTTGTTCACACTTGCTGATTCGGTGGTAAAGAAGGTGAAGACAAATATAATACAGAGAGTTCTGATGAAAATATCCTTGTTGACTAGAAAAAAGTGTTTCAATTCATTAACTTTCATCATGCCTTTAATGCTCCAATACTTAAATAAGCGCTTGTAATTTTTTAGGATGAAGAATAATGCTAAAAATAAACTGCAGTACTGAGCAATTAAGGTGCCTAAGGCTACACCTTTTGCATCTAGCATTAATCCATACACAAAAAATGCCGATAGAGATATGTTAATAATATTCCCCACAATTGCGATTAGCATTGGAGTTTTGGCATTTTGCATACCAATGAACCATCCGTTTAATGCATAAAGACCAATGGTAGCCGGAGCTGCCCAAACTCTTATATAAAAATATGATTTTGCAATGTTTTCAACCGATTCTTCACTCTCGATTAACCAAAAGCTAAGTATAGCTATTGGTTTTTGAAGTATTAAAATAAGAACACTACCAGCTAAAGCAACAGTAAGAGCCCGTGATAAAGACAGTATAGATTCGCTTAAGTTTCTGGCACCATATGCTTGAGCAGTAATTCCTGTAGTTCCCATTCTTAAAAAAGCAAAACCCCAGTATAAAAAATTAAAAATGGTACCTCCTAAAGCTATCGCACCAATAAAATCTACTTTTCCCAAGTGCCCCATTAAAGCTAAGTCAACAAGTCCTAACAAAGGAATGGTGATGTTACTAACTATGTTGGGTACTGCGATATTTAGGATTTTTTTGTTCACGGTTTAGCTTTTTATTTTAGAGAACGAAAGTAGTTAAAAATCCTGTTTTAATGGAAAAACATTTGGTCTTTGAAATAAAAGACAAAAAAGTCTTTAAATAATTTGGAATTAATCTGAGTAAAAATTAGATTTGCTTCTAGTGACAAATAAACCAATATCAACCATAAGAAAATATAAAATATATGGCATTTGAGTTACCAAAATTAGCTTATGCATACGATGCGTTAGAACCGCATATTGATGCCAGAACAATGGAAATTCACCATTCTAAGCATCATGCAGGATATACAAATAATTTAAACGCTGCTATAGCAGGAACCGATTTAGAAGGCAAGAGTATTGAAGAAATTCTAGCCAATATTTCACAACATTCTGTTGCTGTTAGAAATAACGGAGGTGGATTTTATAACCATGATTTGTTCTGGAAAGTAATGTCGCCTAACGGGGGCGGAAAACCAAGTGGAGATTTACTTACCGCGATCGAAAAAGATTTTGGATCGTTTGATGCTTTTAAAGAAGAGTTTTCGAAAGCAGCAGCAACAAGGTTCGGTTCAGGTTGGGCTTGGCTGGTAAAGCAAGCTGATGGCAAGTTGGTAGTTACATCTACGGCAAATCAGGATAATCCATTGATGGATATTGCTGATGTAAAAGGAACTCCAATTTTGGGATTGGATGTTTGGGAGCACGCATATTACTTAAAGTTTCAAAATAGAAGACCTGATTATATCTCAGTTTTCTGGGAAGTAATCAATTGGGAGGAAGTGGTTAAACGCTTTCAGGATTAGTTTTGTTTATTGTTTTTTTGATTTTGGGGCCGGTTCTTTTTATAAGGAATCGGCCTTTTTGTATTTTTTTATTGAATTTGTGATTTTTTATTGTGAAATTGAAGGGGAAATCAAAAAACAATAAAAAATGGAACACAAACTACCTGCCTTACCTTATGAATTGGGCGCATTAGAGCCTTATATTAGTAAGAAAACACTTGAATTTCACTACGGAAAACATCACCAAGCTTACATTACAAATCTGAATAATTTAATAAAAGGAACTGCGTTTGAAGATGCTAGTCTGGAAGATATTGTAAAGCATTCGGAAGGAGGAATCTTCAATAATGGAGCCCAGGTTTATAACCACACTTTTTATTTTGAAGCATTTAAGCCAAATGCTAGTGCCGAACCAAATGGAAAGTTGAAAGCTGCCATTGAAGCTTCTTTTGGTTCTTTTGATAATTTTAAGGCTGAGTTTTCGAAAGCGGGAGCTACCTTATTTGGTTCAGGATGGGTTTGGTTGGTAGTGGATACTGCTGGGAAATTAGCAATTTTGAAGACAAAGAATGCAGGCAATCCTCTTCGTGATGGTTTTATTCCTATTCTTACAATGGATGTATGGGAGCATGCCTACTATCTGGATACTCAGAATGCACGTCCTAAGTATATCGAAAACTTCTGGAATATTATTAATTGGGAACTGGTTGAAAAACGATTCGAAGAATAAACAAAAAAGGGTGATTTTAAATCACCCTTTTTTTAGATACTTACTGAGATACCAGCTTTTATAAATATATTATTGTCTAGGTCAAAATCATTGATCGTATCATTACCATCCTTAAATTCGAAGTTTCTATATAGTGTATAGCCTGAATTTACGTTTAGACTTATTTTTTTGGATAATTTTTGCTTCAGAAATAAACCTCCTCCAACATTCATAATACTAACATTATCAATTGGACTTATTTCATTATTATATACAAGTTTATCTGTTAATGTGAAATTTTCACCAGCAATAAATAGATTCGCTCCTAATGTAGTTTTTTCACTAGCCTTATAATTTATATCAAGCATTGGGAAACCGAAATTTATGTTCCATTTTTTATTTGGTTTCCAATTTAAACTTACAACTGGAATAGGAGCAGGTACCCCAATGGTATTCGAATAAATTGCTCCTAAATTTAATATCATACTCTTATTTTGATTGATGGGTTTGCTAAACAAAGCCATTCCAAATAAATTTAGCTCGTCGAAACTAACAGAGGATTCGAAGTTGGAAGAAATATTAGGCTTGATAAAGGCTGTCAGATACCAACCTTTTTTTAATGGACGTGCATAACCAAATGTATATGAAATGGTGTGGAAATTTTTTAAATCGGTTCCTAGTAAAGGAGTAGTTCCATAATCAATTTTGACACCCGCATAGTTAAAGGTATGAAAGATTCTTCTTCCTGGAGTTTTTAGCTTTTTATGAATGCTAAATCTAAAGTCATATTTCTCAAAAGAAATATCATTTCCAGTATCCGAATCACCTTTGCCAATAAATACGTAATCAGCTCCAAATTTTTCTTGCAGCATTTGGGCTTGAGAGGGAAGTATTATACCCAAAATTATGGCAGTTATTAATAAAATTTTATTCATATTGAGTTTTTGTAAATTACTTAATAAACAAATATTTAGTACTATTGTTTAATGGCATAGATGTCAACTCTTTCTTTTTTACCCTTTAGCTGAATATTATCAATAAAGGAATAATTGAAAGAGTTATAAAAAGCCAGATCCGTAATTATCAATTTTGATGCCAAAAATTCTTCGTTGAAAGAATTACAGAGGCCTTGAATTCTTGAAGCAGTATTAATTACATCACCATGGTAGGCAATGGAACGCTTTATTACACCTACTTCTGCGGCCATTAACGTACCACCATTTATGCCTGCTTTAAACTGAGGAAGAAAACCATAAGATTTCATGTAATGATCAGACCTTTTTTGCAGATATTCCTTAAATCTGAAAAATATTTTAATGCACTTGGCATTTTTAATACCATCATTATAAGGCCATATAAGGACAACTTCATCTCCAATATACTGGTATATATTCGCATCAAACTCATTAACCGCAAGGGTTAAGTCGCTAAAACAATCTTGAATGAGTTGACTGTATTTTACATGTCCTAACTTTTCTGCATAAGTTGTAGATGATTTTAAATCCATAAATAAGAATATCATTTTAACCTCTTTAGGTTGACGGTATTTGCCAAGCAATAAATCAAGAAGAACACCTGGACCAAATTTTTGATTGATAATCTGAAATAGGATAATAGTAGCACTTACCAAATACGTAAAAGTTACAATTCTGAAAAAATCACTTGATTTCACAAACCTTCTTATTTCCAGCAATGTTTCTCTTGATATTTCACCTTTTAAAATCAATTGAGATGCAATACCAACTAGGAATATTGTTACTATAGTTAAGAAGATATGAATAATACTATAGAAGAAAATAATCTGTCCATATGATTTTTTTCGAAGACGTTCTTGTTTGCGTTTGATAAAAACATTTAGAATGCCAAATATTCCTCCCAAAAATAAGCCTGCTAAAACTAGATTTAGTTTATTCATTTCTGCAACTGAAATATGCTTGGGAATCTCACCTTCAATCTTTGGATTAAAGCTGGTTAGAATATCCCAAATAAATACAGCAGCTATCCATATCGTAATAATAATTAAGAAGTCTATGATAACTTTACGAGTGTTTTTATTGTATTTCAACATACTTATTGGATTTTGCCAAATTGAAATTTAATATTACAAAGAATAAAATTTAAATAGATTTACTTATTTCTTTGATGAAAAGAGAAAAATCAATTAATTTATAAAGTAAGTGTTGCAATTTGTTTGATAATATAAATAAAGCACATAAATTATTAAAATAATAAATTAAGCAATGTTAAAAGATTTAGTTGCTAAAAACAGAAGTTACAGGAGATTTTACGAAAGTGAGAAAATAACTTCGGAGCAGGTTAAGAGTTGGATTGATTTAGCAAGACTTGGAGCCTCTGGTAGAAATGCGCAAACCATTAAGTATAAAATTGTATTATCAGATGGGATGTGCGAAGAAGTATTTAAGCATCTGGCTTGGGCTGGTTATTTGAAAGATTGGGCAGGACCCGAAAAAGGTGAAAGGCCATCAGCATATGTGATCATGATTAATGATGAGGAGCTGGGTAAAAATTATTTTAGTGACGATGGAATTGCGGTTCAAAATTTGTTGCTAGGCGTAGTTGAAAGTGGTTTTGGAGGTTGCATTATTCATGCATTTAAGAATAAAGAACTTCGTGAGCTGTTAAAAATTGAAGAAGGGTATTCAATTATTCAGGTAATTGCTTTGGGAAAACCGAAAGAAGAGGTAGTTATTGAAGAAATGAAAGATGGAGATATCAAGTATTGGAGAGATGAAAAGGGAGTTCATCATGTGCCAAAACGTAGTATCGATGAGATAATATTGGAAGAATTGTAATTGTAACTCTGCGGAGTTAATAAAAAGCTGGTAAAATGAGAAGATATGTGATTGGTTGTATTGCTCTTTTTTGTTTTGTTCTTGCAACAGAGAAGCTAAATGCACAGAAGATAAGGACAGATTCATTATTTTTTACGGGTGCGGTTATGGATCAGGAAGAATTGTCACCATTGCCTTATGCACACTATCGGATAAATAATAAAAAAGCGGGTACATCAAATTCTTTTGGCCGCTTCTCATTTTGGGTAAATGCTGGCGATACCATTCAATATTCTTACGTTGGATATCAAAATGTTCAAGTTGTAGTTAGCGATAGTCTAAAACAAGATTCATATCTTTTTGGGGTATTTATGGCAAAGGATACTGTTTCGCTGCAAGAGGTGTTGATTTTACCTCGATTTGGTGATTTTAGAGAAGCCTTTATTAACGCCAAGGTAAATACACCAGAATATGTTCGAGCAAAGAACAATGTGAACTCGGCTACCTACGAGGCCTTAACCAAGCGACCTGATAAAATGGATGCCAAAGCAAATACAGATTTGTTGATAAAGCAGCATGTGATAGAAAATGAGCATAAAGCAATGGTTCCTCAGGATATGGTTGCAGGTGTAAGTACACTTAGAACTTTACCCGAAGTACAACGATTAAAACGCAAGAAGAACATGAAAATTCCTGATAATTTGGTTACCGATAAGGAAATAACCACCTTAAAGCAAATGTATCGATACGGAATTAAAGAAAAGTAATAAAAAAAGCGGTGAGAATTTCACCGCTTTTTTTTACAAATCTAAATTGGCTTATTAACCTCTACTAAATAATGCCTTTATAATTAAAGAAGCCATTTTTGGGTTTTCTTTTAATCTTCGGGTGGAGTATCCGAACCAATCTTTTCCAAATGGAACGTAAACTCTCATGTTATGACCATTTTCAACAATTGACTTTCTTAGCTCAGGTGTTACACCATAAAGCATTTGGAACTCATACTTATCCTTTGGAACATTATACTTTTCAATCAGCTTGTATGCACCATCAACCAAAGGTTTATCGTGAGTTGCAATTCCAGGATAAACATCATTTTTAAGCATGAAATCCAAATTCTCAAGGAAATGCTGGTTGATTTCTTCGTACTTTTTGTAAGCAATTTCTTCAGGCTCCACATAAATTCCCTTACACAAGCGGTAGTTCAATTTTGAAACACCGTTTTGCATGTCCATCATGTTGGTCAAATCGTCAAGAGTTCTCTTAAGGTAAGCCTGAACAACAAGTCCAACGTTTTGAGGGAATTCAGCCTTTAATCTTCTGAACATGTTAATTTCCTTATCAACACATGGAGAATCTTCCATGTCGATTCTTACAAAATTATTGTATTCAGCAGCTTTTGCTACAACAGTACGGATGTTTTGGTAACAAACTTCCTCGTCAAGTAACAGGCCAAAGAAGGTTGGTTTCACCGAATAGTTACCATCAATTTTGTTGGCTTCAAAGGTTTCTATAATTTCCAAATAAGCTTCTTTGTTTTCATTAGCTTCATCAAGGTTTTTAATGAATTCTCCTAATAAGTCAACGGTTACTTTAATTCCCTGATCATTTAATTTCTTCGATTCTCTTACTGCATCTTCAATGGTTTCTCCTGCAATGTATCTTTTAGAGAATATCCAAACCAATTTTTTTGGCATATAGGGTAGGGTTGCCGCTATTAGTTTATTGAACATTGAGTTAATTTTTTAGTGATATACGTTTTGATAATTGTAGTCCACAATGTATAGAGTATAAAGTAGAAAAAGAATGATGTTTATCAGCATATCAAAATGTTTGGATATTTGATGATAATTAATGTACAGAGGATTTTAAAATTGAATGCCAGGAATTTTTTAGTCTACTTATAAAAGTTATATTTGTTAGGCAAAATCAAAAAATGGGAATACCGAAATGGTATCCGAAAAAACTTGAAAAATTAAATACTAAATACCTATGAAAAATTTATCTGTTGCATTAAATGCTGTGTTAGTTGTTGCTGTTGCAATTCTTTACTTTGTTCAGTTCTCAGGCAAAGGAGAATCGAAAGATGTGAAAACTGTTGCTGGAGAAGGTGCTGTTGTATACATTAACACGGATTCATTATTGAGCAACTATAACTTTTCACGTGATTTGAATGAGAAGTTTTTGAAGAAACAAGAAGATTCACGTACTGATTTTAACTTTAAAGCTCAGAAATTAGAGAAAGAAGCAGTTGAATTCCAGCGTAAACTTCAAAACAATGGCTTTTTAACTCGTCAAAGAGCAGAAGAAGCTCAGCAAAAATTAATCGCCAAGCAACAAAACTTACAGCAATTGGATCGTCAGTTAAGTGCAGAGTTAATGGGCGAACAACAAGCAAATAGCAAACGCCTTTTCGATAGCGTTACCAACTATTTGAAAGAGTACAATGCAACTCGTAACTACAGCTTAATTTTAAGCACTACCAAAGGTGGAAATGTATTGTTATCACAAGACGGTTTAGACATTACTCAGGAAATTATCAATGGCTTAAATGCAAGATATACTCCTGAAGCAAAATAATTAAAGATTTTAAAAAAGTAGAAAGGGCAGATGCTGATGAGCTATCTGCCCTTTCTTTTATTGTCTGGAAAAGTTAAAAAGTGGAATAGTTAAAAAGTCACTGATTAAGTAAGGGATTTTAATCTCATTAACTCACTCCTCATTTACCCATTCATTCTTTATTTAGTCTTCTCATTCCTTTCGGTGATTTCCCCTTAATCATGAAGTTTTTTATATTTGCCCTTCGTATCTAAAATAGAAATATGGCTTTTGCTGATAAATACCTGAAAAAACAAAGAATGTACCCAGAGTACATTACAACACCGGTTGATGAGAATTTGAATATGATTGTAACAATTCCTTGTTACAATGAGCCGGATTTGATTCCAAGTTTGGAAGCATTGTGGAATTGCGACAGACCCAATGGAGTAGTTGAAGTAATTGTAATTGTAAATTCAGGAGAACAAACCGAGCAGGAAGCATTGGATCAGAATGCAAAAACCATTGCTGATGCTACTGCCTGGATGGAAGCGCATCAGGATGAGAAACTGAAGTTCTATTTAATTCATCAGCCTAATTTGAAAAGAAAGTTTGCAGGAGTAGGTTTTGCAAGGAAAATTGCCATGGATGAGGCAGTAGCTCGTTTCAATCAAATCGACAAAGCAAATGGAATCATTACCGGTTTTGATGCTGATTCAACTTGTGATGCAAACTATTTGGTAGAAATTGAGAAGCTCTTTAAAAAGTATCCTAAAGCCAACGGTGCAAATATCTTCTATGAGCATCCATTGGAAGGGGAGGAATTCGATCAGCAAATTTATGATGCCATTGCGCAGTACGAGTTATACTTGAGATATTACATGCTTGCCATGCGTTATGCGGGACATCCACATGCATACCATACGGTTGGTTCTAGTTTTGCAGTTTCGGCAAGTGCTTACATTAAGCAGGGAGGAATGAATCGTCGTCAGGCAGGTGAGGATTTTTATTTCTTGCAGAAAATAATCCCGCTAGGTAAGTTTTACGAGATCAAAACCACACGTGTAATCCCATCACCTAGGGTGTCGGACCGTGTTCCATTTGGTACCGGAAAAGCTGTTTCTACTTTTGTTGATGAGGGAATAATAGATTATCAAACCTATAATTACTCTGCTTTTAAAGAACTTAAAGCCTTCTTCGATAAGGTGGATGATTTCTTCGGGGTGGATTACGATACCTATTTGAATGATTTGTTGGTGAAATTGCCAGGTTCGGTGCGCAGCTATTTAAAAGAGGATAATTTCTTTGAAGCTCTGGATGAAATCAATCAAAACTGTGCCTCAATTGATACCTTCAGAAAGAAATTCTTTGGAGCCTTTAATGCTTTTAAGGTATTGAAGTACCTGAATAATGTACACGAGCAATTTATCGATGAGGAAAGCATTGTAGTTTGTGCCAAGCAGTTGTTAACCGACTTGGGAATTAGCACCAAAGGCATATATTCAGCCAAAGAGTTGTTGGATATCTTCAGAACCTACGAGAAAGAGAATTAGTACAAGTACAATGAAATAATACAAAGAAGAGAGTTTTACGGCTCTCTTTTTTTGATTCTACAAGTCTAATTTGATTAAATGACGGTACGCTGAACCTTTCGTATTTCATTTTCAAATTGTCTACAAATATATAGGTACTCCGTACCATAGTAATTTAGTTTGTAATATTGAGAAAAGCAGCAGCGCTGCGTAAGATTTATAGTCAATTAATTTAGATGTTTTTATAGGTGCAGAGCACCGAACTTTCATTTTTCTCTTAATCATGAATGTTCATGCGTTTTAATTAGTAGAAAAATAGCTTGTTGAAATAAAGAGTTAAGGTTGAAATCAAAAACTTAGTATACTAAATGTCGGAAACTTACTCTAGTATCTTTTGGAAACTTACTATAGTCAAAATTGGAAAATACCTATAGTAAGTTTTTGAAAAGAAACTTTGGTATAGGTTTTCGAAGGTAGAATTGAATTGTTTAGAAAAGGGAATATGGTATTGAGAAGTATTAATCTTCTTTAATAAAAATAAAGATATCCTCATTTTCCTTTTTCATGAGGTATTGCTCACGGGCAAACTTTTCAAGGTTTTCCTTGTTGGTTTTTAGCTCGTGAATTCTTTTTTTATCTTTTTCTATTTTATCAAGAAAGTAAGCTTTTTCTTTTTCGAGAGCTTCAATTTTAGACTCATTTTCTTTTCGTTCCCAAATGGAATGTTGATCGCCAAAGAATACCCATACATAAAAAATCAGGAAAGTAATTACATATTTACTTCTGATAATCTGAGGAATGTATTTTTTAGCGAGTTTAAGAATCATAGGTCTGTCTTTCCGGCTAAATTACAAATAAAGAATAAAAGTAGAAAGGCGTAAAAGTAGAAAGTTTGTGTATCAATAGAGAGGTAGCAATGCTACGTCTTTACAGACAATAGCAATAGTGAGCAATTCCAATAAAAAAACGACCGAAGAAACTCCGATCGTTTTCATCCAAAATAAATCATGTCATTGGAGGCCGGAACAAGTCCGGCCTAACTATCCAATATTTTTATTCCTAGTCTTCCAAGAAGTTAGGATACATATAATCTACAGGAGGAACAAATGATTCCTTGATGGTTCTTGGAGAAACCCAACGCAATAGGTTAATCATAGAACCAGCCTTATCATTTGTACCAGATCCTCTACCACCACCGAATGGTTGCTGACCAACAACAGCTCCAGTTGGCTTATCGTTGATATAGAAGTTACCAGCAGTGTGAGTTAAACGCTTAACCAGTTTTTCGATTGCGTAACGGCAACCAGCGAAAATAGCACCAGTTAATGCATAAATAGAAGTCTGATCAAGAATATCTAAAGTTTCGTCTACCTTATCATCTTCGTAAACAAAGATTGTGATAACAGGACCGAACAACTCTTCTTCCATTGTAGCGTAATCAGCTTTCTTAGCCTGGATAACAGTTGGCTTGATAAAGTAACCTACCGACTTGTCGTACTCACCACCAGCAACAATTTCAGCATCAGGAGAAGCTTTAGCATCGTCGATAGCTTGAGCTAATTTATCGAATGAAGATTCATCGATAACCGCATTGTGGAAGTTTGTGAAATCTTCAGTTCCGCCAGTCTTGATCTTAGCAAGATCTTCCTGAACCAATTTCAATACAGCATCCCACTTGCTTGCAGGAATATAAGCGCGAGAAGCAGCAGAACACTTCTGTCCTTGATATTCGAAAGCACCACGAGTAATTGCAGTTGCAACTTCTTCTACATCAGCAGTTGGGTGCATGAAGATATAGTCTTTGCCACCAGTTTCACCTACGATTCGTGGGTAAGTTTTGTATTTGTGGATATTGTTACCAATAGTTTTCCAAATGTCCTGGAATACGCCAGTTGATCCTGTAAAGTGGATACCAGCAAAATCAGGAGAGTTGAAAATTACGTCAGCAGCAGCAGGACCAGAAACGTATACCAAGTTGATAACGCCATCTGGTACACCAGCTTTTTTGAATATTTCCATTAAAACTTTAGCTGAATAAACAGCAGTTTTAGATGGTTTCCAAACTACAGTATTACCCATCATTGCAGGAGCAGTTGGAAGGTTACCAGCAATTGCAGTAAAGTTAAATGGAGTTAATGCAAAAATAAATCCTTCTAATGGACGTTGCTCAACACGGTTCCATATACCTTTAGATGACATTGGCTGTTGCTTGTAAATTTCAGTCATATACTGAACATTGAAACGCAAGAAGTCAGCAATCTCACAAGCAGAGTCGATCTCAGCCTGGAAAGCATTTTTCGATTGTCCCAACATAGTAGCAGCGTTTAATTTCATACGGTAAGGACCAGAAATTAATTCAGCAGCTTTTAGGAAGATAGATGCACGATGCTCCCAACTAAGGTTTTCCCAAGCTGGTTTAGCAGCCAATGCAGCATCAATAGCCATTTGTACATGCTCTTTTCCGCCTTGGTGGTAGTGTCCTAACAAATGTTTGTGATCGTGAGGAGGAGTCATTGCAAACAAGTTGCCTGTTCTCACTTCTTCGTTACCGATATACATTGGTACATCAATTACTTCAGAACGCATTTTTTTAAGTGTAGCTTGCAATTCAGCTCTCTCAGGGGTTCCTGGTGCATATGAGAAAATTGGCTCATTAGTAGCAACCGGAACGTTGTATATACCTTTTGGCATGGCAATAATTATTTAAGGGTTAATGTTCTTCATTTATAAGTCTCTGAACAAATCTAAAAAAAAAACATTTCCTTATTTATGAGTATTATCATGCTTTAAAATTTCTATGAAAATCACTCAGCTTAAGAAGTTCACAAGAATTAGGCTTTTGATATTAATTTTCAATTTATGATATAAAAAGCCTAACAATTTAACAGGCTAAGCATATAATCTTCCAACAGTCTATAAGTTTTACAGATGGCTTAAGATTATTTAATTTTTAGATATTCTTCTAATCTTTATATTAAGATAGGCCATCGCAATGGTAACAAACGGACTTAGAATATTAAAAAAACAGAAAGGAGCGAAAGCTACTGTGGCTACTCCCAAAGCGCCAGCTTGAGCTGCTCCACAGGTATTCCATGGGACCAATACAGATGTTACCGTTCCAGAGTCTTCCAATGTTCTACTCAATACTTCGGGTTTCAAATCCTGATCTTGATATGATTTTGCAAACATTCTTCCTGTAACCACTATAGATATGTACTGATCGGATGCAGTTAAATTTAAGAACGCACAACTAATGGCTGTTGTAGTTACCAGAGATCCTGTAGAGTGAACAGCCTTAAGCATGTTTTCTGTTATTTTTTTTAGTATTCCTGCTGTTTCCAGAATACCGCTAAATACCATAGCCGTTAATATCAGCCAAATTGTATTCAACATTCCTTTCATGCCACCAGTTGATAACAAATCTTGTATGTTTTCATTTTCAACAGGAACACTTACCTCAGTAAAAATGGATTTCATTACCACATCGTAGCTGGCTTGAATGAAAGATGAACTGTCAGATAATTGGTAGATAATTTGAGGTTGAAAGATAATGGCAAATACGCCTCCTATTAATGTTCCGGCAAATATGGCTGGCAATGCAGGAACCTTTTTGCTGATGATTACAAATAATAATATAGGTACCAAAAACAACCAAGGTGTAATGGTAAAGTTATCTTTTATGGCAGCTTGTACTTGTCGAATACTCTCCGGATCGATTTCTCCGTGTTTTGTGAATCCTATTATTAGGAATATTATCAAGGTAATTAATATTGAAGGAATAGTTGTGTACATCATGTAACGGATATGTACAAATAAATCGACATTGGCCATGGCTGGAGCCAGATTGGTTGTATCGGATAGGGGAGAAACCTTATCGCCAAAGTATGCACCGGAAATAATTGCCCCCGCAACCAAAGCCGGGTTAATTTCCATCGCATTTCCAATTCCCAATAGTGCAACTCCAATGGTGGCAACGGTTGACCATGAACTGCCTGATACTACAGAAACAATTGCACATATCACAACCGATAGCATTAAGAATAGTTTGGGATTCAGGAACTCCAAGCCATAATAAATCATGGCGGGAACAACGCCAGAAATCATCCATGTTCCAGCTAAGGATCCAATCAGTAATAATATCAACATGGATGGCAATGCAGTCCCGATGCTCTTGACAAACCCTTTCTGCAAATCGTCCCAGCCTTTACCTTGGCGTAAAGCAATAATTCCTCCTATGGCAGCTGCTACTAATAAAGAAAATTGGTTAGCCCCTTCGATGGCTACATCTCCAAAAACAATGGCATTAATACTAAGTAAAACGATCAACAATAGTATGGGAATTAAAGCTTCCCCAAGCGAAAGAGATTTGTTGGTTTGGGTCATGAGTTGGTTTTTGGGTTAGATTTAGAGCCTATGAACTTACAAAAAATCGTTGTGAAATGGAATATAAACCATAGCACTTGTTAAATTTATAATCTGAAATCGATATTGTTTTGTTATCTATCGAAATAAGCATGGCAAACATCGAAAGAATTTTAGATTGAAGCATTGATTCCTTTATTTTGATTGTAGATCATGATCAATAGGACAAATGTTTCACTAAAACAATAATCATGAAAACAGAACAGATTAAAAGAATAAAATTTATTGGATTTTTTATCATTCTTCTTGTGGCTACACAATCTTGTGTGGTGAGTTCATTGAATCCTTTGTATACAAATACAGACAGAATTCATTTGGATGAGCTAAATGGTGTTTGGCAGGGTAATGAAAAAGACCAATACATTATTAAAACCATTGTTGATTCTTCCGATTATAAGGCGAATATAAAAATAGACATGAGAAGTAGTTTTGGATCTGATGAGATCGATCATGCTGAAATACGAAAGAGAATTAAGGCAATCGAGAAAAAGTTAGATGTAAAAGTTGAGTTCCCAGAAATGAAGACGCACTACGAGATTACCATGATTACAGAAAAGGACACCAGTGTATTCGATGGTAGGTTATCCAATCTTGGGGGACATTATTTTATGGATTTAATCCCTAACGATAAGCATGTAGAGGAAAAAATTTCGGGAAGTTTTATTGCAGGGATGTTAGTAACAACTCATGGTTTTTTTAAGATTGATATAAAAGATGATGAATTGGTTGTGAATACAATTGAAAACGACGATTTTGAGGATTTGATAGAAAATAAGCGTGTTCGCATAGAATACGTTGAACGTGATAATGGAGTGATTATTACAGCTAAAACAGAGGATATTCAAAAATTCCTGATAAAATTTGCAGATTCGAAGATGTTTAACGATCCAGATGAGGCTTTGATTTTGAAAAGAATAAAATGATAGATCGAATTAAAAATAGAGTACTTTATATAATCCAGAACAGGTTGGTGCATCATATTCTGTTTTGGATGCTTTCATTCTATACTCTAGTACATTTCTTTGCTTTGCAGGAAGAGATATCGAAGATTGATGTGGTTTATACAGCTCTTTTTCATATCTCATTGGTATTTGGAGTTTATGCAAATGTATTAGTGCTAATTCCATATGCACTAAAGAAGGAAAAATATGTGTTGCATGCCATTGGATTTGTTGGCTTATGGCTTGCGGTTGCTTATTTAAATGAGTTCACCTTCGAACATTTAAGTGATTGGATGGCGCCCGATTATTTTTTCATTTCCTCATATGAGATAAATGAGCTATTAAAATTCAGCATCGTTTACCTTGGATTGAGCACATTGTTGAAACTTTCGAAATCGTGGTTTAGAGTAATTGAGGCAGAGAAGAAGTTGGTAGAGTTGAAGCAAAAGCAATCGGAAACCGAATTGTTGGCCTTGAAAACCAATATTCATCCCCATTTCTTATTCAATAACTTGAACTCTTTGTATGCCTTGGCCAGAAAGAAATCGGATGAAACACCAAAATACATTCTTCAGCTATCGGATTTAATGCGTTACATGATTTACGAAAGCAACGATGAGTATGTGGAATTGGAGAAAGAAATTAACTATATCACCAATTATCTGGAGTTGCAGAAGTTAAGATTCAAAAACAAAACCCGAATTCAGTACATCATCGAAGGAGAGTTTAATTCTCAGAAGATTGCTCCATTTTTAATGATTCCGTTTATAGAAAATAGTTTTAAACATGGAGGTTTAAATCAGTTGGAACGAGATGTAATTGATCTTAGGATTAAAATTGAAGACAACCACTTGGAAATGTATTTACGAAACTCTATCCCAAAACATACTTCCAGGGAAATTGACCCAATAGGAGGATTTGGAATTGAAAACGTAAAAAGCAGATTGGATTCACAATATCCAAACAAACATGAGTTAAATTTATCGAAACAAGAAGATGAATTTGCTGTAGCCCTTAAAATCGACCTAAACCATGAACAGAATCGCCGATAAAATATACGACTGCATTATTGTTGAGGATGAGCCATTATCGCAAGAGATATTGGAATCTTACCTTCAGGATTGTCCGCAATTAAGGCTAAAAGCCATATGCAATGACGCTTTGGAGGCAAACCAAATTTTATTAAAAGAACCAATCGATTTATTGTTTTTGGATATTAACATGCCCAAAATGAACGGAATTGAATGGTTGAAAAGTCTCGATCAATCGCCCAAAGTGATATTTACCACAGCATATCCCGAGTATGCCGTTGAAGGTTTTGATTTGAATGCTTTGGATTATCTTTTAAAGCCATTCTCTTTCGAAAGATTTTTAAGATCGGTGAATAAATTCTTGTCTTTACAGGATAAGGTAGGTGAGAAGTTAGAAAATCAGGAAGAAACCATACTGGTAAAGTCGAATAAGAAAACTTACTTGATTAAGTCTTCGGAATTAAGCTTTATAGAATCGGAAGGTGATTATTTAAAGCTCCATAGGGAAGATGATTGTCTGGTGATTCATGATACGTTAAAAAACTTCCAAACCAAATTGCCATCAAAGGAATTTTTACGCATCCATCGCTCATTTATCATCAACTTGGGAAAAATTGATTTTCTCGAAGGAAACCAGGTTTGTATTGCCAAGAAAATGGTGCCCATTGCAAGTTCCTATCGCGAACAATTGATGCAATTATTACAGGAATAACTTGTTGCATCTTTATCTTATTGGGTGGAAATCAATTCAAAATAATAAAAAGCTCGCAAAAGGTTCAATGCCTTAGTGCGAGCTTATTTTATATTTTGGTTTTTACATGCTTCGCATTCACACAATGCTTTTCATGTTACTTCAATCAAAAATTACTTTTCTTCCAAAGTTGTCAACTCATGATATTTAGTAGGAGTCAATCCCAACTGTCCCAACAAGTGTTCATCTTCGTTAATGGTCATGTTATCCACTGTAAGCAATTTGTCTCCAAAGAAAATTGAGTTGGCTCCGGCAAGAAAACAAAGTGCCTGACCTTCCTGGCTGTAGTGAGTTCTACCCGCTGCAAAAGCAACCACAGTTTTAGGCATTAAAATGCGAGCCGTTGCAATGGCACGAACCATTTCGAAAATTCCTATGGTTTCTTTACCATAGAAAGGTGTTCCTTTTACTGGCACCAGAGAGTTCAAAGGAACATTATACGGATGTTTTTCCTGGTTTGCCAAAGTGCGAAGCATTTCAATTCGATCTTCGTCGTTTTCGCCCATTCCAAGAATTCCACCAGAACAGTATTGAATTCCTGCTTCCTGTAGGTTAGCAAGAGTTTCCAGTCTTTCAGCATAGGTTCTGGTTGTGGTGATGTTTGGATAATGACGCTCCGAAGTATCAATATTGTGATTTACGGCAGTAATACCAAGTTCAGCCAATTTTTGAGCTTTCTCTTTGTTGATCATACCCATGGTACAACAAACCTCTAAACCCATTTTTTTCACTTCGGTAATCATTTCAGCAATTTCATTGAAACGATCATCACGGTTTCCATCACGACCAGCCGAGCTAAGGCACACACGTTTTACACCATTTTCTTTGGCGAATTTCGCTTCCTCTAAAACTTGCTCTAAGCTTAATTTCTCTGGCTTTACATGAGTATTGTATCTTGCTGATTGTGCACAGTATTTGCAATCTTGTGAACAGGCTCCGGTACGAACCGAAATCAAGGTATTCATGTTCATTTTCGATGCATCGTGATATTTTCTGTGGATGTTTGATGCACGATGTACCAAATCAAGCAATGGTAGGTCGTAAATTTCTTTAACTTCTTCGTGTGTCCAGTTGTTTCTAATGTCAGTCATAATAAGATTTTTCTAGTCAATTAAATTTTTAGGATAGGATAAACTTGAGCAGAAAGAATCTTATTCGACACTATGCCGGACTCTTTCCCATTGGTGATTTTTCTACTTTCGTTTTGTATCACCAGCATTTCGATGATTTCGGATGCTATAAGATCCGGATCATCTTCCTCATTTTTATCCCGTCCGCTTTCTGGTAAAAAACAAAATCCCGAAAAGCCGGATTCTTTCGATGGAACCAATAGGTTGTAACTTGCATTCATGTTGGAAATTTTAATTTCCTGATTCATGCTTGCAAATGCAGCATATGATTTTCTGCTCCATCGTCTGAATACCTGCAAATCCGATTTTTGCTTACCGATTTTTTGTACAGACGTCATAATTGTTTGAATTAATTTGAAAGATTACAAGATAATGAATCTTGATATTTCGGAGTCAAAAGTATTGTTTTTTTTCTTTTTAGAAATGTTTCTACAACATATGGTTGTGATCCTGTTAGAAGCTTATTTGTCTCTGGATTAGATTTTTTGTTGAATTAAATTATTTCACTCCAATTAGGTATAAGTGTCATATCATGATAATGTTAATTAGGGAAATGCCTTATTGTATCTTTAATTAATTCACCTAATTTTAGCCTTCTTAATCTACACTTTATGATGCCAAAATATCCTTTTCAAAAAAGAGTATTGATTTGAGGGTAATGGATGTGCATCAGATTTAAAATTTTAATATGAGATACCTGAGTTTATTACTATTGATTACTGTTTGTTTGGCAGCATGTGATTTTCAAACTTCCAATAAAGATGAAATTGATAGTCAAGGATTGCTGATTAAAGCAATTGAAAACAGAGATAGAGCTTTAGCTTACAGTTTAATTGAAAAAGGAGGTTCTGTTAATGTGACAGATTCATTGGGTTTAACTCCCTTACATTGGGCTGCCAGACGTGCAATGAGACAAGTTGCTTATTCCTTAATTGAAAAAGGAGCAGAAATTAACCTTATTGATAATTTTGGTTTTACACCCTTCGATTATGCAAGGAAAACAAATGATAATGAACTTGTTCGAATTTTACTTGAAAAAGGGGCATCGGCATACTGTAAGGAAGAGAACGAAATATTTGATGGACCTTTCGTAGATTATAGACCTGAAGGTAGATATGTATATTATCTAAAAAATAATCCTACAAAAAGCACTGTTTTTCTCGATGGTAAATATCTTGTGGACACATGTTCAAATTTTAAGAGTTGGATTGGAAGAGAAGAGGTTTATCCAATAAGTAAATCTGAAATTCCCGCATGGAAAACCAATACTTCTGAACCTATTCTCGTATTAGGTGATGTGCATGGAGAATATGATCGAATGATTAATACACTTCGAGAACACAATGTAATTGATGCAGAAAATAAGTGGAATTTTGGTAAAGGACATCTTGTTTATGTTGGGGATGTATTTGATAGAGGGGATAAAGTAACTGAGATTCTGTGGTTCATTTACCGACTGGAGCAAGAAGCTAAAAAAGCAGGAGGAAATTTGCATTTTGTTTTTGGAAATCATGAATTAATGATTTTGAATAATGATAACCGTTACATCAATGATAAGTATAAGAGTTTGTGTAAGCCATTAGGATTAGAGTATGCTTCGTTGTTCCATTCAAATTCGGTATTAGGTGAATGGTTGAGAACCAGAAACTCCATTATTCAAATTAACGATTTCCTGTTTGTTCATGGAGGAATATCGGAAGATATATTGGAGAAAGGTCACAATGTTGAGGCTGTAAATAATACAACTCGTCAATATTTAATGGGTGGTATGAATGCTAATAATATTGAAGCATGTAATGAGGTATTTTCATCAACCGGTCCGTTTTGGTATAGAGGTTATTTTATGGAGAGAAAAAAATATGATAAGATTGATAAGGAAGGTGTTGATCGTATTTTAAAAACCCTGAATGTTAAGACCATTGTTGTTGGGCATACGGAGGTAGATCAGATATCAGAATTCTTTAGTGGAAAAATTATTGATGTAAACATACCAATGAGAGATGGAGACCTTCCATTGCAGGCACTTTTGATTAAGAATGGGGAAATTGTTATAACAGGCAATAACAATTAATTGAATTTGATGTAACATACAAAGTATGAGAAAGAGTGATAGGCGAAACCTATCACTCTTTTTTATTAAAAATTTTCGGTGGAGTTAATTGTCTTATATCCAATTAGCATATCGTAATTCAATGCAATGTCATGATAATAGACATAAATTACATAGTCGTTTTCGGTTTCCCAATGATTTCCTTCGATATATCCGGTATCAGGAATTTTGCTATTGTGATCGACCAATGCAAATTGATAATTGTAATAACCTTGTTTCATGAATATTTTTGAAGTGTAAGCTCCCTTGTCAAAATCATAGTGCATTTTATTTCGCTCGTTGCATTGCCAATTGTTAAAATTGCCATGTACATAGAAATCGCCATGCTTTAATTCATTATCCATAGGCAATGTAAAAGTGATGTACGCATAATCAGCCTGGGTTTCCGGAATATCACGTTCTTGTACCTCTACAAGATAATTGCCATTGATATCTTGTTCGAAAATGTATTGCTTAAAATGACGGTTGTCTCCTGGCGATAGCAATACCGAAGTAGTATCATTTTCACTTGTAATTTCTCGAATAAATCTGGTTTGATATCTCATACTTTTTAAGTCGAAATTGCGGAATTCGTTACCTCCGGGGAATATATTTTCATCTTCGTAATCAAAAACTAATTCGTTCTTACGGATGAAAATTGGCTTCAATCTTTTTTCAGTTCCATCAAGACGATTGTTTTGTGTAAGGATAACATTTAGATCGAGTTGTGGATTGTCGATTTTAAAGTTGGGATGAAAAATACTAAAATCCACCTCCTGATGAGATTCTCTTTTTTCAATAGAAACAGGATGTTTTACGATTCCTTTGATTTCTACTTTCGAATCCAATACCATAAAGCGTTGTCGTATTACTACTTTTTCAGGATCGAAATCTTCGAATACTTCGATAATGTAATTGCCAGATAATTTTAAGCTAATATCATTGTTTGGAATCTTTACGCTATAATGAATATAATCCACATTGGTATTGAATGAATGTTCGTAATTCGTAATCTGATTTTCTGAAAAACCATCTAAAAAATCAAATTCACTTAGCTCAGAATTGTACCAATTTTTATCACAATGTATAATTCTATAGGAGTAATCTTGAATATTTTCTTTAATTTCGTCAAAGGAAAAAAGGAGCTGATTATCTCCTTTCAGTTCAATTATCGGAGGGGCAAGTTCCCATCCTCTGGGAAATATTTGAACAGTATGAATACTACTTTTCTTGATTTCATTACGATATACTAGATCAAAGTCAGAACCAAATGTATTGTAAGTTGCTGAAATTGAAATCAAACTGAAGATGAATGATATAAGGAAAATTTTACGCATATTAATATGTATATATATTGGTTA
The DNA here is from genome assembly GCF_001310955.1 of Marinifilum fragile JCM 15579. Lineage (GTDB taxonomy): Bacteria > Bacteroidota > Bacteroidia > Bacteroidales > Marinifilaceae > Marinifilum > Marinifilum fragile. The sequence goes on from NZ_BAZX01000001.1 coordinate 157,352, forward strand.
AAAATAAACCAAAAACTTAAAAAATAAGAAATTGCTTTATATATTTGTGTGCGAATTTTTTACATGTATTACAAAACATGTACACAATCGTTTTAGAACACGTGCTCGCACTTGGTTCTATTATGAAATAGAGTATTATTTAGTTATTTTTGACGCAAATTAATAAAATCAAATAGTTTAACATGTCTGAAGTTAAAAAGATCAAAAAAGGCTTAGATATTAAGCTGATAGGAAAGGCTGAAAAAGTACTTGAAAAAGCTGATCGTTCTGAGACATATGCAATTAAACCTACCGATTTTCCTGGATTAACACCAAAATTAAAAGTTAAGGTTGATATGGAAATAAAGGCCGGAAGTCCTTTATTTTTCGATAAATACAAGCCTGAAATTAATTTTGCTTCTCCAGTTAGCGGTAAAGTAATTGCTATTAATCGTGGAGAACGAAGAAAAATTTTAGAAGTAGTTGTTCAAGCCGACGCAGAAATCCAATACGAAGAGTTTAAAAAAGCTGATCCGAATGGTCTTTCGCGCGAAGAGGTTAAGGAAGAGTTGCTTAAGAGTGGTCTTTGGGCCTTTATGCGTCAACGTCCTTACGACGTGATTGCGAATCCACAGGAAACGCCAAAAGCAATCTTCATTTCTGCTTTCGATTCAGCGCCATTGGCTGCCGATGTTGATTTCCTTTTAGAGGGAGACGCAGAAGCATTCCAAGCAGGTATTGATGCTCTTGCGAAATTAACCGACGGAAAAGTTCATTTGAACATTAATCCAAACATGAATCAGGCAAAAATGTTTTCAGAAGTTAAGAATGCTACTGTAAACAAATTTGTAGGTGTTCATCCAGCGGGTAATGTTGGTGTACAAATTCACCACATCGATGCTATTAATAAAGGTGAAGTTGCTTGGGTTGTTCGTCCGCAAGAGGTAGTTTTCATTGGTCGTTTGTTCCAAAAAGGTATTTACGATGTAAGTCGTAAAGTTGCGCTTTGTGGTTCTGAAGTAAAAACACCTTGTTATTTTGAAACCATTACTGGAGCTTCAGTTAGAAATATTTTAAAAGGTAAGCTGAAAGATGATGAGAAGATTCGTGTAATTTCAGGAAACGTATTAACTGGTAATCATATACCAGAAGATGGTTTCATTGGAATGTATGATTCTCAAATTACAGTGATACCTGAAGGAGATAAGCATGAGTTTTTAGGCTGGGCATTGCCAGGTTTAGATAAATTCTCAATGTCAAAATCCTTCTTCTCTTGGTTGTCACCAAACAAGGAATATCGTTTGGATGCCAATTTAAATGGAGAGCACCGTGCTTACGTTGTTTCCGGAGAATATGAGAAAGTTCTTCCTATGGATGTATTACCTGTACACCTAATTAAATCTATTTTGGTTGAAGATATTGACCAAATGGAACAGTTAGGTATTTATGAAGTAGCACCAGAAGATTTCGCTTTGTGTGAATTTGTATGTACTTCAAAAATTGATGTTCAGGATATCGTACGTCAGGGAATTGATCTGATGATTAAAGAAATGAGCTAAAAAAACGGATAATAATATACAATGAAAGCACTTAGAAAATTTCTTGATAAAAAGAAACCTTTATTTGAAAAAGGGGGCAAGTTTGCAAAGTTGCAGTCTACTTTCGACGCTTTTGACACTTTCCTATTTGTTCCTGATCATACCTCCAAAACAGGTACACACATCAAGGATGCTATCGATTTGAAGCGTACTATGTCTGTGGTTGTTTTGGCTTTAATACCTTCGTTGTTGTTCGGTATGTACAACATCGGTTATCAGCATTTCTTATCAGTAGGTGAAACTGCTGCATTGATGGATATGTTTGTTTATGGTTTAATCAAAGTATTACCAATTATTGTAGTTTCTTACGTTGTTGGTTTGGGAATTGAATTTGCATTTGCGCAAATGAGAGGACATGCGGTAAACGAGGGTTTCCTGGTTTCGGGTATGTTAATTCCTTTGGTTATGCCTGTTGAGGCTCCACTGTGGATGGTAGCTGTATCAACTGCTTTTGCGGTTGTTATTGGTAAAGAAGTATTCGGTGGAACCGGAATGAACATTTGGAATCCTGCTTTGGTAGCACGTGCGTTCTTCTTCTTTGCTTACCCATCAAAAATGTCTGGTGATGCTGTTTGGATTGCAGAAAAAGCGGATACTTTCTCTGGAGCAACTCCTTTAGCTCACGCTGCAACTTTAGTTGATGCTAATGGTGAAATTGCAAAATCAATCTTCGAACAACACCTTAGCAATGCTTGGGATATGTTCATTGGTTTGATCCCAGGATCGATAGGTGAAACATCTACTCTTGCGATATTGATTGGGGCAGTGATTTTGATTGCTACTGGTATCGGAAGCTGGAGAATCATGTTGTCAGTATTCGTTGGTGGTTATGCAATGGGAGCTATCTTCAACTTGATTGGTGCAAATCCATATATGGAATTGATTCCTGCATGGCAGCATTTAATCATGGGTGGATTTGCATTTGGAGCTGTATTTATGGCAACAGATCCTGTTTCAGCTACTCAAACTACACGAGGTAAATACATTTATGGTTTCTTAATTGGATTCCTTGCAGTATTGATTCGTGTAATGAATGCAGGTTTCCCTGAAGCTATGATGTTGGCAATTCTTCTTATGAATACATTTGCGCCATTGATTGATCACTATGTTGTTCAAGGCAATGTAAAGAGAAGATTGAAACGAGTTAAGGTGAAAGCTTAATCAAATAATCAAAGTAAGACATGAATACGAATAGTAATACATATACTTTCCTTTATGCTTCTGTAATGGTACTGATTGTAGCCGCAGTATTATCATTTACTGCTTTGCAATTAAAACCTCGTCAGAACAAGAACAAGGAAATTGAGAAAAAACAGGCTATCCTGAAAGCTGTAGGGGTAGCTTCTACTTTTGCTGATGCCGAAAAGTTATACGATCAGTATATTGTTGAGGCAAAGATAGTAAATGCAGCAGGAGCTCTTATTTCAGAAGATAAAGAGGAAGCTTTTGGAGTTGACTTGAAAAAAGAGAACAAAATTGATTTGACGGATAGAAAATTACCTGTATTCATCTTCCAAAATGAAGCTGTTGGTAAGAAGATGATTCTTCCTGTTCGTGGAAAAGGAATGTGGGGACCAATTTGGGGATATATTTCTATGGAATTGGATGGTAATACCATTTATGGCGCAACCTTCGATCATCAAGGTGAAACACCTGGTTTAGGTGCTGAAATATCGAAACCTGAATTCCAGAAACAATTTGCTTCGAAACAACTTTTCGATCAATCAGGCAAATTTATTCCTCTTGCATTGGTAAAAGGAACTGCTTCAGGACATTTACATGAATTTGATGCAGTATCAGGTGGTACTGTTACATCAAAAGGTTTGGAAGAAATGCTTCTGAAAAGCCTTGGCAGTTATGAAAAGTTTTTAAAATCTTCAAAATAAGCACAAGATGAGCAATAAAGAACCATTATTCTCAACGAAGAACAAAAAATTGCTTACCAATCCTTTGGGAAGCGATAACCCGATTACTGTGCAGGTTTTGGGTATTTGTTCGGCCTTGGCAGTAACTGCTAAGTTGGAGCCAGCAGTTGTGATGACCATTTCGGTTATGGCTGTATTGGCACTTGCAAATGTTATCGTATCATTAATTAGAAATACAATTCCATCACGAATCCGTATCATTGTTCAATTAGTAGTGGTTGCCGCTTTGGTAATCCTTGTTGACCAAGTGTTGAAAGCTTTCGCTTACGACGTGAGTAAACAGTTATCAGTATTCGTAGGTTTGATTATTACCAACTGTATCATTATGGGACGTTTGGAAGCATTCGCCCTTGGAAACAAGCCTCTGCCTGCTTTCCTTGATGGTATTGGAAATGCTGCAGGCTATGGTTTAATCCTTGTAATTGTAGCATTTTTCCGTGAACTATTAGGATCAGGTACATTATACGGGTTTAAAGTAATCCCTCAGGCATTTTACGATATGGGATATCAAAACAACGGATTAATGATTCTACCTCCAATGGCATTGGTAGTTGTAGGTATCATTATTTGGGTACAGAGATCTAAGGACAAGTCCTTAATTGAGTCGAACTAATCTAAAGAAAATCGAAACATGGAAAATCTGATTAATATATTTATCAAGTCGATTTTTATCGACAACATGGTATTCGCGTTCTTCTTTGGAATGTGTTCATACCTTGCGGTATCAAAAACCGTAAAAACTTCTATGGGATTAGGTTTGGCAGTAGTATTCGTATTGGGTATTACAGTTCCAGTGAACTACTTGCTAGACAAATACATTTTAGCAGAAGGAGCCTTAGTATGGTTAGATCCTTCTATGGCAGATGTTGATTTAAGCTTCTTAAGCTTTATCATGTTTATTGCTGTAATTGCTTCTATGGTACAGTTGGTGGAGATGATTGTTGAAAAATTTGCACCAGCACTTTATTCTTCATTAGGTATTTTCTTGCCATTGATTGCTGTAAACTGTGCAATTTTAGGTGGATCCTTATTTATGCAGGAGAGAGGATACAGTTCAATTGCTGAAGTAACATCTTTCGGATTAGGATCTGGAATTGGATGGTTACTTGCGATTGTAGGTATTGCAGCAATTCGTGAAAAAATCCGTTACTCAAATGTTCCTGCTCCACTTAGAGGATTAGGTATTACATTTATTGTAACAGGATTAATGGGAATTGCTTTTATGAGCTTCATGGGTATCAAACTCTAAGCTGATAACAGAATAAAGTAAATTGAATTTTCAAAAAATTTAATCGGAATAGAGATGATATTATTAACAACACAGGGAACAGTAATTGCCACTAGCATTGTGATTTTTTTGCTTGTGATACTGGTACTGGTTTCTATCCTATTGTACGCTAAAAAGAAGCTTACTCCATCAGGAGAAGTTACAATTGATATTAACGAAGGAGACCAAAAATTGGTTGTTGAGCCAGGAAATACCCTTTTGGGTACATTGGGTAATGCTAAAATCTTCTTGCCATCAGCTTGTGGTGGTGGTGGAACTTGCGCAATGTGTAAGTGTCAGGTACACTCAGGTGCTGGATCAATTTTGCCAACAGAAACAGGATACTTTACCCGTAAAGAAGCTCAAAACGATTGGCGTTTGGCTTGTCAGGTAAAAGTAAAAGAGGATATGACTATGTCTATTCCTCAGGAAATTATGGGAATTAAGAAATGGGAGTGTGAGGTTGTTTCAAACCACAACGTTGCAACTTTCATTAAAGAGTTCGTTGTAAAACTTCCTGAAGGAGAAATTCTTGACTTCAAATCAGGTGGATACATTCAGATTGATGTACCTAAGATTGATGTTGATTTCAAGGATATGATTATTGAAGATGAGTACAAAGCTGATTGGGATCAGTTTAAGTTGTGGGATCTTACAATGAAGAACCCAGAGCCAACTTATCGTGCATACTCTATGGCTAACCACCCTGCAGAGGGTAACATCGTGATGTTGAACATTCGTATTGCTACTCCACCTTGGGATAGAGTAAATAACACATGGATGAAGGTAAATCCAGGTATTTGTTCTTCTTTCATTTTCTCACGTAAGCCGGGTGATAAAGTAACTGTATCGGGTCCTTATGGAGAGTTCTTCATCAAAGAAACAAATAACGAGATGATGTTTATTGGTGGTGGTGCTGGTATGGCTCCAATGCGTTCACACATCTTCCACTTGTTCCACACAGTGAAAACAGGTCGTAAGGCTACTTTCTGGTATGGAGCTCGTTCATTGAAAGAGGTGTTCTACGCTGAGCAATTTGATGCTATCGCTAAAGATTTCCCTAACTTCGAATGGCACTTGGCACTTTCTGAGCCACTACCAGAAGATAATTGGGAAGGACCAACTGGATTTATTCATCAGGTAATTTACGATAACTACCTAAGCAAACACGAAGAGCCGGAAGATATCGAATACTACTTGTGTGGACCTCCAATGATGAACTCAGCTGTTACAAACATGCTGTATGAATTAGGAGTACCAGACGAAATGGTTGAATTTGACGATTTCGGATCATAACAATATAAAGCAAGCCTCGATTTATCGGGGCTTGTTTGTTTTAAGGACTCTGTGTAATTTCGTGTTTTAGAATGGTAATTTTTTATCATTCATCAATTATAATTTAATATCATGAACAAGCTAAAGTATATAAGTCTTTTTCTACTAATTATTGTAGTTGGAGCATGTAAACAGGAAGCAAAATATCATTTCAATGAGGGAAAAGTGTTTGGAACCTTTTATCACATGGTATATCAATATCCAAATGAAGATGGATTGCAAGCTGAAATTCTCGAAAAATTAAAGGAGTTTGATTTCTCCTTATCTACTTATAATCCTGAGTCGGTAATTTCAAGAGTGAATGAGAATGATTCAACGGTGGTTTTGGATGATTATTTTACAACTTGTTTTGAAACTAGTGAACAGATTGCCAAAGCGACGGATGGCGCTTTTGATTGGACGGTTGCACCGCTGGTTAACGCTTGGGGATTTGGTTTTAAAAATAAGCTCGAACCAGAGGAAATCCCAGTTGATAGTTTGTTACAAGTAGTAGGATATCAAAAAGTGAGATTGGAGGCTGGAAAAGTGATTAAAGAAGATCCTAGGATCATGTTTGATGCCAGTGCTATTGCCAAAGGTTATGGAGTTGATATTGTAGCAGACTTTTTGGAATCAAAAGGAATCACCAACTATATGGTTGAAATTGGAGGTGAAATAAGAGTTAAAGGAATTAGCAATAAAGAAAGAGCTTGGCGTGTGGGAATCGATAAACCTATTGATGATCCTACAAGTTTGACCAGACAAATTCAGGATGTGTTGGAATTGAAAAATGGAGCTATGGCAACATCAGGAAACTACCGCCAGTTCTATGTGAAAGATGGAAAGAAATATGCTCATACTATTGATCCACGATTGGGATACCCAGTACAACACAGTTTATTGTCAGCATCGGTTGTTGCACCAACTTGTATGAAGGCTGATGCTTATGCAACTGCATTTATGGTGTTGGGTTTAGAAAAGAGTGTTGAAATCGTTCAAAATGATCCTGAATTGGAGGCTTATTTTATCTACACAGATGAAAATGGGAGTTTGGCAACATACACTACAGAAAACCTAAAAGGAAATATTCTTGAGTAATTCCAAGGGTATCCATCAAATAGTATTCAAATATGATTTGTGGGGTGATGTACTTCACAAACCTTTTTACAGATAATATAAGTTATCGGTTCTCTGATTAAATGTTTGAAAAGTAGTTGTTATGAAATAATACAAACAGAATAAAACGGAAAACCGATAACCATTTATTTCGTATTGCAGGTTTCTGCTTCATCATCGCTGCAAGCGCATGAACTGCATCCACCTCCTGTAAACTTGGCATTTTTATCAAATAAGAGTTTAATACCAAATCCAATAAATGCCAAAAAAAGCAAAAATACTGCGAGTAATAATATCTTTAGAAACATAGTCATTTTAATCTTTACATTTTAATAAAGATACGTTTAATGGAATTGTGTTGTTTGGCAAAAATTAGAATTTTAGTCTTTTTTAACTTTTCAGGGCGTTAGAGCAGTGCTGAATTAAAGACTTTCCAATTCTTTATCAAGAAGAGTTAACTTCCTATGAAGTTTCGCATTTTTAGCCTTTTCCTGCTCCATTTTGTGCTGCGATGTAGCACAACTAATTCCTCTTTTCTTTAGTTCTTCATTCCTTCCAATATGCAATTCAGGGAATCTACCATTCTTTTTAATCAAGATTGAAATGGCGAATCCAATAAATGCAATTGCCAGAATAACAGCAGTTATAAGTATAAGCTTTATAAACATTTCGATAATTCTTAATAAATTAAAGGCAAAGATATCATTTCAGTATTTCTCGACCAAATTAAACAAGAATAAAAGGTCTTAAATACTTGAAGTATTTCTTCTTATTTAGAATAATTCTTTTTAAATTTGATTTTATAAAAATCAAAAAAAATCTGTTAAATAAACACACTAACATACTATGGGTTCTGAAATAAGGGGGAGATTATTTCGAATTCAGAAAATTGAAATAATATGTCAGAAACAATAAAGGAAAACATGGAAGCAAAAGATGATAATTTATCATACGAAGATTTTACTTCCGAAGTTCTTGAAGATTATCGTATAGCAAATATAAGCCGTCAATTAAGTATTTTAGGTCGTAAAGAAGTTTTGACTGGTAAGGCCAAATTTGGAATTTTTGGTGACGGAAAAGAAATTGCTCAAATTGCAATGGCAAAATCTTTCAGAAAAGGCGATTGGCGATCTGGATATTATCGAGATCAAACTTTTATGCTTGCAGCTGGTATGCTAACGCCAGAAGAGTTTTTTGCACAATTGTTTGGGGAAACCCAACTGGATAAAAACCCAGCAAACGGAGGGCGTTTAATGAATAATCATTATGCCTCGAGAAGTTTGAATGAAGATGGTTCATGGAAAAATCTTACAGAACAAAAAAACTCATCAGCAGATATTTCGCCAACCGCAGGACAAATGCCTCGATTACTGGGTTTAGCATATGCTTCAAAATTATTTAGAGAGAATAAAGAGTTACATCAGTTTACTAACTTTTCGATTGAAGGAAATGAGGTAGCTTTTGGTACAATTGGTGATTCTAGTACTTCCGAAGGACATTTTTGGGAAACCATTAATGCTGCAGGAGTATTAAAAGTGCCAATGGCAATGAGTGTATGGGATGATGGTTGGGGAATTTCAGTTCCAAATAAATATCAGACTACCAAGCAAAACATTTCAGAAGTATTAAAGGGATTTGAGCAAGATGAGAAGGGAGATGGATATTTGATATACAAAGCTAAAGGTTGGGATTACCCTGCTTTGTGTAAGATGTATGCTGAAGGAGTAGAACTTTGTCGTCGCGATCATGTGCCAGTATTGTTTCACGTTTCAGAGATGACACAACCTTTAGGTCATTCAACATCCGGTTCTCACGAAAGATACAAATCAAAGGAGCGTTTGGAATGGGAGACTAACTTCGATCCAATCAAGAAGATGAGAGAATGGATTCTTTCGATGGAATTGATTGAAAGTGAGAAGTTGGATGAGATTGAGAAAGAGGCCATAGATATTGTAAAGAAGGCACGTCAAACTGCTTGGAAAAGCTTTGCTGACCCAATCAAAAAAGAGCGTGATGAACTGATTACACTTGTAGAAAATGCAGGATGTAATTGTAAGAAGACAGACCGTATCAATAATATCACCTCAGGATTAAAGAAAGTAATTCATCCTGTTCGTAAAGACAATGTGAGTGCTGCCAAAAAGATTTTAAGACACATCTGTTCAACCTGTGAAAGCTTTAAGCCTTTGAAATCTCAACTGCAGGTTTGGCTGAAAAGTACTATTGATGAAAATCATGAACGATATAGTAGTCATTTGTATAGTGAAACAGAGTTAAAAGTTAGCAATATAAAACCGGTTGCACCGGTTTATGGGGAAAATTCTAAAATGGTAAATGGGAGAGAAGTATTGCGCGATAATTTTGATAAATTATTTACGAAATATCCTTTATTACTAACATTTGGAGAGGATACTGGATTTATCGGTGGTGTTAACCAAAGTTTAGAAGGAATGCAGGAGAAGTTTGGAGAACTTCGCGTTACCGATACAGGAATTCGTGAAGCTACCATTCTTGGACAAGGAATTGGACTTGCTTTGCGTGGATTAAGACCGATCGCTGAAATTCAGTATTTCGATTATTTGCTTTATGCGCTGCAAACCATGAGTGATGATTTGGCAACCATGCAATACAGAACCAAAGGTGGACAGAAGTCTCCGGTGATTATCCGTACACGTGGTCACCGATTGGAAGGAATCTGGCATTCAGGTTCTCCATTGAGTATGGTAATTAATTCAATTCGTGGAGTTCATGTTTGTGTTCCAAGAAATATGACTGTTGCTGCAGGTTTATATAACTCACTATTGGAATCCGATGAACCTGCTTTGGTAATTGAACCTTTAAATGGATATCGATTAAAGGAAAAACTACCGGAGAATTTGGGCGAATTTAAAACACCACTGGGAGTTCCTGAGGTTTTAAATGAAGGTAGTGATATTACTTTGGTTACGTATGGGTCTTGTGTAAGAATTGCAGAAGATGCAGTGAAGCAATTAAAAGATTTTGATATCTCTGTAGAACTAATAGATGTTCAAACATTACTGCCTTTTGATGTGAACCAAAGAATTTTAGAATCGGTAAAGAAAACTAATCGAATTGTATTTTTCGATGAGGATGTTCCCGGTGGAGCAACTGCATTTATGATGCAAAAAGTATTGGAAGATCAAAAAGCCTATTTCCATTTGGATTCGGAACCAAGAACCATTACAGCAAAAGATCATAGACCTGCTTACGGAACGGATGGAGACTATTTCTCCAATCCTAACGCAGAAGATGTTTTTGAAGTAATTTATGATATCATGAGAGAATCAAATCCAAATAAATTTCCTTCAATTTACACAGAATAGTAATTTTATTATATTGATAATGAATCCACAAACAGAAAAGTTTGTGGATTTTTTTTATAGTTTTTTTCACCCTATTTGAATATTTAATTGTCTTATGAGTGATTGAGAGATTTTCTTAGTGGGTTATTTCTCAATTAAGCTTTTAGTTAGTAATAGTTGGATGCAATGTGGTAATTCTTTCCAGCCGTACAAACATTTAAGCAAAATATACTTGCATAAGCAATCACTTTATTAAAAAGTGATTGCTTTTTTTTTTCGCTCTACTCTTTATAGAAATATAAATCTTTAAAAAAATTTAACTTCTTGTCACCCATTTTTGTTACTTCCTTGTTTTAGTATTGTTCATGACAAGAAATAGGGGTCTTGTTGCGAATAACTTTTTAGTTCGTACGTGCCTTAAGTAAAGTAATGGTAATGATATGATGGGCACAATTCTAAAGGGCTATATTATATAGCATTTAAACGATCATTCTTAGGGGGGATGATCGTTTTTTTATTTGGTATTTTAAGGAGTAAGTTGAAAAAATACCAAAAATCTCTCCATAAACGTTAAAGTTTGTTAAAAAAGCAAAGAAACACAGATGAAAAGTAACCCATTTTGATGTTTTAATCGTCTATATAAATGAAAACTTTTAGTTAGTGTTGATTTGATTCATTGTGGTTAGTGGTTAATTGTCTGATAAGATAATTTGCAAATCAACATAGGATTATCACCCGGCATTGTACCCCTGTATATGCCGGGTTTTCTTTTACCTCCTTCCGATGAATTTTACAATCAAGAATAGGGAAATAAACCCTAATGGAATTAATATCCAGGAGCTGATACCATACGACGCAGGCAATAAGCCAAAAATAATTGCTACAGCACCTACAGTTAACGCATAGGGAAGCTGGGTTCTTACATGTTCGATATGGTTACAAGAGCTAGCCAGGGAGCTTAAAATGGTAGTGTCTGATATTGGGGAACAGTGATCACCAAGTACAGAACCAGCTAAAATTGCAGAAACTGTAATGTAAAAAATATTCATACTTTGAATATCACTCATTCCAGCCGAATGACAAAGAGCCCAGGAAGCAGGAAGAATTAATGGATAAAGAATAGCCATTGTTCCCCATGATGAACCTGTGGAAAAAGCAATTAAAGCCGATAGAATAAAAGTAAATGTTGACAAGAATTGAGGAGGAACTTCAGTTGCAATTAAGATCTTAGAAATAAAATCTGCTGTATGCAAATCTTTTGTGATATCTGCTAAAGACCATGCCAGTATCAAAATAAGAATTGCGGTTAGCATGGTTTTAAATCCTTTTATCAGAGCATCAATTGTTTTGTTTAAACTTAGGATTCTTTGCCCGATGCTTAATGATGCAGCAACTAAAACTGCCGAAATTGATGACCATAGTAGAGCCAGGTAAGAATCAGAAGCTCCAATAATATGTGATAGTTTTGTGCCAAATGAGATAGAAGAGTTGGCCCAAATGTTCTCGTTCCAGCCAGTATAAATTAAGCCCGCAAATGTTCCGAATATTACAACCATTACTGGAATTCCCGCATTGTACCATCGTGTAGGTATTTCGGGCGATATTTCCATACTGTCGACTTCATCATTGGAATGTTTATTGACTTCTGAAAATTTCGTTTCAGATTTAGCCCTTTTTTCTGCGTTATACATCGGTCCAAAATCTTTCTTCAAGATTACTATCATTAAAATGAAAAAGAGAGTGAAAAACGGATAGAATCGTGTTGGCAATGAATTTAAAAATATACTGTAAGGGCTCTCGTCTATATTGATTTGAACAGTTGCAGATTGAATGTAACTTAATTCTATTCCAATCCATGTTGTTATCATGGCAATGGAAGCTACTGGTGCAGCAGTTGAATCTACAATATAAGCTAGTTTTTCTCTGGATATTTTTAATTTATCTGTTACCGGACGCATTGTATTTCCAACCACCAAGGTATTGGCATAATCGTCAAAAAATATTAGTACACCCAAAAGCCAAGTAACAAATTGTCCTGATCGAGAGCTGTTTGCAAAACGCGAAAGTTTATTCACCACACCTTGCATGCCGCCATTTTGAGTGATCAGGTTTACCATAGCTCCAATAAGCATTGAAAAGACAATAATGGAAATATGGCCTGTATCAGCTAAAGATTGGATGATATAGGTGTCTGAAATTGCAAAAATTGCTTTAAAAAAGGCTGAAAAAAAGGAGATGTCCTGATATCCAAAAATGATAAGTGTTCCTGAGAATAGACCTACAAATAGAGCAGAAAAGACTTCTTTAAACACTAAAGCAATTAAAATGGCTATAAGGGGAGGCAAAATCGACATCCACAAAGGAATGGCTGTGTAATTTACCTTTTGTGTTTGCTGTGAAATGCTTACGATCAAAGCATCTTTTCCTTTAAATACAAATGGAATCTTCAATTGATTTAGTTCAGGTTGAACCCAAACATCACTTCCATTTATTTTTACCAAAACCGAATCTTTGTTTAGATGGCTTTCATCTTTTAAATGAAGTGTAATTTCTGAAGGAATATCACCAATAATTATTTTTGGTAGTTCAACCGTAAAATCTTTGTTGATAGTTTTCTTTTCTGGATCAGAAGCAATAGCTTTTTGAACTGATAGCAATAGCAGTAATAAAAGAATTGAGAGGATAGAGTTTTTAATCATTGCGGGGAATTTGGTTAGACAGTGTTAAATGTAATTATTTTTACCTGCTTTGTACAAATTAAATGGACGTAAGTATTAAGATTTTCCTAAGGACTTATTCTTTTTTTCTTTGACAAAATTGGTTAATTTGTATTTGGAAACTTAAACTTTATAGTGTGGACGGGACTTCGGATTTATTTAGAATGGACAACAATAATATTAATCCTGAAAAAGGAAAGGTATTGATAGCAGAACCTTTTCTGGAGGGAAGATATTTTAAACGCTCCATTGTATTGTTGGCTGAATTTAATAATGAAGGTGCAGTAGGATTTGTTTTGAACAAACCAATTAATTTATCGGTTGATGAAGTATTGGTTAGCATTGCTCATTTTGACGGCGATGTTTTTGTTGGCGGACCAGTAGATACTAACCGAATTTATTACATACATACACTGCCTCACTTAATTCCAAACAGCATTCATATTTTTGATAATTTGTATTGGGGTGGTGATTTTAGTGTTTTAAAGGATTTAATTGAGGAGAAGAAAGTGCTTCCTCACCAGGTGAGATTTTTTGCAGGATACTCAGGGTGGAGTGCAGGTCAGCTGAATGAGGAAATAAAGGAAAATTCATGGTTGGTTAGCCAAATTGATGTTAGAAGCATAATGAGTCTCAATAATGACAATTTATGGGAGCAATCATTGCGCAAACTTGGAGGCAGATATCGTATGTGGTCCAACTTTCCTGAAAATCCAAGTATGAATTAATATGAGATCAACCTTAATTAGAATTTGAACGCATTTTTATTTAATTCCTCAAGTAAGAGTTTTGCGGTTTTATTAAAATATCTACGTTCTCTAAAGGCAACTACCCATCTAATTCCGCTAATTGCATTACTTAAGAAAATTTCATCAGCTTCAAGTAAATCATTAACCGTAATCATACAATCGTCGTAAACAGTCATGTTTAATTTTAGGGCAGTTTCGATTAATTGTTCCCTCATAATTCCACTTACTGCTCCACTTTCGATAGAAGGTGTCATCAGAATATCATTTTTTACAATGAACAAATTCGAACTGATACTTTCAATTGGATTTCCTCTCTCGTTAAGAATTAAACAGTCATCCAAATGCATACTGTTTTTATAATTTCCAGCCATAATAAACAGAAGGGAATTACCAGTTTTGAATTGAGAAATAATGTCGGATGATTTTCTGCAGTCCTTATAAATGTCAATTTTAAGCCCTTTTTTATTGATCACATACTGGTCTTTCTCTAGACGAGATGTTTCGATCAAATACGAAACCGTATTATCAATTGGAGTATATAATCCACCATCATTTCTAAATACGCTCAAGCGGATTCTCGTACCTGCAAACGACTTGTTTTTATTGATCAAATACGTAATGTTGATTTTCAGTTTATCTCTGAAGTTTTCAGGTACAATCATTCCTATGGTTTTCATTCCCATAATTAATCGATCTAAATGCTGATCGAAAAATTGAATCTCAGTTCCATTTGAATGGATGGTTTCAAAAAGAGAATCGCCATAACGGAAAGCACGGTTTGCAGCCCCAAAAACTGGACTGTCTTTAGGAAACAATTCACCATTTAAATTAATATATTCGCTAACCCCCATACTATAATTCTCCTTTTATAATTTTATCGCAGTACGATTCGATATTTTCATTTGCTTCTACCTTTATTCCTTTTATTCCAGCGGCTTCAGCCGATTGTTTATCTCGTAAGCTATCTCCAATCATATAAGATTGGTCTGGATCAATTTTATAATCCTGAATTGCTTTTTTGATAAAATAAGGACTTGGTTTCCTGCATTCACAAGCTGCCACACTGTTGTGATGAGGACAGAAGTAGATTTTTTCAATTGTAATATTCTCTTTTTTCAGAATGCTTAGAAGATGTTCATGAACTTCATTAACATCATCTTCAGTATAAATTCCTTTTGCAACTCCACCTTGATTGGTAACAATAAACAACTTGTAGCCAGCTTCAGTGAATTTTTTCAATGATGGAATAATACCATCGTTAATTACAAAGTCTTCAATACGATAAATGTAATAATGCCCCACATCGGAGTTGATTACACCATCGCGGTCAAGAAAAATAGCTTTTTGCATGCTTTAAAAATTGAGAATCTGCTGCAAAAATAAGGAGAATAATTTGGGTTTAATGATTAATGGAAACAGAAATCCGAACAAAGCTCCATAGAAGTGTGCACTATGACCTATATTGTCAATATTTTTCTTTCCCATATAGTAAGAATAATAAAGGTATCCTGCTGCGAAAATTATTCCGGGAATCGGTATTACAAAGAACAAATAAATTGGCTGTAATGGGGCAAAAAATATGGTTGCAAAAACAACGGCTGAGGTAGCACCAGAAGCACCAACTGCATTGTAATGGTAGTGTTCTTTGTGTTTGTTTAAATCATATAGCGTAGATAGAACAATAGCACCAAGATATAGGACAATGAAATAAATTACTCCTGCAGAACCAAAATTATAGCTAAAGTAGTATTCCAAAGCATCTCCAAAAAAATACAGCACAATCATATTTACCAGCAGGTGATCCCAATTGGCATGTAAAAATCCGTACGTAATTATTCTGTACCACTGATTTCTTTTTGTGATTTGATATGCATTAAACTGATATTTGTACAGCAAATCGTTGTTCTGAAAAGCTGCTAGTGAGATCAGTACTGTTATGGCAATTATTATTATGGTCATGTTGTGTTTTTCTAAAAAGCTTCTAACAGTTTAACTGTTAAAGCAGGTTTGCCTGGATCATATCCTCCAGCTTTGTATTCAACTCTATTTGTGGTAATTCCTTTTGAAATTACATATTCGGCAGCTTGTGAAGCTCTTTCAAGGCTAATAATATTATTATCCCTTTTGCCATTGTCAAAGTTTGTGAAGCCGATTATTTGAATGGCAATATTCGGATTTACAATCAATAGATTCGCTAAATTATCAAGCTCAAGAATGGTATTTTTACTTAGTTCAGCCGAGTTTTTTTCATATTCAACACCAAATAGTTGCATGTTCTCATTTTTATTGAACTTTTGCAATTCTATTTGCTCAAAATGATCCGATTGATAACGATAATTTGTAATCACTTTTGTGAAATATCCATCTTTTCGAATGATAACATCATATGATTTTGAAGGATCTATATCTTGTGAAAATTCCCCGTAATCATCAGTTTCGCATACGCTATTGATCTTATAACTACGATTAATAAGTTCGATGTTGGTTTGCTTTAGTGCACGTCCGGAAAACTGGTCAACAACACTTCCTTTAAATTTTATCCAAGGTGTTGTTTCCATGGATATATTCAGTTGTTTAGGTGCAGCATCATTTTGAGCAAAATAAAGAATCCTCTTCGTTTTATAGCCTGGTTTACTAACTATTAAACTGTAATTTTTATTGTCGAAAATATCGATTTTGAACATTCCATTCTCACTACTTTGAATCGACTTTTCTTTGGACAAATTATCCATTAAAACAATATCCACCTTGGGAATGCTTTTCTTTGAATGATTATCAACTATTCTTCCGTGTAAGGCAATAATTTTTTCTGGATTTTGAGTAAATGAATAAATATCATCATTTCCTCTTCGGTTTGAAGAAAAATAACCGCTTTCTTTCGATCCTTTAAAAATAAATCCAAAATCATCTTTTTCTGAATTGAATGGAAGACCAAGGTTTACCGGATAAGTCCAGCTATTCTGTTCAAATGTTGTTTTAAAAATATCCAGACCTCCTAAGCCAATATGTCCATCAGAGGCAAAATACAGGTAATTGTCATCACCAATGAAAGGAAACATTTCGTTACCGGAAGTGTTAACCGTAGGTCCCAAATTAATTGGTTTACTCCAAGAGAATCCCAGTTTTCGACAAACGTAAATATCTGTTCCCCCGTATCCACCTTTCATATTTGAGATGAAATACAAATATCTCCCGTCCGAAGATATACTAGGATGTCCAATTGAATAGGCATGACCTGCAAAAAGAAACAATTCAGGTTTGTCCCAAGAGCTGCCATTAAAACGTGATGAATAAATGTTCAACTCTGACTTACCTTCAAGGTTTAGATTGCCTTTGTTGCGAGTGAAATATACAAATCGTTCGTTTGGTGTAAAGCAAGCCGGACCTTCATGATATTTGGAATTAAAGGTTTCGCTAAATGGAATTGGATCCACAAAACGATCTCCTATTCTTTCGGTATAGTACAAATCAAGATAATGCTCTCCTGTTCTGCCATCAATTTCTTTTGAAGTTTTGTTATGTCGTCCTGACACGAAAACCAATCCATTTTTGTAGAGAGCTGACGCAAAATCTGACTGTGGAGAATTTATAGGAATAGATTTTACAATATATTGTTGATTGTCCTCTAATTCGTTGATAAGGTTACAGGACAGAATTAAATTTTGAATGTTTTTATCTCGAGGGTTAAGCCTGGCGTATTTTTCAAACCAAACTTTTGCTTCATTATAATTCCTAGTTCTTTTTAATAGGAGAGCATAGCTAAGAAAATCTTCAGAATTGGCTCTTGGATCCACAACCAATTTTTCCAATAAGTAAAGAGCTTCAGTATCTTCATTGATTTTAATATAACATTCAGCCAATTTTCTTTTTACATCAATATCATTTGAACTTTCCAGATATTTTTCGAAATAATTGATTGCATGGGCAAACTCACTATTATCAAAATATCGATTGCCTTTTTCGACCAATTGTGATTGTGCAAATGAAGAGATATTTCCTAAAGTGATTAGAAAAAATACTAATATGATATTTAATCCAGCTTTACTGTTCATGGTACTTAGAAATATCTTGGTGACGTAATTTTGCTCTTTTTTAAAGATAAATTGTAATTTAATATTATTTCGTGATTTGTAAAGCCTTTTGATTGATATTTTCCGAAATATTTTTCATAAGAATATGAGAAACTTAATTTCTGACTCAATTGATACCCAATGTTACCAGCCACAGAATCATCAGTTCTATATCCCAAACCAAAAGATATACCACTTTCATGAAGCATATCAAAATTAGCCATGGCTGTTGTCGTTCCTGAATAGGAACTGATTACCAAAGCAGAAGGTTTAAACTCAAATTCTGGATTAATAGGCAAGGTAGCACCAGCTCCCAAATAGCAGACTGTATTTTTGAATTTAAGCTTCATATTATCCGAAAAACCTTCAGAAGCAGGTTGATCGTTTGAGAGTAGTCTTGGGGCTGAAAATCCTAAGTAATATTTGGGTGTGTAGTAATAAAATCCGATTCCAAAATTCGGAACCCAAGTTGAAATATCCTGATTAGGAAAAGCTGGATCATCCAGAGATGGAAAATTAGGATCGTAGGTTGTCAGTTCTGTCCAGTTAATTTGCTTGTTGATAAATCCTGCCTGAATTCCCATTGACAAAGTCCCTTCGATGCTAACTTGCAGATGGTAGGCATAATTAAAAAATACAGCATTATCTTTCTGAATTCCAAACCTGTTGTTGTACACAACTGCTCCTAAACCAAAATTAGTGTAGTTTACAGGAGCTTGTATTGATAAAACGGTTGTTTCTGGAGATCCTTCTACATCTACCCACTGATTACGATAGGCAAGTACAGCTTCCATAAAGCGACTACTACCTGCATAAGCAGGATTGTAAAATAATCGATTATAAGAAAAATTTGAAAATCGGATGTCTTCTTGTGCCCAAGATTTAAAAATGGGTAATAAAAGGAGTCCAATTAATATTGCAATTTTGTAAAGTTGATTCATTCTCAATATTTAACGACAATATATCCACTTTTAACATATTCCTTGTTCTTAATAATTAGTTTAAAGAAATAGGTTCCTTTAGGCAATTTAT
Source organism: Marinifilum fragile JCM 15579 (assembly GCF_001310955.1). Lineage (GTDB taxonomy): Bacteria > Bacteroidota > Bacteroidia > Bacteroidales > Marinifilaceae > Marinifilum > Marinifilum fragile. The sequence goes on from NZ_BAZX01000001.1 coordinate 176,442, forward strand.
CTCCAGGACCAAGTTTTACGCCAGCATTTTTGTAACCACCATCCCAGGCTTCCTGGTTGTTGTAATTTTTCTTTTCGTAAACTTTGGTTCCCCAACGCGAGAATACAATAAACTCGTTTTCCGGATAATTTTCAATTCCCTTAATGTAAAATTTGTCGTTAATATTGTCGTTATTTGGTGAGAATGACGAAGGGATTACTAGTTCAACCTGATTAGGATCAAGAACATTAACTACTACAAATGCATTACTGCAGCGCTTTGCCTGATCACATATTTCGTAGTAAATCGTGTCAGTTCCAAAACTCATCTCGTATGGATAATATACCATTAAGGAATTATCTTCAATTAAATAAGCCTTTCCGAACTGATCGGTTTGGCGAAGTATAGATTTTTCGATTTCTTCTTTAGATGAAAACTTGTCATTTTTTAGGAAATCTATTTCAATATAAACCACTTCGCTTGCCGAATTTTGGTTTGTAATGGAAACCGTATCGTTTTTGGCAACTGGTGGTTCACCAGTTTGTCCCAAACACAATAAACTTGTGCAGAGTGAGAATCCAAGTAACAGTAGTCGAATGGGTAGATTTATTCTCATATTAGGGTGTTGCGTAAAATTAAGTTTTAACGCTGCTGCTAATGGAGAATTTTAAAGATCAATTCTTTTAAAAGATCTCCTTGTTTCGTTCCTACATCACCATATCCTTTCGATCTTAAATCATATTCCCGCAGCATCTCAATAATTGAAACCAATTTCTTGGGATTGTAATTTTTAGATGCCAGTTTATAATCTTTTACGAAATAAGGATTGATTCGTAAACTTGAAGCAACAACTTTTTCGTTCGTTTTATTTTTTAAGAAATAATACTTTAAAACTTTGGAGAAATACGAGTGTATTAAAGCAATGGTTACAACAATAGGATGATTTTTTTCGTTGGTAGAAAAATAGTTTATGATTTGATTGGCCCTTAATACATCTTTTTTACCTAATGCATTTTGCAGCTCGAAATTGTTGTAATCTTTTGATATTCCGATGTTTTTTTCAATATCAGTAGGTGTGATTGTATCGCTATTGGTAATATTTATAGTTAGCTTTTCGATGGCATTGGTAATTTTGCCTAAATCGTTACCTAGGAATTCAGCCAATAGAAATGCGGCCTTATTATCAACTTTATATTTTAAGTTCGCAGCATATTTTTTAATCCAATCAGGAATTTGATTTTCGTATATTTTTTTTGATTCGAAAAGAATTCCATTTTGAGCAACATCTTTGGTAAAAGCTTTTCGCTTATCCAATGATTTGTATTTGTAGTTAACTACTAAAATGGTTGACTTTAAGGGATTTTTAACATACGATGATAGCTGATCGATATTCTTGATATTTTGAGCTTCCCTAACAACTACAACTTGTTTTTCGGCCATCATAGGAAATCTTCTGGCAGTTGTAACAATGGTTCCTATGTCAGTATCTTTTCCATAAAGGATGGTTTGATTGAAATCTTTTTCATGCTCAGGTAAAGCATTGTCTATAATATAATCGGTAATCTTATCAATAAAGAAACTTTCTTCTCCCATTAAAAAGTAAATCGGAGCAAATTCTTTTTTCTTAAGACTTTTAAATATCTCTTCGTATGTCATGGTTCAAACTTAAAATCTAAGGTGTTTAACAGATTTGCGATTGTGCATGATCTCTTTTAAAGCTTCAATTCCAATTTCCAGATGGTTATTTACATAGCTATCTGTTACCAAAGCATCACTTTTATCTGTTTTAACCCCTTCCGAAATCATTGGTTGATCCGACACCAAAAGCAATGCGCCAACTGGAATTTCATTGTAGAAACCAACCGTAAAAATGGTAGCTGTTTCCATATCGATTGCCATAGCACGAGTTTTGCTTAAGTATTTCTTGAAACGTTCATCGTATTCCCATACACGTTTGTTGGTTGTAAATACGGTTCCTGTATAATAATCTTTATTTCGATTGGATATAACCTGTGAAACTGCCATTTGCAATGAATATGCAGGCAATGCTGGCACTTCTGGCGGAAGATAGTCGTTTGATGTACCTTCGCTTCGAATTGCAGCAATTGGCAGAATTAGATCGCCTAATTTGTTTTTTCTTTTTAAGCCACCACATTTTCCAAGGAAAAGAACGCCTTTGGGCTTAATTGCACTAAGCAAATCCAAAATTGTTGCAGCATTAGGACTTCCCATTCCAAAATTGATAATGGTAACTCCATCGGCTGATGCATTTGGCATTGCCTTGTCTTCTCCCAAAATTTCGCAACCGTGCCATTCAGCAAAAAGTTCAACATAGTGGTTGAAATTGGTAAGCAAAATATATGGAGTGAATTCTGAAAGTTCTCGGCCTGTATATCTTGTTAGCCAGTTTTTTACAATTTCTTCTTTGGTCTTCATGAATGTGTAGCGGTTTTATAAGGAATAATCTTGTAACTTTAGCCGATTAACAGCTTTTTTATGGAAAATTTAAATTTACCAACTTATTCCTTCAAAATAAAATCTGATCTGCAAAGAAAACTAATTTTCGACAGTATTCGAAAGAAGTATGTAGTATTAACTCCGGAAGAATGGGTGAGGCAAAATTTTATTCGGTATTTGGTAGAGGAAAAAGATTATCCAGCCTCCTTAATAGCTGTTGAAAAAAAAGTTGATGTTAATTTGCTACCACAACGAAGTGATATTGTTTTGTACAACCGCAATGCCAATCCAATTATGATTGTAGAATGCAAAGCAAGTAAAATTAAAATTACACAAGATGTGTTCAATCAAATTGCACGCTACAACATGAAATTGAGAGTTCCATTTTTGGTAGTAACTAACGGATTAAGGCATTTTTGCTGCTATATGGATTACGAAAAAAAAAGTTTTAAATTTTTGGAAGATATACCCAACTATCAATCGATTAAAGATTTGTAGAGTTTATTTTCTGAAGTAAATACTCATCTAACCAGCCATTTTGTGTTTTTATCCAATCTTTTTTTAAGCCTGCTATTTCGAACCCTTGGTTTTGGAAAAGCTTTAAACTGGCCTCATTTTTTGATGTGATGTTACAGTACAACTGGTGAACTTGCAGAACAGAAAAAGCATAATCACATAAGGTTTCCAATGCTTCGGTGGCATAACCTTTTTGCTGATGTTCCCTGTTGTTAATAGATATTCCAATTCCTGCATGTTGATGAAATGGGTCAAAATCAAATAGATCTATTAGTCCAACCGGTTCCTGATCTTCTTTTCGTTCAATGACCAAACGCAATTGCTTGCTTTCAAAAATATCCAAGTGACTTGTTTCCATGTATTGCTTTAAAACAAATAAAGAGAATGGTTTAAGAGTATGACTAACTTCCCAAATTGAGGAATCGTTTTCCCAACTGTAAAGCAATTTTAAATCAGTTGGTTCCAGTGCTCTTAAGCGAATGTTATTATTCTCTAGAATTTGCATTTTATAGTACTTTATAAACTAGTTTTAACAAGTTGTAGATTAATGCTTGTTATACCATTTAATCTCTCTGGTAAAGGTATCAAGATATCCTTTTTTAACTACAGAAGAAAGACGACTTTTTGCTTTTGCTTGCGACGAGAATTTTTGAAAAGTATATCTGGACAGACCATCTTTACCATAAAACAATTGCATGTTGTCTGTTCCTAAATTATCGAAATAATTTAAAGGGCGAGCATTTTTTAAGGCCATTACCTGGATGGTATAATAGTTTTCAGTTTCTAATGAATTGTTAGCCGGTAAGCGTTCGCCTCGCAATGATTTTCTTACAAAAGCATCCCAGTAGCCATTCTTTAAAACTGTGCCCAAATCAAGAATTGCATCTCGTTTTGAATTGTAAGAGCCATAAGTGTATCGATACAATCCGGTTTTATCAACAAATACACTTACATCTCCTAAATCTTTAAAATAGCTTAAAGGCTTTGGATAACGAAGTGCCATTACTTGAATGGTATATGTGGAGGAACCTGTGTATTGAAGGCCAGAGTATAGTAATTCATCGTTAATAACGGTTCTAATAAAGGCATCCCAATAACCCATTCTAATGAGTCGATTCATAACCTTAACCGCTTTATCGTATGATTTGAATTTGCGGTAAGTGAATCGTGTTAAACCATCTTCACCAATATACACTTTTACATTATCCAGATTATCGAAAAACTCTGCTTCTATAGGAATCTTAAGTGCCATAATCTGAATGGTGTAATAAATTTCACCTCCCTTTTCCTCTTTAGCCAATTTATCGTTGGTTAAAATTTTAATTGTAGGTGATTTGAATCCTTTTTCCGCAATTACTTTTTGTGCTTTACTGGCCTCTTTATAATCCTTAAATTTACCATAGGTGTAATGATATTTATTATCGGGACCTTTGGTTTCAATCACTCCATCCAACTCCTCGAATAGTTCAGGATGCGGAGAGTTGAAGTTTCCTAAATCCAAAGTAAATGCAAGAGCACCAGAGTCAATTGCCTTGATATCTGATTTCTTAGAATCTATCGTAGATTCTTTTTGTAAAGGTTTTTCTTTCTGAATAATTGGTTTATCCTTAATTTCTTTTTGAATTGCTTCATCAACTTTTGCCAGCTCTGTTACTTTATCAGGTACTATAACTTTTGTAGGAGCACTTACATTTGGCAAAACTGTAGGTGTTACCGAAATATTTGAATCCGTTTTGGTTTTGGAAACAGGAATATCTTTTCTAATCGTATTACTTTCCTTTAGCGTTCCTGTATCATGAGTTTGATCAATTGTATTGATATCTTTTGATTTTTGAGAGCTGATGATACTATCTTGTTTTACTGCAGGAGTAGCAAATTGTTTATCATCAGGCATAGAATCTTTGCTATTTTCCAAAACTCCGATCTGGTTGATTTTACTTTCTTCAAAATTGATTAACTCAATGGTTTGTGGATAATCAGCTTCGTCCTTGGTGCGCAGAGTTAATGGTAAAAGGGTAATAACACTATGGTTTTCCTTGTTGGCATATTCAGGTGGAATATTCAGAACGGTTCTTAAAGTTCTGTATCCTTCAGCCACAATTTCAATATCGTACTTTTTACCAGCATCAATAATGAACAAAAATTTTCCAGTAGCAGTATTTGGAGAGTAAATACCAATGGTTTTTCCATTTTTACTAACAGTTAATTTAGCACCTCCAACAGGTTTGCCATTGGTGTTTACTATTTTTCCTTTCAATACAAAAAGACCAGCCTGATCTGCATTAGGTGTCTTAATCAGGAAGATGTCTGTTCTCCCCAAACTACCAGTTCGGTATGATGCAAAGTAGGCTCTTTTTCCATCCGGAGTAGGAGTGTAGTAAATGTCATCATCAGTTGAATTGATTGGATATCCAACATTTACAGGTGTAGTCCAACGTCCTTTGATGTTGATACTTTTAAAGATATCCAGACCTCCCATGGATGTGTGGCCTGCTGAACTGAAATACAAAGTTTTCCCATCAGGATGAATAAATGGAGCGTCATCGTTGTATTCCGTATTGATAGCCGGACCCAAGTTTTTTGCTTTTCCCCATTTGCCATTAGGAAGTTTGGTTACTGTGTAAATGTCCATTCCACCATATCCTCCAGGTCTATCACTTGAAAAAAACATGGTTCGTCCGTCCGCCGAAACAGAAATGTGACTTTCCTTGCTTTTGGAATTGATATTAGGTCCTAGTTTTTTTGCTTCAGACCATTCATTCCCTTGTAATTTACTCACATAGATGTCTCCACCTTCCGATTCTTTTCGACTCAGATATCCTGCTTTATAAATATAAAGTTCCTGACCATCAGCCGAAATAGAAATCGAAGCATCATGGTCAATTGTGTTAAGTTTTGGAATTCCAATCGGCTCAGTCCACGTTTCATTTACCTTATGCGAGATGTAAATATCTTCAAAATACTGACCATCAATATCAAGTTTACTGCCAGTGCCATTTCTTCGCGAAGTAAAAATCATGGTGCTTTCATCTGCAGTAACACCAGGACTGTGTTCATCATATTCGGTGTTAATTTTATTGCCGAGATTGATGATGGAGATATCCACTGGATTTTTTACCAGCTCCAAACCATTTTCACACATCTTAACTTCGCGTTGTATTTCGTTACGAAACTCTGTGTTTTGAGGTGAAATAATTTGCTGTAAGTCTTTATAAACTTTTAATGCTTCCCTGAATTGATAATTGGCGTGATAGGCCTTAGCAGATTAAAGTACACGTCAATGGGAACATTGTTTTTTGAACTGGTGTATTGAATAGATTTTTCCAGTAACTCAACCGATTTGGACTTTTCAGGAACAATATTTAAATAGCATAATCCAAGTTTAAAATTCAAATCGGCATTGCGCGAAGCTTGATCTAACAACTCTTTATAAATGCTGGCAGCCTTGGAATAGTTTCCATTTGCCAGTAATTTTTCAGCTATTTGATATTTTCTACGATCTTTAACTTTTTGCTGTTTGGGGCTGGCATTAAGAGAGTATGGACTACAAATCCCTATGTAAATAGAGAAAATGACCAATAAAATCGTCTTTGCAGAAGAAGACAATTTCATTTTTAGCTTAGGGCCTGTAGTGGGTTTTATATGTTTTAATCTAATTAACAATAACTAAATATAACTTTTATAAGTTAATAACGCCAGAGAATCTGATAAAAAAGATGGAATTGTTAATAAAAACTTCCTTTCTATCAGGTTTATTTACCTCTTGATAAATGTAATTATATAATTCTGCAATGAATAGACAAAATAAATAAAAATGTAACATTATTTAGGCATATCTATTTATAAAACACAAAAAAAGCCGAAGAATAAGATTCAACGGCTCAATTTTTAATTAAAAATGCAATTATATACCTCTGTTTGTGTCGAAATTCTCTAGGTATTCTGCAACTCTTTTAAGAAACATTCCACCAAGAGCTCCATCCACAACTCTATGATCGTAAGACAAGGAAAGAACCATTATGCTTCTGATTCCAATGGTGTCACCCTGAGGGGTTTCAATAACTGCTGGCTTCTTTTTAATAGCACCAACAGCTAGAATTGCCACTTCGGGCTGATTGATGATTGGAGTTCCAGTAGTACTGCCAAATGCTCCCAGGTTTGTAATGGTGAAAGTGCTTCCTTGAATTTCATCTGGTTGTAGTTTGTTTGCTCTGGCACGATCAGCCAAATCATTTACCTGCCTGGTAATTCCCACAAGATTTTTTTCATCGGCCGATTTTATGACTGGAACAATTAGATTTCCACTAGGCAAAGCTGTTGCCATTCCGATGTTAATGAATTTTTTACGGATAATCTTGTCACCATCAACAGAAACATTAACCATTGGATAATCTTTCAATGCTTTTGTTACGGCTTCCACAAAAATAGGAGTGAAGGTTAGTTTCTGACCTTCTTTTTGCAGGAATTCGTTCTTTACTTTATTTCTCCATTGCACCAGACCTGTTACATCAACATCAATGAATGAGGTTACGTGAGGCGAAACCTGTTTCGATTGAACCATGTACTGTGCAATAAGTTTACGCATTCTGTCCATCTCAATGATTTCAACATTATCTCCATTGTAAGATTGGTGAGAAACCGGAGCTGGCGCTGGTGCAGGTTTAGCACTAACCGGAGCAACTACTGGTTCTGTAGCTACAGGTTGTAATTTTTTATTTTCGATGAATTGAAGAATGTCTTTTTTGGTAATACGGTTGCTTTCACCCGAACCTTCAATTTGATTTAGTTCTTGTAAGCTGATGTTTTCTTCTTGTGCAATTTTGCGAACCAAAGGAGAGATAAACGAACCATTTTCAGTCTTACTTGCTAGTTTTGGTTCAGCTTCAATAGCAGTTTCTTCTTTTGGTAAGTCAAAAACTATTTCTTCTTCCACCTTTGCAGGTTCAGAGCTTGTAAGTTCTTCAGTACTTAATTCTTCGCCATCAGGAACTAAAATAGCAACTACGTCGCCTACTTGGGCAACATCACCTTCTGTGAATAAAAATTTTACAATCTTCCCTGATTGAGGAGCTGGAATTTCCGAGTCAACTTTGTCGGTAGCGATTTCAAGAATCGACTCTTCTTCTTCTACATGCTCGCCTTCTTTTTTAAGTAACTGTGTAATGGTTGCTTCTGTGATTCCTTCCCCCATTGCTGGAATCAATATTTCAATTTTAGCCATGTGTGATTGTTTTTTTGATACCCATTAAGTTAGGCAATCCCGATGAATATTTAAATAGAAATCGGGCATAGTGTTTAATTGATTGTGTTTATTTAGTCTAAATACTATGCGAATTTAATAAAATTGAAGAAAAAGACAAACGTATCCGAAGATACAATTTATCGATAAGGAGATAGATAGAAGCTAAAGGTTCAAGTTACAAGCTCAAAGTATAAAGTATAAAGTATAAAGTACAAAGTGGGGCAGATGTTTGTGAGCATTGCACATTCACCCGAACTTTTTAACTGCTAACCGTTTACAAATTTTGATCGAAAGGAGTACGGTGTAGAATCGATCTTCCCAGGGTAATTTCATCGGTATATTCCAGTTCATCGCCAATGGATACACCACGCGCAATGGTTGTAATTTTTACATCAAACTTATTTAGTTTTTTGTACAGGTAAAAGTTGGTAGTATCGCCTTCCATGGTTGTGCTTAAGGCAAGAATTACCTCGTTCATTTTACCTTCATCGGCTTTTGCAATTAAAGGATCAATTTGCAAATCGCTGGGACCGATTCCATCCATAGGAGAGATGATTCCACCCAAAACATGATAAATTCCATTGTATTGCTGAGTGCGTTCTATCGACATTACATCACGAATACTTTCAACCACACAAATGGTTTCATGATCGCGCTTTGGGTTCGAACAGATATCACATACATCGGTATCAGAAATGTTGTAGCAAGATTTACAGTGCTTGATTTCATCTCGAAGTTGAGTAATTGAAGAGCCAAAACGATGCACGTCTTCTTTGGGCTGATTTAGCAAATGCAAAACCAGACGCAATGCAGTTTTTCTTCCAATACCAGGAAGTTTAGAAAATTCGGCAACTGCATTTTCCAATAGTTTCGATGGGAAATTGGTATAGCTCATTTTGTCTTCAATTCTTAAGTTTAGCTCAAAAGTAATAAAAAACCTGTCAGGTTTCAGAAACCTGATAGCTTTGATTATTTTTGGTTTTTATTCTAAAAAAAATCGACTGTGACACCAATTACCATACTATCTGTTGTTGTTGGGTATTTTGCCCTTCTTTTATTGATATCCTATTTTACTGGTCGCAAGGCTGATAACAAAGGCTTTTTTGTTGGAAACAAACAATCGCGTGGTATGTGGTGGCCTTTGGTATGGTTGGAGCATCCTTATCGGGAGTTACTTTTATATCGGTACCAGGTTGGGTGAAATCCATCGACTTTACCTACATGCAAATGGTGTTGGGGTACATGTTGGGATACATTGTGGTGGCCAATATTCTGTTGCCACTGTATTACAAATTAAATCTGACTTCAATCTACACTTATCTGGATGGCCGATTTGGTAGGGCCTCCTATAAAACAGGAGCCTCTTTTTTCTTGCTATCAAGAACCATTGGTGCATCCTTCCGCTTGTTTCTAATGGCCAATGTTTTGCAGATAACGGTATTTGATGCCTGGGGCGTTCCTTTTGCAGTTACCGTGGTAATTACCATTCTGTTGATTTGGTTGTATACTTTTAAAGGCGGAATTAAAACCATTGTGTGGACCGATACCTTGCAAACCTTGTTTATGCTGCTTGCGGTTGGAGTGAGTATTTTCCTGATCATGGATAAACTGAACCTAAACATTTCGGGATTAACCAACATGATCAGCGAAAGCGAATATTCGCAAGTATTTGTATTTGATGATTGGCATAGCAAACAAAATTTCTTCAAGCAGTTTTTTACTGGAGCGTTTATCACCATTGTAATGACAGGCTTGGATCAGGATATGATGCAGAAGAATTTAAGTTGTAAAAATCTGGGAGAAGCCCAAAAGAACATGTACTGGTATGGATTTGCCTTTATTCCTGCCAATTTGCTGTTTCTTATTTTGGGTGCCTTGCTATTGGTTTTTGCCCATCACGAAGGAATTGCAATTCCCGAACGAGGCGATGATTTGTTTCCCTTGTTGGCAACCCAACATCTCGGCCCGGTGGTTAGCCTTTTCTTTTTGGTTGGATTAATGGCAGCAGCCTACTCAAGTGCCGACTCGGCTCTAACATCACTTACCACATCATTCACAGTTGATATTTTAGATGCAGATGAGAGCGATGAGGTAAAAACAAGAAAACTTCGCCGCCAATCTCATGTCCTGTTTTCTGCATTGTTGCTATTGGTAATCATGATATTCAGGGCAATAAACGACGATTCGGTAATTGCTGCCATTTTTACTGTAGCTGGTTATACTTACGGTCCGCTTTTGGGACTTTATGCCTTCGGTTTGTTTACCAAACTGCAAGTAAAAGACAAGTTGGTTCCGATAATCGCCATTCTTTCTCCTGTCATTTGCTATATCCTTAAAGACAATTCGGTAGATTGGTTTGGAATTACCATTGGATTTGAATTGCTGATGATTAATGGCGCATTGACATTTATAGGTTTATGGTTGATTAGTGTGAAAAATAAATAAGCTCATTTTATCTTTCTTTTTCATAAAGGAGAAAAGAACATCACTTCGAAAATTAATTCTTTGGAACTATCAAGTTAAATTTCTCCCTTTCAGGGGAGATCCCGACAGGGAGAGGGGTGTTTTGTTATCGTATAGAGAAAATAATTTTGCCACAAAGGAAAACGAAGGATATCACGAAGTAACACAAAGGTGTTTTAATGTTAATTGCGTGGTATAGTAAAGACAGCATCAATGCTGTCTCTACCCATATAGGATATTTGCAGAGACAAGGCATTGCCCTGTCTTTATTGATATAAGGCTTTGTAACGCATGCAGCAATTAAAGTTTTTTCAATATCTTAGATAGCAACTCTAAAATCACACACATGAAAAAGCTTATCTTTTTGGCTTTTATTTTAATGGCCTTTAGCAATGGGAATCCGACCTACCGACTGTTTAAAGAGAATGGCAAACCCATTCGATATCAGAAAATGATAAAACAAATTGCTGATGCGGATATCGTGCTGTTTGGAGAGTTGCACAACAATCCCATTTCGCATTGGTTGGAATTGCAGCTTACAAAAGATCTGCATCAACGAAAAGGAGAAAACCTGGTATTGGGAGCCGAGATGTTCGAGGCCGATAACCAGGAATTCGTGAGCAAGTATGTAAAAGGCGAGATGAATGAGGAGAGCTTTATGGATACCACTCGCCTGTGGAAGAATTACCAAACCGATTACAAGCCATTGCTCGATTTTGCCAAAAACAACAATTTGCATTTTGTAGCCACTAACATTCCGCGCCCATATGCATCCATGGTATTTAGAGGTGGTTTTGAAGCTCTGGAGCAACTAAACGATCAGGAAAAAAGCTGGATTGCACCGCTGCCAGTAAAATACGATGCCGAATTGCCAGGCTATAAAGCCATGAAAAAAATGGGCATGCACATGAGCGCCGACATGCTGGATAATTTTCCCAAGGCCCAAGCCATAAAAGATGCTACCATGGCACATTTTATATTGGAGAACTGGAGCAAAGGACAGCAGTTTATCCATTACAATGGCGCTTATCATTCGAACAATTACGAGGGCATTATCTGGTATTTGAAACAAGCCAATCCCGATTTAAAAATTGTAAGCATTTATACCGCGACAGCCGAAGAGATCCGCAAAATGAATCCTGAATTAAAAGGGAAAAATACCTACTGCATTGTTGTGCGCGAGGATATGACTAAAACTTACTAGAACAAAAAAAAGAGCAAACCCGAAGGTTTGCTCATGTGTGTTAATTGTTATTTAAACACTACAGGGCTATTGTAGTTTCTTCAGTATCTTTTTGGTTGCGTGTTTTGCGGGCACGCACCTTACTATTTGTTTCTTCAATACGTTCACAAATGATTTTAAAGCTGGCAGCATACTTTTCAGGAAGTGCTGCAGCTGCACCTTCCAGGTGAGGAATAAGTTTTTCGTTTATAATTTCGCGAACCTTATTTTTCTGAATCGATGGAGCGATGTAATCAACTTTGTTGGCGTTATTTTCGCTTAGTTTTTTGAATGCATCGGTAAGAGCATTGGTCGATGCCTCAAACTTTACAACTCTATCGGATACACTCAGCAGTTTGTCTACTTTCGGTTTAAATGTTTCGTTGTTCAGATTTTGCAGCAAAGCTTTACTCATAGAAATTTGCATTTCGTAGTTAAGCTTGTTCAATTGCAGGTTGTGCGATTTAATTAACTCGTAAACATCCTCGGCACATTTGGCAATTTCTTCATCGGGCATGTACATGTTGGCTTTAACAAATTGCTTTAAACACTTAAAATCATCATCAGCAATTTTGTCTTCCTTACGCACATTTTCAGCAAGAATATCGCCATGCACATGGGCAATAGACTGACTTAATAATTCATTTTCCTGTTTCAACTCATTCAGAATCATACTAAGGATAAGGTCTGCAGACCAATCTCCTTTTTCCAATTCCGAGGTTGCGACACTTGCAATGGTGTTAATCTCTTTGCTGTCGCAATAATAAAAAACACTTTCTGCCATTTCTTTTGTTTTTAGTCTTAGAGAAACAAACATCGCATCGGGTTAGTATGCTTGTTTCCATAAATTTAAGTTACATATCATTTTTTTTGAGTCGAAAGCTAAGGTATAAAATAAAAATTGAACAATAACAAAAAGTTATTAAATAATTTATGATTTGTATTAAAATGTAATTTGGCAAACTTGACAGGCCTTTGTATGAAAAATATTCATTAAATTGATTGGCTTGATATTATTTGTAAGGTTAAATAAAAGCTTAACCCTTTGCAAAGTCACTGATTATGCTGTATGCGTGATTTTTTGAATTGTATTACTGAAAATCTGCAGATAAAATACTTCGAAGTATTTATTTATTGAAAAATAGACTTTGAAAATGATGAAAGGGGTGTTTTGCTACAAATACAGCCATTGAAACACATGAAAAAGGCATATTTGTACAAATATGGCCATTGCAAGACCTGAAAAGCCCATATTGATGACAAAAACAAGAATTTCAATTCGATAAACGACCGTATTTGCGCAAAAATAGCCATTTATTTACTTTCAATGCTTCTATTTGTGCAAATAGAAGCATTGCAAAAGAAGAAACGCCTGTATTTGTACAAAAACGGCAATTTCTTCACTTTCTACGCTCGTTTTTGTACCATTATGACCATTGCAGGACTTGCAATGCCAAATGCGTTGGCAATATCTTCATTGCAATACATTCAATGCCATATTTGTTGCTCGTATTGCTGATTATTTTATTTAGATGTTAATAATAGGAGCCAAATAAATGTTTTGAATCAAAATATTTGGATGAAGAGCAAAAAAATAACCAATTAAGTGATTATAATTTTGTAGGTTTGGGTGTTGTGAAAGTGTATGCAAGTAGATCATACAAATAATAAATTTCAAACAAGAGGAATATTTATAGATGGAAGAACAATACTTATTCGAAGGAGAAAAATTTGGTTTGTCCGAAAAATCAATTCATTTATTGCGTAATAGATATAATTATAAAACTATAGACTTAGATGATGTTGATTCGATTACCATTGAAAAGGGTAAAGATCTTAATAATTGGGCTTGGGTATTGTTTATAGGAGTGATGTTATTGGCTTTTGTTGCTTATGATTCGCTTAAAATACTGAATCTTTATGGTGATGAAAACACTCATGTTATTTATTTGGAGCGACTATTAGTTCCATTGTTTCCTTTCGTTTTAGGCATTTATACAGTAATAATTTCATTAAGGAATTCGAAAGTAATGAGAATGTATGTCGGAAGTAAGAAGTACCATTTTTCGCTTCGGAGAATTATTAAAGCAGATAGCTACGACGAATTTATTGTACAAATGAAAGATCGATATAAATCTATTAGAATTAACTAAAGTGTAATTTAGAATATGACACCAGATTTTACCGACGTAATGTCGGAACGAAGCAACGAAGGATTAATAAAGATTACTACAATACAAAGGTTAGATTACCAACCTGCGGCTGTAGTGGCTGCCGAAAAAGAGTTGGCAAAACGAAATGTTGATAAGGATGAGCTTGAGACAACAAAAGAAGAAATTTTGGAAAAGAAGGTAGAAGGCGAAAAGCTCGAAGCATCAAAGGTAAAATCGTGGGTTCGCTTTGTGCATTTTTTTGTTGATATTATTACCATTTTTTTGATTTATATATTTGTTGTAGGTATTATTACTACTCTATTTATAGATGAAGTAAATCCAATGATAGCAGAGGCCACTTTACCTTTTTTATTGTTTGTTTTTTCCTTTTTCTACTACGTTATTTTAGAATACAAATACCAAGTCACTATTGGCAAGATATTGATGAAAACAAAGGTTGTAATGAAGAATGGCAGTGTTCCTGAATTACCAGATATCATTGCACGTACTTTTTGTCGCTTCATTCCCTTCGATAGAATCTCATACTTGTTCACTAAAAATGGATTTCATGATCGTTTGTCGAGTACAATGGTAGTGAAGCAAGTTGAAGAGTAAAATTATTAGTATGAGAAATAAAGTTTTAATAACATCCCTAACAATAATTGGTTTTGCCATTATTGCCTTTTATGCCACGAATTGGTTCAAAGAATTTGTGGCTATTGATTCTTGTTTAGATAAGGGAGGTAAATGGAATTATGAATTAAAGAAGTGTGAGTTTAGTGTTGATTCTGTTGATGTAAATATTGCCTATTGGATAGCGGATTATAATGATGATATGGGAGAATATTTAATAAGGGGCAAACAATTGGATTCAATTGAAAAAACACCAGAAGCATTAATAGATATTCTTAATGGAAGAGAACTGGAATGTAGCTTGGAATATAAAGGTATACAAGGTGATACTATTTGTATTGGTATTATTAATGGTTTGTATTTATCTGAACAGATGGGGACAACAGGGGCTTATTGTTTTCTGGGAGAGACAATATTTACTTTGACAGAATTGGATTCTATTAATAAGGTAAGTATTGAAATGGAAGTAGGTTCTCATGCTGGGCCAGGTGTTTATACAAGAAATGATTTTGACGATTTAGTAAAAGAATAATAATTCATGAATAATCAACCAGAAAGAGTAAATGCAGGATTAAGATTAGCCTCAATGTTAGTAGATCATTTTATAATGACTTTTGTGTGTATGCTAATAGCCGTACCTGGTATTTTTATAGCAATGTTTGATGTATTTACCATTGATCATGAACCAACCGATATATTTATGGGATCGGCTTCTTTTATGTTTTTTGTAGCTTTTCGGCCTATTTTAATAAAGATATTTTTAACGGAAGAAGTGCTGCAAAGCGGATTCTTAAACTACAGGTTATTGATATCAAAACGGGAAAGGCAGCTAACCCATTAAAATGTTTTGTGCGAAACATACCAATTGTATTTTGGCCATTAGAGGCAGTTTTTGTTTTGGCTAATCCTAAACGTAGGTTAGGTGATTTTATAGCAGGAACGAGAATCGAATATGTTGAGTACCCTGAAAAAACAAAAATGGATTGGCCAAAATTTGCCATAGCAGTTTTTATTGCCATTGGTTTCTCGTTTTTAATGTCTTTGCCATTTTCTTTTCTCGGTTCAATGCACGAAACAGAGAAGACTCCATATGTAATAGAATCATTAAATGATCAAAAATCTGAGGAGGCAAATGTATTTTTCACAACCCAACTCAACGATTTAATAAAGAAAGCAGATTTTAAAATATACGACAATATTCAGGGTGAGGATAGAGGGTATGTTGCAGGAATTTTGTATTTCAAATACCGTGAAGATTATGAAGATTTTGAACAATCGGAAAGCAAAATAAAAGAATTGTTGGCAAAAAAATATCCATTAGAACAATATTGTTGCTTTATCAAATTTGTTTACAAAGAACCTGGTAGTTTAAATACTAGGCAAAGATTTTATAAGTAAGAATACTGTAATAAAATTAAAACTTTCACAAACCAATAATTCTTTTTAGTGTAATGAAACTCTATCACCTAATATTATTAATAGTCGTTGTGTTTTACTCCTGTTCAAACGATGAATCTAATCGTATTTACGAAGAAATCGATTTATTTGAGTTGGATGATTTTATTTGGCAATCAAGATCAGATTTTGAGAATCATTACAAACATTTCTATGTACAGGAATATGACAAATTACCTTATTATGGTTTTCAGACTGAACAAGGCGTTTACGAAATGAAATGCTATACTGTAAATGAGAGTTGGCCAATAATATCAATATGGGCAGGATATCAAGGAACAGAGAGCAGAGAAGAGGCAATCGAGCGAATGAGAAGAATTGCCAATGCTCATTTTAAAACTTTACCTGTTGAGACCAATATCAATATTGATTTGTATTCTCTTGATGGTCCGGAAACTGTAGAGGTTGAAAATTTGGATGAGTTTTATAATAATGCGATTGAAGATAAACTTGAAAGTATAAAGCAATTTTGGATCATAGATGATTACATATACCAAATTGCATTAAGAAATAATCACGTGAGTGTTTCTATCTATATATTAATGGGAAAATTATAGGAGTGATTTTATTAAGCTTGTCTATTAATTAGAGCTTGTATGCCCTCGCTACCTCACGAATCCTTTCGTGTGGTTTTTGAGATTTTAATTTAAAACTAATGGAATATAAGAATACACTTAAAAAGCTATCATTCATTTCTGAAGTTGTAATATTAATTTGGTTGTTGCTACTAATCTATAATGAAATTCAAAGGTTTTTATTTCTGTATGAATGGGCTAGAATTAATCCACTATTACCAGATGAATTAGAGGATTATTATTTAATTCATACAATACTGTTATTGACAATATTTATTTTTGTAGGCATTTTTAACCTTAAAAATTTTAAATGGAGGAATTGGTATATTTTAATTGGCTCAATTATCCTTTTGTTTTTAATGCCATGTGTTTCTGATTTTTCGGGAGAATTGCTTTTTAGAGTATTCTTTAAATAAGATAATTGGTTTTAAACTCTTCCAATAAAGAAAATATTTATCGACCTGTCTGGTTTTCAAAACCTGACAGGTCTTTTTTTTGCCTACAAGTTAGCTGCATCCCCAAAGCCCATCCTCCTTTACTTGACTTGCATCTACATATTCCTTAATTTTATTCTCATGCCATTTTTACTATGAAAATAGTGTGTTGGTATATTCCCAAAACACAACCTCTCTTTGGCTTTATCGAAGCATTGAACTTCGGATGAAGCGTATACAACACTAAAAACTTTAAAGCTTGAAAAACGAAGAAAATGAAACGTAAAAATCTGCTGGTAGCCTTGTTGTTTACCGCATTGTTTGTGATGGTTTGTTATCTGCCATTATCGGCAGGATGGATTATTAAGTCGAAAACTACGGGTGAGTATGAGAGTAGTTGGAACGAGATGTATTTGCAGAATAATGTATTTAAAATGCTTGATGAGGGGCACATCTTCATTTTAAATGGAAATACTCGCGATCTTACCTTTGTGAATGTGCAAGAGAATACCTACTGGAAAGGAAACCTGGACGATTTCAAAAACAAGATGAAAGAGTTTTTTGGCAAGGCAATGGATCAGTATTCTGCGCAAATGGAGGAGGCAATGAAAAACCTTACGCCCGAGCAACGAGCCATGATGGAGCAAATGGGGAAGGATAATCCGATGCTTAATAAGATGCAAGGTACAAAAGCAAAGCCTCCGGTGGTAGATATTGTGTCAACTGGAGAAGTGATGACGATTGCCAAAAGATCGGCCAAAAAATACATTATAAAATCGGATGGAAAGAAGATGGAAGAGGTTTGGCTGGCAGAAAATATGATTTCGAGCAAGGATTGGAATCCGGAGATTTTTAGGGATTTGGCCGAAAGTATGCGTATGGGAATGGCTTCGTCGGAATACGAGGATACCGATGAGTATTGGAACTTGCACAAGAAAGGGATTCCATTAAAAACAGTTTATTTTCAGGATGAATATACCGTTGTTGAAGAGGTAGTGGAATTGTCGGAGAAAAATCTTCCTGCCTCAACCTTTGCGCCACCTTCGGATTGCAGAGAGGTGAGTTTAGAGCATATTTTTCAGAATATGGAAGAGTAGGGATCAAAAGGGAAGAAATTTTGCAATTGATTAGCTCTTGGAGGCATTTTATACCATTTTTAATTAAACCTTATTAGTTATTGGTATTTATCGCTCAAAAGAGCTTTTTTATTTTGTAAGTGCTGTATTTCATTATATTTGTCGCTCTAACACAAAATCAACTAAAATGAAGTACAATTTACTTGCCTTGATATTGGCATTTGTGGTAAGCTCATGTTCGAGCGATGGAGAGAAAGACTACAGAGAAGAAAACGATGCGGAGATTGCCGCTTATCTAATTGAAAACAATTTGAATGCAACGCGATCTGAATCGGGATTGTATTACGTAATTGAGGATGAGGGTGCAGGTAAAAACATCAGCATGATTTCGGATGTAACGCTAACTTACAAGGGTTACACTACAAACGGAGAAGTGTTTGATACAACTGGCGATAATTTGGCTTCGTTCAATCTGCAAAATGTAATTAGAGGATTTGCTGAAGGCTTGTCGTACCTTAACGAAGGATGTAAAGCTACTTTATTGATTCCTGCACATTTGGGTTATGGCAGTAAGGATCATGGTAACATATTGGCAGGATCGGTTCTTATTTTCGAAGTTGAGGTGTACTCACCTGAGATGATTGCTGAGAAAAACGATACTGACATTCAGGCTTACATCGAAAATAAAGGCTTGGATGCTACAAAAACAGAATCGGGCTTATACTACACCATGGACGTGGTTGGAACCGGAGCGCAACCAACTGAAGAATCGAATGTGAAAGTTGTGTACAAAGGCAGCTTTTTAAATGGAACAAAATTCGATGAAAGTAGTTCGGTAGGTGTTGATATTTATTTAGGCCAAGTAATTAAAGGCTGGAAAGAAGGAATTCCGTTATTTAAAGAAGGTGGAAAGGGTAAGTTGATTATTCCAGCACACTTGGGATATGGCAGTTACAATTACAGTGGCATGCCTGGCGGTTCGGTTTTGGTTTTCGAAATTGAACTATTAAAAATAAATTAAGCTTAAGTGCTTTAAGAGAATATAAAGAAAGAGGCTGTCCCTTTTAGGAGACAGCCTCTTTTGTTTTTTAGGCCTCTTCGGTTTCAGGCTCGTGATTGTATTTTTTGTAATTAAAGTATGCTATTAAACTAAGAGCAAATAGAATTGCCACTGAGTAATATACCC
Organism: Marinifilum fragile JCM 15579; assembly: GCF_001310955.1. Lineage (GTDB taxonomy): Bacteria > Bacteroidota > Bacteroidia > Bacteroidales > Marinifilaceae > Marinifilum > Marinifilum fragile. The sequence continues at coordinate 195,833 of NZ_BAZX01000001.1, forward strand.
AAACTGGTATTGGAACAGGATCACCTTTTGCGTAGGAATGAAGTCCGGCAAGGTAATAGTTTACCCCAAAGTAAGTCATCAAGATTGATGAGTAGGACCATATCGATACCAAATTGAAAGTATAAATTGATTTTAATCCAGGAATGAAACGCATGTGCAATACAAAGCTATAAACTAGTATACTAACCAGTGCCCAGGTTTCTTTTGGATCCCATCCCCAGTAGCGTCCCCATGATTCGTTGGCCCAAACTCCGCCAAGGAAAGTACCAACGGTAAGGAAATACAAACCAATGGTCATGGTCATTTCGCTAATGCGACTCAAATCAACAACATTTTCTGCAATAACATCTTTGTTTTTCTTATTCTGAAGAATATACAGCGTTAGGTTGATCATTCCCAATATTGCACCCAAGGCCAAAAATGCATAACTCGAAGTAATAACGGCAACATGAATGGTCAACCAGTATGATTTCAATACAGGAACCAGGTTGGTTACTTCAGGATTCATCCAGCTTAGGTGCGCTACAAATAAGAACAAACCAGCCAATACTGCAGTTGCGGCCAAAGCCAATTTCGATTTTTTCGCAAATATAAATCCGGCCAGCAAACATCCCCAGGCAATAAAGGTCATGGTTTCAAAACCATTACTCCAAGGTGCACGTCCGGCAACGTACCAACGAGCCGCTAATCCAGATGTGTGCAGAACAAATCCAACTCCTAAAATTACCATAGCTATTCCTACTACCCATTTTATTGGAAAATTAGGGCGTAGGATATGCGTTACCAGAAAAATAATCAAGAAGAACCCAATTATTAAATAGTAAGGGAACAAACGCTTAAAAATATTAAGGTTGTTGTACAGGATTTCCACTTTTTGTTTCGATTCCGATGGCATTACTTCACTTCCAAATTTCTTTTGAAACTTTTTGATGCCATCAATATAAGTATCTGCGGCTTTTGTATTTCCAGAGTTTAAAGCCTGGCTCAACAATACAACCGACTTTTTAATGAACAAGGAGTCATCGGTAGCTGCATTTACCTTTGATGTTGGGTTATACCATGAACCCATTTTATCGTTGGGATTAGGAAAGATTTTCAAGAACTCACCAGTAAACACCATATAGGTAATGTTTATGCGTTCGTCAACTGCCATAATCTCTTTGTCGTAAGAAGAACGATGAGCAGGTTTTTTCGAGTAAGCATCCTGAACCTTATTACTTAGTTTGTACTGGCCCATTTCATTTACGAAATCTTTAAAAGCGCCGTATTTACCTTCGATACCAAGTTCTTTAGCCAAATCCGAATTGCCAACTTTAATCATGTTAACAGTTTGCCATTCTTGTGGATTAACAATCATACTTAGGAAGATTTGTTCGGCAGGATAACCTTTAAACTTTCCTTTTTTTGTTACTTTTCGAACCACTTCACTGGCAAGGGTGTTTACAGGTTCAAATCTTCCACCATTATCCTGAATAATAACTTCTCCAAAGCTTTTTGCTTGCTCTATGGGTACAACTTTTAAGTCTTGAGCATTTGCACTAAAGCTATTTCCAACTAAAACAAAAGCTAAAATGGCAATAAGCTTCATCTTTCTCGATTGGCGACCCAAAATTTTGAATCTACTATGTGGATTAATCAAGGACCAGGCCATTCCTATCATTAAAAGGAAATAACCAAAGTAAGTAATTGTCATTCCCCATCGGTCATGATTCACAGAAAGTATGGTTCCGAGCTCATCGGTATCATAAGAAGCCTGGAAGAACCTGTAGCCTTCGTAATTTAGTATGTTATTCATATAAATTCGGTAGTCTTTTTTAATGTCTTTTGTTTCGTCAATAAGTGTTACTTCACTAGCAAAAGAAGAAGGGCTGTTAGAACCAGGATATCTTTCCAGTTGAAAATCGTTAAGCTTCAAGGAAAATGGTAGTTCCAATATTTTAGAACCATAGGCTATGGAAATATTCACATCGCCAACCGAAGTTAATTCTGCTTTGCCCAAATAATCTTTTTTGCCTTTTACTATTAGCTCCTTCTGATGATCTCCATTTTTAACATCGAATACCAATAGAGTAGGGGCATTCTTGTCCTGACCTTGAACGTACTTAAATTTGGCAGCAGGATAGAAGTTTTTAATTACAAGTTTTGTACCGCCAATGTTGTATAATTTGCGTGGCGAAACAACGTGCCATTGTTTAGCAGCCATTGGAGTGGCATCACCACCCACCATGCTTAACTCCTGCATTGGCATCGGGCTCATCATTCTTAAACTATCTGTGTAATCAAAGACAATCGCATTAGGATGAGGATTGCTTCCAAAAGCCAATAAGTTGCTATCAACCATTTTTTGTGAGTTGTACTCCAAAGTAAAGTTTTGCATTCCACTCATTCCGGAACTACCCACTGCTACCATTTCCATTACAGGTTCACCGCTTATGTCTTGAACTAATGTAGTTTGAGCATTGGGAATAAATGTTTTTAATTTGATGTCAACTTTACTGCCATCAACCGAAATTCTCTCTTTAAAGTCATCCGATTTAACGGCGGAAAGAGTGAACTTTTCACTTACCTCAGATGTTTTACCATTCTTTTCCAATTTCATATCAATGTATGAATTCATCGTGGTAATTTGGTTGGTGGTGTGTCCTTCACGAATGTGCATGTTTCCTTCGTATCCTACATAGCGAGTAAATGCAGAACCTACAATTATTACAATGAAAGAAGCATGGAAAATGAAAATAGACCATTTCTCGCGCTTGTATAACTTATATCTAAAAATATTGGCTATCAAGTTAAGCGTAAGTAATAAAAGTAAAATCTCGAACCAGCGAGCATCATAAACCATTGCTCGAGCTGCCGGAGTTCCAAAATCATTTTCTATGAATGTTGCTGTTCCAATTGAAAATGCAAACAGGATAATGAGTACGCCCATCATCTGCATAGAGAATAGAAAATTCAAAAGTTTCTTCATCTGATTCAATATAGTTTTAAAAAGTACGCAAGTACTACTGGTTAGTTTAGAATGTTAGTGTATATAAATTGGATTTCAAGATACGCTTTTCTTTATAAATTAAAAATCGACGCATATCGGTCGATATGATGAAAAATCTATGTTTTTATGTCAATATAAAAGTGTAACTTATTGCTTGTTAGGTGATAATTGAAGAGAATGGGAACGAATTTTAGGTTACAGTGATCTTTTTTGTATTTAAAATTAGGAATTCAGTTTGTATTCTTATTAAGATTAAAAATAAATTAAGATATAAAGGTGTTTTGTTGTGTTGTATCAAAATCATCTGAAAGTCAAGAGTAAAAAAGGATAAAAAGGTATTAAAATTTAAATATAATAAATTTAAATAATCCATTAATCTTGAAATGATTTAATAATTCAATTAGTATTGTAACATATTATATAATTACTGAATTGAATTAGAGATTTTTAATTTAAAATCTAACCAAACTATGAAAAAACTATTTCGCCTATTGCTAGTCCTTTTTCTAGGACTGGTGCCATCATTAGTTATGGCTCAGCTTACTTTTACCGGAGAAATCAGACCACGTACAGAGTATCGTCATGGTTTAAAGTCTCTTTTTAACTCGTCTGATGATGCTGCTTTTGCAACATCGCAGCGTACACGTTTAAACCTGGGTTATGCAGAAGAAACATTCCGTGTTGGATTGTCGGTTCAGGATATCCGTACATGGGGAGATGTTGCTCAATTAAACATGTCAGATAAGAATCAATTAATGCTTCATGAAGCATGGGGAGAAATTATTTTTAATGAAAACTTCTCATTAAAGGTTGGTCGTCAGGAATTGGTATATGATGACTCACGAATTTTGGGTAATGTAGGTTGGGCTCAACAAGCCAGAAGTCATGACTTGGCATTGCTTAAGTTTAAAACCGATGAAAATGGTAAATTTCATGTTGGTTTTGCAGTAAACAATGATGCAGAATTTCTTACAAGACAATTGTATACAACCAATTACAAGAGTATGCAGTTTGCATGGTACAACAGAAAATCGGAACAATTTGATTTTAGTTTACTGTTTATGAATGTTGGACTGGAAAGAGATGCTGATCCTTCAGGAGACATTGATAGAGATACAAGATATAGTCAAACTTTTGGTACTCATATGAATTATCGTCCTGGTAAAATTTCTTTTACAGGTTCGTTATATGCTCAAACAGGTAAGGATGCTGGAGATAATGATTTAAGCGCATACATGTTCAATTTAGGTATGAAATTCCCTGTTGCTGATAACTGGAAAGGGAATGTAGGTATCGAAATGTTATCAGGAACTGATGATACAGAATTGGAAGATAACAACTCATTTACTCCACTTTTTGGTACAAATCATAAGTTTAATGGTCATATGGATTACTTCTATGTTGGTAATCACGTAGGGGATGTTGGTTTAACTGATATTTATGGTGGATTAAATCATTCAAAGGGGCAGTGGTCATTTGCAAGTGCAATTCATTTGTTCTCAACAGCTGCAGATCTTTATTCAGGTACGGAAAAACAAGATAAATATTTAGGAACAGAGGTTGATTTATCTGTAGGATATAATTACTCAAAGAGTGTTTTGATTAAAGCTGGTTACTCACACATGTTTGCAACGGATTCGATGGAAGCATTAAAAGGTGGTGACAAAGATGAAACTCAAAACTGGGCTTGGGTAATGCTTGTATTTAAACCAAATTTCTTGAAAAAATAAGGCAAACTCAATACATCTAAACTTTTGCTAATGGTAAGATTATTTAAATTTTTAACACCACCTCCAAAATGGAAACTTCCGGTTTATGTAACGCTGGGGATATTCTTTGGCTTAGGGTGCTATGTGCTTTATCTTTCTAAAGCAGCATCTTATCTGTCCGATGCTCCCGAGACTTGCGTAAACTGTCATGTTATGGCTCCACAATATGCTACATGGAACCATAGCTCACACCGGGAAGTTGCCACGTGTAACGATTGCCATGTTCCACACAATAATGTCTTTAATAAGTACTATTTTAAAGCCAAGGACGGATTGCGTCATGCAAGTATGTTTGCATTGAGAATGGAACCAGAGGTAATTTTTATACTCGATGAGGGGAAGAAAGTAGTTCATAACAACTGCATTCGTTGTCACAGTCAGCAACTGACTGATCCGAAACTGGCAGCTCAAGTGCCAAATCATGCCCACAATACTCAGGATAGAGTTTGCTGGGAATGTCACCGGGAGGTACCACATGGAAGAGTGAATAGCTTATCTAGTGTACCACATGCCAGAGTGCCACTTCCAGAAAGTCCAGTGCCAGACTGGCTAAAAGAATATATGAAAGAAACAGAATTAGAAAACGAATAAAACTTAAACTAATATACTATGAAACCAATACACGAATCTGTAGGCAAAAAACCAATGTTGGGATGGTTGATCTTCCTGGTTACTTTGGTTGTTGTATTCCTACTTGGATTGTTAGCTTCATCTATCATGGAAAGAAGGGCAGAATCTGTTTATGCCTATACTCCTCAAGTGGAGCACGGTCAGTGGGAACCAAGAAATGAAGTGTGGGGCGAAAACTTCCCGAGAGAATTCCAATCGTACTACAAAACTGCTGATACTATTTTCCGCAGCAAGTATAATGGTAATGCAATGATTGATATGCTTGAAGTTGACCCTCGATTGGTTGTACTTTGGGCTGGTTATGGATTTTCAAAGGACTACAACCAAGGTCGCGGACACTACTACGCTGTAGAAGATATTCGTAACACATTACGTACTGGTGGACCAAAGAATGAAAATGATGGTCCTATGCCTAATACTTGTTGGACATGTAAATCTCCAGATGTTCCTCGTTTGATGAATGAGATTGGAGTTGCTGAATTTTATAAAGGAAAATGGGCAGGCAAGGGGCATGAAGTAGTTAATCCTATTGGTTGTGCTGATTGTCATGATGCTGAAACAATGAATTTGCGTATTTCCCGTCCTGCTTTAATTGAGGCTTTCGAGCGTCAAGGAAAAGATATCAATAAAGCATCTCATCAGGAAATGCGTTCATTGGTATGTGCTCAGTGTCATGTGGAGTACTATTTCAATAAAAAACGTACCGGTGCAGAAGGTGTTCCTTACTTAACTTTCCCATGGGATAAGGGTATGGACGTTGAGGCTATGGAAGAGTATTACGATGAAATTGACTTTAAAGATTGGACTCATGCGCTAAGTAAGGCTCCAATGTTGAAGGCTCAGCATCCAGGTTACGAAGTATACCTAAAGGGTATTCATGCTGATCGTGGTGTTTCTTGTGCCGATTGTCATATGCCTTACAAATCGGAAGGTGGACAGAAATTTACCGATCATCATATTCAATCTCCTTTGAACAACGTAGCTAACTCGTGTCAGGTTTGTCACCGTCAGGAGACTGATAATTTGATTAAGAATGTATATACTCGTCAAGATCAGATCATCGAAAACCGTGATAAATTAGAAGAATTGTTAGTACGTGCTCATGTTGAAGCTAAAAAAGCTTGGGATCTTGGTGCTACTGAAGAAGAAATGAAGCCAGTACTGAAGATGATCCGTCACGCACAATGGCGTTGGGATTATGCAGCTGCTTCTCACGGAGGATCATTCCACGCTCCAACTGAAATAGGTCGTGTTATTACAACTGGAGTAGAGCGTGCACAAGAAGCTCGTATTGCTTTGGTAAGAATTTTCCATAAATATGGATTTGAAGGTGAAGTTCCTTATCCAGATATCGCTACTAAAGCTAAAGCTCAGGAATTTATAGGACTTCCAATTGATAAATTGAAGAAAGAAAAGGAAGAATTCAAGAAGAATATTCTTCCTCAATGGGATAAGAAAGCTAAAGAACGCGAAGCTACCTATCAAGTAAAAATGTAAATTAGATACCGTTCAAATATCAGGTTCAAGTGCCGTCCATTTTTGGACGGCATTTTTATAAGATTCAAAAATTGTTACGATCTTAAGGAATCTTGTTTAAAATTTGAGATATGAGGAAACCCACTAAACCATTATGGCAAACCCCCTGGGGATATGCAGAAAGTTTTTTAATTGCCCTTGGATTACTGTTAATTGGATTTCTGTTGGAATTTACCATTCAATCCAATTCTGGAACATCAATCAGGTATCCAATGAACTTGATTTTGGGAGCAGTTTTTTTAACTTTTCTGTTGGTGTTTTATCGATTGATTCGCAAATCAAATCTGTATTATTTTTTATCGGGAGTTCCTGCATCAGTTGGTGCAATTGCTGTTTTAACCCTGTTGGTTATTATTATGGGTATTACTCCTCAGGTTTCAATGCAGGAAGAAAACCTGATTACAAAGTTGAGTTTAAATCAGCTTACCACCTCTTGGCCATTTCTGTTTATCAACCTTTATTTACTGGTTGTTTTGGCTTTGGTAATTGTACGTAAGAGTTTTCCTTTTCGATTAAAGAACTGGGGCTTTGTATGCAGCCATTTGGGTTTGTGGATAACCATTTTTGCGGCTGGATTAGGCTCAGGCGATTTAATGCGATTAAAAATGGATTTGTATACAAATAAAACAGAATGGAAGGCTTACGATAATAATGGGAACTATTACGAATTGCCGCTTGCCATTAAATTGAACGATTTCTTGATTGAAGAGTTTAATCCGAAGCTGGCAGTGGTTGAAAATGAATCCGGGAAACTTTATGAAGCAACAAAACCTTCAATGATTATGATTGAAGATGAGTTGGAGTGTGCGCTTCATGATTGGAATATTAAAATTGATGATTTTCTTGCGTCATCAGGAAGGGTAGGTGAGAAGTATCATCAGATGTATGATTTTGGAGCAGCTCCGGCGGCTAAAGTAAGTGTAGCTGTAAATTCATCAGATACACTTTCTGGCTGGATTTCTTGTGGAAGTTTTAACCGTCCTCACGAGTCACTAAAACTTGACGATAAGTACTCGTTATTGATGACAGTACCAGAACCTAAAAAATTCTCTTCAAAAGTCACCATTTTCACTCCTGATGGACAAAAGGAAGAGCAGTTTCTAGAAGTAAACAAACCACAAAGCGTAAACGGATGGAAAATATACCAGCTGAGTTACGATGAAAAAATGGGGAAATACTCTAATCTAAGTGTAGTAGAAGTAGTAAAAGATCCTTGGCAAGTTTATGTATATATAGGCATTTTCATGATGATGATTGGGTCTATATACATGTTTTGGAGAGGAAATAAAGTAACGATTAGCAGGGAGCAGTAATATTACTGATAACTGTTTACTGATAACTGTAAACTGAATAAGATGATTTGGAACTATTTTTTAATGGCAGCTGGAGTGAGTTCTGCAAGTTGGATTTTATCGGCATTAATTCCTAAAAAAGATTTTATCAGGAATTTATTGGTGCTAATGGGTATTCTTAGCATGGCTGTTTATATTGGATTTTTATGGAATAGTCTTGAACGCCCTCCTCTAAGAACTCTTGGGGAAACAAGATTGTGGTATTCATTGTTTATATCAATTATTGGATTGATCACCTACTATCGTTGGAGATACCTTTGGATGCTTTACTATTGCTTGTTTATGTCGCTCTTGTTTTTGTTTATCAATTACATGCATCCCGAGAATTTTTCGAAAACTTTAATGCCAGCCTTACAAAGCCCATGGTTTGTTCCGCATGTAGTTGTGTACATCATTTCCTATGCATTTTTGGCAGCCTCTTCGCTTGTAGCCATTTATGGTTTGTATCAAGTAAAAAGAGAACGGTTCGATGTAAAATATATGCTTGTGGCAGATAATTTGGTATATCTTGGCTTTGCTTCTTAACCTTTGGACTACTTTTTGGTGCTTTATGGGCCAAAGAGGCTTGGGGACATTATTGGACCTGGGACCCGAAAGAAACATGGGCATTCATCACCTGGATGGGATACTTGGTATACATTCATCGTAGATATCAGAAACCAAGTAAGTATGTTTCGGCTTTGTGGATTTTAGCACTAGCATTTGTAATTCTTTTGGTGTGTTGGTTCGGAGTGAACTACTTGCCATCAGCTCAGTTTAGCGTACACACCTATAGTATGCAGCCTTAAAGTTAATTATTAGCTACCATTGGTTGGTGGGAGACCACCATAGCTACTAGTGGGACATCACCATAGGTACTAATGGCAGGTCGCCATAAGTACTAATGTGAGACTGCCATAAGTACTAGTGGGAGGGTGCCATGAAGATGAGTATGAAAGTCAAACTAAATATTGTATAAAAAAACGCCAGTTCATACGAATTGGCGTTTTGTATTATAAATAGCTTGCTTATTCTTGCTTAAGACCTGCAGGTCCCTGGTAAGTTGCATCTCCTAATCCTAGAATTGGATAGAAAATAAAAGGCAAGAAAATTAATCCCAAGGTAAAACCAGTATCTTTTCCAAAACTTTTTGCTAAAAGATTTGTCATCCAAATCGTCCAGATAAAAGAAATAGGGAATAAGAAAATAATTAGTAGTAACCACCACCATGGTTTACCAACTATTTTAAGTAATACAATAATATTGTAGAAAGGAACTAAACACGCCCAACCTGGTTGGTTAGCTTTTGTATTAATCTTCCATGCCGAAACAATCATTAATACAATAAATCCCAAATAAAAAAGTAATCCTATTGTCATAAATTTAATTCAATAATTCTCCTACTCGTTTGGCTTTTCGGATTCGCCCCGTTTATGGTTTCTGGACTCCATTTATTAAGCAGGCACGAATGTAACAAATTAAATTATTATGCTTTCTTATTTTGTATATGCTTTTCGCTTTGTAAGCATTGAATTTATTGATGGTTTAATCAATTAAATCTATCATGGATTAAGAGGATGGATTTTCATAAAAAAACGTCGATTCCAATGAATCGACGTTTTTTATACTTGCAGCTTTTATTTATCCTTCAATTTTGTGAAGTACCATTTTCTTGGCTTTTTCGATAGCTTGTTCCAATCCTTTAGGATCCTTACCACCAGCTGAGGCAAAGAAAGGCTGTCCACCACCACCACCTTTGATTTCTTTGGCAGCTTCGCGAACAATATTTCCTGCATGCAGGTCATATTCTTTCACAAGGTTGTCAGAGAACATGATGGTTAGGTTTGCTTTTCCACCTAAATCGGCACCTGTAATGAATACCAGATTCTCAACTTCACCTTTTAATTGGAAAGCGATGTCTTTTAAATCAGCAGCACTTCCAACAGTTAATGGCTCTGTAATGAAATTTACATCTTTGGTTACAGATATGTTCCCTTTAAGATCATTCTTCATCACTTTTAAGCGATCTTTCATAAAGCCATCCAAATCCTTTTTCAAGCCTGAATTTTCGGACATCAGGTCTTCAATGTTTTTAAGTAGATTTTGGCTCGATTTAAATATTTTTTCAATATTTCTTAGAGTATTCAGCTTGTCGTTGATGTATTGTTCTGCTTTATCAGCGGTAATGGCTTCAATTCTTCGAACACCTGCCGAGATAGCTCCTTCTGAAATAATCTTGAATAAACCAATCTGGCCTGTTGCTTTAACGTGCGTACCACCACATAGCTCAACAGAGTCGTCAAATTTTACAACACGAACCAAATCACCATATTTTTCACCAAATAAAGCCATTGCTCCCATATTTACAGCTTCAGCCATTGGGATATGATTCTTGATTTCAACAGCAATATTCTCTCTGATTTTCTTGTTTACAATTGCTTCAACTTTAGCAATTTCTTCTTCGCTTACTTTTTGGAAGTGAGAGAAGTCAAAACGCAAATGATCAGGATTCACCAACGAACCTTTTTGCTCAACATGATCGCCTAAAACTTCACGCAATGCATGATGCATTAGGTGAGTAGCTGTATGGTTGTTTGCAGTAAGTTTTCTTTTACTATCACTTACATAAGCTTTAAAAGTTGCTGTTGGATCGGTTGGCAATTCTTTTGCAAAGTGTACAATCAAACCATGTTCTTTCTTGGTATCGATGATCGAGATTTTCTGGCCATTTGCTTCAATGTAACCAGTATCCCCAACTTGTCCACCACTTTCACCATAGAAAGGAGTGATGTTGAATACCATTTGGTAAGAATCTTTTCCTTTGCTAGTGATCTTTCTGTAACGAGTAATTCTTACATCCGTGCTTAAGTAATCGTAACCAATAAATTCCTCAACATCATCTTTTAAAAGCTCAACCCAATCGCCAGTATCAACCGAGGTTGCAGAGCGAGATCTGTTTTTCTGAGCTTCCATTTCTGTATTGAATTCCCTTCTGTTTACAACCAAATCTTGTTCTTTCAAAATCAATTCAGTTAAATCCAATGGGAATCCGTAGGTATCATACAATTCAAAAGCCAATTTACCTGGAATAACCTTAAAGTCATCAGCTTTTGTTTTTTCTATAATCTGATCTAATAATCGAATACCATTCTCAAGTGTTCTTAAGAATGAATTTTCTTCTTCCTTAATTACTTTTTCAATTAAAGTTTGCTGTTTCACCAACTCAGGGAAGTGCTGTCCCATAACTTCAATTAATACAGGAATCAAACGATACATAAATGGATCTTTAAATCCTAAGAAGGTATAACCGTAACGAACAGCTCTACGAAGAATACGACGAATTACATATCCTGCCTTATTATTCGATGGCAATTGTCCATCAGTTATGGCAAAGGCAATGGTTCTGATATGGTCAGCAATTACGCGAAGTGCAATGTCAATTTCTTCATTTTTACCATACTCTTTGCCAGCCATTTTAGCAATGGTTTGAATGATTGGTTGGAATACATCTGTATCGTAGTTCGAAGTTTTTCCTTGCATTGCCATACACAAACGTTCAAATCCCATTCCTGTATCAACGTGTTGATGAGGAAGAGCTTCTAAAGAACCGTCAGCTTTTCTGTTGAATTGCATAAATACAAGATTCCAGATCTCAATTACTTGTGGATGATCCATATTTACAAGATCTCTACCTGAAGTAATTTTCCTTTCTTCATCACTTCTCAAGTCGATGTGAATTTCAGAACAAGGACCACATGGACCTTGATCACCCATTTCCCAGAAGTTATCTTTTTTATTGCCATTGATAATATGGTTTTCAGGAAGATATTTCATCCAATATCCAGCTGCTTCATCATCACGATCTAACTTATCTTCAGCGCTACCTTCAAAAACAGAGGCATATAAACGATCCGTTGGCAGTTTATAAACTTCAGTTAAAAGTTCCCATGCCCAATCAATGGCTTCTTTTTTAAAGTAATCACCAAACGACCAGTTTCCCAACATCTCGAACATGGTGTGATGATAGGTGTCGTGTCCTACCTCTTCAAGGTCATTGTGTTTTCCCGAAACGCGCAAGCATTTCTGAGAGTTGGCAATTCTATTGTACTTTACTGGCGAATTACCAAGAAAAATATCCTTAAACTGATTCATACCAGCATTGGTAAACATCAAGGTAGGATCATCTTTAATTACCATCGGTGCTGATGGAACGATTTTATGTTGCTTTGAATTAAAAAAATCCAAAAATGCTTGTCTTATTTCGCTAGAATTCATGAGTCTATTATGTTTTAAATAGATGAGATTTCGATACTTAGCTTGCAAAGTTAGATTATTTCCTTAATTTTGTTGACTTAATTGAGCAAAAATTTAGGCTTTTTCTGTAAAAAATTAACCTAAAAGTATTACATGGCGAAAACGAAGTATCGGTTTAACCCTGAGTCTGTTAGCTACGAAAAGGTAGAGATTAATTTTAAGACACGTTTTGTCAATGTTCTTAAGCATATGGCTTCCAGTTCAGTACTAGCTATTTTTATGGTTGTAGTATTGTTCTATTTCTTCGGTTCACCCAAGGAAAGATCATTGGAGAGAGAAAATCAGAGATTACTTACCCAATACAGTTTATTAAATACAAAACTTCAACAGGTGCAAACGGTTCTAAGTGATTTAGAACAAAGAGACGATAACATATACCGTGTTATTTTTGAAGCAGAGCCTATTCATTCAAACATCCGTAAAGCGGGCTTTGGAGGAGTAAATCGTTACAAGCATTTGGAGAGTATGGATAATGCTGAGCTTGTAATTTCAACTACCAAGAAGCTGGATCAGGTTGCAAAAACATTGTATGTTCAAACCAAATCTTACGACGATGTTGAGGAAATGGTAAAGAATAAATTTAAAATGCTTTCTGCAATTCCTGCAATTATGCCACTGGCGATAAAGGATTTTGGACGTATTTCGGCTGGTTATGGTTGGAGGATTCACCCAATTTATAAAACTCGTAAATTTCATGATGGAATGGATTTTACTGGAAAGATTGGAACTCCGATATATGCAACTGGAGATGGAGTGGTAAAAACAGCTAGGAAAGAGAGAGGTTACGGTAAGAAAATCGTAATTGATCATGGATATGGTTATACAACTATTTATGCTCACTTGGATAATTACAGGGTAAAAAAAGGACAAAAGGTAAAGCGAGGAGAAATTATTGGAGAACTGGGGAATACAGGTATTTCAACAGGACCTCACTTGCATTATGAAGTAAGAAAGGGACGAAAGACATTAAATCCAATTAACTACTATTTTAATGACCTTACAGCAGAAGAATATGACCAAATGGTTGCATATGCCGAAAACACTGGTCAAACAATGGATTAATTCTACCGACAAAAATTAGGAGAACATAAAAAGTGGCACGGAAAAATTTATTCCGTGCCATTTTATTTATTACTTTAGTTAATAATTTATTCCCATATACTTAGCTTTGCCCTGGTTAAAAAAGGGTAAGATTTAAAATTAATCGACGTGCCTTACAAAGAGAAGAAAATAGAAAAACTTTATTATTCAATTGGTGAAGTTGCTGATATGTTTAAGGTAAATACTTCCTTAATTAGATATTGGGAAAAAGAATTCGATATCATAAAGCCAAAGAAAAATAAGAAAGGAAACCGATTTTTCACTCAGGATGATATTGAAAATTTTCATTTGATTTTCCATTTGGTAAAAGAGCGAGGAATGACTTTGAAGGGAGCCAAGCAAAAACTAAAAGAGAACAAAGAGGATACGGAGAATAATTTTACGGTTGTGTCCCGCTTGCAAGAGATCAAAGATTTGTTGTTGGAAATCAAAGATGCATTGTAATCATTAAAACTTATTAGAATTGAAAGTACGGGATATTATTTCGTCTATAGAAGAGGTTGCGCCACTATCGTACCAAGAATCGTATGATAATGCTGGACTTATTGTGGGAGAATACAATCAAGAAGTTAGTGGTATTTTAATCTGTCTTGATGTAATTGAAAGAGTTGTTGAAGAGGCAATTCAAAAAGGAGCGAATCTAATTATTGCTCACCATCCGATTGTATTTAAAGGATTAAAAAGATTTAATGGATCAAACTATGTGGAGCGAACTGTAATGATGGCCATTAAGAACAATATTGCCATTTATGCTGCACATACCAATATAGATTCGGTTTGTGGAGGAGTTAGCGAGAGAATTTGCGATTTAATAGGCTTGCAAAACAAGAAAATTTTATCCCCAATTGGAGAAGATCTTAAGAAATTGGTGACTTTTGTTCCTAATGATCATGCGCAAAAGGTGAGAGATGCACTTTTTAACGCTGGAGCTGGTAGCATTGGGAATTACGACTCGTGTAGTTTTAATGTGGAAGGAGAAGGAACTTTTCGAGGTGGAGAAGGAACAAATCCGTATGTAGGAGAAAAAGAGAAGTTACACTTCGAGAAAGAAGTAAGAGTTGAAACTATTTTTCCAAAGCACTTAAAAGGAAAAGTTGTGGGGGCAATGCTAAATGCTCATCCATATGAAGAGGTTGCCTATGATATTTATTCTCTCGACAATAATAATCCTCAAGTTGGATTAGGAATGATTGGAGAATTGGAGAGAGAAGAAAATACTATTGATTTTTTGAAAAGAATAAAAGAAACATTTGGTTGTGGATGCATCAGATATACCAATATTAATAAGGAAAAGATTAAAAAAGTAGCTGTTTGTGGTGGAAGTGGAAGTTTTTTATTGAGAAATGCCATATCAGCTAAAGCCGATATATTTGTTACCGGAGACTTTAAATATCACGAGTTTTTTGATGCTGAGGACAAGTTAATAATTGCCGATATTGGACATTATGAAAGTGAACAGTTTACTCGAGATATTTTTTATGAGATAGTTACAAAAAAATTACCTAACTTTGCGGTTCATATTTCTGAGATAAATTCGAATCCAATAAATTATTTGTAAACATATGACAACACAAGATCCAAAAGCTTCAGATTTTAAGGATATTTCAGTTGAAGAAAAATTACGTACGTTGTACGAAATGCAATCTGTTGATTCTGAGGTAGACCAAATTAGAACGCTAAGAGGGGAGCTTCCTTTGGAAGTGCAGGACTTGGAAGATGAGATTGCCGGACTTGATACCAGAATCGAAAATCTAAATAACGAGGTAAAAGAACTTGTCGATACGATTGCTAAGAAAAAGCAAGAAATTAAAGAAGCTGGTTTGTTAATTAAAAAGTACGAAGCTCAGCAGATGAATGTTCGCAATAACCGTGAGTTTGATTCTATTTCTAAGGAAATCGAATTCCAAAACCTTGAAATTGAACTATGCGAAAAGCGTATTAAGGAGTTTACTGCGGAAATGGGTAACAAAAAAGCTTTAATCGAAAATTCAGAAGCTATTTTTGCTGAGAAGAAAGCTGATTTGGAATCTAAAAAAGGTGAGTTGGATGCGATTGTTTCCGAGACTCAAAAGGAAGAAGAAAAGTTGATGGGAAAGTCTGAATCATTCAAAAATAAGATTGAAGAAAGACTTTTAACAGCTTATACAAGAATTCGCTCGAATGCAAGAAACGGATTGGCAGTGGTAACTGTTGAGCGTGATGCTTGTGGAGGTTGTTTTAACAAGATTCCACCACAACGTCAAATGGACATCCGTTCTCGTAAGAAGATTATCGTTTGTGAGTATTGCGGACGTATTTTGGTTGACCGTTACATTTGCGATTACGATAACAGTCTTGAGGAGGCAGATAAAGCTGCAGCTGCTGCTAAGCCAAAAAGAAGAACTCGTAAGAAAGAATAGTACGATTTTGAAAAATATAGAAACGGTTATCTTTATGAAGGTAACCGTTTTTTATTATAGCATATTGCAATATGAATATAGCAGATTATAAAGAATTACAGAGCTTGAAGAATGAGAGAGAATCGTTTTATATTTATTTTTCAGCTCCAAACTGTGGCGTTTGCAAGGCATTGCAACCTAAATTGGAGGATTTGTTTCAGACTAATTTTGCCAAATTAAAAGCATATCATGTAGATACTGCACTGCAGCCTGACATTGCTGCCCAGGAAGGTTTATATACAAACCCTTCATTGCTTGTTTTTATTGATGGACAAGAAGTTTTAAGAAGAAGTCGAACGATTGGGCTGGATGAGGTAAATGAGTCGTTAAACCGATATTATAAGATGTTTTTTTAAGAATAAAAAATGCCAGTAATTCAATTACCGGCATTCCTTTTAATGTTATTATTCTAATAAACTCCTGTATTCAGCATCACCAATGGGCATGCTTCTTCGGTTTCGATACCGTGGGCATTTGCTTTTTTATAAAATTCCGGATTTTCAGTTCCTGGAGGAAATAGTATTCTTTCAGGTTTTAATCCAATAATATAATCATGGAAAGACTCTAGATTTTTTGGTGAAAGATAAATTGCTATTGTTTGAACTTTAGTCTCACATGGCTTTCCTGTTTGGATTGTAACATCAGAAATGATTCCTTCCTTGTTTCCTACTGCAACTGTTTCAATATCGTGCTTTCGAAGAAGTTTTACGCATTTATTTGAGTATCGATCTTCATTAGTACTTGCGCCTAGTACGAGTGTTTTTCCTGTATTTTGCATTTTAAAATATTTATATATCTATATGTAATAAATATAGTAAAATTGATGAAAGTAGCCTTGCAAAACGAAATAAAAAAAGCCTTTTACAGATATGTCAAAAGGCTTCTTTTTGTATTCTTGAATAATTATTTCTCAATTAAAACAGTTGCATAAGCTGATATACCTTCCTGTTTTCCCACAAAACCTAATTTTTCGGTTGTTGTGGCTTTGATGGCCAAATCATCCAAATCTATTCCCATTACCTTTGCAAGGGTTTCTTGCATTTCAGGAATTAATGGTTTGATTTTAGGTTTTTGTAATGCAATTGTTGAGTCGATATTTCCTATTGAATACCCTTTCTCAGCTATGATTTCAACAGTTTTTTTTAGTAAAATTTTGCTATCAATTCCTTTAAAATCATTTGAAGTATCTGGGAAATGATAGCCAATATCTCTCATGTTTGCTGCTCCTAAAAGAGCATCGCATATTGCATGAATCAAAACATCACCATCCGAATGAGCAACACAACCTTTGTTGTGTTCAATTTTAATTCCTCCCAACCAAAATTCTTCTCCTTCGGCCAATTGATGTACATCGTAGCCAAATCCAACTCTAATCTTCATTACTTAATAATTTTATCAAGATTAGCAGTTAAGGTGAATCTTAAAGTATTTTTAAGAGGGTTGTTTTGGGTTGTTGGAATCAAGTAAGAAAAATCAATATCAAACATGTTTAGTTTTATTCCTAAACCCGCTGTGAAATACTTGCGATTCCCTTTGTCTTCGTTTTCATAGTAGTATCCACCTCTAAGTGCAAATTGCTCCTGATACCAATATTCAAGACCAAGTGACCATGCAATTTCCTTAAACTCTTCACTCATTCCTCCAGGAGCATCTGTAAAAGAGCTAAAAATACCGCTTACTACAGATTTATCTGAGGTTTCACTTCCAACAATAACACCATCATTATTATCTTCATCTAATGATCCGCTGTTTGGAGTTGGAACCAAAAGCTTATTCAGGTCTGCAGCAATGGTAAGCGAATTGTATCTGTCCAATTCCATTTTTAGTGCAGTACCCAATTTCAAATTGGTAGGAATAAATTCCTTTTCATCATCGTTGGTGTAGCTGATTTTAGAACCAATATTAGAAATGTTTAGTCCCCAGGACCATACCATGTCTCTTCGATTTCTTCTGAATTCATGCTGATAATAAATAGAAACGTCTGCTGCAAAAGCATTTCCTGCTTGAGTTTCTATGCCAGCTACATATTGAGATTGGGTTAAATCTGATCTAATGTATCTGAAAGCAATACCTCCTGAAAACTCATCGCTCAGTCTTCTTGAGTATGCAATATCAAATGCCCATTCGTTTGGGTTTTGTGCAACCGGAATGTCGTCAGCTCTTTCTAAAAACGCAATTTCACCTAAAGAGAAGTAGCGAAGAGATGCGCCAATAACTTGATTCTTATCCAATCGATAATATCCGGTAAGGTAAGAAATGCTCATATCATCTACCAAATCCCGAAGCCAAGGAGTATATGATGCTGATACACCATAATTTCCATCTATCATGGCAAATTTTGCAGGATTCCAATGCATCGAATTTACATCAGGAGATGTTGCCACACCCGCATCACCCATTGCACCAGCTCTTGAGTTTGGAGTAATGGTTAAAAAAGAAACCGCAGTTGAAATGTAGTTTGCACCAGAAGTTGAAGTCTGGGCAGAAACCTTACCAATGCCTGAAACAATTAATAGACATAGTACGATTGTGATTAAAGTTAGTTTTTTAGTCATAATAAAAATATATAATAGTCTGCAAATATAAATCAATTAACTAGTTTTGTGGAGTTTTATTATTTCAGGATCACTAATTTTTGAAATTTATTTACAGTTTTTCCATTATCAGCTCGAACTTTTACACGATAGAAGTATACTCCACGGCCAATGGAATTTCCAAAATCATCTTTTCCATCCCATTGAATGGGTCCAACCCTTTTGCCAGATGAACTAATTGTAGTTTCGATGGTTTTAATTAATTTTCCTGATACTGTTAGAATTTGAATGAGAACATCCAATTCGCTCGAAGCTTGATTGTGTTCAAAGTAAAAGCCAGTATTTGTGGTAAATGGATTAGGATAATTTAGCACATGTTTGATCACCAAATCAGCTGTTTCAGCAACAACAAAGTCTAAACTGGCAACCGATGAGTTATTCACATTATCCCAAACTTTTAATTGTATTTCATGTTCCCCGGTTTCCAATTCACTAAGCTGGTAACTTACTTTTCCGCTTTTGTAGTTGTCCAAATCTGCTTCGTAGAAGTCATTTAATTCTATTGGGTTTTCAGATTTTTGATCCAGTATTGCAATTAAATCATGGCCAATTGAGTTGCCAACGGTATTGATTCCGCTTGCATCTTGAACGATAGCCAATAAAAGGGGATTTTCATTGGTCATTCCTCCTGAGGTAAATTGTTCATCATTCATGTATAATTCTATTTCCGGACCAATTTTATCATCACTAGCACCAGGATTGGTTCCTCCAACTATAATAGAATTAGTAAAACCAGCAGCATCGGAAGTGCTGCTTGATGCATAATATGAGATTTTACCGTTACCATATTGATAGTTTATATCTTTTGGGACAAAGAATGAAAAATTGAAAATACCATTTTTAATACTTGCCTTTCCCTTATATAATATGCTGGTTTGGCTTGTATATTCAAATGGATCTCCATCATTCCCTCTGGTTGATTTATTGATGGCTTTGTCGTAAATGGTTGGGTAAACAATGCCATTAAAACTATTTAGATCTACTCCAGATCCAGAAGTAATTTTACCTGAGATTTTAATCTCACTAAGAGCTTTTAATGTGTCCACGGGTTGGGATAGTACCACATCATTTAGGTGTGTACTAATAGCATTGTGTTCAGGATAGTTTAGGCGCAGTGCTGGATCACCCAAAAGAGTGAAATTTCGTTTGTTGATTCCCGATGAAGTTGCATTTTTAGTCAGTCTCATGATATCACCCAAGCGATAAAATTTCCCATCCGAGCTTCGTTCAAATGCATAATTGTAGAAATTTTGATTCAGGGTAAAATTTGGAGATGAAAAAACAAGTCGGGTAGTTGTGAATAGTCCAATCCCACCTCCATTATCGCGAAGAAAGATTATTTCTCCAGCCGATAATTTTTTGTAGTTATCGAATCGACTGAACTCACATGTTGCAGTCATAAACAATGGAAGTTTTACAGGATTCTGCCAGGAATATATGTCATCAGTCATTAGAATGTGCTCGTGAGCCAGACCATTTTCATTACCGTGTCCCGTGTAATTCATGATCAATGTTCCTTTGTTAATACTTTCATTGATTTCCGTATTTACACTAGGATATCGCTGACCAGCCGAACTTGTTATTTGCTCAAAATCATCTAAAAATATTCTTTGAGCTCTGTATTGAGGGTGATTGTTTTCAATTTGGACAGCTAGCCTGTTGGCATCTCGCATGTGAGTATTGCTATCTTCATCGTCACCGATAAAACAAATCATTGTTTGCCAATCACCTTTTTCTGCAGAATTGTAATTTAGAATTTTCTTAACTACGATCTGCGCCTCTTCAGAAGTATTCACAGGGAATCTTCCTATTCCAATATCTACAAGTCCTGTTGCTTCTCCTTCACCATCGTCCAAAAGTCCGAAATAATCATCGGTTACGAAGGATTGTGTTGGACTAAGTGAGTTCTCAGATTGGTAGGTCAATATCTTATTCGTGTTACTTTCTCTATCCGATTTATTATCGAATGAACCATCTCCAAATAGCAATAGGTATTTGATCATATCCGATTCGCCTGTTGAGCGATCATAGAACATTTTAACAAAATTTCGAATGGCTGAAACATCATGTGCACCTGAAGAAAACTCATTAAAAATTGCATTCTGATCTACAACAGTAACGTGTAAATCATCATTGTTTCGGTGATAAGCAGCAACCTGTTCGGCATATGATAAAAATTGATTGGCACTAATAATCAGCATGTCAGTTTGTGGCAAGGAATGTAAATTTTGATTTTGTAGGTTGCCAATCACTTTTGGTTCAGGAAAATTGCCTTCAGGATTGAAAACTATAAATTCTTTTAAACTGCTGGTTGTTGTGTTAAAGCTCCCTGTAGTCCCATTTAAACTAAGAGGAATTTGTTTTATCGCATTTTGATTGCTAACATCCCAAACGCTTGTTGAGGCAGAACAGTTCTGAATTTGAAAGCGCGAAATATTGCCAGTTGCTACAGATTCGATATCTCTAAACGCCATTTGTGAACCTTTTAGAGATAGATTGCAGCGAGCATTTACCCTTAAGTAATCTAACCAACCAATGGATGAAGCAGAGCTTTTTTCATATTCCAGATGGATATCAAGCTTGTCATTTGAAGGTGTGAAACTGGGAAAGCTTTTTTCTTCCAATTTCGCATAAGTAGCTGTATAGCTTCCTGTGTTAACGGGCGAAAAATTAATAGTGCCAATGTTGATTGAACCAGAACTCAACTTTAAGGAGGTTGCTGAGGATGATCTTGCAGCGAAACGTGCTGTAACAATTGCGTTGGAAGTATTTTGTATGTTGGCGAAATTAAAACTGTAATCAAACTCTGTTGTTACATCGAATTCCTGTCCCAACCACAATCTGCCACTTTCCAATAAATTGGTTTCATCAATGTCGATTACTCGATAATCATTAAAGGCATTAACTGTATTTGTAAAACTTGATTCGGAGTTTTGCTGTGGTATAATTTGTGCACTTCCTTGGTCTGAACTCAAAAAGTAATAGGCATGATCGGAGTACAAATGGTTTTCATGAACGAATTCAGATTTATCTTCGTCATATCTCCAATTTCTGGGTCCTTTGGCATAGAATAATAAGAAATCACCATCATTAAAAGCTCCATCGCTGCCAGTGTTAAAATATATAGGAACTAAGGGAAGATCATCTTTTATCAATTCTGAATTCATTTTTGGAAGCATTCCTCCACCATAACCATAAATACGAACATTTGCCGGATTAGAAATTCCCATATCAATTAATTGTTGATAGGTAATTTTGTGAATGGCAGTTGTATCAACCGAAATTTTCACCCAGTTTCCGCTGCTTAAAACAGAATTGCTCGCATAGTTTTTTACAGACTTAACACTTCTTTGTTGGTTGATCTTTTTGAATCGAAGTTTAAAGTTGATTAGTTTTTCAATTGTTCCATTAGTTGGATTTTTTCTAATCGGAATAAATTGTACTTTTTGATATTGAATTTTTCTGATTGAAACCGACTCTGTTTCAGGCTTTATTTCTGAAGAAAAAGTTTTATTTCGTAAAATTTGCTGTTCTATGGAACTTAACTGTTCAAAATGCGTATCCAATAACTCAACAGAGAAAATTTCTCCGTCTGAACCTGTTCTTTGTAAGTGATAAAATTCAGGTAACCAGTTGTTCGTCAGATCAAGTGATGCGCCATTAAAGCTTATGGTTCTAATGTTTTCTCCATCTGGAGATGAAATATAAGTATCAGACCAATTTAGCTTGAAAGTTTCGGAAGTTTGCGAAAAACTCAGTTTTCCGATCAATAAAATTAGAACAATTATGAGATAGCGCATTTTTTGGGTTTAAGTATCGTTATTGAAAACAGAATTAACGCAAATTAAATAAAACTTTACACATTGGCGAGTAAACTGCATATGATATCTGAAACTTGAGATTTTTACTGTAGCTGAAAATCTTTTATTAAAAAATGATTCAGCTTGCGAAATGAAGAGAAAATCAGAAATTAAATTTTACTTCAGAGTATCAGTTAGATGAGTAAAGATTAGATTTTTCAATGAAAAATGTTAAATATTTAATCGAAAAACTAAAATCATATACAATAAAATTATAGCACTTTTAGTTATATTTGTTGAGTTAAGTATTTTTGAAGATAAACTACATTCAATCTATTATGAAACTAAATTATAGCATAGTTATTGCTGTTTTTGCTGCTGGATTAATGATCTTCCCATCATGTTCGAAGGTTAAGAGTTTGGTAGGTAAAGGAGAAAAGTCAAAAACTACGGGATGGGCATACAATGATCCTGACAATGGAGGTTTTGAATATCATAGCGGTTACCAACAGGCTACAGGTCCCGGACTAAAATTTGTAGAAGGTGGTACTTTTACCATGGGTAGAACCCAACAAGATGTAATGTACGATTGGAATAATGTACCTAGAAGAGTTACGCTTCCATCTTTCTATATCGATGAAACAGAAGTTCGTAATGTTGATTATCTTGAATACTTACATTGGACAAAGAGAGTTTACGTTTCTTATCCTGAGGTTTATAAGAAAGCATTGCCGGATACTTTGGTTTGGCGCGATGAGTTGGCTTACAACGAACCATATGTAAATAATTACCTACGTCATCCAGCTTATGCTGAATACCCAGTAGTTGGTGTATCTTGGGAACAAGCTGTTGATTACTGCGAGTGGCGTACCGATCGTGTAAACGAACAGATTCTGATTGATAAGGGTATTTTAAATCCGGATCCTGCACAGAGAGATGAGAATAACTTTAATACAGAAGCATATTTAGCTGGACAGTATGAAGGTTCAGTAAACAAGAACTTACCTGATTTAGATCCGGATAACGAAGAAAGACAAGTTCGTTGGACTGATGGTATTCTACTTCCTAAATACCGCCTGCCATCCGAAGCAGAATGGGAATATGCTGCTACTGCATTGATTGGAAATTCGGAAGAAGAACGAATTACAGATAAAAGAATTTTCCCATGGAATGGACATTGGGTGAGAAACGAGAATAAAAAAGTTCGTGGTAAGATGATGGCTAACTTTGCTCGTGGACGAGGAGACTATATGGGTACTGCTGGTGCTTTGAATGATGCTGGTGATATTACAGCACCTGTTAACTCATTCTGGCCAAACGACTATGGATTGTATTGTATGGCTGGTAATGTTAGCGAATGGGTTGCTGATGTTTACCGACCAATGTCGCCAGAAGATATTGCAGAATTTAATCCATATCGAGGAAACGTATTTAAAACAAAAGTACGTGACGAGGAAGGAAATATCGCTGAAAAAGATAGTTTAGGACGCATTCGTTACAGATTGCAAAAAGATGAGGAATTGGTAGGACGTGAAAACTATAAGACTGCCGATAATCGTAACTATCGTGATGGTGATGTAAGTTCAAGTATTGTTTCTGATTACGAATGGAACAATCCAGAACATCAAACACAAGGTTCGAGCCGTATGTATGTGCAAGGTAGAGGACAAGATGGTAGCGATTTCAGCTCTATGGTTACTGATAACTCAAGAGTGTATAAAGGTGGTTCTTGGAAAGACAGAGCTTTCTGGTTGGCACCAAGTGCTCGAAGATTCTTGGATCAGAAAGAAGCAAGAGATGATATTGGTTTCCGTTGTGCGATGACTCGCGTAGGTAGACCTACTAGAAAATAGAGAAGTAGTTTTCGAAATAAAACAAAACCCCATTCTATAAAAGGATGGGGTTTTTTATTAATTTCGTCATTCAAATATTACGAGACAATTCCAATGGAAAATTCTAAACTATACAGCTTATTTAAACAGTATCCAATTGTTGTTACTGATACAAGAAAGATTGTTCCCAATTCGATTTTCTTTGCATTGAAAGGGGCAAATTTTAATGGGAATAAGTTTGCTGAATCAGCAATTGAACAAGGATGTAAATACGCTGTGGTTGATGAAGAAGAATTTGCAGTGAATGACTCCTGTATTTTGGTTGACGATGTTTTGACAGCATTGCAGGATTTGGCCAGAGAGCATCGCAGGAGTTTAGGAATTCCAATTTTGGCCATTACAGGTACCAATGGAAAAACTACGACCAAAGAATTGGTTAATGCTGTATTGAGCATGAAATACAAAACTTTTGCGACTCAAGGCAACTTTAACAATCATATAGGCGTGCCTTTAACATTGCTATCAATGACCGAGGAAACAGAATTTGGAGTTGTTGAGATGGGAGCAAATCACCCAGGGGAAATAAAGTTTTTGTGTGAGATTGCAGAACCAAATTTTGGAATCATTACCAATGTTGGGAAAGCGCATTTGGAAGGTTTTGGCTCGTTCGAAGGGGTTAAGAAAACCAAGAAGGAGTTGTATGATCACTTGCAGGGTAGAGGCAAGGTGTTTGTGAATTGCGAGAATGATCATTTAATGGGAATGCTGAATGATCAGGAAATATATAGTTATGGAAATAGCGAAAATGCCGATAGCAAAGCTAAGTTCTTGCAAGCTGCACCTTACTTGGTATTGGAATTAAGATCTCCGAAAATTGGCAAGCTTTACATCAAAACCAAATTGATTGGAGGCTACAATTTCGAGAATGCCCTGGCAGCCGTTACGGTAGGACGATATTTCGATATCAAGGAATCGGATATAAAAGTGGCCCTGGAGAACTACGAACCCAGCAATAATCGTTCGCAATTGAAGAAGACTGAAAAGAATGTTTTGTTTTTGGATGCATACAATGCCAATCCGACCAGTATGGGAGTTGCGGTGAATAATTTTGCCGATTTGCCAATGAAAAACAAGCTGGTGATTTTGGGAGACATGTTGGAACTGGGAGAAGATTCGGAAAAGGAACATCAGCAATTAATTGACTTGTTGCAGGAGAGAGCTTTGGAGAATGTTTACTTAGTAGGAGACATTTTCTCGAAGGTGAATACCGAAAATCAGTACAAAACTTTCCTTAAAGCGGAAGAGGTTGCTGCCATTTTGGAGAAAGAAGAAGTTAAGAATCATTACATCCTGATAAAAGGATCGAGAGGGATTCAATTGGAGAAGTTGGTTGAAAAATTGTAGAAATGGGAATAGCTTGGATTTATTTAATTGTAGCGGGATTATTTGAGGCCGTTTGGGCCATTGGACTAAAATATGCACAAGGATTCACGAAACTGTGGCCAAGTGTAATCACCATTGTTGCTATGGGCATTAGCCTGTACTTTTTGGCTTTGGCCATTAAAAATTTACCAGTTGGTACAGCATATGCTGTTTGGACAGGGATAGGAGCTTTATCTACAGCGGTACTAGGAATCGTTTTGTTTGGAGAGCCTGTTCATTTCTCTCGTATATTTTTCATGTTCCTTCTGCTGGTTGCCATTATTGGATTGAAGTTTACGGCTACTACCTAGATGTTTTTTTGTCGATAGTTTGAGATCCATTTGATGAATTAGGAATCATTACCCAAGCAGAATCGATTGTTATTGATTGGTAAGATATTGCGGTGCTTTGCACCTTAATGATAATTGCAATGTCAACCTATCTATAAATATTAAGCAGCGTTGCTGCTTAAAGACAAAATAAAGTAGGAAGCTCATATTGAATTGGTGTGGAACACCAGAATATTTATAGCTCAAGGTTCAATATAAATGAACATGGGTACAGCGTACCGTAATTTTTCCAATTATTTATCTCCAGGAATTCGTATTTAGCGGCTTATGATCTGTGGAAAGAACAGACATCCTATTTATTTGCATTGAAACATTAATGAAAAATAGTTACTGATTTATTTTTCATTTATTGAATACAACTTCTTCTGTTGTTCTGTTATTCAGTTATCTTTTGTGCCTACTTGGTTGAGATTCTTGTTCTTCTAAAGATAGTTTGTTTGTAATGTGTTGCAATACATGCTTGTAGTGTTGTTCTTGTGACTTTATATTTTATTATGTAGCCCCAATGGAAAGCTTCAACCGAGTGGTGGAATACTTCAACCGAGCGCTGGAATGCTTCAACCTGAGGGTGGAAAATTGCAACCGAGCGATGGAAAACTTCAACCGAGCACTGGAAGATTGTAACCGATCACAGGAATGCTTCAATCTGAGGGTGGAAAATTGCAACCGTTTGGCGAAAATCTGCAACACAATGAAGGAAGATTATAACCGAGCGACGGAATACTATAAATAGGCAGTGGAATGCTGTAACACATCTGTTCTAAAACTTAACCATTGGATGAGGCATGGCAAAATAGGGTCTGATTGCTACAGCCAGGCATTTAAGCATTATTAA
Source organism: Marinifilum fragile JCM 15579 (assembly GCF_001310955.1). Taxonomy (GTDB): domain Bacteria; phylum Bacteroidota; class Bacteroidia; order Bacteroidales; family Marinifilaceae; genus Marinifilum; species Marinifilum fragile. The sequence continues at coordinate 222,774 of NZ_BAZX01000001.1, forward strand.
TAATTAGGAATTTAAAGCAAACAGTCAGTATGGCTATGCTTTTAGTTGCTGTTCAATCTCAGAATATCTTTTCTTTGATCTGAGAAAGTAATCGAAAATGATGCTATTGCGGTAAATTTCTTTGTGATGATTCTTACTTACAAGAGGCAGCAATTCTTTACGCTTTTTACGGAATTGGCCAATCATGCCATAGAATGACATGTGCGCCTTAAATACGGCTGCAAAGTTGGCAAATTCGCCACCAAGCAAGAATTTTAATGCTGCAACTCCATCTAATACCATTCTGTAAAAGAATGTAGATATGAATTTATTGGGTGGCAGGTTTTTGTACAACATCAGCAGATTGTTGCGGAAATTTAGGAACAACTTACGCGAACTGTGGTTGGGAAGGGTTGCCCCGCCAACATGGTAAACCGTTGAGTTGGTGTCGCAAATGATTCTGTAACCCTGGTTTTTAATACGCCAGCACAAGTCGATTTCTTCCATGTGCGCAAAGAAATCTCCATCTAAACCACCTGTATTCTTGTAGATTTCAGCTCTGATAAACAAGGCAGCACCGCTGGCCCACAGTACATCAATATTTTTATCGTACTGGGCGGTATCCTCTTCAATGGTATCAAGAATTCTACCTCGGCAAAATGGGTATCCCAAATAATCGATAAAACCTCCTGCAGCACCAGCATACTCAAAACCCGACTTGTTGTGGTAAGCTTTAATTTTTGGCTGAGCAGCAGCAATATCGGCATTGTTTTCGAACTGCTGGTAAATGGAATCTAACCAGTTTTCACTCACTTCCACATCCGAGTTCAGCAGAACAAAGTATTCATGATCGAGTTGAGCCAAGGCTCTGTTGTATCCTTCGGCAAAACCATAGTTTTTATCCAATTGAATCAATCTGATATCAGGATATTCCTGCTCAAGAAATGCAATGGAATCGTCGGTTGAGGCATTATCAGCCACAATAACTTCAGCCCATTCTCTTTTAGAGTGGGTAACAACCGAAGGAAGGAACTGTTTTAAGAGTTCTTTGCCATTCCAGTTTAGTATTACAATTCCAATTCTATTCATTTCTTCTTAAAAATATCTATAAATCAGTAACTCTATTGTTTTGTTGACTGATAACTATTTACTGATTACTGCTCACTGTTTTTCTTGTGCTTCCATCGCTTGTGCGACCATAGCCAATAAGCAGGATTCTTCTGAATGATTTCCTCTAAAACGCGAGTATGTTTTTCTGTAATTTCATTGTCTTCGGTCTCTTTAGGATTATCGAACAATTGGATGAAATCAACCTCATAATATCCTCGTTTTACCTTTTGCATACTACAAAATACAACGGCCTGATCCAATTTCTTGGCAATACGTTCGGTTCCTTGCAAAATAGGTGTATCCTGATTTAAGAATTTGGTCCAGTAATGAATGCTGTTTTTGTTTGGAGTTTGATCGCCAAGAAAAACAGTTACGGTAAATTCTTTTTCGCTTCTATACCTTAGCATGGTTCGCAAAGTATCATCTTTCGGAAGCGTTTTGGCACCAAATCGTTCTCTTAATTGGATGTATAATTTATCGAAAACCTTATTGTGAAGTGGTTTGTAAATTGGAAGCAAATTAACATCTTTCCAGGCAGGAAAGGAAGTCATCCATTCCCAATTACCATAGTGACCAAGAATAGCCATTACGCTTTTGCCAGATTCTTTGTACTGATCGAAAAAATCAGGTTGTAGGAACTTACATCTTTTTTTGATTTCCTTCTCGCTTATGGTCCATAGTTTAATGGTTTCGATAAAGCTATCGCAGAAATGCGAGAAGAATTCTTTTCCTATTTTTTTAATCTCCTTATCAGATTTCTCGGGAAAGGCATTCTTTAAATTGGTATGAACAACCTGCTTGCGATAACCCACAACATGGTACACAATAAAGAAAATGATATCAGAAAAGATATAGAGTACTGGCAATGGCAAATAACTCAATAGTTTTATAAAACCATATGCGATATAGGAAAAAATCTTAGTCATGTTTATCAGATCAATAAAAAAGAGAGTTATTTGAGCATGTACTTTTGCACTACCGATTTAAATTCTTCCTGAACCAAACCATTTGATGCAATGATTTCTTTTCCGAAGATGTAATCATCGCCTCCTTTAAAGTCGCAAACCGCTCCACCAGCTTGTTTCACAAGGAAAGAACCAGCTGCAACATCCCAGGCCTGAAGGCTGTATTCGTAAAATGCTTCGAATCTACCGCAAGCCACATAGGCCAAATCGGTAGCCGCAGAACCAGGACGACGAACACCATGAGAATTCAGGATGAAATACTCCAAAGTTGCCATAAAGTTTTTTAGCAAATCGTAATCGTAGTATGGAAATCCTGTTGCGATTAAGGACGCATCAACTGTATTTGCCTTTGAAACATGAATTGAATTGCCATTTAAGAAAGCACCATTGGCACCTTTCCACGAGTAAAAGCATTCGTCAAGCTGATTTCGTAAACTACGCCCAAAACAATCTCATCGTTTTCCTGCAAGGCAATACTCACTGCAAAAGGAGAGAAGCCATGAATGTAATTGGTTGTTCCGTCAAGCGGATCGATGATCCAATTGAAACGATCGGCACGATAGGTTTCTGTTCCTTCTTCAGCAATAAAACCAGCTTCGGGAAGGATTTTCTTCAATTCGGTAACAATTAATTCTTCCGATGTTTTGTCAACATAGGTAACAAAATCGTGCATGCCTTTTGTTTCAACAACATCTGCTTTAATTTTATTCTGTTGCTCTTTAATAAAAGCACCAGCTTTTTTAGCAATTTCGTTGGTTTCAAGGCATAAATCTTCCAATTGGTTCATGACAAATTCGATTGGTAGTGATTTAAAATTGATAATTTACCTCAAAGCTAATATCAATTCTTGAAATATGATTAAATAATCGGTCTAAAACTGAACTCCGCCTCATTTAACAATTTAGCATCAACATGTCCATTTTCGTTAATGTTTACAAGCTGAACTTTTGCCAATTGATTGCTTAGGTTTTGGTTGTAAGGAATTTCTACCTTGATGTAATTTTCGGTGAATCCGTACATTTTACCATTGTCGTTGTATCCTTCAAACAATACTTCAAGTTCCTCGTTCAGGTGTTCCTGGTAAAAAGCTCTTAGTTTTTTATCAGATAAGATCTGGAACATTTTAGCACGACGCTTTCTCTCTTCAACAGGCACCGATTCTTTAATTTCAAGCGCCTTTGTACCTTGTCTTTCCGAATAAGGGAACACATGAAGTTGGCTAATTGGCAATTCATTGATAAACATGTAGGCATCGTTGAAATCTTCTTCGTTTTCTCCACGGCTACCAGCAATCACATCAACACCAATAAAAGCATCGGGAAGTAAAGATTTGATTTTCTTGATACGTTGAGCAAACAACTCTCTGTCGTATCTTCTCTTCATCAGCTTCAGAACCTTGTTCGATCCTGCCTGCAATGGAATATGAAAGTGGTTTACAAATTTCTTTGAACCGGCAACAAAATCAATGATGTCATTGCTCAACAAGTTCGGCTCTATTGATGAAATTCTGAAACGCTCAATGCCTTCCACTTTTTCCAATTCTTTAATCAGATCCAAGAAAGTTTCGTTGGTACTTTTACCAAAATCACCAATGTTAACACCAGTAAGGATTATTTCTTTAGCACCTTCGGCAGCAACCTTTTCGGCTTGCTTTACCGTGTCGGCTATGCTGTTGTTTCTGCTTCGTCCTCTGGCATAAGGGATGGTACAATAGGTACAGAAGTAATTGCAACCATCCTGAATTTTCAGGAAGCATCTGGTTCTGTCACCCATTGAGTAGGATGAGTGAAAATCTTTAACCGATTCCACCTCGCAAGGTTGTAGATCACCCGTTCCTTTTTTCTCAAGGTGATCGATATATTTATGAATATTGAATTTTTCGTTTGCGCCTAGTACCAAATCAACACCTGGAATTTCAAGGATTTCCTTTGGTTTTAATTGAGCGTAACAACCAATAACTGCAACAAAAGCATTCGGATTGGTTTTAATTACTTTCTTAATAGCTTGTCGACATTTCTTATCGGCCTGATCGGTTACCGAACAAGTATTGATTACGTAGATATCAGCTTTTTCTGTCATCTTCACCGTTTCGAAGCCCATTTCTTTAAATGATCTACCTATGGTTGAAGTTTCTGAAAAATTCAATTTGCATCCTAATGTATAAAATGCAACAGTTTTACCTTGCAACATATTCTTTCCCTCTGCTGATTATTAAATTATTGCGATAAAAAAGAACTGATCAATTTCAATTGAATCAGTTCTTATTATTGCAAATAAAATAGTTTGCAAATTTATAAAAAGAATTAGGTTTTAAGGCAATTCCTAACTAATTAGAAGCCTATTGGACTTATATTCTTTATAAAGTTGATGGACAATACCATCGGAAACTCCAATTTTAGGTACATGAATAGTATCTGCTTTTGCCCATTCCATTACGCTTAAGAAAATTGTTGCTGCAGGAATAATCACATCGGCTCTGTCGGGATTCATATTGTAATTAATCATCAATTCTTCGTAAGTGTATTGTTTTAAGTCGTAATAAATGTTTTTTAATTCCCTGTAGCTGATGTATTTTTCTTTTCTGGGGGTAGCAAGTTTTACCAAGCGGTTGATATTACCTCCAGAACCAATAATCTCAATATTTTCGCAGTTAGGGCAAATGTCTAACAAACATTCTTTAATTCGGATAAACTCACCTTTGGGAACGCAGTCTTTCAGGATTTTAATAGTTCCAACATTAAAGGAAGCTGAGAAAGTGCAAATACCTTTCGAGAATAGTGTGATTTCTGTACTACCACCACCAACATCAACGTACAAATAATCTTTGTTTGGCTCTAAAGTATCAGCAATTTTATTGTCGAATATGATACTGGCTTCTTCTTTACCATCAATAATATCAATTTTAATATTCGACTCGTCTTCGATTCGTTTAATGATTTCTGGTCCGTTAGCAGCTTCACGCATGGCCGAGGTAGCACATGCACGATAATTAACGACTTCGTGAACTTCCATTAAATGTCGAAAGGCTTTCATCGATTTAATCAATTTCTCACCTTTTATAGGGGAAATAAATTTATCAATGAAAGTATCAGTTCCCAAGCGAATAGGAACCCTGATTAATGATGATTTTTTAAAATGCGTATTTCCGCCTTCCTCAAATACGTTCATAAACAGTAATCGGATGGCATTTGATCCGATGTCTATGGCAGCAAATTTCATTATTTTCATACGCGGTGGATTTGATTTTAATTTTGGTTACAAGCTTCAAATCATTTCATGCTTTCTCTAATCAATTTAAAAGAAATTTGGCAGTAATGCAACTGGTATATTTACAGTAAGTTACTGGCAAGTTCAGCCAGGTGACTTCGTTCACCTTTCAGTAGGTTTACATGTGCAAAAATATCCTGACCTTTCATTCTGTCTGATAGATATGCCAAGCCGTTTGATTTTTTATCCAAATATGGTGAATCAATCTGTTCTATATCACCAGTAAAAATCATTTTTGTTCCTTCACCAGCCCTTGTAATTATCGTTTTGATTTCATGTGGAGTTAGGTTTTGTGCCTCATCAACAATAAAATAAGTGTTTGACAAACTTCTGCCTCGAATGTAGGCCAGTGGTGTAATTTGTAGCTTTTCTTCCTTCAGAAGTTCGTCAATTTTAAGATATTCTTTACTGTGGATGTTGAACTTATGCTTGATTACACTTAAGTTGTCAAACAGAGGTAGCATGTATGGACCAATTTTTTCTTTTGCATCGCCAGGAAGATATCCTAAATCCTTATTTGCCAAGGCAACAATTGGTCTCGCCAAAAATACCTGATCGTACATATCGTGTTGAGCAAGAGCAGAGGCTAAGGCCAAAAGAGTTTTCCCGGTACCAGCTTTACCAGTTAAGGCAACCAAAGAAATTTTAGGATCCAATAGAGCATGCATCGAAAAGGTTTGTTCGGCGTTTCTCGGATAAATGCCATAAGCATTTGGCTTTTCAACTCGAGTAACTAACTTTTCAACCGGATCGTAATGTGCCAATACACTTGAAGAGTTTCCTTTCAAAATAAAGTACTCATGACCTGATTTAAGCAAATCAATTCCAAAATCTTCTTCAGGAATACCTTCGTGACTTTTGTATAGCGATGAAATTTTCTCATCATCAAAATTATCAAGAGTCGTAATGCCAAGACTCATTACATCATCTAAATCCTGAACCTGATCATTTTTGTAATCTTCAGCAAGTATACCTAACGACTTGGCTTTCATTCTAAGGTTGATATCCTTAGTTACCAAAATTACTTTTTTGCGCTTGTATTGTTTAAAAAGGTGTTCGGCTATTGCCAAGATTCTGTGATCCGGGATGTTTTCCTGAAATGAGGCTTTCATTGTAGGAGAAAATTCCTTTCCTGTCTCAATGTAAAGTGTTCCTAAACCTTTACCAAGCTTAGCTCCATCTTTAAAAAGGTTATCACCTGAGATTCTGTCAAGTTCTCTTGTGAATTCTCTGGCGTGAAAATTTATCAGGTCATTTCCTTTTTTAAATTTATCCAACTCTTCGAGAACAGTAATTGGTATAACAACATCGTTCTCTTCAAAATTATAAATTGAATTAAAGTCGTGTAGGATAACGTTTGTATCCAAAACGAAAATCTTTTTGAGTTTTGCCATATTGGGTGTTCTTAGAGGTTAATTTCGACCAATAGATTTAGTCGATTTACAAATGCGATTAAAAACTGTTTCAACTTAAATTGGTTAAACTTTGGTTTCTGATTAAAAATCAGCGAATAAGGCTTTTCTATTTTGAAATATTCAAATATTACAGTCTTTAATAGTTTTAATTTAGCAAAAAATATAGGAAAATCATCCTATGAAATATTTTTTTAAGAATTTTTACTCTTCTTTGCAAAAGATTTAAAATCAGTAAAGATTTTTGAAATGACTTATCAGGAAACACTAGACTATATGTTCACTCAGCTGCCTATGTACCAGCGTACAGGTAAAGCAGCTTACAAGGCCAATTTGGATAATACTTTGGCTTTAGATGCGTACTTTAATCATCCACATAAAAAATTTAAGACGGTTCATGTTGCCGGGACAAACGGAAAGGGATCGGTATCTCATTCTATTGCTTCGGTATTGCAAAAATCGGGTTTTAAAGTTGGTTTGTATACATCCCCACACTTGCGTGATTTTAGGGAGAGAATCAAGATTAATGGACAGGTGATTTCGGAATCTGCTGTAGTTGATTTTATAGGAAATCACAAGGCTAAATTTGAAGAGTTGAAGCCATCGTTTTTCGAAATGACTGTTGCATTAGCTTTTGAATATTTTGCATCGGAAGAGATTGATATCGCTGTAATTGAAGTTGGATTGGGAGGAAGATTGGACTCCACCAACATTATTTCACCTTTGGTTTCGGTAATTACAAACATTAGTAAAGATCATACCAACCTATTAGGGAATGATATATGTGATATTGCAAAAGAAAAGGCTGGTATTATTAAGCAAGGAGTTCCTGTAGTGATAGGAGAGAGACAAGAATTTGTTGAAGATGTTTTTAGAAATATTGCACGCGAGAGAGAATCAAATATTCTTTTTGCGGAGGATATGTATGAGTTTAGAAATGCTAATATAAATATTGGTAAGCAAGAATTAAGCTACTTTTCGACTCAACAGTTAGAGAATGTTTTAATTGAATGTGACTTGCTGGGGAAATATCAGCAGAAAAATATTAGAACTGCAATTTGTGCATTAGAACAACTAAAATCTCAAGGTCTCAACATTTCAGATGAGAACATCCACTCTGGACTTTCCCAAATTGTAAAGGAAACAGGACTATTAGGACGTTGGCAAGTTTTGCAGGAAAATCCAAAGATTATTTGTGATACAGGTCATAATTCAGCTGGAATTAGAGAAATAATTGAGCAAATAAGAATGACTGATTACAGAAAATTGAATATTGTTTTTGGCTTGGTTGATGATAAAAATACCGATGAAGTATTGAGCCTAATGCCCAAAGAAGCAAACTATTATTTTACCCGTGCTAGTATTCCTAGAGCACTAAATGAAATAAAACTACTGGAACTTGCAAGTGCCTATGATTTAATAGGAAAAGCCTACTCAACAGTGGAGGAAGCGTTGAATGCTGCAAAATCAGATGCGGAAAAAGAAGATATGATTTTTGTGGGAGGCAGTACATTTGTTGTTGCAGAAGTAGTATAAACAAAAGCAAAAAAATATTGCATCGTAAAAATTTCTGTTTATATTTGCACCTTCAGAGGGCGATTAGCTCAGTTGGTTCAGAGCACTTGGTTTACACCCAAGGGGTCATAGGTTCGAATCCTATATCGCCCACTTTTTATTTGTTAAGTTGTGAAAACTAGCAACTTATCCCTGGCGCCAAAAAATCATTTTTTTAGTAATACGTAAAAAAAGTAATAGAGAAATTTTTCTTTAATAAAAACTTCTTTATTTTTGTCTTGATTTTGGTATAAGAAATTTACTATGGTTCAATATTCTAAGAAAATTCAGGCGGTTCCAGAACCAACTATTAGACGTATGCCTTCATATTTAGCGTTTGCTGAAGGATTGATGCGTAAAGGTCAGCAATTTGTTTCATCAACTCAAATTGCAAATTATATGAATATAGACCCAACGCAGGTCACAAAGGATTTATCTTACACTAAAATAGTTGGAAAGACCAGAGTTGGATATGAAGTAAAAGCAATTGTAGAAGTTTTATCAGATTTCCTTGGTTTTTCAGTAATGGATAATGCATTCCTTGTTGGTGCCGGTTCTTTGGGATCAGCTTTATTGCATGACAGTGGATTAAATCATTTTGGATTAAAAATTGAGGCTGCATTTGATATAAACCCATCTACAATAGGCCGAAAAATTAATGATGTTGAGGTTTTTCACATCGATCAATTTAGAGACTTAGCTCAGGAATTGAATGTGATCATGGGGATTATAACTGTTCCTGCTGAAAATGCTCAAACTGTAGCTGATTTGATGGTGGCATGGGGAATTAAAGCAATCTGGAACTTTACTCCTGCAAGAATTAAGGTGCCGGATGATATTATAGTTCAGAATACAACTTTGTATTCAAACCTTGCAATTATTTTTAATAAGTTGCATCAGGAGAAGAGAGAAGAATAAGTATTTAATTATATACTAAAAAGGGTTTTGAAAATTTTCAAAACCCTTTTTTATTTATTTGATGTCAAACTCCTTTTTAGGCATCCTCCAAAATACGGAAAGCGTGATCTAAAATTGTAGTATCATCGAGTTCAACAATCCCTCCATCAGGGCCTTGTTCAACATGGATTCCAGTACTTTTACCTTCATCAAAATTTGTTCCACCAAAATAATTTCTAACTGTTTCTACGTTTAATTGTAAATCTTCCGCAATCCTTTGCATGCTGCCATCTGGCAAACGATCCTTAATTTGTCTTAGCTCATTAAATGTGATTGTCTTAGTCATATGCTGTATATTTTATTAAGGGTTAGAAATATATTTGCCCTTTAAATTTAATGAAAGAATTTCTTAAATTAAAATTATTAGAATGTTAATTCTTACAGCATTAATTAAAAAGTTAAGGTAAAACTGGTACGTTCATCAGGTACAGAATGAGCTGTAATTGTTCCTCCATGCAGGCGTAGAATTTGTTTTGAAAGACTCAATCCAATTCCTGAACCCTTTGGTTTTGTTGTAAAGAATGGGATAAATACTTTGTCCAAAACTTCTTTAATAATTCCTTGTCCATTGTCATTTACCTGAATTGAAATTCGGCCTCGTGTATTCATGTAGGCCTTTAATTCAATTTTAGGATTTTTGGTATGTTCCACAGCATGAATTGAGTTTTTGATCAAATTGATCAACACTTGTTCAATTAATTGCTCATCGGCCGAAAGTTCTATGGATTGTGGATTAATGCTTATTTCACACTCAATTCCATTTCTCTTGATTTCTTCCTCCATTAATCGATGAATGTTATCGAATAGCTTTTGAACCTGGAAAATGCTGAAATTAGGCTTAGGAATTTTTGTAAGATTACGATAGGTATCTACAAAGTGAAGAAGTCCTGCACTTCTTTTATGAATGGTCTCCAATGCCATTTTTACCTCGTTTAGAGTTTCCAAATCTTGCTCTTCGAAACGATTTGTGTTGTTTTCTCCAAAATCATCGAGTATAGTAGTTAGAGTAGTAGATAGAGATGAAATTGGAGTAATAGAATTCATGATTTCATGTGTCAGTACACGAATTAGTTTTTGCCAGGATTCTATCTCTTGCTCTTCCAATTCGTACTGAATATTCTTTATAGATACCAAAATAACTTGACGATTGTTGATTTTAAATTCGGTTGCGTAAACAGCCAATTGCAAAATGTCGTCGTTGTCATTAACCTTTATTAATGTGTTTTCACCATGTTTTAAGCTTAATAAGGATTCAACCAAATCAGGACTAAAGGATTTTAAATCCTGAATCATTTTAAGATTACTAATTTGAAACAGTTTTTTAGAAGCATTGTTAATCATTTCAACCTTTCCATCGCGATGAAAAGCTATTAAACTAATACCAATGTGCTGAATAACGGTTTGCAGATAAAAGTAATGTTCCTCTTTTTCGGCCCTTATTTTTTGAAAATCAGTTATTACAGCATTAAATGACTCCTGTAGTTTATCAAAAGAACTGCCTAATCCTTGTACTTGAAAATTTCTGGTAAAATCCGAATATCGAATAGATTCCAGAAAATTTTTAAGTAAACGGTTTGTTTTCTCAACATACCTAATTATCTCGTAAACCTGATAAATTATGGCAATAAAAGTCAGGCTCGCTGTAAAGTATAAACTTTTTTGGGCGACTAGGTAAAATAATAGGAATATCGTTGCTGATAGAACGATAATCCTGATAATAAAGTTAATTCGAAAGCTTTTATAGACCATATTTTTCTAATCTTCGGTATAGAGAGGTTCTTGTTAATCCAAGTTCGCCTGCTGCTTTAGATATGTTTCCTTTATTTGTTTTTAAAACCTTTTGGATGATATTTTTTTCTACTTCTTCGAGATTGTAGGAATCAAATTCAACATCATCTTGCTGGCTTCTGTCCATACTGATTTGAAAATCGGATGGCTCAAGGTTTTTGTCGTCAGCCATAATAACCGCTCTTTCCATTTGATGTTGCAGCTCACGAACGTTACCTGGCCAGCCATAATCATATAGTTTATTGATACATGCTTTAGATAAAGGACTTATTCTCTTCTTGTACTTCTTCGAATAAATTTCGAGGAAATGATTTGCCAACAAAGGAATGTCTTCATAACGCTCACGAAGTGGAGGCAGGTCAATTTCTACTGTATTTATTCTATATAATAAGTCTTGGCGATACTTCTCTTCGGATGCCATTTGTTTTAAAGGCATATTGGTAGCACAAATTAAGCGAATGTCGATTGGAATTGGTTTGTTCGATCCAACTCTAATTACCTCTCTTCTTTCTAAAACGGTAAGAAGTTTTGCCTGCATTGGCAAACTTAAATTCCCAATTTCATCAAGGAAAAGTGTACCTCCCGAAGCAATTTCGAATCTTCCAGGTCTGTCAGCTCTGGCATCAGTAAATGCACCTTTAACATGACCAAAAAGTTCGCTTTCGAATAAGTTTTCATTAATTGATCCTAAATCCACACTAACAAAAACTTCATCTTTTCTACTCGAGTTTCTGTGAAGAGCTCGGGCTACCAACTCCTTACCAGTTCCATTTTCACCAAGAATTAATACATTGGCATCAGTTTTAGAAACTTTGGTAATGGTTTGAAATACCTGCTGCATTTCAGGAGATGTACCAATAAAATCATTAAATGGTTGATCGAGAACTGCATTTAATTCCTTTTGTTTGGTTTTAAGTTCGCTAACTTCTTCTTTGGATTTGCGCAATTTAATGGCAGAAGATATTGTAGCTAGTAATTTTTCATTTTGCCAAGGTTTAAGGATAAAATCAGTAGCACCTGCCTTTATTGCTTTAACTGATTTTTCGATATCTCCATATGCTGTAATAAACAAAACTACAGCTCTCGGGTCGATTTCAATTATTTTGTTTAGCCAATGATATCCTTCCTGACCGCTAATCGCATCTTTTGTGAAGTTCATGTCCAAAAGAATAACATCGTATTCTTCTTGCTTCATAAGTTTAGGGATCATTTCAGGATCGGATTCAGTATGTATTAATTCTACATGCTGCTTCAAAAGTAGTTTAAGTGAAAACAATATATCCTCATTGTCATCAATGGCCAATATTTTTCCGCTTTTTTGTGATGTCATAATATCTATTAATTTGTAGGTTCAATTTATTTTGTTTAAATCTGGACTCAAGTTATTACTAAAATTTCAGAAATAAAAAAATGATGTACGTAATCGAACAGTTCGTGTATTGAATTCGTTCAAACTTTGGACAGGATTTTGGTGTTGATTTAGTTTAAGTAGTTGTAATTCAATTTTAAGTTGTGTTTGGCATGAAAGTGGTTATTATTTGGGCGTGTTTGAAAAAGGTATATAACAAGTCAAAAAAATATGGATAGAATTATTGAGAAGAAGCCATGGTATCTTCGAAAGAAAAATTGGTATCTGGCTATTGGTGTAATTGCCATAGTTATTCTCTACTCAGCATTTTTAGGAACATCAGGATTAAGTTTTAGAGTAGATGAAGAAACACTTTCGATTGCTGATGTAAAAAACGATTATTTTCAGGAGTACATTGCCAGAACCGGTACAGTAAATCCAATAACAACGGTTTATCTGGATGCCATTGAGGGAGGTCGGGTAGAAGAGATTTTACTGGAGGAAGGAAGTATGGTGAAAAAAGGTGATGTTATTCTTCGCCTTAGTAATTCGGAATTGAATTTGCAAATTTTGAATTCGGAAGCAGCTTTTACTGAGCAGGTTAATAGATTAAGAGATACTCGTTTGAGTATGGAACAAGATCGATTAAATATTAAGCGCAACTTGCTGGATATTGATTTAAATTTAGCGAAGAGCAAAAGACAATATACTCGAAACAAAACTTTTTACGAAAAAGATCTAATTGCACAAGAAGAATTTGAGGCATCAAGAGATGATTATTTTTATCACAAAAAAGTAAGAGATTTATTATTGGAGCGCCAAAAGACCGATTCGCTTTCCAGAACCATTCAAATTGAAAGACTGGAATCGAACTTGAGAAAGATGGAAGATAATCTGGATTTGGTACGAGAAAAATTGCAAAATTTGAACGTAAAAGCACCTGTTAGTGGTCAGTTGGGAGCATTAAATGCTGAACTTGGAGAGTCTAAATCAAAAGGGCAGAGACTTGGGCAGGTAAATGTGCTTGATAATTACAAGATCAATGCAATGGTTGATGAGCTTTATATTGCTAGATTGAATAAAGGCTTAAATGCAAGTTTTAAATTTAATGGGAAAGAATATCAATTGGTTGTATCAAAGGTGTATCCAGAGGTTAGAAATGGTCAATTCGAAATTGATTTGAAATTCGCCAGCGAATTACCTAACGGAATACGAACTGGTCAGACTTTCAGAACGAAAATAGAATTAGGAGAACCAAGAGAAGCATTGTTGATTCCAAGGGGAGGATTTTTTCAAAGCACTGGTGGACAATGGATATTTGTCGTGGATCCTTCGGGAGAATTTGCCGTAAGAAGAGAAATTAAGTTAGGAAATCAGAATCCAAAATATTATGAGGTTTTAGAAGCTTGGAGCCAGGTGAAAAGGTAATCACAAATAGTTATGAACTGTATGGCGAATCTGAGAAATTACTTTTAAAGTAAACTGATGATTAAAATTTTACTCAATACTGTTATTCGTAATTTGTACAAGCAAAAGGCGTATTCTATAATTAATATTTTAGGATTGGCTACAGGAGTAACTTGTACACTTTTGATACTGATTTGGGTAAATTATGAGCTTAGTTTTGACACCTATCATAAGAATGTAGATAGGATATATACGGTTTATGAAAATCAAAAATATGCTGATGGGGATATTTTTTCCGTGTATTCAACGCCAAGCCCTCTTGCAGCATCTTTAAAGGAAGAATATCCGGAGGTTGAATATTCTTCGAGATTGGTAAGTACATGGGGGCAATTGGTATTATCTTCCAATGGAAAAACAGTTGTTGAAACAGGAGGAAAAATTGTTGATCCAGATTTTTTTAAAATATTCTCCATTCCAGTTTTGTATGGTGATTATATAAGTCCTTTGGAGAATGAAAGTACAATTGTTTTAAGCCGAAGATTATCAGAAAAGCTTTTTGGAGATATTGATCCCATAGGATTAAGTATAGAGATTAATTCAAACTATCAATTTGTAGTAGGTGCAGTGATAGAAAATGCACCGGAAAACTCTTCAATACATTACGATTTTTTTCTTCCATTTAAATTTTTTAAAGAGTATTGGGAGTATGATTTAAACGATTGGGAAGCAAACTCCTTTCATACATTTGTAAAGTTGAAGGATGGAGCCAATAGTAAATATTTGGCTGAAAACATCCGAAAACATGTGCAGCAGCGAATTCCATATTCTAACGTAGAGTTGGATTTACAGGCATTTGAGAAGTATCACTTGTATTCGATTAGCAAAAACAAAGCTGGTCCAATATGGTATGTTCAGGTGTTTTTATTGGTTGCAGTACTAATACTTTTGATAGCTTGCTTTAATTATATGAATTTGGCTACTGCCCGTTCTGAACGAAGAGCCAGGGAAGTTGCAATTCGAAAGGTTGTGGGAGCCCAAAGACGAGGTTTGGTTGGACTGTTTTTAACTGAGTCAATAGTGTTTACAACCATTGCACTTGGGTTAGCTATTGTTTTTGTTGAGTTATTATTGCCTGTTTTTAGTGATCTTACCAATAGAACGTTGACATTAAATCCAGGAAATTTGAAGTTTTTAATCGCAGTAGTTTTAATTGTTTTAAGTACTGGAGTTTTATCTGGGAGTTATCCAGCACTTTTCCTTTCATCCTTTTTACCAATTCAAGTGATAAGAGGTGTGTTTAGGCAAGATTCAGCCATGTTACGAAAAATATTGGTAATTATTCAGTTTACCATGTCAATTACACTTTTTATTTGCACTTGCGTGGTATATAAACAACTGAACTTTCTACAAGATTCTGATGTTGGCTATAACAAGGATAATATAGTGTATGTTGAAATGCTGGATGATTTTTACGAGGAATATTCAGAGCTGAAAAGTGAATTGTTAAAGATTCCGGGAGTGCATTGGGTGACAGCAGCCAACCAAATGCCGGTTAATTTTCTGAACTCAACATGGGATGTGAATTGGCCTAATAAGGAAGAAGATTCAGAGGAAGTCCTGTTTCAATTATCATTTGTCGATTTTGATTTCCTGGAAACATTTGAAATGGATGTGATACAAGGGCGTGGTTTTTCGAAAGAGTTTGGAGAAGATACATTGAAATTCATAATTAATGAGTCTGCTGCAGAAAAAATGGGCATGGTTTATACCATAGGCGAAAAAATAAGTCTTTGGAATTATACAGGAGAAGTGATTGGAATAGTAAAGGACTTTAATTTTAATAGTTTACAAGTTGGCGTTGACCCTTTAATAATGATGAGAAACCCAAAATCTTTTAAGTATATAGGAATTAGGGTTGGTGAAGATAAAGATCCAATAATCAATAAAATAAGAAAGGTTTGGAACCGGAAGTTTACAAATATTCCATTCAATTATAGATTGTTAGAAGAAGATTTTGATTATTTCTATCAAGCAGAATCAAGAATGGGAAAATTGTTTGCCTCATTCACGGCAATTGCATTTATTATTTCTAGTCTTGGATTATTCGGTTTGGTTTCATTCATCACTGAAAATAAAGCAAGAGAAGTGGCATTACGAAAAGTATTTGGAGCTGATGTTGACAATGTATTCCAGTTGTTATATAAAGAAATTTTAAGGTGGATTGTTTTATCAATTGCCATTGCGTGGATCATATCATTTTTTGCTATGGAATGGTGGTTAAATGGATTTGCTTACAGAATTGAAATAGGGGTTGGGATATTTGTTCTGGCAGCGGTTCTATCGCTTTTAATTGCGTTTCTAACCATTTACAAGCAGATAGCACGTTTGGTTAAAATTGCTCCTGCACATATTTTGAAATACGAATAAATTATAAATAAAAAGGCTATGATTAAAACTAAAAATTTAATTAAAATTTTCCGAACAGATGAGGTGGAAACCACTGCTCTTAATAATGTGAATTTAGAGATCAGCGAAGGTGAATTTGTTGCCATTATGGGGCCTTCGGGATGTGGAAAGTCTACACTATTAAACATTATTGGTTTGCTGGATAATCCAAGTGAAGGAGAATTACATTTTAATGGATATCAGGTAGAAAATTATACAGAACGTCAAAGAACTAACCTACGAAAGGAAAACATTGGTTTTGTATTCCAAAGTTTTAATCTAATTGATGAGTTAACTGTTTTTGAAAATGTTGAGCTGCCTTTGCTTTATATGAAAGTATCTGGTTCTGAGAGAAGAAGACGAGTGACTGAAGCTTTGGAAAGGATGAAAATTGCACACAGAGCAAAACATTTTCCTCAGCAATTATCTGGTGGACAGCAGCAAAGAGTGGCTATCGCAAGAGCTGTTATCTCAAATCCTAAATTAATACTTGCCGATGAGCCTACTGGTAATCTCGATTCAGCTAACGGAGAAGAGGTTATGAACCTTTTGACACAGCTAAATGAAGAAGGGACTACCATTATAATGGTTACTCACTCTCCATCTGATGCAGATCGAAGCCATAGGATTATTCAACTGTTTGACGGTCATGTAGTGACGGAAAATATGAGACAAAAATTATAAGATCCCAAGCCCACATCTACTTGTTTCATTAATGGAATTGATATGTTTAAAAATTTCTTAATTACTATTATTCGAAATTTTAATCGAAATAAGTTTTATACAGTCCTAAATGTAGTTGGATTGTCTGTGGGATTGGTATGTGCAATTCTTATTGTGCTATTTATACAAGAGGAATTATCCTACGATAAGTACAATGTAAATCATAAGAGAATTGTAAGGCTGGCATCTGATTTTACGCTTAATGGCAAACGCGACAGAGTTGCTACATCATCTATGCCTTTTGGGCCAACTTTCAAGCAAGAATTTCCTGAAGTAGAAGAGTTTGTTAGAATTCATGGATCAGGGCGACAGCAGTTTCGATATAACGACATAGAATTTTATGAAGAAAGAATTGCGTACGTTGATTCAAGCGTCTTTAAGGTTTTTAGCTATAATTTAATTCAGGGTGATCCTGATAAGGCACTTAGTGAGCCATATACCATTGTTTTAAATGAAACTTTGGCCAAGAGGTATTTTGGTGATGAGGATCCGATAGGAAAAGTTTTAATTGTTGGTGAGAATAACTCTTTTACGGTTACTGGTGTAATGAAAGATATTCCGAGAAACAGTCACTTTAAATTTCGTGGATTTTATTCTATGAAAACTCTCGAATCTATTCGTGGAGTAGAGGAGTTTAATAGTACTGAACCAATAACATTTTGGAATTTTAGTAATTACACTTTCTTGTTGTTGAAGAAGAATACCAATATAGATGCACTACAATCTAAATTTCCTTTGTATTATAATAAGTATATGAAATCGGTGGGCGATAAGTTGGGGGTAGAATATCATCTGATCGTTCAAAAACTTGCCGATATTCACTTAAAGTCAGATCTGCAATGGGATGCACCTACAGGAAATGTTAAATACATATTTATATTATCAGCCATAGCCTTTTTTATTTTATCAATTGCTGGGATTAACTACATGAATATGGCTACAGCTCGTTCATCAAAGCGAGCTAGAGAAGTAGGTGTTAGAAAAGTTGTAGGAGCCCATCGCGATACTTTAATTCGTCAGTTTCTGATGGAGAGTTTATCGCTAACATTTCTGGCTTTGATGATTGCGATAATTGTTGTTGAGTTAATATTACCGCTTTTTAATTCTTTGGTGGATAAAGATTTATCGCTTTCGGTTAGCGAAACTCCGGAAATATTGGTGTTTAGTATAGTACTAGCATTGATATTGGGAATAGTTTCTGGTAGTTATCCTGCTTTTTACCTGTCATCCTTCCATCCAGCTACTATCTTAAAAGGTTCTACCATAAAAGGAAAAGCGGGAGGATTGCTTCGAAAGCTTTTGGTTATTTCACAATTTACTGTTTCAGCCATAATGATAAGTGGAACTATAATCGTTGGAGTGCAGCTAAATTACATGAATAACAAAGATATGGGTTTTAGCAAAGAGGATGTTTTGGTTAGTATTGTTAGAGATTCATTAATGCGAACCAAGATTGAACCATTAAAAGATGAATTGCGGAAAAATCCAAATATAAACTCGGTTGCAACTTCAAACTCTCTTATAGGATTTGATGGAGCGAAAACGGTGCATTTGTACGAGGGAGAAGAAGGAATGGAGCAATATGTACTTAATTTTAGTGTGATTGATTTTGATTATCTGGATATGATGCAGATGAAGATCATGCAAGGCAGAAAATTCGACAGGAAAATTGCTTCGGATACCTCTAGCGCATTCATAGTGAATCAGGCTGCAGCAAGAAAGTTCAACTGGAATGAAAATGCAGTAGGTAAAAAGTTGCAATTGGGTGTTGAATTGGAAGGAGAGGAAGATGATGACGATATCATGAAAGGAGAGGTGATTGGTGTTGTTGCTGACTTTCATTATCGACCATTGCGTGAAAATATAGAACCAATCAACTTTTTAGTAAGTGAAAATCCTAGTCATCGAAGAGTTCTGTATGTAAAGCTAAATCAGGAAAACAGAGAGGAAAGTATAAAGTATATTGAAAGTGTTTGGAATAAATTTAGTCCGAAAATGGCCTTCAATTATTTCTTTTTGGATGAAAGGCTGAGGAAGAATTATGATTCTGAAGTAAGATTAACCTGGATATTTTCGATCTTTTCTTTGTTGAGCATTTTAATTGCCTCTCTTGGTTTGTTTGGTCTGTCTTCATTTATGGCAGAGCAGAGAAACAAAGAGCTAGGTATCCGAAAAGTGCTGGGTGCTTCGGTAAATCAATTGGTAAATCTTTTAACCAAGGAGTTTGTTCGATTAATTCTTATAGCAAATATTCTTGCTATTCCAATTGCATATTGGGCGATGAATTCGTGGCTAAATGACTTTTCATATCGCATAGAAATTAGTTGGTGGATATTTTTCCTTACTCTAATTGTATCCTTGGTGATTGGCGTATTTACAGTTTCATGGCAATCTTACAGGGCGGCTTCTGCCGATCCGGTAAATGCAATTAAATATGAATAATTATACCTAACCTAATACCTAATAAATATGAGAGAAATTTGTGTGCCAATTCCGTTTACTGATGATGAACAGGTGGCAGAAGTGGAAGTGAAATTTGCTAATCGAAAAATAAGTGTTCAATATCGATTAGAGTCTTTTTTGTGGGATGTAAGTGATGATGCGAATTTTAATCCTGAGGATGGGATCGCAGAGGATTTGATGAAAATTTACAAGCTTAAAAAATTAATAGCCGATTATGATCAGCCTGGGAATTGATACAGATATTTACGCCTTCCGAAAATTCAAAATACATTCAAGTTTTGTTCCGAAAAAAATAAAATTACCTTGCAGCTGTAACTAATGCATAGGTTGTGCGTCATACAATCGATTCAGAACAATAAAAGCTGCGAATATGGAATATCTAAGTAAGATTGTATTATTTTTTTCTTTGTTTTTTACTATTCTATTGAGTGCTTTAGGTATTAAGGCACAAAATTATCCTTGCTATTTATATGGCTCTATAACTACGGTTGATGGAGATGTTTATGAAGGACCAATCAGATGGAATGATGAAGAAGTATTTTTAACGGATGTTTTTAATTCTGAAAAGATAGAAAATCCATATTTGAAATATATAAAGGAAGAAAAAAAGAGGGTAGTTGAATACAAAAGAAAAAGAAGAACATCTTGGTATAGAGTGGAATACAGTGATGAGCAATCCTACAGTGCTTTTAATCGAAAATTTGAATGCCGATTTGGTGATATTAAATCCATTTCTATCACAGGAAGGGAATCTGTTAATTTGGAGCTTAAAACAGGAAAATTCATAAACTTATCAGGTGGATCTAATGATGTTGGCAATCAGGTTTGGATCATGGATCATGAATTGGGTTTGCTTAAAATAGATTGGAACAGAATTGATGTTGTAAATTTTTATTCTCCAGAGAAGCAGCCTGTTGAAAATTTTGGAGAACCGATTTATGGTAAAATTACCACTACAATAGGCGAGTTTACAGGCTTCATTCAATGGGATCATGATGAAAGATTACTACAGGATAAATTGGATGGAGAAAGCCGTGATGGTGATATGGATATACCATTTACCAAAATCAGTAAAATTCAAAAAGAGGAGAATGGTTCAAGAATTACCTTGCTATCAGGTCGTAATTTGATGTTAAGATCTTCGAATGATGTATCACGAAATAACAGGGGCATAATTGTCACCATACCAAATGTTGGACGTATTGACTTTACATGGAAACACTTTTTATCCCTTGATTTATTGCCACTTCCCCAAAGTGCAATGACTTGTTTTTCTGAATTTAATGACTCGGAAAGGTTGTACGGTAAGATAACTAACAATGAGGGAGAAACTTTTGAAGGTGTAATTGTTTACGATTTAGATGAGGCAATGGATTCTGAAATTTTAAATGGTCTTAACGATGAACTGGAATTTTCGTTACCATTCAGAAATGTGAGAAAGATTATTCCGAAAGCATACAATTATTGTTTGGTAGAGTTAAAAAGTGGACAAAATTTATTTTTAGGCGACCAAACTGATGTTTCTGGGAAGAATGCAGGAATATTAATTTTTACAGGAAATGATAATTGCAAGATTTTTGATTGGGAAGATATACAAGAAATAGAGTTCTTTTAATTAAGTCGATAAAATGCATATAATCGCGTAAAACTATTGAAAAACCTGATTGTTCGAAAGAATGATCAGGTTTTTTAAGTTTTTGATTTAATATGAATTACAGATGTTCGATTTTTGTAGATCAAAAAATACTTTTTCAGCTTAGTGGAATAAAGTGAAAAAATGATCTGCAAATAATCTGGAGTAATAATTAATATGTTGAAATTTTTCCCCAAATTTGAAACTTATTTGTTTTTCTCTCGTCAAAACAAGAAGTTCTTTCATGAAAAGAATAATTGATTTTATCTAACCTATTGGTGAGTTTGACTGATTAGAATTCTGTTTGTTATGAAAAGGTATGGTATACGTTTTTTACTATTAATATTATTACATACTGTTTATATTACTGCGGAAGCACGTGATTTTTACTGGATTGGAGGCTCAGGAAACTTTAATGATATTCAGCATTGGAGTGATCAGCCAGGAGGGAAAGTAAATCCTGATGCTTTATTGCCAGACAAGGATGATAATGTTTACTTCGATGAATTTTCATTTCCTGATCCTGGTGCAGAGGTTGTAATTACAAGTGTTGCTCGATGTGCAAATATGCATTGGGGAAATGTAAAGAATATGCCAACACTTAAAACCGATGCCAATCCAGCTCACTATTTGGTAATATATGGTGGTGTTACTTTTAGCAATCAAATGGTAATCGACCTTGATCGACCATTATATTTTCGTGCAAATACATTAGGTAATACAATTGATTTTGGTGGGAACACATTCGATGGTGATTTAATTTTTGAAAATAATGGTGGATGGAGAATCACCAATTCATTAAATATTTTGGATAATGATATCCAATTTAATCAAGGAACTTTAAGTATTGAAGCAGAAGTGAATTGCGGACGAATTGTTTCGAATACAACCATTTCGAGAGAATTGTACTTGAATTCTGCTACCATTAACTTAAATAAACCTGGAGAGTCTGTATTTAGTTTTCAAACAGATAACCTAAATGTCGAGGCAGGTAATTCCACAATAAAAGTTTTATCAGATAACTCAAGTATTGAAACATCAGGTAGCGAAAAGATAGATTTTTACGATGTGATATTTTCTGGAAATTCAGGAGCTGTTGTTAATACGAGTTTACGTGCCAATTTTAACAAACTAAGGTTTGAGAAAGATGGTAGTTTAAGTGGTCCAAATGATTTTCAAGAATTGGAATTTACAGAGGGTTATTCCTATACTATAGATAAAGATATCCAAAATGTTCATGTCCTGTTTACTGCAATAGGGCAATGTCATGCATTTATAAATATTACAGGAGGTTCTGCAGGAGGATTTATTTCAGCAGATGGTGTAGCTTTAGATTACTTAAAGGTTAGAAATGTAACTGCAACAGGTACAGCAGCCCCTTTTAATGCACTTAATTCCTATGACTTGGGCGCAACTTCGGGTTGGACTTTTGGCGCTCCTTCTTCAGATGATTATACGTGGAACGGAAATGGAGGAGATAACAATTGGGGAAATCATGAGAACTGGGATAAAGATTGTGTCCCATCCAGAAATAATAATGCTATTATCCCTAACGGTGTTACTGTGAATGTTAATGTTCCAGCAGAATGTAAGGATCTTGAGATTCAAGGAACATCTACATTAGAGGGAAATAAAAACCTGGAAATATATGCATCATTAAAGGCTACAGATGCAATTTGGGATTTTGATGGTCAAACCACATTGAAAGGTGGAGGTACGATTTCTTTAAATGCTACAATGTCAGGAACCTTAATGGTAGATGCAAAAGCGAATACTTATACTTTAAGTACAGCACTGGATGTAGCAAACGAATTACATTTGATTTCGGGAACATTAAATGCAGCTAATTTTACAATTGATGTAAACCGATTTGTGTCAAATTCATCGGAGCCAAGGACATTAAATATTGCGAATGCAAAAATTGATATCAATGCAGGAGTTTTAAAAGCTTGGCATGTTCAGGGAACAGGCTTTGCCTTTTTAGGATCAGGATCAGAAATTACTCTTTACCAAAGCGGTGCTGAATTTTATAATAACAATACCGATGGAATTACTTATGAAAAAGTTCTATTCCATCCTCAAGATAATCAGGTGTTTTTAACCAATGAAAATGCATCAGATTATCCTGGTTTTAAAGAATTGATTTTTAATGGAAGTGCGAAGCTTTCTGGGAATCATCAATTTGATAATATCACCTTTGCGGCAGGAAAAGAGTATTTATTTCAGGCAGGAAGTACTCAGAAAATTTTGGAAATAGATGGCCTAAATGCTGTTGGTACTTGTTCTGAAAACATTTCGCTTAAAGGTGATGGCGGAGTAGCATTCATTGATAGTGATGTAAATTCAAAGAACATTGTTCGTGTCAGAGTTGAAGATGTGAATGTTGTTGGTGGAATGGCTAATGTTTTGGAAGCTAGAGAATCTATTGGTGTTTCGGGCTATGAAGGTTGGGTTTTTCCTGATGATTTATTGGGCGGAGACGTTTATTGGACAGGTAATGTTGATGATAATTGGTTCGAAGCTGGTAACTGGGATACAGGTTGTATTCCAACCAGAAAAGACAACGTATATTTTGAAGATGCTAAGGTTACAGGTAGTTTTGCTGTTAATATTTCACTAAGAGGACGGATTGCAGAGTGTAACAATATAACTTGGAGTGCTGCAACTAATATGACTTTTTCAGGCGATCAACCATTAAATGTATTTGGTAGTCTTGATATGTCAGGCATGGCAGCAGGAAAGAATTTATTTTCGGGAGAAATAAACTTTAAAGCTGAAAATGATCCTCAAACGATTAATATTGGTGTAGTTGAATTAATTAGCGATCTTAATTTCATCGGAAACGAACAGGAAGATGGCAGTTGGAAAGCTAGTTCCTGGAGTATCACTTCATATCTTATTACAACAGGTACGATTGACCTGAAACAAGGTGAGTTATCTACCAATGGAAATGAAATTGAAAGCAAGGAATTTTACTCTAATTATGGTATAGATAATGTACGTTCGTTGAATTTATCTTCCACAATTCTTAAAGTTGAAAAGTTTGAAGTTTCTGCAGAAGCATTTACACTTTCTTCTGGAACTTCGGAAGTTCGATTGACAAAGGCAGGAGAGTTTATTGTTTCTGCTGGCGATGAAGATTTAGCATTTAATAACCTGACTTTTGAAGAGCCAACAGGAAATGCATATGTTGATATTTTTGCAGATAATGTAAGTTTTAATGAAATGGTATTTAAAGGTAATACCTATTTCAGAAAACCAACTCCTTCCAAATTGAGTTTTACGGCCCAAAGTATTCAAATGGCAGTAGGAAAAACTTATGTGTTTGAAAGTAGACAAGAGTTTGAATTCGAGAATATTATTGCCAATGGAGCATGTGAAGGAACGATTGATATTTCTGGTTCAGGTTCTGACGCAGCCATATTCAGAGCTAAAGCAGGAGTTACCAATATAGAAGTTAGCTCTGTTAATTTATTAAATGTTCATGCGGACCCGGACAATGTATTTGTTGCAAAATCATCATTGGATTTGGGAAACACGACAGGTTGGAAATTTGAAGAGGAACCAACAGGAAGAGATTTATTTTGGATTAATGGAGAAGGAGATTGGGATGATCCAAACCATTGGGCAACATCTTCAGGTGCTGCTGCTTCAGGTGGAGTTGCGGATGGTTGTGTGCCAACAGCTAAGGATAATGTTTTTTTCGATGTAAATTCATTCACTGGATTTGATCAAAATGTTCGCACAGGATCTGGTGATATCCGTTGTAGAACAATGGATTGGACAGGATCTGAAACCGCACGACCTAATTTTGTAATGGGAGATACTGATATTTCAGGTGTTTACATTTACGGTTCGTTCATTTTAAATGATCAACTTGATATTGATTTATCACCAGTGGTTGACTTTTATTTCAGAGCAACTGAGGCACAAACTATCAATACATTTGATTATATATTTCCTAATGTTGTTGAGTTCGATGGAAAAGGTGGAGTTTGGATAATGAACTCTGATTTTCAGACAGAAGGAGATTTGTTTGTTCGTCATGGTAAGTTAATTGCGAATGGAAATTTAGTTGAATGTAAAAGTTTAACCTCAATTGAAACTCCTGCAGGAATAAACTCGAGAGGATTGGATATTACCAACTCAAACTTGATAATAAATGGAAGCGAAGATGTTTCGGGACGTTCAATTTATATCAATTTAGCGGATGAGAATTACGAGCAAGGTTTTGAATTCCAAACTGATAACAGTGTAATCAGATTAAAAGATAATGCGGATATTATTTTGTTAGGATCTGCTTTAAATAATGTGTCATTTAATGAGATAATATTTGAAAAAGGAGGAGAGTTCAATAGTGGATTCTCTGGCTTTGAAGTTTATGCATCGCATTTGTTATTCGAAGGTGATGGAATTATAAAAGGAAAGAAAAATTCATTTGGAACTCTTGAATTGGCAAGAGGTTTTGAATATAAATTAGAGAATGGCAGAACTATTACTACAGATAAATTACTTGTTGATGGTAGTTGTTTTGCACCAATATATCTGCACTCTACAAGAGATGGTGTTGGAAATGAAACGTTTCTTGTAGCAAAGAATGATGTAAATGGAAATTTCCTGGAGTTAAAAGATATTCATGCTGATATTTCTGGCGGTATAAAATACATCGCAACCAATTCCTTCGATCTAGGAAATACAAGTGGTTGGACTGTTGATGGAGTAATTGCTCCCATTGCATTGTACTGGACTGGTAATGGTGCGGATGATAATTGGAATAATCATGAAAACTGGAGTAGAGCGACTGATGGTAGCGAAGAAGGATGTGTACCTACAATTAATGATGATGTTTTCTTTACTGCTAACTCATTTTTTGGAAGTAAATTGGTAGAGTTAACTGCTGATGCCAAATGTCATAGCATGACATGGAATGATGATATTGATCCGGATGCAAGTTTTTCTGTAACTGCAAAACTCCAAATGGGAGGTTCTATGGATCTTGCCAATAGCATGACTTTGGACATGCAAGGAACTTTCGAATTTATTGGTGATGGATTAACTGATATCAAAAATGTTGATTTTGCCAATAAAAATCTGGATGGTGATGTTCGATTTGTAGGAAAAGATCAATCGTGGATTTGGCAAACTGGTTTTGTTACTTCTGGAAATTTGGAAATAGATGAAGGTTCCGTTTCTACTCAAGGCTTCGATTTTACTGTAAGTCAATTTAAATCATTGTCATTACACGATTCTGATGCAGTTCGTTCTTTTGATATGACAAACTCCATTGTTAAAGTAACTTCCAATAATATTACAAGTTGGAGTATGATAATGAATACTGCTGGAGGTTTAACTTTTACAAGTACAGATTCATACATTACTTTCGAAAATGGCGGAGGCATTTATTGTGAAACCGATGGTGAAGTTCGTTTCGGATTTGTAGATTTTGTGGATAATGGTATTATTAATATTACAAGCGGAGCAGATACAGAAAAAGGATATTTTGGTTCTGTAAGATTTATGGAAGAAGGAAAGATTTTTGGAAATACTGAATTCCTAAATCTTGAATTCACATTGGGTTACGAGAACAATACCATTGAGTCAGGAAAAACAGTTACTGTTGTGAATGATTTAAAAATGGAAGGTGTTCGTTGTTCTTACGTTTTTCTAAAAGCAAGTACACCTGGAGTTCGTGCAATACTTCACAAACCAGCAGATACTTTCAATAATATTTACAATGCATCGTTAACTGATATTCAGGGTACTACAGGTTCTGGTGCTATCGATCATCCAGTTAAATACCATTATGACAATGATAATTCTATTGGTTTTGCTGAATTAACTGATTCTAGTGGAGACGAAAATCCACCGTCGTTTGAAGAAAGTTTTGATAAACCAAGAGAAGAGTGGTGTAGCGATATTGCTGTGTTAGATCATGTTAAGGGATTTCCAATTAATAGCTCAACTACTTTCCAATGGTATTACAGTGTTGATGGAACTGCTGGTACTTATACCGAATTAGTTGGAGAAACCAACGCGGTAATCGAAGTCAATAAAAATGGATTCTACAAAGTTGAAGTTCGATATGGAAAAAATACGATAGCAGATGATGGAACAGATTGTAAAATTGAATCGACAATCGAAGTTGCACTGGGAGAAGTTTCGACTGTTTCATTAGAAATTACTGCCAACAATGTAAAATGTTTCGGACAGAGTAATGGACAAGTAATTGCAACAGTTAAAAAAAATGCAACCGGAAATTATCCTGATTATACATTTTTCTGGAAAGCGGAATCTGGTAAAGATGTAGATTCTGCTGATGATAGTGACAATTGGACAAGTACAGCTTTTGGTCTTGAACCAGGAAAATATTACGTAACCGTTGCAGATGGTAAAAAATGTGAGTTTGATACTATTGTTAATGTTTTTGATGCTTACGAATTATTAATAGATAATATTGATACGAAAGATCTTACTTGTTATACAGTTCATGAAGGAGAAATTTCGATTGATGCTTCGGGAGGAACAGGAAGCTTATCCTATTATTTGAATAACAATTTGCAAGCAAGTAAAAATATTACCGGATTGGCATCAGGTGATTATAAAGTTTTCGTCCAAGATGGAAATAATTGTAAAACAACAGAAGAAGATGTGACTATAAATTCAAATCCAGAATTAATTGTTGATTTGAATGGATTGGATCTCAAATGTTTCGGAGATAAAAATGGTGAATTTACTCCAACTGTAACTGGTGGAGTTACAGATTATTCCTATGCATGGACCGGACCTGATGGATATTCTTCTACAGATACTAATATTTCTGGATTAGCTGGAGGATTGTATAAATTAACAGTTACCGATAAGGTTGGATGTACTGCATCAAAGGATCAGGAACTGAATGAGCCAACGGAACTTATTGCAGAAGAGTTGGTTGTGGATGATGCCAATTGCCATGGAGAGAATTCAGGTGAAATATTTGTAGTGGGAGGGCAGGGGACTCCTGACTACCGCTATTTCCTTGATGGAGTGGAAGAAAGCACCGGAATATTCAAAAGTTTAGCCCCTGAGAATTACGTATTACGTATCGTTGATGCCCATGGGTGTATATTCGAGAAAGAAATCACTGTAAGGGAACCAAACAAAATTGGATTTGTAATTGCCGATATCGTTTTACCTTCTTGTGAAAAATCTGAAGATGGAATTATTCATGTTACACCGTATGGTGGAAATGATGGTTACACCTATACATGGACTGGTCCGAATGACTACAAATCATATGAGCAAAATATTGAAAACCTAGTTTCGGGAAAATATGCATTGCAAATTTCTGACAAGAAAAATTGTTCACAAATTGACACAGTAAAATTAGATCTAGGTTTGAGTCTTCAGCTTGGTGTTGTGGTAGAACAACATGTTGAAATAGCCGGAACAAATCAGGGAATTTTGGCATTGGAATTATTTGAAGGAACAATGCCTTACACTTTTACAGTAACAGGACCAAGTGGAACTTTTAGTAGCCCTGATAATTTTGATGAAAATTATTACTTGATTGAGAATTTGGCAGCAGGAGTTTACAATGTTGTTGCTACTGATGCATCATCTTGTACGACAGTTGAAAAGTCTGTGATTATTGAAAGTCCCGGACAAGTGTTTGCCTATATTGATCAGGTAAAACCAATGGGGTGTGTTGGTTCGTCGGATGGTGAATTGGAAGCGGTTGCTCGTGGAGGATCAGGGACTTATACGTATTCGTGGTCTGGACCATCTGGTTATTCAGGAAGTGGAAAAAATATATCCGGTTTAGAACCAGGAACTTATTCGCTTTCTGTGAGTGATGGAGGAAGTACTGCAAATGCAACATTTGAGCTTTTACCAGCTGATCCTATTATTGTTAGTGTTAAAAATTTTAAAAATGTAAGTTGTTACCAGGCAGCTGATGGACAAATAGAATTATTGGTAGATACTGGTGGTGCAGACTATACCGTGGAATGGACCAATGATCTTGGAAAAGGATTTTTATCTTCAGCAAAGAAAATTATGAATCTGGAACCAGGTATCTATACCTATACCATTACAACTTCAAAAGGATGTTCGGTTTCTGGTAATCAGCAAATTACGGAGCCCATAGTTTTGAATGTTAAGGCTAATTATACAGATATTAGTATTGAAGGGGAGCGTGATGGAACTGTTTCAGCAGATTTTGGAGGAGGAACTGCACCATATACGGTATTGATTTCTGGGCCGAAAGGTTATTCTTATGCAGAAGTTGACAATACCTCAGGAACAATATCGGTGAATGGGCTTGAAATGGGTGTGTACGAAGTTGCCGTAATAGATGCCAATGGTTGTAGAATTGAGGATGTTACGAAAGTGCATGAACCTTCAAAATTATTGCTTTATACTTCATCGGTAACACACATCACTTGTCCGGGAGGTACGGAAGGAGCTATTAATCTGGAAGTTGAAGGAGCTAGTGATCCCGAAAATTTAACTTTTAGTTGGTCGGGTGATAATCATTTTAGGAGTGCCAGCCAGAATATAAACAATTTAAGTGCAGGAACTTATCATGTTAAAGTGTATGATTCTGGTGGTGATCCGGGATATGAAGAGCAAACACTATCTGTAATTGTGGAAGAGCCAGATTTACTGGATATTGAGGTGAATACGAAAAACATTTCATGTCCGGGAATGAATGATGGATACATTAATATTCAACCAAAAGGCGGAACACCTGGTTATGAGTATGCTTGGACTGGAACTGGTGTTGATGTTAATATGGAGGATCAGGAAAATTTAGCTCCAGGTCTATATACTGTAAATATCACAGACATAAATGGTTGTAAATCTGAAGATGTTGAAATAGAGATTACTGAGCCGGAGCGACTTTTGGTTGCGGTTGAGGATAGTAAAGATCCTACATGCTATGGTTTGGAAAACGGTTGGATTCAATTAAATATTAGTAATGGAACAGCGCCTTATATTATCGATTGGGACAACTATGGTAGTGTTACCCAGCGAATTGAGGAATTAACAAGAGGCGTTTATGACTATACTGTTGTTGATGATAACGGGTGTAGCGAAAGTGGTTCGTTTACTTTAAATCAGCCAGACACATTAATAGCTCAAATTAATGATGTGGATAATGTTGATTGTCACGGTGATGGAACGGGAAGAGCATTAGTAGAAATAACTGGTGGTACACCTGACTATACAATCCTTTGGTCTGATGGGCAAGATACAGCAGAGGCAACGGATCTTAAACTTGGAAAATATGAAGTGTCAGTTATTGATGCTCAGGGATGTACAGATGTTTCGGAGGTTGATATATTTGAACCTGAATCATTGGCAATAGAAGTAGAGGTAATTAGGCCAACTACTTACGATGCAATGGATGGGGCTATTGGTGTAAATGTATCTGGTGGAGTAAAAGATTATTCATACACTTGGCTCAAGGAAGATATATCCCTAGGATTTACGTCTCAAACTATTGAAGATATTGACAGAGGTGTATACAAGCTGGAATTGAAAGATGCTAATAATTGTCCGTTGGATACGACAATTGTAGTTGAATATTTATTTGAACGCAGGATACGCATACCAAAAGCATTTACACCAAATTCAGATGGTTACAACGATTATTGGGATATAGAAAGAATTGA
Organism: Marinifilum fragile JCM 15579; assembly: GCF_001310955.1. Lineage (GTDB taxonomy): Bacteria > Bacteroidota > Bacteroidia > Bacteroidales > Marinifilaceae > Marinifilum > Marinifilum fragile. The sequence goes on from NZ_BAZX01000001.1 coordinate 253,481, forward strand.
GTTTATCCAAGATCTGAAGATCGTGATTTATGATCGTTGGGGTAAGGCTGTGTATAAATTTGCAGGTACTGGAAACGAGTATAAAGGTGAACCATGGAGAGGTAATGATGGCAGTGTAAAACTGCCAATTGGATCGTATTATTACGCAGTGGAGGTTGAGGATGAAAAACCAATCATTGGAACAGTAACCATTCTGAGATAGTAAACTAGAACTTTAAAACCTGACCATTATAATCTAATGAGAAGAGCATTAATTTTATTAGGTATTCTCTTGCTTGGAATCTTTCAAGTCAAAGCGCAACAACTACCTCTTTACAGTCAGTACGTAGAGAATGGATTCTTGTTAAATCCTGCTATGGCAGGGAGTAGAATGTATTCGCCACTAAGATTAAGTTTAAGGCAACAATGGGCTGGGGTTGAAGGAGCTCCTGAAACGCAGGCATTAAGTTTTAACAAAAATTTAGGGGGTAAATGTACTACGTGTAACGTGATGGGAAATCCGCTGGCACGTCGAAACAAGCAGCGTGGTGTAGGTGTTGGAGGATATTTTTTCAATGATAAATATGGAGCCATATCGCGCACAGGAATTGAGCTTTCCTATGCCTATCACCTACAATTAAACAGACGTCGCTATGGAAAAGCTGGAACCAAGCTTTCATTTGGATTGGGAGGCGTTTTCTATCAGTATAAATTTGATGGACGCGATATACCAGTAAATGATCCTCTTTACACAGGAGGTGATATGGTAACCTATGTTCCAGATGCGAATTTTGGAGTATATCTATACAATGATGATTATTTCATAGGATTTTCTGCAGCCCACCTGTTCGAATCTTCGGTAAAGCTTGGTGATAACATTTACACCGATAATATCATGATGCGTCATTTTTACGGCACTGCTGGTTATACATTTCATTTAATGGATTTGGTAGATTTGGAGCCATCGGTAATTGTGAGAAAAACCTTGAACTCAGATGTGTATTATGATGCAACATTGAAATTGTATATCAACCATTTTTGGATGGCAGCATCTTACCGTGCAAATGATCAAATTGTGGGAATGATTGGGGTAAGCTACAATCAATATTACATTGGATATTCATACGATCATTATACCAATAACCTGATTGCTGATAGTAGTGATGGTACTCATGAAATCACTTTGGGAATCAACTTTGATATTCCGAATAAGATGAAGCGCGAAAACAGAATGCGTGAAAGAAGGGCGGCCGACCGCAACTTTAGTAAAACCCAAACGCAACGTCATAAACGAAAAAGTAAAAACTATATTTTCTTTTAAGTCAAAAGAAATTTAGATCCGGTAGAATACAGAACTACCGGATTTTTTTTATCTTCAAATTCCTAAACAATAATTCTATGCGCAATATATTATATCTGCTATGCTGCTTAAGCTTTGTGTTGGCAATTTTCTCTTGCGATAATGAAGACGGATTAAATACTGATCCTGATTTTAGTGTAAGTTTTTCGGTGGATACACTAAAATTTGATACTCTTTTTACTGGATTTGGATCTACTACCAAGCTGTTTAAGGTGTATAACAAATCTTCAAAAAAAATAAATCTGCAAGAAATTTATTTACAAGGTGAGAATTCGCCATATCGACTTAATGTAAATGGAACAGCTGAAGAAAGATTTGCCAATGTTGAAATAGGAGCGAATGACAGTCTTTTCGTATTTGTAGAGGTTGATTTAAGGCCAAAAGATACTGATGAGGCAGTTTTGCTCGAAGATGTTTTGGTGTTTAATGTAAATAATAATCTTCAAGGGGTAATTTTAAGCACTTGGAGCCAAGATGTAGTATTAATTGAGGAAGATATAGTCAATTCGCAAAATTGGACAGGAAAACGGCCTTATTTGCTTAATAAGCAAATTTCAATAATGGAGAATACTGAACTTATATTGGAGGAAGGAACTACAGTATATTTTGGGAAGAATGCAGGTTTAGATATACAAGGAACACTAAAAGCGGAAGGAAGCTTCGAAAAGCCTGTTTATTTTGGTAGTTCGCGATTAGAGGAACTGTATGAAAATGTACCTGGCCAATGGAATGGAATTCGCATTAATGAAAGTAGTAAATCAAATCAATTGAGTCATTTTATTCTGGAAGATGGTATTAATGGAATTCAATATGTAGGGAACAGTGGGGAGTTACAGTTGGAATATGGAATAGTCAGAAATTTTACAGAAAACGGAATTGCAATTACAAACGCGAACCTGCAAGCTCACGATTTGTTGTTGGTAAATTGTGGAAACGAATGTTTAAAAATTGAGAATGGTGAGCTTAATTTATTTCAATCTACACTATACAATGCTTGGAGTTTTGATATAAGAACTGAGCCAGTTGTTAAGCTTGTAAATTCTTCGGCATATATGTCCAATATTGGTAATTGCATTGTATGGGGAACTTTTAGCGACGAATTTGTTGTTGGTAATACAATTGGACTGAAAGTAGAAAATACACTCTTAAAACTAAGTAAATCGCTTCAGGATGAATATACCTCAATATTTTCTGACTGCATTTTTAATGAGGATCCTGAATTCTTATCGATTGAAGAAAGAAATTATATGCTTAGTGAAACCTCTCCTTGTATAAATACAGGAAAGCTTGAGATTGGCACGGAGTATCCAAATGATCTACTCAATAACTCAAGAACTGCTGATTCAAGCCCGGATATGGGGACTTTTGAGTTTAATAATAGTCAGGAATGAAACGAACTTGTCTTGCTTTTTTTGTGTTCCTTTTGAGTTTTTATGGCTCGGCACAATCTATCTTGGAAGGTAGGGAAGAGAACAAGCGCGGTGATTTTAGAGCCATGTTTTACAATGTTGAAAATTGTTTCGATTGTTTTGATGATAGCTTAAAGCTGGACAATGAGTTTTTATCAACTGGAGTAAGGCATTGGAATTGGGAAAAGTATCAACAGAAAGTCAATAAAATATCAAAAGTAATAATGGCCGCTGGGGGATGGGAATTTCCAGATATTATAGGCCTGTGTGAAATCGAAAATCGTTTTGTACTTGATGGGATTTTTGAATATGGTCATTTGGCTAAAATAGCTTATCAAATCATTCATAGAGAATCGCCTGATAGAAGAGGGATCGATGTTGCTTTGATGTATCAACCTGAAGTATTTCAACCAATAGATACTTCCTTTATCCAATTGGTTTACAATGGAGAAAAAGTATCTACTACCCGCGAGATTTTATATGTGAAAGCAAAGTTACACTCCAGTGACACATTACATGTGTTTGTAAATCATTGGCCTTCGCGTTGGGGAGGACAGCTTGAATCGGAGCAAAAGCGTATTTCCGCTGCAAAATTGGTAAGGCAAAAAGTAGATTCAATTTATTTGCAATCGCCAAACGCAAATGTTCTCATTATGGGTGATTTTAATGATTATCCGGAGAATGAATCCATATGTAAAACTTTAGCAGCGACTGAAATTGCTGACGAAATTAAAGATCAGCAATTGTATAATTTAGCCAGTGTTTTTGTAAAGAATGGAAGTATTGGCAGTCACAAGTACCAAGGGAAGTGGGGAATGCTCGATCAGTTTATTGTATCAGGATCATTGATGAATAAATCTGCCGTTTTGTATTGCAATAAAGATGGAATGAGTGTGTTTGCACCCGATTTTTTATTGGAAAAAGATGAAACTCATTTTGGGCTAAAACCTTACCGAACGTTTGTGGGATACAAGTACCATGGAGGTTTTAGCGATCACTTACCCATTATTCTTGACCTTTGGAGAAAATAATATAGCTTGTTTCTCATTAATAGTTGTTTATAGTTTCTGGACGAACTTCTATTCAAACCTAAATGAGTATTAAAAAATCTCTTGTGAGCTAATATTTAGTTTCTAGTGCGGTAATTGATCATTACCGCACTAGAAATATTTTTATCGATATTAATCTTCTAAACTTTCAATTAAAGCTGCAAGATTTTTTTCGTAAAGTTTGCTTCCTGTTTTCGGATCGAAATTGGAACTTGGTCCAGCAATACAGCCACCTTCGCAAGCCATTACTTCAACAAAGTTTCCACTTGTTTTACCTGTTTTGCCAAAAGCTTTTAGCATTTTAATCTTTTTCTTATCCAAACCATTTACAATTACAGGTTTGATATTCACGTAAGGTTTAACTTCAAGAACCGATTGAGCAACACCTCCGCTGGCTGCATAAGCTCTACCGTGATTCAAAATACTTTTATCTAAAAGTAAAGGTTCCTCTTTGCTAATTTCAATATTCCAACCATGAAATAGAGCTGAAAGTTCTTCGAATGTCATTACGTAATCAACATTTGGATCTTTCATTCCTTCGCGACGCTTGGCAATACAAGGACCTATAAATACAATCTTTGCATTAGGATATTTTTCTCTTGCAATTTCAGCTGCATAGTACATCGGACTCTTGGTTTCCGAAACATATTTCTGAATTTCAGGAATGTGCTTTTCGGTTGCCGAAACATATGCAGGACAACAAGAAGTAGTCATAAATGGAGCTTTGTTTTCCAAACGTTCCAATAACTCATCAGCTTCTCTTTCTGTTGTTACATTTGCGCCTTTTGCAACTTCAAGTACATCACAAAAGCCTAATTGTTTTATAGCACCCAATACGGTATCTGTACTCGATTTGAATTGACCAATAACTGCAGGAGCAACAATTGCAATGGTTTCTGTCTCTTCATCTTTTATGGATTTCATTACATCCACAATTTGTGAATTTTCCATAATCGATCCGAAAGGACAAGCAGTGATACATTTACCACAATCAATACATTTATCCTCATCGATTTGCTCGATACCATACTCATCTTTGGAAATTGCACCAACAGGACATGAATTTTCGCATGGAACAGGCATAAATATGATTGAGTGATATGGACACACGTTCATACAAATGCCACAGTTGATACATGTTATAGGATCGATTTGTGCCTGGCCATTTCCATTCCAGCTAATTGCATTTTTCGGACAGTTCATCATACAAGGATGAGCAACACAACCTTTACAAAGATTGGTAACTATGTATGAGTTTTTTACACATGAAGTACAAGCTTCATCAACAACGGTAAGGATTTTGTTGATTGGATTCTTTCTCTCCAGAGCTTCTTCTGCGTATTCTGCCAGGGTTTTTAATTCATCGCGATCATCTTCCAAATCAAATCCCAAAAGAGGAATTAATTTTTCTTTAATGATAACACGCTCTTTGAAAACACAGCATCTATCAAGATCTTTTTTTCTTCGAGGTGCCATTTCTAAAGGAATTCGATCCAATCCTTCTTTAAATTTTCCTTCATTAAAAAGTTCTGCCATTTTCGATAACAGATCTCTTCTGATAATCATTGTATTATCAACGTAGGCCATTTGGTGTACAATTATAAATAGTGAGATTGCTTAATTGCCGCAAAAGTAGATATTATGTCGAGTCTATCAAGTGCTGTTTAACAAATTGAAATAGGTTATATAACAGAAAAAAAAGTTCGGAAATATTTCCGAACTAATTATTCTTTTTTTTGCCAACAGGTTCAAGTCCTAGCTCTTTTCCTTTTTCAATCATGAAATTATAGGCTGCTTCCCTTTCGTTTGGAATAATTCCATCCAGAATTGCATCTTTTATGCTACTTTTATATCGCCAATGGTTTTACATGGTGACAAATTAAATGTGTCAATAATTTCTTGCCCGTCAATTGGAGGTTGGAAATTTCGAACCGCATCTTTTTCTTCAACCTCTTTTAGTTTTTGACGAACCAATTGAAAGTTATCCAGGAATCGCTTAACCTTCTCTTCGTTTTTAGAGGTAATGTCGGCTTCGCACAATTTCATGAGTTCATCAATGTCGTCACCCGCGTCAAAAAGTAATCTTCTAACAGCAGAATCGGTTACTACTTCTTGTGCCAAAACGATAGGGCGCATATGCAGCAGTACCATTTTCTGAACAAACTTCATTTTCTCGTTCAAAGGCAATTTCATATTCTTAAAAATGCGAGGAACCATTTTTTCCCCAACAAAATTGTGAGCATGGAAAGTCCAACCAATTCCATTTACAAATTTTTTGGTATTAGGTTTGGCTATATCGTGCAGCAGAGCCGACCATCGAAGCCATAAATTGTCGGAATGAGGTACCAACTGATCTAAAACCTCAAGGGTATGATAGAAATTGTCTTTATGGCTAATTCCATTTCTGGTTTCTCTGCCTTTTAATCTTTGAAACTCTGGAAATATAATTTTCAACAAGCCACATTCTTCAAGCAATTTAAAACCGATTGATGGTTTAGCTGACATTACAATTTTATTTAGCTCCTCAATAATACGCTCTTTAGAGATGATGTGAATGCGATCCCTGTTCTCTTTGATAGCTTCGAAAGTAACATCGGAAATTTTAAAGTTTAGCTGTGTAGCAAAACGAATTGCACGCATCATTCTTAATGGATCATCTGAGAAAGTAATCATAGGATCCATTGGTGTTTTTATGATTTTGCTATTTAAATCATCAATGCCTCCAAATGGATCTAAGAGTTCACCGAAATTGTCTTTGTGTAAGCTTAATGCCAGCGCATTAATGGTGAAATCTCTTCTTTTCTGGTCATCCTCTAAACTGCCATTTTCAACAATTGGTTTTCTAGAGTCTCTGTTATACGATTCTTTTCTGGCACCTACGAATTCTATTTCAAGATCTTTGAATTTTAGCATTGCAGTACCAAAGTTTTTAAATACAGATACCTTAGGATTACCAGCTCTGCTTGCAACTTTTTGAGCCAATTCAATACCACTGCCAATTACAACAACATCAATATCTTTTGAATTGCGCTTTAAAAATATATCTCTAACATAGCCTCCAATTACATAGCTTTCAAGATTTTCTTCAGTTACAATTTCTGATATGATTGAAAATATAGGATGTTTTAAATGTTCTCTCACTTATTTGTTAGTCATATGGCCTGTAATCAGGCTGTTACTACTGTGTTGTCGATACATGACATACCGACTGTTTAATTTCCTGACAAAATTACAATTAATTAAGGGGATTATGAAAATTCAGAGAAAAATAGGCTTTGGTATGTTAATTGTTTGATAAAAATATATAGATTTGTAGATATATAAAGTAATAAATTAATTTAGGTGTTAGTTATGGTAGAACATTTAACGAAAGAATCTTTCAAAGAAAAAGTATTTGATTTCGAAAAAAATAAAGATTGGAAATTTGAAGGCAACAAACCATGTTTGGTAGATTTTTATGCAGATTGGTGTGGACCTTGTAAAATGGTGGCTCCAATTTTAGATGAGTTGAAGGCAGAATATGGTGAAGCTTTGGATATTTATAAAATAGATACTGAGAAAGAACAGGAATTATCAGCAATGTTCGGAATTCAAAGTATTCCATCATTGTTATTCATTCCTAAGGATGGGCAACCACAAATGGCACAGGGAGCTTTATCAAAAGAGAATTTTAAACAAGCCTTTGCAGAAGTTTTAAAGGTTGAGGCAAAATAATTGCGATCACAGTAAATGAATAACCTTTTTAAAATCAATCGTGAATTGATATATGCGTTGATTACTGAAAGGTTAAAGAGTTATTAACGGTCGTTGAGCAGACACAATTTAAAGCAAATCATTATTAGCTTTAGAGCGATAATGAATTAAAACTGAAACGGAGTTTGCACTAGAAAAGAAAGAGAAAATGAAGAGATTTTTAATAATAATGTTGGTTGCTTTTATGGGAACCAATAGTTACGCACAATCGAATTCTGATGCTAAAATTATTCATTTAGATGATGATAGTTTTAAAGAAATGGTATTTGATTACGAAAAAGGTGGCGATTGGAAATTTGAAGGGAATAAGCCCGTAATTGTTGATTTCTACGCCGATTGGTGTGGACCTTGTAAAAGAATTGCTCCTGTACTAAAGGAATTGCAAAAGGAATATGGCGATGCCATTCAGATTTATAAAGTAGACACCGATAAGGCTCAAAAAGTATCAGCTGCATTTGGAATCAGAAGTATACCATCTTTGCTGTTTGTACCGATGGAAGGTAAACCAACAATGGCTCAAGGTGCTTTGCCTAAGGCCACATTTGTAAAAGCAATTAATGACGTTTTGGGAGTGAAAGCCCCAAATTGATTATAGGTTAGAGTAATTATAATAGTTTAGGTTTTGAAAGTCGGCTTTTTGCCGACTTTTTTGTTTTTGCTAGTTTTCAGACTATCTTTGCGCCAAATCACAGTGGGGTGCCTAATTATAAATGGCTGAGATCATACCCTTACACCTGATCCGGATAATGCCGGCGTAGGAAAATTGCGAGCTAACTTTTCGCCAACCTGATCTTATATATACCTCATTGCAATATTTTATTAACGTTTTAATTTATTACACAATGTTTAAGCAAATGAACTCTGTCTTGCGCAGAGCAACTCTGTTAATTGTATTGCAATTTGTATGCTTTATCGGTTTTTCACAATTAAATTTAAAAGGGAAAGTTACCGATAAAAGCGGAAATGCTCTACCTGGGGCAGCAATTGCAGTGAAAGGAACTTATTTGGGAACTGTTGCCAATTCATATGGTGAATATCAGTTTACAAACTTAAAAGCTGGAGAATACCAATTTGTGATCTCTTTTTTGGGGTATGAAACACAGGAAAATTCTGTAAAGCTTACTGAATCAAAGAATTTAGATTTTAAATTAAATCCAACTGCCATAATGGCCGACGAGGTGATTGTAGCAGCAACAAGAGCAGGAAATAAAGCTCCAGTAGCAGTAACTAATCTGGGAGGAGAAGAAGTTAGAAAGCAAAATACAGGTCAGGATATTCCATACCAGTTAAGCTTGACTCCTTCATTGGTTGAATCATCAGAAGCAGGTAATGGTGTTGGTTATTCAGCTTTACGTATTCGTGGTACTGATGCTTCTCGTATTAACGTTACAATTAATGGTGTACCATTGAATGATTCAGAATCGCAAGGTGTATTTTGGGTAAACATGCCAGATTTTGCTTCATCAGTTGATAACATTCAAATTCAGCGTGGAGTTGGAACATCTACCAATGGTGCTGCAGCTTTTGGAGCTACCATTAACTTTCAAACAGAAACGGTAAATGCAGAACCTTATGCCGAAGTTCAAAGTGTAGCTGGTTCATTCAATACTTTCCGTAATACTTTTAAAGCTGGAACAGGCTTAATCAATGGAAAATTTAGTTTTGATGCTCGTTATTCAAAGTTAAAGTCTGACGGATTTGTTGATCGTGCATTTTCTGATCATGAATCATTTTTTGCAAGTGGTACTTATTACACAGAAAGAAGTATGTTGAAATTCAATGTCATTTCGGGTGATCAGAAAACAGGAATCAGCTGGTGGGGAAATCCAAATATCAACACCGATGATCCTAATGATTATGAAGACAGAAGATACAATCCTGCAGGAGAATATACCGACGAAAATGGTGTTACCAGATATTACGACAATCAAACTGATAATTACAAGCAAACACATTACCAGTTATTTTACTCTCAAGAATTAACTTCGAATTTGAATTTGAATGCTGCATTGCATTATACAAAAGGGAAAGGTTTCTACGAGCAGTATAAAGAAGATGAGAAATATTCAGAATATGGATTGGATAATCTTGTGATTGGAAATGAAACCATTGAAGAAACAGATCTAACACGCCAAAAATGGCTGAAGAATGATTTTTATGGATTTACATATTCTTTAAATTACAAAAAGAACAGAATCGATGCATCTTTCGGTGGTGCTTGGAATCGTTATGATGGTGATCACTTCGGTAATATTCTTTGGGCTCAAAACGGTGGAGTTCCTAATGGCCATCAATGGTATTTAAATACTGGCGAGAAGACGGATTACAATGTTTTTGCAAGATGAATGTTGAATTAAGCGATAAATTAAATGCTTATGGAGATGTTCAATATCGTCATATTTCTTACGATATGGATGGTACGGATGATGATCTTCTGCCATTGGTTCAGGAGCATAAATTTGATTTCTTCAACCTAAAGTGGGATTGTATTATACCCTTAACGATAGAAACTCAGCTTATGCATCATTTGGTGTAGCACATCGTGAGCCAACTCGTGCAAACTTTAAAGATGCCAAAGGCGATCCAAATTCATATCCTGTTGATGAGTCATTATTCGATTATGAACTAGGGTACAACTATAAATCTAAAAATGCTACTTTCGGAGTTAACCTTTACTACATGTACTATCGAGACCAGTTGGTACCAACAGGCGAAAAGAATAGTGTTGGTTACGATATCATGACAAATGTAGACAAGAGTTACAGAGCAGGTGTTGAGTTGATTTGGGGCGTTCAGATTTTACCAACTTTAAAATGGGATGCCAACCTTACTTTGAGTCGTAATAGAATTAAAGATTTTGTAGAATATTCAACTTACTACGATGAAAATTGGAACGAAGAGTACAAAGGGAAAGAACTAGGAGATACTGACATTAGTTACTCACCAGAAACAGTTGGAAGTAGTATTTTAACATGGACTCCAGCAAAAGGTTTTGATGTAAGTTTTGTAAGTAAGTATGTAGGGGAACAGTACTTTGACAATACTGCGAGTGCAGATCGAAAATTGGATGCTTACCATGTCCACAACTTAAGATTGAACTACAGTATCAAGCCAAGTTGGATGAAAGAAATTGCTTTCCAGTTAAGCATTAACAATGTACTTGATGCCAAATATGAAAATAATGCATATGGTGGAAACTGGTATGAGCAAGGTGTTGAAAAAACATGGAGATACTATTATCCACAGGCAGGAACAAATGTTCTGGCAGGTGTGACATTGCGATTTTAAGATAATATTTGTAGAGACGTACAGCTCTGTACGTCTCTACCTAAATTAAAAATATGACCTGGATAATTGATAATATCGTAGAAATCATAGGAACCATATCAGGATTATTATTCCTGTACCTTGAAATCAAACAGAATAAATGGTTGTGGCCTGTAGGTTTACTTACATCTGTAATGTATATCTATGTGTTTTTTGTGGCCAAGCTGTATGCTGATATGTCACTACAGTTCTACTATGTTTTTATAAGTATTTATGGATGGATACTATGGTCAAGGGGAGCCAATAAAAGTGATGATCAGCTTCCTGTGGTCAGACTAAGTCGCGCTTTGTTCCTAACACTATTTGGCGCAAGCATGTTGATTTATGTTTTTATTGCTTACATACTGGTAAACTTTACCGATGCATCAATTCCATATTGGGATGCTTTTACAACTGCCTTAAGCATTGTTGCAACATGGATGCTGGCCAGAAAAATTTTAGAGCAGTGGCTGGTTTGGGTTGTCGTAAATGCTGTTTCTATGGGTTTATACATTTATAAAGGTCTTTATCCAACAACCGTTTTGTTTTTCTTCTATACAGTATTGGCCTTGGTAGGCTATCTGCAATGGAAAAAAGACATGCTTCGTTCTCAGGCTATTTCAGGTAATTAATTAAATTTACAGGCTCAAATTTTATCATCACCAATCGAGAATGCAAAAGAAAGCTGTAATATTGGCAAACGGAGCCTTTCCAACTCACGAAATCCCATTAAAGGAACTAAAAGAATCAAAACATATCATTTGTTGCGACGGCGCAATTAACAATCTGGAAAAAGCAGGATTAGAACCTTTCGCAATTATTGGTGATTTGGATTCTTTAGATTCAGAATTGAAATGGAAGTATAGGGATATCATTCATCACTTTTCAAATCAGGATACCAATGATTTGACCAAGGCAGTTGAATGGTGCATGGCCAATAAGTACAACGAAATAGCTATTGTTGGAGCAACGGGTAAGCGCGATGATCATATGATTGGTAATGTGTTTCTTTTACCGCAATATGCAAAAAAAGTAAGGGTTAAAATGCTAACCAGTTATGGTGTGTTTACTCCAATAGTTCGCTCAAAGAATTTTGATAGCTTTAATAGACAACAAGTATCCATTTTCTCACCAAACAGAGATACACTAATTACCACAGCAAATTTGCGATATGCCTTAACCAATCAGAGATTGGAAATGATGTGGCAAGGCACATTAAATGAATCGATGGGTGATAGTTTCCGAATTGAATTTGAAGGAGGGCCATTGATTGTATTTCAGGAATACCGACAATAGTTTATAATATATTCATTCTCTTTGAGTATCGAGGATAAAAAGTTGTTCCAAATTGTGCCTCCCCCAAGAGTGAGGCTAATAATTCCTGCGAATTGTCAGCCTCCCCAGCCAGTGAGGTTAAAGTTTTGTCGCAATTTTGTGTTTTACTACGCAGAAAGACTAAAATAGTATCGCATTTTCTCCCTCCCTGAGTATCGAGGATAAAAAGTTGTTGCAAATTGTGCCTCCCCCACGAGTGAGGCAAATAATTCCTGTGAATTATCAGCCTCCCCAGCCAGTGAGGTTAAAGTTTTCATTCAATTTTTCAGCGAATCTGAGGTAATATGTTTTAATTCTAACTAGCAGATGTTTAAATCATTTTTATATTTGCAGCCGAATTAAAACCTAACTAAAGTCGATGAAAAAATTAAAAACTCTGTTATTGCTTTTTGTTTCATTAATAAGCATATCAGGTCTTAACGCACAAAAAAAGGAATTACCACTTTCTGTTAAATTTGGTGGATATGTACACACTTTATTTACTTACGATACTCGTCAAATGGTAGCTGCACGTGAAGGACATATCCTTCTGTATCCTAAAAATGAGATTTTAGATGCTGCAGGCAAGGATATTAATGAAGGTGGAGTATACAATATGGCAGTAATCCAATCAAGAGTAAATGCCAAGATTACTGGTCCTGAAATTTTGGGTGCAAAAACCAACGGAATGATTGAAGCTGAATTTATTGGAAACGGTGAATCAGATACCAATGGTTTACGTTTGCGTCATGCTTTTGTAAATTTGGATTGGGGCAATACTTCAATTTTAATCGGACAGACATGGTCTCCATTGTTTGTTGCTGAAGTTTTTCCATTTACTGTAGGTGCCAATGCAGGTTTGCCATTCAAGCCATTTGCTCGTAATCCTCAGGTGAGATTAACTCATAAAACCGGCAATTGGAAACTGTTGGCAGCAATTGCAACAGAAAGAGATTATACAAGTACTGGTCCTGATGGATCAAGTAACAAATATTTAAGAAATGCCGGAATGCCAATTGTTCAAGGGCAGGCACACTATTATTTAGGGAAGAAGAAACACTTGTTTGGCGTAAGTGGTGAATTCAAAAACTTAAAGCTTCTCTACAAAGTACAAGTGTTGACAATGAGGGAAATATCCAGAATTGGAAAAATGATGAAACCATTTCATCATGGGCTGTGATGGGATATTTCAAGTTGAATTTCAATCCGGTTACTTTTAAGGCTCAAACCACTTACGGTACCAACCTTACCGATGTGTTAATGTTGGGCGGATATGCTGTTAAGGATATGAATCCTGTAACCAACGAAGCATCATACACAGGGATTAAAGTAATGGGTTCGTGGGCTGAACTTTCTTACAAGAAAAACGACTGGGAATATGCTTTTCTTGCCGGATATTCTAAAAATTACGGTGCAGAGGATGATATTGCTTCAACGGATTTGGTTTACGCAAGAAGTAAAGACATTGGAGAATTATATCGTTTGGCTCCACGTGTTTGTAAAAAATACAAGAACTTAAAGTTCGAATTTGAAGCGGAGTATACTGCAGCTGCATATGGTAAACTTGCGGAAAAAGCTAAGGTTGAAGATACCAAATGGATAGGTGGTACGAGATATTCATTAGGAGTATATTATTTCTTTTAGTAACGATATTTACATGATTAGATAAAGACGTAGCATGCTACGTCTTTACTTGTTTATAGAGGAATCGTAAAATAAAATGTGGTTCCTTCTTGTGGTTTCGATTTCATCCATATTTCACCTCCTAGCATTTCAATTAAGCTTTTGCTAATTGCCAAGCCTAAACCTGTGCCTCCATATTGTCTTGTGTTCGCATCTAATTCGGCCTGTCGGAATCTGTCGAAAATAATGGCTTGTTTTTCTTCTGGAATGCCAATCCCAGTATCTCTTACAAAGAATTCAATAAACTTTCCTTTAACTGTATAGCCAACTTCAATTTCACCTCCCTGGGTAAATTTAATTGAATTTTCAATTAGGTTGGTAAACACTTGTTGTAATCGAACCGAATCGGTTGTAATCTCATAAATTGGATTAGCATCTGGGGTACTTACAATAAAGTTGAGATCGTGATTCGCCTTATGTTCTTTAAGTGTTTCATAATCATATTTAATCGAATCGAAAAGTTTGGAGATATTACATCGGTCCAAAACAAGCTTTAACTGATTGGTTTCAATTTTTGAGATATCAAGAATATCGCTAATCAATCGTAATAATCCATTGGTGTTTTTTTGGATGATGGAAATGAACTTTTTTCTTTTGGCATCTGATACATTCTCACCTGAAAGCAGTTCTGTAAATCCCAATATAGCATTCATAGGTGTTCGGATTTCATGCGACATATTGGCCAGGAAAGCAGATTTTAACCGGTTTGATTCTTCTGCAACCTCTATCGCTTTTTCTAGTTTTACATTTGTCGCAGTGATTTCCAGCATATGAGCTTTTTCTTTTTGTTCTTTTAATTTTTTAAGGTGAATATTAATCATCATTACGATGATAATAATGGTTAAAAGTATCAATATCGTTAAAGTAAGTATAACTATTTCCTTGTTTTCCTTAATCAGGCTGTAGGGCTCATTTATTAGCTTGGAATTTTTAGGCAAATCCTTAATCTTGATATTAAAATTTACCAATTCATTATAATCGAACATGTACTCATATTCAGATTTCATTGGAGGAATAGCATCGATAGGAGTACCGGATAATACTTTTTTAGCTATTAGAGCAGCTTGCTTACCGTGAGTTCTTCCTGTTATTAAAGATCCACCTATGGCACCATGATTAAGATAAAAATCCCAAACACAGTAAATTGGAACTTTGCAATAGGGTTTACATTCAGAAAAACCCTTTTCGTAAGTGTAATAATTGCCTTCAATATCCCGATTGTATAGCAAGTAAAGAACAACATCATTAGAATGTAATTCTGAAAGGTGAATTTTTAAATCTTGTAAACTTTTGGCTTTCAAAATTTCAAACCTAACTGGTTTACCCATTTCCTGGATTTGTTCATCCAGCATGGTAACCAAGTTTTTTCCTGTGGTACTATAATCTGTTACAACTACGATCTTAGAATAATCTGGGTGGTGATTTTCAATTAAATCAATTGTGGCACACACATTAAAATTTTCAAATACACCTGTATATCCTTTAGGAGTATCGATAAAGGAGTTTAAACCTGAAAAAACAACAGGTACTTTACCGAAAACTTCATCACGATTTTTGATTAAAAAGTCGTAGGCATTGTTGTCGGTAGAAATAATTAAATCAAATTTTTGGTTCTTATACTTGTATTGGTAATATTGTTTCAGGTGTTCCAGATACTCTTCAGAGAAATATCTTTTTGAATCCATATATTCGATGTGGATGGCCGTATTTGGATTTGGCAGAAGCTCACTTTTGATACTTTTTAAGGTTGAATCTGTCCAACTGAGACCATTGTGGTATGAGTTTAGAATTAATACGTGTTTGCTTACTGAAGAATAGGCACTCAAACTACATATTACAAGCAGTGAAAGTATTATAGAATTAATACTAATTCTCATAAGAAAATAGAATTGATTTGTATTGTTAATCAATTCAATTTAGTAATTATAAATATGAATTAAAAGGTTTAGCAATTTATTATTGAGTTCCTTAGATGAGCAATGGTGATTGTTAATTAAAATACATACAATGTAAGGTTTGCCTTTTGAGTTTTTTAAGTAACCACAATAAGTTCTTACACCTGTCATTGATCCGGTTTTAGCCATCCAATTGTTTGCAATATCACTGTCTTTTCCAAAATATTTTAAAGTGCCTGATTTACCAGCAACAGGAAGAGATGATAAGAAAGCATTGTGATTGTTGCTATGATACATGAAAGTCAGGATTTGGCTGAAAAACTCAGCAGAAATCGCATTGAAGTGCGATAAGCCACTGCCATCAAGTAAATTTTGATATTTGGTTTTAATACCTTTTGTGCTCCAAAACTCATTTATGCTTCTTACTCCAGTTTCCCAATCGGCTTTTTTGTTTTGTTTTTGTCCGATTTCAAATAACAACTGATCGGCAAAAAGATTTACGCTTTTCTGATTGGTCCAGTACACGATATCTTTCACTTTTGGAGATAGAATTTCGAATAACTCTTTACGATTGGTTTTATGCTTACTTTTTTGATTCAGGACTCTAATGTTACTATTCTTTAATTCTGCTTTGAGATCTTCAATTAAGGCCATTTCTGGGTGAAGAAAAGCTCCCTTTACCTTGAAATCATCTCTATTCTGAGGGATGCTGCCTTCTATTCTGCGCAATTTACTTGTGTTGCCACCAAAAATGTAAGCTAAATCGCGATTGATTTCAGAGCTTACAACCTGATTGTCGAAATCCAATCCCGTATTACGTGGAGCCGTTTTCCAAATTTTAGTCTTACTGCCAGCTTGTCCTGATTTAAAAAACAAGGTGTACATGTTATCACGGTAGTTGATGGCATTGGGAACAGCACCATAATAATTGCCAATATCTTCCCATATCCAGGTTCTCGGGATTGAAGGTACGAAGTAAGAGTTGTCTACCAAGATACGGCCATCAATCGTGTTGATATTTAATGTTTTTAGTTTTGATACAATTCTGTTGGCAATGTTTTGCTGAGATTCAAAATATTTCGATTCCAATGCAGGATCACCACCACCTTTTATAATTAAGTTTCCTTTTAGCGTTCCATTTTCAATATTCCCATCAGTTTCGATCAGTGTTTTAAATTGATAATCTTCACCTAATATTTCCAATGCGCTTGCAGTGGTAATCAATTTTTGACATGAAGCCGGCGTTAAAGCCATTTTCGAGTTGTGTTGAGCCAATACATTTCCCTTTTCAACATCTTTAATAATAATGCCCATTCCAGCCGAATAAAAGCAGGAATCAGCTGTAAATTCATCTACAAATTGTTGAATTTTATTATCTGTAGTTTTTTGGGAAGTGCACGAAAATCCCCAAACTACAAATGCAAAAAGGAGTAAAATTTTATTCATCGATTTCTTTTAAGATTTTTTCTACTTCTTTTTCAGTGCTATTTAATTTTGCCTTACAAATCACCAATAATTCTGAAACTCGTTTTACCTTTTCGGATAAATCATCAACATCTAGTTCTTCATTTTCAATCAACATGATTGTTTCTTCAATTTCGGCAATTGCTTCGCTGTAACTAATCTTTTTCTTGGCCATTTATTTGTGTTTTTTAGGATTTACTTTTTGAATTTCACTCTCAACCAGACCATCTTTAAATCTGGTTTCAATTATATCGTTCTTTGAAAGAGATGAAATGTCTTTCACGATTTTTCCATCCTTTAAAGTTAGTGTATATCCTTTTTGCAGGATATTTTCAGGATTTAGATATTTTACACTTTGCTCGTGTAGTGATAATTTATGCTTTTGATTTTCGAGCAATCGACCAACTCGAATGCCAATTTTACTTTGCAGATGTGTAGCATGATTTTTTTCATTACTTAGTCTATGTTCTAAGCCTAATTTCAATTTGGTTTTAAAATTCTGCAAATTAAAAGAGTGCGATTTTGTCAATTGTTTTGCTGAATGAATTAGCTTTTCATTTGCAAGCAAAAGCTGATTGGATTTTCGTTCCAATATGTTTTTAACCAAGGGCGAAAACTTGTTCGACAGATAATGCAAATTCTCGGTAGCCTCAAGCAGAATTTCGTTTATTCCGTTATAAAATTCCTCTTGCAAACTTTCATGATAAGCTTGTTTTTCATCAAAGCAGTCAATCAGGTATTCGGCAGCTGCAGTTGGTGTTTTAACACGCACATTGGCTACAATATCAACAATGGTTTCATCTCTTTCATGTCCAATTCCTGAAACTACAGGAAGCGGAAACTGGGCAATATTAAAAGCCAGCCAATAGCTATCGAAACAATTTAAATCGGCAGTTGAACCACCACCTCGAATTATTACAACAACATCAAATACATCTTCATATTCATTGATTCGATCTAGTGCAGCAATAATTGATTCTTCAGCCTGATTTCCTTGCATAATGGCCGGAAACAATTTATAATGGAATTTGTACCCGGAAGAATTATTTTCCAATTGATTTGTGAAATCTTCGTAACCAGCTGCCGTAGGAGAGGAGATAAGGGCAATACATTTAGGAATTTCCGGGAAATCAATTTCTTTATTCATTTCCAAAACCCCTTCTTCTTCCAGCCTATTCAGAATCTCTTTTCTTCTTTTGGCAATATCTCCCAGCGTATAACTAGGATCGATATCTTTAATATTTAAGGTGTAACCATAAATTTCCTGAAATTCTATGCTGACACTGATTAATACCTTAATTCCAGCAGAAAATCTTTGACCCGTGCTGGTTTCAAAATAAGGTTTTAACATTCTAAAGGTATAGGCCCAAATGGTTGCCCTGGCTTTGGCAATAATTTGATCTGTATCATTATCCTTTTCAACCAACTCCAAATAACAGTGACCATTCTGATTAAAGCGGACTTCACTAATTTCAGCTACAATCCACAAATCAGAATCAAAAGAATTCTTTAAAACTCCTTTAATTTGATTGTTTAATTGAAATAAACTTATTCCTTTGTTTGCCATAGTTTCCTTTGTGGAGTTTATCTTTTTATTTGGGAACGCAAGAATGAATCAGGATCGTTTATGTAATTTTCAGGATCACTATGGATTAATTTCTCTTTCTGAACTTCCATTTGCTCTAGTTTTTTCATTTGCTGTTTATCAAGCTCATTCTGATTCAAAGCCACACCATTTTTGTATTCAATGGTAAAAAGCAAATCTCCTTTATCAGAGTAATGATCCCAATTGCCGGTTTTTTTATTGTTGTGATAAGTCCCACCAAACTCAATAATGCCATTGGGATAAAAAGCTTGAAAACCACCATCTAATTTACCTTCTTTATATGCAGCTTCGATATAAGCTTTACCATCCTGGAAAAAGCGTTTCCATATGCCATGTTTTTTTCCATTAATGAAATGAATAGATTCTGAAACTTTACCATTCTTGAAACGGTACTCACTAAGTCCATTTTTAATGCCATTTTGGAATGATTCACTTGCTCGAATATTTCCTTTTTTATCAAAATAGTTCCAAATGCTATCCTTCTGTGATTTTATAAAATTTCCCTTTGCAATTAACTGGGACGATTCATTGTAAAGTTCAGCTTTTGCTTTTATGCCTTTTTCAGAAAAAATTAATACAGCCTTTATGTTGCCATTGGTATGAAAGCGTTCCATTCGCCCATTGGGTTTGTTGTCAAGAAAACAGCCTTTGTATTTGATTTTTCCATTTGGGTATTTTTTAATCCAAACTCCTTGTTTTAAACCATTTTTATCTGTTTTGTTGATTTCTTGAGCAGGAGAAAACATTGGTGCTATAAGTAAGAGTAGAATAAATAAGTTTTTTATCATTTTGTTCGTTTTTGTCTTCTTGGCAATTTTATTATTACTGTATAATCAAGCTAACACAAAACTAATAAAACTATAACAGCCATAAAAAAAACTTGAGCTTTTCCCATAAAAACCAATAAGTTCGAATCATTAATAATAAAAATATGTTGTACATCATTTCTAATATTTTTTGGATGGTGTTGATATTTTGTATTTTATGAATCGAATTAAATGTGATTTTCTCTAATTATGTATTGTTTGAGATGGTGATGAGGCAATTGAGTTGAAGTGAGAAAATGCATTTTTAGATTTGATTTCATCAAGCTTAAATGAATAATGGAATCAAAAAAAGTAGAAACAATAACAAAAGCATAACTAACAAAATTGGTGGTATGGAGACAATGGATTTTCCTTTTAATTTCGATGAAATGCCTATCGCGGCAAAATTCATCTCCGACAGTTTCTCTAGAGATATTGAGGACTTTCAAAGAGTTTATCCTGTATTTGATGAGGTGTTTAAGGCGCGCTTTTCTGAGCAGATCAGAAAAGCAAAAGAAATTGTTTGCTGTGGGCCTGAAGGGGTGAAAATTCAGAATATCAGGATTGGTGTATTTCGAAAAATAGAAAGTTTGAATACTTTAATTTTGGAGGTACAGGATTATTTTCCGATATCAAGAATTAAACAATTCGATTATATTGTCGAAATTATTGAGAAGAAGAATTTGAGCTCAATTTTGTCGATTGTACCAAATCTTTTGCAACAACTTGAGGCAAATATTCCAACTCAAAACGAAGATGTAGCTCAATCCATAATAGATGGAATTCGATCAATTTATCAGGTACTGAAGCTAGATCGTATCGAATTAAATCGTCTACTTAATTCACGTGGACTGTTGAAGGAGGAAGTTTTCCGTTGTTTAAATCATCTTTGGGCAACCATGCAGGATGTAATGGAAATTGGACAAAGTTTGTATAGAAAGGATGATCCAATGAAGTGTGTTGAGTATGAACTGAACTATATTAAAATGAAAGTGAAGACTTTCTGGATGCACTCAGTGCCGGATAAAGTTGCTTAGTATAACAGTTAGTTTATAAACTTATTATAGCAAGCAAAAAAATGGCGATCGAATTTCGATCGCCATTTTTAATATATCTGAAGTTCAATTATTTTACTTCTTCAAAGTCAACATCAGTTACTTCATCGTCTGATTTTGCTTTTCCTCCAGCTTGTGCACCAGCATCAGGACCTGGTTGACCATCTTGCTGTTGTTGTGCGTTGTACATCTCTTGAGATGCAGCTTGGAATACGTTGTTCAACTCATCGATAGCAGCGTTACAAGCATCAACATCCTGAGCTTTGTGTGCTTCTTTCAATTTGTTCAAAGCATCTTCGATTGGCTGCTTTTTGTCAGCTGGTAACTTATCACCAATTTCTTTCAATTGCTTTTCGGTCTGGAAAATCATACCGTCAGCTTTATTCAAAGTATCGATTCTTTCTTTTGCTTTGTTGTCAGCTTCTGCGTTAGCCTTGGCTTCTTCTCGCATTCTTTCGATTTCAGCGTCAGATAATCCTGAAGAAGCTTCAATTCTGATGTTTTGTTCTTTACCTGTTCCTTTATCTTTAGCAGATACATTCAAGATACCATTCGCATCAATGTCGAAAGTAACTTCGATTTGTGGAATACCACGTGGTGCTGGTGGAATGCTATCTAAGTGGAAACGACCAATTGTTTTGTTTCCTTGTGCCATTGGTCTCTCACCTTGAAGAATGTGAATCTCTACAGATGGCTGGTTGTCAGCTGCAGTAGTAAAGGTTTCAGTCTTCTTGGTTGGTATTGTAGTATTCGCTTCAATCAATTTAGTCATTACACCACCCATAGTTTCAATACCCAATGAAAGAGGAGTAACATCCAAAAGAAGAACGTCTTTTACTTCACCAGTTAATACACCACCTTGAATTGCAGCACCTACAGCTACTACTTCATCAGGGTTAACTCCTTTTGATGGAGCTTTACCAAAGAATTCCTGTACTTTATTCTGAATAGCAGGGATACGAGTTGAACCACCTACCAAAATTACTTCGTCGATTTCTGAAGCTGATACGCCAGCATCTTTCAATGCAGCTCTACATGGCTCAATTACAGCTTGAATTAAGCTATCAGCCAATTGCTCGAATTGTGCACGAGTAAGAGTTTTAACCAAGTGTTTTGGAATACCATTTACTGGCATAATGTATGGCAAGTTGATCTCAGTGCTAGTTGAGCTAGACAATTCAACTTTAGCTTTTTCTGCAGCTTCTTTCAAACGCTGAAGAGCCATAGGATCCTTACGCAAATCGATTCCTTCTTCTTTGTTGAATTCATCAGCCAACCAGTCGATAATTACCTGGTCAAAATCATCACCACCAAGGTGAGTATCACCATTGGTTGATTTTACTTCGAATACACCATCACCCAATTCAAGAACTGAAATGTCGAAAGTACCACCACCAAGGTCGAATACCGCAATTTTCATATCTTGATCTTTCTTATCAAGACCATATGCCAAAGAAGCAGCTGTTGGTTCATTGATGATACGCTTAACAATTAAACCAGCAATTTCACCAGCTTCTTTAGTTGCTTGACGCTGTGCATCGTTAAAGTAAGCAGGAACTGTGATTACAGCTTCAGTTACTTCTTGTCCAAGATAATCCTCAGCAGTTTTCTTCATTTTCTGAAGAGTCATAGCCGAAATTTCCTGTGGAGAATATTTTCTATCGTCGATTTCAACACGTGGAGTGTTGTTGTCACCTTTTATTACTTTGTATGGAACACGTCCTATTTCTTTACCTACTTTATCGTAAGTTTCACCCATGAATCTCTTGATAGAGAAAATTGTTTTAGATGGGTTTGTGATTGCCTGACGTTTTGCAGGATCACCTACTTTTCTTTCACCACCTTCAACAAAAGCTACAATAGATGGAGTTGTTCTTTTTCCTTCACTGTTAGGAATTACTACAGGCTCGTTACCTTCCATTACGGATACACAAGAGTTGGTAGTTCCTAAGTCGATTCCAATAATTTTACCCATTTTAAGTATTTATTTAATGTTCTTATTTTTTTCTAATACACTCACGGATCATTTTTAAATCCGATAGGGAACAATCAAAGCGTGTGCCATTCCAAAAATTATAGTTTCGAATGTAAAACTGGCACAGATTGTAAATTTATCAGCTAAAATCATGACAGTTTTACTGACAGAAAGACAGAAGAACACAATTATTAATTATAAATGATTACCATTAATGATTCGTTACTCAATCTCTCATTCACTTTTTTCTTTTACCTTTGCAGTCTTATACCATTTAAAAAATATCAATGGTATGAATTAAAACTGAATTGGGATAATTGCACCTTACTTATCTATTATTCAAAAAAATAAGATCATGTCAATTCATAAAAAATCGGTAAAGAGAGTGACAACACATGTGCTCTCAGAAATGAAATTGAAGGGAGAAAAAATCTCCATGCTAACTTCTTACGACTATTCAATGGCTACTATTGTTGATAGAGCAGGAATAGATGTAATATTGGTTGGCGATTCGGCATCTAATGTTATGGCAGGACATGAAACTACATTGCCTATTACTTTAGATCAGATGATTTATCATGGAGCGTCGGTTGTTCGTGCTGTACAAAGAGCTTTGGTTGTTGTTGATTTGCCTTTTGGTACTTATCAAGGAAATTCAAAAGAAGCGTTGAATTCTTCCATTCGCATCATGAAAGAAGCAAGTGCTGATGCTGTGAAATTGGAAGGTGGGAGTGAGGTATTAGAATCAGTTAACCGAATTCTATCAGCTGGGATTCCTGTAATGGGGCATTTGGGATTAACTCCACAATCTATTCATAAGTTTGGTACCTATGCCGTTCGTGCCAAAGAGGAAGAAGAAGCAAAAAAATTGCTTGAAGATGCCAAACTATTGGAGGAAGCAGGATGTTTTGCAATTGTTTTGGAGAAGGTGCCTGCAAAATTGGCAAAACAAGTTGCCGAAAGTGTATCTATTCCTATTATTGGAATTGGTGCTGGTAATGGTGTTGACGGACAAGTATTGGTTATTCATGACATGCTGGGAATTACTCAAGAGTTTTCTCCACGTTTCTTAAGAAGATATCATAACTTGTTTGCTGAAATTAAGGGAGCGGTTGAAACTTATATTGGAGACGTGAAATCGAAAGATTTCCCTAACGAGAGAGAACAGTATTAATTTGTAATTATTAATCAATAATTATTAATTAAAAATAGATGGCAAGAGAAAGATTAGAGATATTATATGAGGACAATCATATCATTGCGATAAACAAGCGATGTGGTGATATTGTACAAGGCGATCAAACAGGAGATGAGCCTTTAAGTGAAAAAGTAAAGGCTTACATCAAAAGAAAATACAATAAACCAGGAGATGTTTACCTTGGAGTACCTCATAGAATTGACAGACCTGTAAGCGGTGTTGTTATTTTTGCTAAAACCAGCAAAGCATTGACACGTTTGAATAAAATGTTTCAGCAAAAGGCTGATCAAATCGATAAGATTTACTGGGCAATTGTTCAAAATTGTCCGAGAGTGGAAGAGGAAACATTAAAGCACTATTTGTTAAGAAATCAGGAAAAAAATCGTACCAATGTATTCGATAAAGAGAAGAAAGGTGCGAAAGAGGCAATACTTGATTACAAATTGTTGACTCGCTCTCAGAAGTATTTCTTATTGGAGGTGAAGCTTCATACAGGTCGCCATCATCAAATTAGAGCTCAGCTTTCAAAAGTTGGAATGCCAATTCGCGGCGATTTGAAATATGGTGCTCCTCGTTCTAAAAATGGTGGAGGTATTGGTCTTCATGCCAGAGAAATTGGTTTTATCCATCCGGTAAAACAAGAGCCAATTAGAATTAAAGCTCCAGTTCCACAAGATGATAATTTGTGGAGAGAACTTGAAAAATTAGCAGATTAAATACTAAAAACGGAAGCCATTGGCTTCCGTTTTTTATTCGTTTAGCATTTCTTTATCAAAGAAAAGCGGTAACAATTGCTTAATGCTTTCTACAATTCTGATTTTATTTTCACCACAAAGAATTACTCTAATTGGCTGATTGTATCTGTCTTCGGTTTCTAACAAAACTTGACGACACGAACCACATGGAGGAACCGGAGTTTCCAGAAAGCTACCATTCGTTCTTGAGGTAATGGCAATGGCTTTAACTGGTACATCTGGATATTTGGCATTGGCATAAAAAACCGCTACACGTTCTGCACATAAGCCCGATGGATAAGCAGAGTTTTCCTGATTGTTACCTTGTACAATTTCACCATTATCCAACAATAAAGCTGCACCAACATTAAACTTTGAATAAGGAGCATAGGAGCGATGAGCCGCATCTTTAGCTTGATTAACCAATGCTTGATCTTCTTTTGAAAGTTCGTCTATCGAATCGTATTCGTAAACTGTTGTTATAATTTGTGTTTTCTTCATTTTATAGCCATTAGTAAGCAGTATTAAGTAATTGGTTATATACTAACTACTCGTACTCATAAATATACAATAGTTTCGATAATATTTACTAAAACATCATCGTTAGCTTATCAACGGAATATCTTGTGAATAAAAATTGATACAGAAATATCAATGGATAACAGGATTGTTATATTTTTATGGTTGTTTTTGAAATCGGAACGAAGATATACATAAATTTTGATTTCTCATTTATTATCGCTTTCACTTTAAATTTGATGAAGAAAATTATCCTATACACACTGCTTGTACTTGCCACATGTTCAAGCGTATTCGCAAAAAATTATACCAGAAAAGAATACATTCAAAAATATAAGGATTTGGCCATCCGAGAGATGGAACGCACAGGTATTCCTGCTAGTATCACAATGGCTCAAGGAATATTAGAGTCGCAAAATGGAAATTCTGATTTGGCTCGCAAGGCCAATAATCACTTTGGAATTAAGTGTCATGATTGGGTTGGACCGAGTATGAAATTCGATGATGATAAAAAAAATGAGTGCTTTAGAAAATATACCAACCCATACGATTCTTACAAAGACCATTCAAAGTTTTTGACAACTCGTTCTCGTTATGCCTTTTTGTTTAAATACCGATCGGATGACTACAAACGTTGGGCTCACGGATTAAAAAAAGCAGGTTATGCTACCGATCCTAAATATGCACACAAGTTGATAAATATTATCGAAGCTGAATACCTGTTTAAATTGGATAGAAAAGGTGCGGGCAAAGATTTTATTGTAACCAAACCTGATGACACTGAATTGGCAGATATTGATGGTGATTTAAGCATTGATCCGTTTGGAGCACGATTGGAAGTTGCCAACGGTATTCATTATATCGTAACTAAAAAAGGCGATACTTTCTACAGTATTGAAAAGAATTTGGGAGTAGAACGTAAAAAGCTACTTCGTTATAACGACCTTCCTAGAAATTACATTTTACAGGTTGATCAAAGATTATATCTTCATAATAAGAGAAATAAAGCTGCCCGAGGCTATAATTTCCATCGCGTTAACGAAGGTGAATCATTGTATGATATTTCGCAGCAGTATGGTGTGAAATTAAAGAGACTTTGCAAGTACAATGGAGTGAAGAAAAATTATGAAGTACAGACAGGTGAGCGTATTTGGTTGCGCAAAAAGAAAAGATAGTCAATAACAAAAAGTAATAGGTGTAAAATCCGGTTCTTAAGAACCGGATTTTTTTGTAGAGCTATTTTTTCGAATAGATCAGACTCCCACCTATTGTGAGTGCAGCCGATATAATCATGATGTTTTTGATGACATATTGGCCTTCGAGAGTAGGAAGTAAAATATTTCCTCCTTGAAATGTGACTTCAGGAAGCATAAATAAGGGCATAAAGGTTCCTGTCATCTGAAGGAATAATAATCCTATGGCTATGCGTGTACTTCTTTTAAACAAGAAGAAAACTCCTATCAATACTTCCCACCATCCAATAATATCAACCCAAGTTTCAGCATCAAACAATGGCATCCAGCTAACTGTTGATTTTACCAATGGTATGGCAGCTGATAGTCCTATTGGCTTTAATATTCCAAACCAGACAAATATTACAGCAAAAGATATTCTAATTGCCGGTATCGATAATTTTTGCATGTGCCTGGCAATTTTAAGATCCAGTTCTTTAAATTCTATATTCATGATCATCTTAATTTAGTTAACGAAAAAGTCAGATATTACTATTACTGGCAATAAAAGACTTGTAAGTCTTAAATGTATATTTTTTTCTATTTCTTATCTATGTTGGAGAACAGGTGAAGGGAAGGATGCTATTGCTTAAGTGAAAGAAACAATTGTTGGGTTAGATAAGCATGTTTTGGTTAGGAAATTAACTGAGAATCACATAAATTCAGGATTCATAATAAAACATACATGTTGTAGT
The DNA here is from genome assembly GCF_001310955.1 of Marinifilum fragile JCM 15579. Taxonomy (GTDB): domain Bacteria; phylum Bacteroidota; class Bacteroidia; order Bacteroidales; family Marinifilaceae; genus Marinifilum; species Marinifilum fragile. The sequence continues at coordinate 280,513 of NZ_BAZX01000001.1, forward strand.
GACTACCTTCAACCAAATAGCACTTCAACTCATCCTAAAACCAATCATATGAATACTTTCAAATGTGGCCTAAAGCGGATGTTTGTAGTTTTGGCATTAATAGGCTTAATTCTACCAACTCAATCTGTTTTGGCAAAGAAAAAGACAAACGAACCAACAAAAGATTCCTTAATCAATTCAAGTTTAGTTAGCGGATTAAAATTTAGGGGAATTGGTCCTGCGACTACTTCGGGGCGAATTTCGGATTTTGCAGTTAATCCGAATAAGCATAGTGAATACTATGTGGCAGTTTCGAGTGGAAATATTTTCAAAACCATTAACAACGGTACCACTTGGGAACCTGTTTTCGATAAGTATGGATCTTACTCGATTGGAGTAGTAACAATGGACCCGAATAACAGCAATGTGGTATGGGCTGGTACAGGTGAGAACAACCACCAGCGAGCTTTGGGTTATGGCGATGGCGTATATAAAACCATGGATGGCGGAAAGAGTTGGAAAAATATGGGTTTGAAAGATTCGCGTCATATTGGAGGAATTGTAATCGATCCTCGTAACTCAGATATTGTATTTGTAGCAGCGGAAGGTTCGGCTTGGGGACCTGGAGGTGATCGTGGCTTGTACAAAACTACCGATGGTGGTAAGAACTGGAAAAAAGTTCTTAATATCAGTGAGAACACGGGGGTAAACAATGTAATCATCGATCCTGTAGATCCTGATGTGATGTACGCAACATCAGAACAGAGACGTCGTCATGTTTATGCAAAAATTAATGGAGGACCAGAATCAGCCATATACAAATCAACAGATGGAGGGGAAAATTGGCGCAAACTAAAGTCGGGATTGCCTACGGGACATATTGGAGGAATGGGCATTGCTGTGTCTCCGGTAAATCACAACTATGTTTATGCAATTATTGAGGCTGCTACAGGAAGTGGTTTCTATCGCTCTACAGATAGAGGTGAATCATGGTCTAAAATGAGTGATCATGCAAGTAGTGGACAATATTACAATGAAATTTACTGCGATCCGGTAGATGTTGATAAAGTATACTCGGTTGAAACTTTTAGTCATTATACTGAAGATGGTGGTAAGACCTGGAAACGACTTGGTTTGAAAAATCGCCATGTTGATGATCATGCACTTTGGATTGATCCTTGCGATACCAAACATTTCATGATCGGTGGCGATGGAGGTATCTACGAAAGTTATGATGCGGGTGAAACTTATGTATTTAAGTCGAATTTATCGGTAACCCAGTTTTATAGAGTTCAAGTAGATAATGCGCTACCTTTTTACAATGTATACGGTGGAACTCAAGACAATAATACACTTGGAGGACCGTCTCAAAATATTAGCCGAAAAGGAGTAACCAACGACGAATGGGAACCAATTCTTGGAGGAGATGGTTTCTGGGCCCAAATCGATTCAAAGGATCCGAATATTGTTTATTGTGAATACCAGTATGGTAACTCGTTTCGATACGATAAACAAAGTGGAGAAAGAATTAGCATTAAACCTCGCGAAAGAAAAGGCGAGAAGGCATACAAATGGAATTGGAATGCCCCTATGATTTTATCGGCACACAAACATACTCGATTGTACGTTGCTGCCAATAAGGTATTCCGCAGCGATGATCGTGGAAATTCATGGGAAGTGATCAGTGATGATTTAACAACAGGTAAAGATCGAGATTCGTTTAAAGTAATGGGAAAATATTGGAGTGCCGATGCCGTAAAAAAACATGTTTCTACCTCGCAGTTTGGAACCATTGTTTCTATAGCAGAATCTCCAAAGAATGAGAATCTATTATACGTAGGAACCGACGATGGATTAATTCAGGTAAGTGAACAAGGTGGAAATGCATGGATGAAACATGCTACATTCCCTGGAATTCCTCAATACACTTACGTGAGTGATATACTGCCTTCGAAACACGATGAGAATGTTGTTTATGCATCTTTTGATAACAGAAAAAGAGATGATTTTAAACCATACATTTTAAAAAGTACTGATAAGGGGAAAACTTGGGCCAATATTGCTGGTAATTTGCCAGAAAATGGGACGGTGCATACCATCGAGCAAGATTTTAAAGATCCGAATTTACTGTTTGTGGGAACTGAGTTTGGAATCTTTTTTACTAAAAATGATGGTAAGAATTGGATACAATTAAAAGCTGGCATTCCAACCATTGCAGTGCGCGATTTAACCATTCAGGAACGTGAATGCGATTTGGTGGCGGCAAGCTTTGGTCGTGGCTTCTTTATTTTAGATGATTATTCTCCATTGAGATCAGTAGATTTAGAATTGATTGAAAAGGAAGCTGAATTATTCCCTATAAAAGATGCTTTAATGTACATTCAGAAAGGCGGAAAAGGAAGTATGGGGCATACTTATTTTACAGCTCCTAACCCGGCCTTTGGTGCTACATTTACTTACTACCTAAAGGAAGTGCCAACAACAGCAAAGCAAGCTCGTCAGAAGAAAGAAAAAGAGTTGTTTGAGAAAGGTGAATTTATTCCTCAGCCAAGTTGGAAAGAGTTGGAAGATGAGAAGAAAGAAATTGCACCTTACCTATTGTTCACCATTAAGGATATGGATGGTGAAGAAATAAGTAAGATTAGTACAAGTGCAAAAAAAGGAATTAATCGCGTGAATTGGGACTTAAAATTTCCTTCGGTTTCACCAGTTAAAGACAAAGAGTTTAAGCCTACTAATAAAGCCAGATCGGGCATGTTTGTAATGCCAGGCAACTATCAGCTTGAAATGGGAATGGTAACCAATGGGAAATACGAAATGTTGGCAGAAGGCATGAAATTTAAAGCAGTTACTTTAAACAATAGAACATTGCCAGCCGAGAACCGAGAAGAATTGGTGCAATTTCAGCAAAAAGTGGCACGTATGTTAAAGGCGATTCAGGGCAGTATGCAATTGGTAGAATCTTATAAAGCCAAAATAGCTGCCATAAAAACTGCGCTGGTACAAACTCCAGGCATTGATGCGAATGTATCCGTAAAAGTTGAGGAATTATCAGCCGAGTTAAATGAAATTGAATTCTTGTTCGAAGGTGTTCCGGCAAGAGCAAGCTGGGAGGAAATACCTCCGGCACAGATTCCAATTTCAAATAGAATCAACAATATTGTTGGCACCCATTGGGCAAGTACTTCAGGAGTTACGCAAACTCAGAAAGATCAGTTCGAGATATTGAAAGAGGAGTTCCCTGCAGCATTGAAGAGCTTGCAGAAATTGGCTGATGATATGAAGTGGGTGGAAGCTGAATTGGAAAAACAAGGTGCTCCTTGGACACCAGGACGAATTCCAACTTACACAGTAGAGTGAAACTTAACAAGAGATTATAGAAATTGAAATACAGTTGTTTTTAATGTAGAGACAAGGCAACGCCTTGTCTCTTTTTATTGAATATTCATTTGTACAAAATCAATTAAAATTGTGTAATTTTTGGCATTATTTTAGTGACAAAATTAACCATGAATAATTTAACGATAAACTAATCTGTAATCAATATAATTGAATCATGAAAAAAGTAATCTTCTATTGTTTGGGAGTGGTATTGATGGCATCCTGTCAGATGACACAAACCATTGTTTCTCCACCTGCCAATGTAAATGTTCCGAAAAATGCACTTTTTATTTCTCAATCGGGAACCGAACATGCAATAATGCAAACCATTATCGATTTGGATAATAATGAAATGGTAGTACTTACCTACAATTATGCAAATATTGCAAATGTAACGCGAACTGGAATATATTTAAATCCGAATGATTATCGAAATATGAAAATTGTGGGAACCGATGCACCATACTCCAAGGAGGAAGAGGAAAAGAAACCTGACCACCCAAATGATACTAAAGAGAAATAGAAGTTAAAGCCATAGAAAAAGGGATAAGTCAATTGCGGCTTATCCCTTTTGTATTTTGGGTAGAGACAAGGCACTGCCTTGTCTCTACTTTTATTAATACTTGATATTAAATCATTCTCCAAGCTGATCTTTGGTTCTGCTTAAAAGGAAGGAATCGGCCAGTTGAATTGCAGTAATAATAAACAATACAAAGGCAATTGGATATTTAAATTGAATGACGAAATCAAGAAGAATGCTTGCCTCTTTCAGTTCAAAGTAGAACAAGAAAGCAACGGTAAAGGCCATAATCACAAATAAGCCTAGCGACATCATCAGGTGGCGCAATAAGGCCTCTTTAATTGATTTTCGCTTCTCCACTTTTTCCACCACATTATCAGCAAAATCAACTGGAATATTTAGCTCGAAATCATCCTCCAAAATTTCCTTTAGCAATTGATCCACATTTTGGAACTCTTCCTCAGTATGTTTTCCCCTGTAGCTATGCATATCAATTAGTATTTAATTTGTACCAACTCACTTTTCTCTATCAATTCTTTCAACATTTTCCTTGCTCTGAAAATGTAATTTTTTACCGTTCCAACGGGTAAGCCCGTAATTTCAACAATTTCCTTATAGCCCATCTCTTCCAGGTGATACAAACTTAAAACAGTTTTGTACTGCGTGGGCAATTTATCAATCATTTTTCGAAGGTGAAATTTTAATTCATTCGATTCTGCAATTTTTTGCGGATGTTCCTCCGTTATCATATCCGAATGTAAAAAATCTTGTTCATTGTCATCAATATTGGTATTGGGCTTTCGTTTTTTCAAATGATTAATGGTAACCCGGTAAGCAATGGTTGCAATCCATGTTGAAAGCTTCGAATCACCTCGAAATTCTGGCAGTTTCTGATGCACTTTAATAAATACCTCCTGGCAGATGTCCTCCAAATCCTCCTGCTGGTTAAGCAAACGTGCCGCAACATGAAATACAAGGCGCTCGTATTGCTTTACCAAAAACCGAAAGGCCTGTGGACTGCCGTTATTTATCTGATTTATCAGCTCTGTTTCCTTCATCTTCTGTTGCAGTAGACAGGCAAGGTAAGAAATAGGTTGCAGAAAATTTTAATGTTTTTTGAAGAGCTCTTTCTGGAGCTAATTTTAGACGTATTAATTTGCATGATTTTAATGGGACAAAGAATTAACTATACAATCGTTTAATTTTTAAAATCTCCCTTAAAAAGGGAAACGTCTATAAAGAAATGTAAGGATTTTAATTGATGATAGAGTGCACTTATATTTGTGTATATGGTTTAGCCATCAGGAGAAGGGGCTAGGGGATGAGGTAAAAAAAATCAAAAAAATTATTCAAGCTGCAACCTTTTTAAAACCATCATGGTCTACTAGGCAAAACAGATTGAAAAACTTAAAATTTGAAATATGAATATTGGTGAATTATTAATGGCTGCAGTGGTGTTTTTCGCGATCATCACATTTGTAAAAATATTGTCTTCACATTTTCTAAAAAGAAAAATTATTAAAACTGGTCATTTCGACCGAGCAGAGATTTTAGATCAAAACACTGAGATAGAAGTGAAAAAACAAGTGCAATACGATCAGTATCCAGCCTTAAAGTGGGGATTGGTAGCATTTTTTGGCGGACTTGGATTCATCGTATTAGAGTTGCTGGGAGCTTATAATCCTGAGTTTAAAAGTTACAGAAGTGCAATGCCTTTCGGAATTTTCTTTGTATTTACTTCCATTGGTTTCTTGTTGTACTATGTGATCATGAGCAAAAAAGCGAAATAGTAAAATAGAAATATCCCAATAAAACGAGGCTGTTCAATTCATTTTGAGCAGCCTCGTTTTGTTTGTAATATTTAGTAAAATAAAAACCGCTACAATCCAGTATTTGCCGATCGGAGTAAGATGTTAAGGCGTCGGAGTAGGTATTTACCCCTTCGGAGTAAGCCAAATTGGCATCGGAGTAAGTCTTTACTCCTTCGGAGTAGGCCAAAATGGCATCGGAGTAAGCGATTTACCCATCGGATTTAAGAATATTGGTATCTGAGTTAACTCACCTTCAATTCGATTTAACCAAAGCCCTAAAAATATTGACTCGGAATGCAAAATATTCATTATGTCTGTAAATTATGAAAGTGATATTGCTAAATTTGCGCCTCAAACAAATAAAATGAACATGCGAAATAAAATTTTATTATTAACTATTTTGATAATAGGGATCTGTCAGTCTGTGATGGCTGCTAACGAAAATGTTTTAATAGAAAGGTGGAAAAAATATATAGAGACTACATCAATGGATGAAGCCAGAAGTTTTATTGATCCTATTGATTTTTCAAGCATATATAACTTTGTTAAACCTGGTTCAAACATTGTTAAGGAAATGAGTGCGGTTTCGCAGGAAATTTATGGGAATTCGGGGCGTATATTTTTTAAAATATATGGTTTTAAGATCTGGATCGCATTTAAAAAAATTAACAATAACTGGGTGATGACAATGGATGAAAATGAGCTGCTTGAAGTATTAACATCTAGCTGGATTAAAACAAAAATTAAAAATGTTACCTATGTGAGCAGTTCACCATTAAAAGAGGAAACACTTAAAGAGGCTGAAAAATTTGCTTTAGAGAATGAAAGACTGAGCAAAGAATTTGGGATAGATTTGGATAATTTTAAATATTACTATGCATTAGTTGGGGACGAAGCTGAAAATATTGTTAGCGAATTTGAAAAAGGAGCTGGTAAGGCTCGTTATAGAGCAATTAAAGCGGTTGAAACCGTTAATCATGTTCACGAGTTGGTTCATATTTATGCCTTTGAATTTGGGAATGGAAATACGTTTATTGATGAAGGTGTTGCCACTGCTTTGGGAAATGGTAATTTGATTAAAAAATCGGTAACCGCCCAAAATGTTTTAGAGATGATAAAAAATGATGGTTTCGAAAAATATTTGGATCCTCCTGTTTTTGTTGAAGCAAATATGAAACGAAAAGATGTGTATGCGCTAGCTCAGTTGACTATGATTTATTGGAAAGAAAAATTTGGGATGGAGCAAATCAAACAATTGCTAAAAGTTCAGAAAAATACACAAATTAACCTCGTTGAATATATTGAGGAGAATTTTGAGAAATGCGAACATACAAATTTGGCTCTAAGAAAAATTCTTAATGAACGCATCGAAAGTCAAATGAAAAATTAATCGGTAAGATTAAAAATAACTAACAGAGGCCTTTCAAAAAGTAAAGTTTGCAGTATTTGATTTGTATTTCAGTTTCATCCTTACCTTAAAGGAAATTTAAGGGGAGGAATTCGTTGATTGTGCAGATATTACTTTTTGAAAGGCCTCTGTTAGAATATAGTTTACAAGTTGTTGTAAGTTAGAAACAATACTTATTTTCCTCGATTAATTTTTTGGCAATCAATCTGCGTTCTTCTTTGCTGTTTAGGCCACTGTGTTTGGTAAAGCGTTTCAAACCCAGAAGCATCATGCGCAATTCGTCGCCCGATGAAATGCTATTGGCAGCATCTTTTGCATTTTTATGAATGCGATCGGCGGCATCGTAAAAGAAGACCTTACACATGGCAATTTGTTCCTTGCAGACTTCTTCTCCTTTGTTTTCTAGCAACTTTTTAACGCGCAGCAATAAAGATTCTGCTTGATAACAATCGTTAATGATATCTGAGATATTCATCAGGATTTCCTGCTCCTTACTTAGCTTTTGCATGAACTTTTGTGCAGCTGCACCAGCTACCAGTAAAGCTGCTTTTTTAAAGCCTTTTATCAATTTTGTTTCAGTGGCAAGCAGGCTGGTATCTTCTTCTCCAAAATCAGGAATAGACATTAACTCCTTGGCCACCGATTGAGAAGCAGCCAACAATGGTAATTCATTTTTAAAAGCTTTACGCAATAGATAATCTACCACCAACATGCGGTTAATTTCGTTGGTTCCCTCAAAAATTCTGTTGATACGAGCATCGCGATAGGCTCGTTCCATTGGTGCTTCGGCAGAGTATCCCATACCACCATAAATCTGCACACCTTCATCCACCACATAATCCAAAGCTTCGGATGCAGCAACCTTTAAAATGGCAGCTTCGGCAGCAAACTCCTTCTGAGCCAGAACAGATGCTTGTTCCTTACTCATGCCTTCTTCTATCAAATGATGCTTGGTGTTCTGAATGTCGTTACTGCAACGATAAATGGCTGATTCGATAGCATAGGTTCGAATGGCTTGCTCAGCAATTTTGTACTGGATAGCCCCAAAATTAGCAATCTCGGTACCAAACTGAATGCGTTCGTTGGCATAGTTGATGGAATTGGAGATTACCTTTTTTCCAGCACCTAAAACAGCCGCAGCCAATTTAATTCTTCCATTGTTCAGAATGTTCAAAGCCATCTTAAAACCTTCACCTCTTTCTCCCAGAAGGTTTTCAACAGGAATTTCACAATTTTCGAAGAACATCATGCAGGTTGAAGAACCTTTAATCCCCATTTTCTTTTCTTCCTGTCCTAAACTGATTCCTGGAAAGTCTTTTTCTACAATGAAAGCACTTAAGTTTTTGTCATCATCAATCTTGGCGAACACTGTGTAAATATCGGCAAAACCACCATTGGTAATCCACATCTTTTGTCCGTTCAAAATGTATTTCGAACCATCTTCCGAAAGTTTTACCTTACTTTTTCCTGAATTGGCATCCGATCCTGCACCTGGCTCCGTCAAACAATAAGCTCCTTTGTATTCGCCACTGGCAAGCATTGGCAAATATTTTTCTTTTTGTTCTTGTGTTCCATAGTAGAGGATAGGAAGCGTTCCAATTCCCACATGAGCCGCATAAGCCACGGCAAAAGAGCTGTAGGTTCCCATTACCTCAGTACTTAGCATGGATGTATTCATGTCTTGACCAAATCCACCATACTCTTCTGGAATTGCGATTCCCAATAGTCCCAATTCACCTGCTTTATCAAGTAAATTGGTCATTAAGCCTTCTTCCTGTTTATCAATTCTATCTTGCATTGGAAATATTTCTTTTTCCTGAAAATCCCTACAAGTTTCCATGATCATTTTTTGCTCTTCCGATATCTCTTCCGGAATAAAAATATCTTGTGGCATGGTTTCTTTTACCAGAAACTGACCGCCTTTTACAGTTTTTATCTTTTCCATAGGGCAATAAATTATGAGTTATGAATTATAAATGGTCTTACCTCCATTTTTTATTACTCCCCTTTAGGGGAGATGTCCAAAGGACAGAGGGGGGGGCACAAAACTTATAAGATCTCAAAAATACCGGCGGCCCCTTGTCCTGATCCCACACACATGGTAACCATGCCGTATTTTTGTTTTCTTTTCTTCATTTCGTGTAAGAGCTGAACCGAAAGTTTTGTTCCTGTACATCCCAATGGGTGTCCTAAAGCAATTGCTCCACCATTTACATTGGTGATTTCAGGATTCATGTCCAACTCTCTCATTACAGATAAGACTTGAACTGCAAATGCTTCGTTCAATTCGATCTGTTCTATTTGATTCAAGTTCATTCCTGATCGTTTTAATACTTTAGGAATGGCTTCAACAGGTCCAATGCCCATGTGTTTTGGCTCAACACCGGCTACTGCATAAGAAACAAAACGGGCAATTGGTTCTACATTCAATTGTTTCAGCATTTTTTCAGATACCACCAAAACAAATGCTGCACCATCGGATGTTTGCGAAGAATTACCAGCTGTAACCGTACCATTTTGAGCGAATACAGGTCTCAATTTTGCCAATCCTTCCAAACTGGTGTCAGCTCTTGGGCCTTCATCGGTGGCAACAATATGTTCTTTGGTTTCAGCTTTCTCTTTACTGTTCACAAAAGTCTCCAATACTGTAATGGGAACAATTTCATCTACAAAACGGTTCGCTGCCAATGCTTCTAAAGCTTTTCTATGCGAATGAAATGCAAATTCATCTTGATCCTCTCTCGAGATTTTATACTTTTTCTGCAAGGCTTCTGCTGTAATTCCCATGTTCCAATAGTAATCGGGATTCGATTTTGCTATTCCCAGATTGGGAACCAATCGCCAGCCACCCATTGGCATAAGCGACATCATCTCCACACCACCAGCAAGAATGCAATCGGCCAATCCAGCTTCTATTTTCGATGCAGCAATGGCAATTGCTTCCAGGCCCGAAGAGCAGTAACGGTTCACAGTCATTCCAGGGACTTGAATATTATCCAATCCCATTAAAGAAATCATTCTGCCTATATTTAATCCTTGTTCGGCTTCAGGTGTGGCATTACCAACAATTACATCCTCAATAATCAGAGGATACAAACTTGGCATTTTTTCCAGAATGTGTTGTACTACTTGTGCGGCCATATCATCTGGCCTAATCAAGCGGAGCTTTCCTTTTTTTGCTTTGCCTACAGCAGTTCTATATGCGGCTACAATATATGCGTTCATATTTTTCAATTTTCAGTTATCAGTAAACAATTATCAATCACCAAGAATTAGTTTCGAAGAATTTTTCCTTTTTGGAGTAAACTTTGCATTCTTTCCAGTGTTTTCTTTTGTTGACAGAGTCGTACAAAAGCAATTCGTTCCAGATCGAGTAAATATTTTTCCGAAACTTCGGTTGGTTCATTTAGTTCACCTCCACTTAGCACTTTTCCAAGCTCTATGGACAAATGTTTATCGTATTCGGATATGTAATTTCCTACTTGCATTCCATCGGCACCCGAATACACCAAAGCCAAACCTTCACTTCCCAAAACAGTAATGTCTTTGGTTGGTAGAGGAGGAGTGTAGCCTTTCTCAAGCATTAACAAAGCTGCTTTTTTTGCATACGTTAACTGATGTTTTTTGCTAATAATTACTTCATCCACATCCTTTCGGAGATATCCCAAGTCGAATGCTTCGTAGGCCGACATCGATACCTTTGCCTGACCAATACTCAAGAATTTATCGCGGAAACGGTTGGTCCTGATATCATCCTTAGCAATTTCCCTGGACAATCGGTAGGCGAACTCTTTGGTTCCTCCACCAGCTGGAATCACTCCAACACCCAATTCAACCAATCCCATGTAGGTTTCGGCGTGAGCAATTACCTTATTGGTGTGCATGCAAAGTTCGCATCCTCCTCCCAGAGTCATGCCATGTGGAGCTGCAATTATGGGAACCGATGCGTACTTTAATTTCAGCATTGTATTTTGGAAAGTGCGAACAACCATGTCCAACTCTTCAAACTCCTGTTCAATGGCCAGCATAAATACCAATCCAATATTGCTCCGGCCGAGAAGTTTTCTCCTTCGTTGGAGATTATCAAAGCTTTATAATCGCTTTCTGCTAACTCAATCGCTTTGTTAGTTCCTTGTATGATTTCACTTCCAATGGTATTCATCTTGGTATGAAATTCCAGATTGATGATTCCATCTCCGAGATCAATGATACTGGCTCCTTCGTTACTCCAAATGGTTTTGGATGAACGAAGGTTATTAAGAAGAACCAGATTTTCAGTTCCAGGAATGGTTTGATGAGCATTGGTATTTACATCATAGTATTGTTTCAAGCCGTCTTTTAATTGATAGAAACCAAGATCTTCCTGAACCATATTGTGCACCCAATTGGCAGCCTTAAAGCCCATTTCTTCCATCATGCTTAAAGTCTTTTTCGCACCTAAACTTTCCCAAATCTCGAATGGACCCATTTCCCAGGCAAAACCAGAACAGATGGCTTCATCAATTTTGTAAAGATCATCAGTAATCTCAGGCATTCTGTTCGAAACATAGGCAAATAATCCAAAGAACATCTTCTGGTAGAACTGATTTACTTTGCTATTTCCTTTGAGGAGAACTTTAAAGCGATCATTGAGATGAGGTACAGCCTTTGCTGCTTCAAATTCACCAAACTTTACCCTTTGCTTTTCCTGATATTCAAAACTTTCCAGATTCAAGCTTAAAATCTCACTCTTTCCTTCTGACTTTATTTTTTTATAAAAGCCCTGACCAGTTTTTGATCCCAACCATTGGTTGCCCATCATGTGTTGAATAAACTCTGGAATCTGGAAAACATCTTTGGCTTCATCATCTTGCAGAGCTTTTTGAAGGTTTTGAGCTACAAATACCAAGGTATCCAGACCAACAACATCGCAAGTACGGAAGGTTGCCGATTTGGGTCTTCCAATAATTGGTCCAGTCAACTTATCTATTTCATCCACTGTGAATCCAAATTCATCAATCAAATGAAAGACCGACATCATGGAATAAACACCAACTCGATTAGCAATAAATGCAGGAGTATCCTTGCAACTTACCACTGATTTGCCTAAGAATCTTTCTCCAAAATCAGTAAGAAAATCTATTACCTCCTGATTTGTGTTAGGGGAAGGAATGATTTCTAACAATTTCAAATACCTTGGAGGATTGAAGAAGTGAGTACCACAAAAATGCGCAGCAAAATCTTCTGATCTTCCTTGAATCAACATCTGAATAGGAATACCTGATGTATTTGTGGTAATCAGGGAACCAGGTTTTCGGTGCTTTTCAATTTTGGTATAAAGCTCTTGCTTGATTTTAAGATTTTCGATAATGGCTTCTATTACCCAATCGCATTCTGCTATTTTATGAAGATCATCTTCGAAATTCCCTGTTGTAATTCTATTGGAATAAGTCTGTAAATACAATGGAGCGGGTTTCAGTCTTGTAGCCTTCAGAAAAAGATCGTTTACAATTCTGTTTCTCACTTTAGGATGCTCAGGTAACAAACCAGCCTTTTGTTCTTTTTCGTTAATCTCCTTTGCAGGCATGTCCAATAGTAAAACCTCGATGCCTATATTGGCAAAATGACATGCAATTTGAGCGCCCATGACTCCTGCACCCAAAACTGCAACTTTTCTTATTTTTCGAGCCATATTTTTGTTTGTTATAGTGTGTGAATATTTATTTAAAGTTCTTCTTCGTAGGCGTAAATATTTCGGATAATGTCTTTGTATTTATCTTTTAAAACTTTTCTTTTGAGTTTTAGGGTTGGTGATAATTCACCAGATTCAGGAGTCCATACATCTGAAACCAAACGGCAGGTTTTAATTTTCTTCGGTCGGTCAAGATTTACATTGGTTTTTTCAATCTCCTGCCAGATTCGCATTTGAATTCGTTCATTCTTAATGATTTCTTCCGGGCTGATAAAATCCAATTTCTTTCTTTTGCAGTATTCTTTCAAGAATTCAAAATTTGGAGAGATTAGCACAGAAGGAAAGCGTCTGAATTCACCAATTACAATTGCCTGATCGATAAAAGGAGATTCTTTTAGTTTGTTTTCAATTACCTGAGGAGCAATATAAATACCTCCAGAAGTTTTAAAGATTTCCTTTTTACGATCGGTAATTTTGAGAAATCGATCATCCACCATACATCCAATATCGCCAGTATGGAACCAGCCATCTTTGTCTATCACCTCATTGGTTAATTCTGGATTTTTGTAATATCCCAGCATGATGTTCGGTCCTCGAGCCAGAATTTCTCCATCTTCTGCAATTTTAACTTCTACGCCATCTAATACAGGACCTACGGTTCCAAACTTTACATCTGGATAAGCGTTTTGATTTGCCGCGATAATGGGAGAGGTTTCCGTTAATCCATAACCTTCTTGAACAGGAATGCCAGCAGCCCAAAAGAGGCGTTCTAATCTAACTTGAAGAGCAGCTCCACCCGAACACATAAACATGATGTTACCACCAAGAGCTTCCTGCCATTTGCTAAAAATTAGTTTTCTGGCAATTTTTAATTTGAATTCGTACCACCAGCCATTTGCTCCATTCAGTTCATATTTTTGACCAAGGTCAACAGCCCATAAGAACAAGGATTTTTTTATGGTTGGCAAACTTTTTCCTTTTGCCATGATCTTGTCATATACTTTTTCAAGCAATCGGGGAACCGTAGCGAACCCATGAGGTTTTAGCTCTCGTAAATTATCGCCAATGGTTTCCATACTTTCAGCATAATAAATACTAATTCCCTTGTATTGATACTGATAGTTTACCATTCGCTCATAAACATGGTTGATTGGTAAAAAGCTCAAGCATTTATGGCTTGAGTTTAGAATTAAACGTGCGGCTGAAGACAGCACATTACTCATAAAATTATGATGCGAAAGCATTACTCCTTTGGGGTCGCCTGTTGTTCCCGATGTATATATGATGGTAACTAAATCTTGTGGTTTGATCGATTCTTTAATAGACTTTAATTCATTCTTATATTGGTTATTAAGGGCTTTTCCCATATCAAGCAACCTTATCCAATGAGTTACAGCTTTTATTTTATCGAAAGAATAAACCTGTTTTATAGAAGGATGATTGTTTAATAGTGGTTCGATCTTGCAATATAGCTCTTCACTTGATATGAAAATGATACTAGGTTCGCAATGACGAATGATAAAGTCATAGCTTTTTGCGCTAATTGTGGGGTAGAGAGGAACATGAATTACACCAATCTGAGCCAGAGCCATGTCAACAAAATTCCATTCGGGTCTGTTGTTTGAAATGGTAATAACTCGGTCTCCTTTTTTAAGACCACTATCCAGCAAAGCGTAACTAATTAAATCTGAATATTTCAGATACTGTTCCGTGGAATATTTAATCCATTTGCCATCTTCTTTTTTTGCGAGAGCATCTGTTTTATCAGGATAGTTCTCTCGATAATTATCGAGTAAATCAAAAATGCGCGTAACCATAATTAAAGATTTAGATATGTAAGGCATTACAGCATTTCAAAATGGTTTTACAATCATTTTGATGCGCAGAAACTTAATCTCTAATTGTTAGAGGTGAGAGATTTAGTGTTGATTTAAGTTTTGTGTAAGAAGTTGTATTGGGATTTAATTTCGGAGATTTTCCGAAACCTTTTTACACTTACATAAAATTTACAAAAAGGAATCTGAAAATAAAAGAATAATTGGTAAGAATTCTTTTTTATTTGGTAAGTGAAAAAAAGGAAGCTTTTCGGCTTCCTTTGAAATTTTATAAGTGATAGTTGGATATTTGTTGAAATCCGCGAAGAAAATCTTCGACTTTCATTCGTTTCTTGCCGGCTTGTTGCAGCATTGTAATGGATAGAAAACCGCCTTCTACAGCTACTTTTAAATAAGTTTTTCCATCGGTGTGTAAACTACCTATTTTTTTGTCGTGATTTTCAATTGTTTTTTCGGTTGCGAATACTTTAATACCGATTTTTTTCCCTTCTTCATTTGGAATTAATTCCGTCCATGAAGCTGGGTATGGGCTTAATCCACGAATTAGGTTGTGGATTGAATTGATATTCTTTGTCCAATCAATCTTACAATCCTCTTTAAAGATTTTTGGTGCAGATTTTAATTCATCCGCAGCAATACTTTCCTGCGGGATTTGTGGATAGTCGTTGGCTTCGATTGCCTTGACTGTCTTAACCACCAAATCAGCACCAATATTCATCAATTTATCGTGAATGATCTCAGCATTGTCATTTTCGCCAATCTCAGTTTTTTCCTGAAAAATGATGTTACCTGTATCAATTTCGTGCTTTAACAGAAATGTAGAAACACCTGTTTCTTTATCACCATTGATGATTGCCCAGTTAATCGGTGCAGCACCACGATAATGAGGAAGCAAGGAAGCATGAAGATTCAGGGTTCCATATTTTGGCATGTTCCAAACAACCTCAGGTAACATTTTAAAGGCAACCACAACCTGCAAATCAGCTTCTAATGATTTAAGCTCAGCAAGAAATTCTTCATTTCTGAATTTCTCTGGTTGCAGAATTTTCAATCCTTTTTCAGCCGCATACTTTTTAACTGCTGCTTCTTGTATTTTTTGACCTCTACCAGCAGGTTTATCAGGATTGGTAACAACACCAACTACATTAACGCCCGCATTTAAAAGGGCTTCAAGAGGAGCCACCGCAAAATCGGGTGTACCCATATATATTACACGTAAACTCATAGCTATTCCTTTAAGTTCCTGTTTCCTTTATTGTGCTTCGGAAAATAAGGGCAATGTTTACATCCATTGCCACAGCAATATCCTCTTTCGGTAAGATATTTTTTTGTCATGATTCTATATCCATCAGGATGCATATAGTAATCGATATCTGGTTTTAAATCGTCAAACATATTAGTCTTGTTTAATTTTTAAAAACTCTTTTATGCTTTCGTTTTTAATGGTAACCGAAAGATGATAGTGAGAAATTTTATATTCGTTGTTTTCAATAACCAGCACACCAGAACCTCTACAAACTCCCATCCAGGTATTTAAAAGTTCATCAAACCAAATGGTTTTCTTGTCTTCTGATGTGTAGATTTTTCTGTCAAAAGCTTTAAAATCCCAGGTGGTTTCTTTTTCAAAATATGGTTCGCAAAAATTGTGAAATTCTTGTCTTGTCCATCTTTCTGATGGATCGGTTCCGATGTAAGTTGCATTTTCGGTCATCAATCCAAAATACTTTTCTAAGTTAGCATCAGCGGCAGCCTTATGCCAATCATCAAGAAGTTGATTGACTTCTTTTTCGGAATATTCTACTTGTTTTGTGCAAGCAGAGAATAATCCCAAAACTGCAATTAGAATTATAAATATAGATTTATGCATTTTTCTTTTTGAAAAATTTAGCCGGGTTAATCTTTTTAAAGAAATCAATATAATTTTCGATGTTGAAGACAGCAGAATCTGTAGTCGCTTTGTATGTCAATATAATCCCTAAAGGAAGAATTATCAATGATGATATCCACATCCCAATAGCAGGCGGAAGAACCAATTCTTTGGCAAATCGTTCACCTGTCATGGAAATGATGTAATAGAAAATAAAGAATAAAACAGATACAATTACAGGCATTCCTAAGCCACCTTTACGAATGATTGCACCAAGAGGAGCACCAATAAAGAAGAATATCAAACAAGCAAAAGGGAGTGTGAATTTTCTATGCCACTCATTGGTGAATTTTTTAATCCATTTTTCTTGTCCCAGTAGTTCTCCTTCTTTTCGAGATATAGTTTCTCTTGCTTTTCTGGCAAAACTAAGAGCTGAACTTACCGATGTTAGTTGTTTTGTGATTGTAGCCGATTTAAAAAGAGAATCAACATTTAGCGTTTTAATAATAAGATCTTGTGATTTTATAGAATCTTTTCGCATTGATTTTGATTCTTTCTTAAAGTAATGTCTAGCCAGCAATCCGGTAACAAGTCTATTTTTTTCATTTTGTAATTGATCTTGTAATGAATCTTCAGAATGTACCAACTGTTTTAAATTTAGCATTCTGTAGTTTTTACTGTATCTATCCTCATTGCCTCTTTTTAATTCAGTGCTTCTAAGAGGAACGTTGGTTTCATATTCCTGAAATTTAATTCTTCTGGAAGGATGGTTTTTATCTCTCCTCGATTTGGTTTTTACCTCCTGATACATATTGCCACTATACAGGGTGAGAGTCATATTCTTTTTATCAGGAGAAGTTATCATTGTACCGGAATCAGCCACTGTTACATTTGTATTTCCTCTTTCATCTCGATGATCGTAAATCAAGAGTTTATACATCATTCCGGTTTCTTTATCAATGTTGTCGACCTTAATACTAAAGTTAGGTAAATCATTAGTGAAAATACCTTCTTTCAGGATAAGTTCTGGTTTTTGATTTTTAATATCAACTAATAATGAGGTAGTTTTTAATGATGCAACTGGCATTACATAATTGGCAAAGAAAAAGGCACTAATACTAATAATCACAACAAGTGTGGTAAGTGGTTGCATGATTCTTTGTAAGGAAATCCCAGCGGCTTTCATGGCGGTTAATTCGTAATTTTCTCCCATATTCCCAAAGGTCATAATAGAAGCCAAAAGAATAGCCAAAGGCAGTGCCATTGGAACTAAAGTAGCAGAAACATAAAACAAAAATTCAGCAATTACAGTCCATTCTAATCCTTTTCCGACAAGTTCATCAATATATCGCCAAAGGAATTGCATGAGTAGGACAAACATGCAGACAAAGAAAGTAAAGGCCAATGGCCCAAGAAAACTTTTAAGAATAAATGAATGTAAACGTTTCATTCTAAAATATTTTAATTGAAGCGAGACCTAATTTTATAATAAGGATATCGCACTGCTACCTAAAAAATAAGACCAATAACTTGCAGAAACTGGTCTTACATAGCTTACAAAAATAAGCTAATTATTTAGGATTTGGTGTTATGATTTGTTAAAAAATCATATTCCCAATACATGCTTTAATTCGGCAATTTGAGTGTCCCAAAGTTCAATGCTTTCTTCTATTTCATCTTCATCAGCAAAATCGGTAATGATAAGAGATAGGTCATTTGTAAGGGCATCAATTTCAATTTTAAATTCAAAATAGCTGTCTTCATCTTCACTGTCAAGCCAATGGAAGCGAATTAAACGATTGTCTTTCTTGGTAACCAATTCAGCCTGCTGTTCCGATCCATCCCAAATGAATGTATAGATTTTACCTTTTTGATTTACATCATCAGCAAACCATTCTGATAATCCACTTGCATTACTTAGTCGATCGAAAATAACTTTTTGAGAAGCTTGAAGTACATATTCCAGTTCAAATTGTTTCATTTGTTTGGGGCATAAATGTTTTGATAATAAAATTAGAGGGATTAAGTTTGTTTTGATAAATTATTCCCCCAGTATTAAAATACTGCACTAAAAAGGTGAAATGTAAGTCAATACTTAAATTTCGCGCAAGATACTTAAGAATTTTCTAATAAAAAAAACTGATTCTTAAATCTTTAGGTTTGTTCATATTGTTAATACCTAAAGATGCTTACTTTACCTACTCCTTATAAGTTAAGAAAATTTTACAAATCGATAAATTAAATCATTTACAATTCAAGAATTGAAAAAAATGTGAAATGATTTTTTTTTAATGAAAAAGGATTCTATATTTGCACCGCGTTAGAAAAAACGGCGAGGTAGCTCAGTTGGTTAGAGCGCATGATTCATAATCATGAGGTCGGCGGTTCAACCCCGCCTCTCGCTACTAAGAAAGGGAAACAATTAATATTGTCTCCCTTTTTTCTTGCCTTAAAATTTCTCTACTAATCATTCTATCGGAAAGTAAATAATCTATTCATTCCAGAAAATTAGAGAGTGGAGATGTAAATCTGATGAAATAAAATTATCTAGTTTTAACTACCCGATGAAGGTTCCAATAATTATTGGAAAGTTGGACTCGCTACCTACAATAAACAAGATAAAATAGTAGCCTTTTTCTGTAAATAGATACTTCAAACATTAGCCAAATGACGTATTGAAAAAAAAATCAATATTTTTTTCAACTTGTAACATTTCTGTAAAACAGATAGTTTAATAGATCGCTTCATTTCTTTGCAAAGATTTTCAGAAAAAAGATTTTTTTTAGAAATAAAATGCTCTTATATTTGCACCGCAATCAAGCAAAACGGCGAGGTAGCTCAGTTGGTTAGAGCGCATGATTCATAATCATGAGGTCGGCGGTTCAACCCCGCCTCTCGCTACGAGAAGGATGACTTAAGGTCATCCTTTTTTGTTTTAATATATCTCCATTTTTTAGGAGAGTTGATTTTAATAGGGATCAATTCTTTTATCTTTGTTATCCGTTAAAAATAAAATATCAATGTTAAAAGTAAGCAGAGTTATGTGTTGCTTTTAGAATTAAATAATGTAATCGTATGAACAATTGGTTTGAGTGTAAGGTGAAGTATATTAAGGTCGATGAGATATCTGGAAAAGAAAAAAAAGTGTCTGAACCATATTTGGTAGATGCAATGTCTTTTACCGAAGCCGAGGCCAGAATCCACAAAGAATTGGAGCAAATGATTAGTGGGGAATTTAATGTAACCAATATCAGCAAATCAAACATCACGGAATTGTATCCTAATGACAATGGTGACCGTTGGTTTAAAGCTAAAGTTGCATTTATTGATGTGGACGAAGCATCTGGTAAAGAAAAGAAGAGCAATAATTATATGCTTGCCCAGGCAAATAATGTGAAACAAGCGTATGAATTCCTTGAAGAATGTTTGAGTGACATGCTGGTACCTTATGAGATCCCGGCAGTATCTGAAAGTCCTATTATGGATATCTTCCCATTTTTCAGTGATGAGGTGAATGAAGAAATTCCAGATAATCTGAAACCAGTTTCGGAAATTGAACCGAATGATAACGAATTTGAATAGATCAGAAATTTCTGATCTATTTTTTTTCGGAAACGATTGCTTTCTGTTGAAAAACATACGGTAAGCTTATTATTACTGTAAAGTTATGGGTGTTTAATATTCAGTAGATCAACTTAAAAGAAGGTGTATGAATTGATGTTCTGATTTTTTGTTTTTTTAGTGGTGAAATTTCTTTTCTCTACTACATTTGTCAGCATAAACAAACAACAAAAAACAGATTTGAATAAGTTTTTGACTTTTAAAGATTGGAGATCTTTGTAAAGTCTGATTTATTGATTTAAACGTATAATCACACCATGAAAACAAGAACTGAACACGACTTAATTGGCTACAAAGAGGTGTCTGCTGATGCATATTATGGCATTCAAACTTTAAGAGCAGTTGAAAATTTTGACATTTGCGGTGTTAAATTAAGTGCATATCCAGACTTTATTAAAGGTTTGGCGATGGTAAAATGGGCAGCAGCCAAAGCAAATAACGATCTTGGATTGTTATCGAACGATTTAACAGAGGCTATTACAAAAGCTTGTGAGGAAATTATTGAGGGTAATTTGCATGAACATTTTCCAGTTGACATGATCCAAGGTGGTGCTGGAACCTCTACTAATATGAATGCTAACGAGGTGATTGCCAATAGAGCATTGGAAATTCTTGGGTATCAAAAAGGTGAATACGAACATTGTCATCCAAACAATCACATTAACTTGTCTCAATCAACCAATGATGCTTACCCAACAGGGATTAAAATTGCATTGATTTTTATGAATGAGACTTTGGTGGCAGGCTTAAAATCATTGATTACAGCATTTAGAGCTAAAGGGGAAGAGTTCAAGGATGTATTAAAAATGGGTAGAACTCAGCTGCAAGATGCTGTGCCTATGACATTAGGACAAGAGTTCGAAGCTTGGGCTGTAAATCTTGAAGAGGAAATTGAGAGATTGAACCAAAATGCAAAATTGTTCCTTGAAGTGAACATGGGAGCTACTGCTATTGGTACAGGAATTAACTCAGAACCTGGTTATTCAGAAAAATGTGTTTCTCGCTTAAACGAAATTACAAACCTTCCAATTGTATTGGCTGGCAACTTAATCGAAGCAACTCCTGATACAGGTTCGTATGTAATGTACTCATCAGCAGTGAAGCGTTTGGCTATTAAGCTTTCTAAGATTTGTAACGACTTGAGATTATTATCTTCAGGACCACGTTGTGGATTGAACGAAATCAACTTGCCAAAAATGCAACCAGGATCTTCTATCATGCCAGGTAAGGTAAACCCGGTAATTCCTGAGGTTGTAAACCAAGTTGCTTACAAAGTAATTGGTAACGATTTAACTGTAACTTTTGCTGCTGAAGCTGGTCAGTTGGAATTGAATGTGATGGAACCTGTTTTAGTTCGTGCTATTTTTGAATCAATGGAAATGTTGGTGAATGGAATGGCAACATTAAAAGAAAGATGTATTGAAGGAATTACAGCAAATGTTGAACACTGTAAAGAAATGGTTCTAAACAGTATTGGTATTGTAACTGCTGTAAATCCTACATTAGGATATGAAGCTTCTTCTAGAATTGCCAAAAGAGCATTGGCAGAAAACAGAAGTGTTTACGATTTAATCCTTGAAGAAGGGTTATTGACCAAAGAGAAGCTAGACGAAATTCTTTCTCCGGAAAGAATGATTAAGCCTCAGAAGTTTGTTGAAGCTTAATTATTAGAATCTGAACCCGTTTGGGTTAAGGTTTATTTCTTAAACAACACTCCAATATAACTTGGGAAATACTCTATCATTGAGTTCTTGGCGCATTAAAGAGGTTGATTCGGTTTTCGTTTCAACCTCTTTTATTTTACCTCAAAGGTCTTGAATAGTCAAAGAGTCTAACAGTCAAAGTGTGAGATTGCAAATCAGAATTGTTACATTTATCTGATTGTAAATAAGAAATGATATGTCAGAAATTAGCTTTAAGCCAATAGGAGTTATTCATACACCACATAAAACCAGGGAGAATATGCCCATTCAACCTTTAAGCGCAAAAGGGGTTAAAGCAAGAGTAGAATTAAACCCAGATTTGATTAAGGGATTAAGGGACTTGGAATCTTTCTCTCATGTAATTTTGATTTACCATTTGCATAAATCAGAAGGCTACGAATTGGATGTAAAGCCATTTATGGATGATAAAACCCATGGCTTGTTTGCCACAAGAGCACCACGCAGACCCAATGCCATTGGAATTTCAACAGTCAAACTTAATTCTATAGAAGAAAATATTTTGCATGTTGAAGATGTAGACATCTTGGACGGAACACCTCTGCTTGATATTAAACCCTTCTTTTCGAAATTTGACAACAGGCCAGATGCAGTCTCAGGCTGGTTAGACGAAAAGTGGAAAGAGAAGAATCGTGATATCAAATCAGATACGCGATTCATCAAATAAAGATGAGGTAACTGAGTTGTATTGCCATAAAACAGAATGGAATTTTGTGACAGCCTACTTCAAATGGTCTGAACTGTGTTTCCACAAATAGCAGAGTGCTTCAAACAGTCTGAACTGCATTGCCACAAACGGCAGAGTATTTCAGACGGTCTGAACTGTATTGTACGAATGTGGCAGTGCACTTCATACGCTCTGAACTGAGTGGTTACATATGCCAGCGTACTTTAATTCGTCTGAACTGCATTTCCTGATGTAGTAATGCGCTTGAAACCATCTGAACCATAGTGCCACAAATGGGAGTCTACTTCAGACAGTCTGAGTTACGCTTCCTTAATTGGTAATCAAATCTTTTAGTGTTGCAATCCATTTGGGATGATCATTCAAGCTCTCTACTAAAATCAGCTCTTTACCACCATTTTCTTCAAACAGTTCGCTGTACTCCATGCCAATTTCTATTGTGGTTTCAAGGCAATCAGCCACAAAGGCAGGGCTAAATACCATTAATTTTTTAGCTCCTTTTTGAGCTTGCTCAATCACAATCTTATCAGAAAAAGGTTCCAACCAGTTTTTGTCTAATCGTGATTGAAAGGCAACGGTATATTTCTCTTTAGGGATATTTAATTTTTCTGCCAGCAGTTTACTGGTTTCGTAACAAGTAGCTCGATAACAGAAGTAATCGGTATCTGGTCTGAATTGCTTGTCACAATCACAATCCTTACAGTTTTTATTAGGATGAACCTTATTCACTTGTCGCAAAGGCAAACCATGATAGGAAAAAATAAAGTGGTCAAATTCATTAAGATCATGTTTATTCGCATTATCCACTATGGTGTTTAGGTATCCTTCATGATCGAAAAACTGATTTATCAATTTAATTTCCGGTATTACCTCCCAGCTTCTGATAATCTCCATGGCTTTCTCGAAAGTAGAACCGGTGGTAGAAGAGGCATATTGTGGATACATGGGAAGAATGATCAATTTGTCAGGCATATCCAAACGAATTTTCTCTAAAACTCTTTTCATAGATGCTCCTGATATCTCATGGCCAATTCTACCTTAAAGTTTTCATCCAATTCTTGTTGAAGCAGATTTTTTACTTTTTCTCCGTAAATCATCAAAGGAGAACCATCTTTGGTCCATAATTGCTGGTATATTTTCGATGATCCTTTGGCTCTAAACGGTACAATAATCAGGTTTACCAATATTTTTCGTAGCAACCAAGGGATATCAATTACCCTTCTGTCGTTTAAAAACTCGAACAAATAGGTGCGAACATCAGATACATTAGGGCTTTTAGGTGTTCCTAAATTCAGTAGCAGAACAGTAGTTTTTTTTGACATAGTGTGTTAGTTACAGCAATTATACCGATTAGTATTTAATTAATTCAAAATATTCGCAAACTCTATTTTGAAGATTAAATATCTATCGGCATTAAACCATAATTATTGTATATAAAAGTGGTTTAAAAAAAGGAAATGCTTTCTACATTTCCTTTCTGAAATTAATATTTTTTTTCGACTATCTGTAAAACAACTTAAACAGAAATTGGTTCAAGCCAATTGATATCTTTTTTTAGAAGTCTTAATGTCTCTGCTTCTTTCGACTCTTTTTTAATTTCATATTGGTAGGTCCATTTTACTTCAGGCGGCATACTTACCAAAATCGATTCAGTTCTGCCATTGGTATCCAGTCCAAATTTGGTTCCCTTGTCCAATACCAGGTTGAACTCAACATATCTTCCACGGCGATGCAGTTGCCAATCTTTTTCTTGCTCACTGTATCGTTTCGAGGCATTGTTTTGCATGATTTCGCAATAGGTAGGAGCGAAGAGTTCACCTACATCCAAAACAAATGTAAATAACTGTTCTTTTGTCATTCCCGAGGAATCATTCAGATGATCGAAGAAAATGCCTCCAACGCCACGCGTTTCGTTCCTGAAGGGCAAATAGAAATACTCATCGGCCCAAGGTTTAAATTTGTTGTAAAACTCAGGATTGTGTTTGTCACAAACTTTCTTCAATTTCAAGTGAAACTCTTTTGCCTGATTTTTATCTACATAAATTGGAGTGAGATCTATTCCTCCGCCAAACCAATATGTATCATCACTCAACTCAAAATAGCGAACATTCATATGAATAATGGGTACATGAGGATTTTCTGGATGCATGATTAAGGAAACACCTGTTGCAAAAAAATCATCAGCCTCAAGTTTTAATTTGCTCTTTATTTTTTCAGGCAGCTTGCCATAAACCGCAGAAAACTGAACGCCACCTTTCTCTATGATATTCCCATTCTTGATTACGCGGCTTCTTCCGCCTCCACCTGCTTCACGTTCCCAAATGTCTTCATGAAATTGAGCACCACCATCGCAATTTTCCAATGCTTTGGTAATTTTATCTTGTAGTTTTTTAAATTCTTCGGCTATTTGTTGTTTCTGCATATTTTGTTCTTTTTGTTTAGCATGATTTTCTTGCCGTTTTGTTGCTTTTTCGCTGAAACCGACTCAGCATTTTTTTCTCAAAATTCCAAAAGAATCGGAATTGTCCCAACAAGGTTCCCAAGATTAAAAGTAAAACCTGATAAGTAGGGGTGATAATTAAAATGCTTAGTAAGATTTTTAGAAAAATATTGGTATCAGCATCAATCGAGAAGTATTCAAATATTGGGTTACGAATCATTACAGATAAACTACCAGTAATCGAGAATACAATTAGAATGATTACCAGCTGTAGGTTTGAATTGATTTCCCAGCGCTTTTTTAGTTTTTTAAACATCTAGAGGTATTATTTAGATTTGTTTCAGATAAAGCAAATATAGCATAAAATACCTTTAGGTCTTAAATAGAATCTGAGAAATCTGTTTGATTTTATTGATTGTACAATAGAGAAGAAAATAAAGATCAGAAAGCATAAAAAAAACCGTCTCTAATTGAGACGGTTTCTATAAATATATTTTCGATCTGCTTATTCAGAAACTCTTTCTAACCATTTAAGCATAAATATCATGATGAACATTGAAATAGCACATGCCACGATGAATACTGTCCATGTTAACCAAATTGGTACTCCAACATAAAGCATAGCACCAAAAACTAAAAGTTGGTTACCAGCTCCAGTTGCACCTAACCAAAGACCTTGCATTAATCCTTGATATTGAGGAGGAGCTACTTTTGATACGAAAGAAATACCAAGAGGGCTAATGAAAAGCTCAGCTACAGTCAATATAAAGTAAGCACCAATTAGAAGGAAAGGAGTAACTTTTTCAATTTCTGGAAGACCTCCCATTTCAGTTACCTTAGAGAACAATGGTACATTAAGAGAACCAATAGTCATTAATACATAAGCCAATGCTGCGATAAACATACCAATAGCAATTTTCTTAGGTGTTGACGGCTCAATTCCACGGTTACGTAACCATCCGAAGATTCCAACTACGATTGGAGTTAAGAATACCACAAAGAATGGATTCATTGACTGGAAAATTTCAGGGTTCAATTCAAAACCAGCTAATTTTAACACAGTATAATCCCTTGCAAACATGGTTAGTGTTAATCCATTTTGGTGGAAAGAGAACCAGAAGAAAATTACAACACCAAAAACAGCTAATAGAGCGTAAATTCTTTGTCTAACCTCCTTGATATCCATTTCAGTTACAGTGGTGTTGTTAGCTTTAGCTTCAGCAGCTTTTTTTGCTGGATCAGGAAAGCTAACTTTATTTTTAAGATAGATAGCCAATGAAATTAACATTGCTATAATAGCAACCCCAAAAGCATAGTGGAAACCTTCATTAAATACATTTAAGTAGTCGTTACAGAAAGAGGTATAATCAGAAATAGGAGCTTCGCTTACCTGATTTGCAAGTTCATGAAATCTTTCTCTTGCTTGTTCTGTAAGAGTTCCTCCTAAGTGTTGATGACACAATTCAGGAAGGTTAGCGTTGTATGTATATCCAGATCTTGCTAGCCACCAGCTTCTTAATGATGGAGCAATCATTGGAGCAAAAATACCTCCAACATTGATAAACATATAGAATAAAGAGAAACCTGAGTCTCTAACTTTTTCATACTTAGGGTCATCATACATCTGACCTACTAGTGCTTGTAAGTTACCTTTGAACAAGCCATTACCAAATGCAATTACACCTAATGCAACACAAGTTGCTACTAGATAAAAAGTTAAATTTGGAACCGGAGTTGGTGTTGGAACTGCAAGCAATACATATCCAAAAGCCATCATTAATAAACCTGCAAGGATAGTTCCTTTGTAGTTTTTAGTTCTGTCAGCAATAATACCACCTACAATAGCAAGAAAATAGATTGAAGAATAGAAAGTTGAATAAATCCAACCAGCAGAAGTTCCATCTAATCCAAATTTCGCTTGTAAAAATAATACCAAGATTGCCATCATGGTGTAGAAACCAAATCTCTCGCCCATATTTGCTAGAGCGGCCGGAATTAGTCCTTTAGGATGTCCTTTAAACATAAATGTTAGTTTTAATTTATAATAGTTTCGTTTTAGTTATGAAAGTGACAAATATATAGAAAAAAACAGAAGTCCATAATGATTTGTAAGCGTTTCGATCTATTTTAAATCGTTTTCGAAAGAAGCGGCGAATTTCAAAAGTTTAGTATCTTTGATTATAAAGCCTATTTTGCTGTATGTTTGGCACTTTTACTACTGTTTTTCCATTTGTGTTACCTGTCGGAAACATGTTATAAAAAAGCAATCTGAATAGGAGTGTTTGCATACAATATCAATTGCATTTTTACGTCTAAAATACAAACCGATTGAACAATGAAAATATTTCCCGCCTCAAAGGTTGCTAAGATTGATTCTTACACGATAGAGAATGAACCGATTGAATCAATAGATTTGATGGAGAGAGCTTCGAGCAAACTATTTAAGAAGATTTTGAAGAAATTTCCTGCGCCTAGAAATTGTAAAATTTTTGTAGGGCCGGGAAATAACGGTGGAGATGGTTTGGCGGTTGCCAGAATGTTGGCAGAAAAAAACTATGCGGTTGAGGTGTTTATCGTTAAAATTACGAATCAACTTTCGAAAGATGCAGAGCTAAATTTGCAGCGCTTGAAATTGATAAAAACAGTGGATATTTACGAACTAACTTCGATTGATGCAATGCCGTGGCTTTTCCCGGATGATATTGTGATTGATGCGATTTTTGGTTCGGGGCTTTCAAGACCAATTGAAGGTTTGGTTTTTGAAGTAATTAAAGCGATTAATGCCAGTGAGGCTTGTGTTGTAGCTGTAGATATTCCTTCGGGCTTAATGGGAGAGGACAATTCAAAGAACAATTATCAGGGAATTGTAAAAGCCAGCCTGACCTTAAGTTTTCAATTTCCAAAGTTGGCTTTTTTGTTTCCGGAAAATTCAGATTATGTAGGAGAGTGGGAAGTTTTACCTATAGGATTACATCCAGAAATTATTAAACAAGAACAAACTCCTTATAAAATGTTGAATCGTGAGTTTGTAAAATCTCTTTTGATGCCTCGTAAAAAGTTCGATCATAAAGGTACTTACGGTCATGGTTTATTAATTAGTGGAAGCTATGGAAAAATGGGAGCGGCTATTTTGGCATCACGAGCAAGCTTGCGCTCAGGGATTGGCTTGCTAACTTCTCACATACCAAGGTTGGGATATGAAATTATGCAGACTGCGGTTCCTGAGGCAATGGTGAGTATCGATCGTTCGGATATCATTTTTACTGAATTTCCTGATTTAAATCAATTTAAAGCGGTAGCCATAGGACCCGGTATCGATAAAAAGCAAAATTCTTATTGTGCCATGATCAATTTATTGAAAGAGATAAAAATCCCTATGGTAATTGATGCCGATGCGATTAATATTATGGGTGAACATCCCGAATTAAAGGCGGACTTGCCAATGGGATCTGTATTTACTCCGCATCCAAAGGAATTTGAGCGATTGGTTGGAAAATCAGAGGATAGTTATACACGGAATTGCATGCAACTTCAATTTGCAAAAGATCATGGCGTAACTCTTGTATTAAAAGGAGCCTATACGGCAATTGCATGTCCTGAGGGAAGTGTTTATTTTAATCCAACAGGAAATCCAGGAATGGCAACTGCAGGAAGTGGAGATGTGCTTACAGGAATAATATTATCTTTGCTTTCACAAGGGTATTCTTCGAAAGTGGCAACAATTATTGGAGTATATCTTCATGGTTTGGCGGGCGATCTGGCATCAGAAAAAATCGGGTATGAGGCTTTGACAGCCAGCGATATTATTGATTTTCTGCCAAAAGCATGGATAACATTGAAAAAATAGGGAATTGTAGAGACGTAATATGCTGCGCTTCTGCCTAAAAGATAATATAAAATGAACAGAAATATTTTAAAATTACTTGTCGCAATTTTAATTGTTGGTGGAACAATTGGGAATGCAAATGCACAAAAACGCAAAACT
Organism: Marinifilum fragile JCM 15579; assembly: GCF_001310955.1. Taxonomy (GTDB): domain Bacteria; phylum Bacteroidota; class Bacteroidia; order Bacteroidales; family Marinifilaceae; genus Marinifilum; species Marinifilum fragile. The sequence goes on from NZ_BAZX01000001.1 coordinate 309,437, forward strand.
TTAGATACTCCAAACACGGTTATTTATGCTTTACCACAAACAGTATTGAAAGTGGATGTAGTGGCTGAAAAAACAATCATGAAAAGAGGACCATTTGCCGACTATGCAGAAAAATACCTTGGAATTTCAGATGTTGTAACCAGCGATGGCGTGGAGTGGAAACTAAAGTCGATAGAACTAAATGGAGTGGGTGAGATTGATCCTGAACAGTACTATAAAATAACTGCTTCAGTAGATTATGAACCAAGTTTAATTTCTTTAACTTCTGAAGGGTTGATTCGTGGATTTAACCTGAAGAACTCTTCTTTTGAAAATGTAGAAAAAGAGATAATATCTCTTTCATCTGATGAAGTTAAGATGGAGTATGGAAAAATTTCGATTGATCCTATTGTGAAGTATCGAAAGGATACTACATACAAAGTTGTTGAAACGGATACAGCATTTGTAAAAGTTCCTGTGTTGGCGAAGCAAGCTCTTATCAAAACGTTGGAGGAAAAAGCTGAAGAAGCAGCTCACCAGATTTTTAAATTGAGAAAGAGAAGATTTAAAATTCTTACTTCGAATTATGAAGTACTACCTCCTGATGGAAAGGCTTATGAAGTATTGGTAAAAGAATTGGCAAAATTGGAAGAAGATTACATTTCGATGTTTGTGGGTAAAAAAGTAAGCATTCAGAAAGCTTATCAATTTTCATATGCACCAAAGCAAGGTGAAAATGGCGGCGTTATTTTCAGAATGTCACCACAAATGGGACCAGTTGGTGTGAACGATTTAGGTGGTCGCCCAATTCGAGTGGATTTTAAAAATTTAAATGTTACCAACGAATTGGCAATATTGCCGAGTGCAGGAGTTAATCCGCAAACTCAAATTGCATATAGAATACCTGGTATGGCTGATGTGTCCATTTCAAATGGCAAAAGTGTTTTATTAAAGAAACGAATGCCAATTGCACAGTTTGGTAAAATTGCAAAAATGCCTGCTGAAGTTCTTTTAAACGAGAATTACAGCATTGAATTCTATCCGGATTTAGGTTCAATAAAGGAGGTGACAAAGTAATATCAGTTATCAGTAAACAGTTGGGATTCCGATTTAGTTCGGATTTCCAATATCAATAAAATATCAGAACCCAAATCTCAAACTCCATAATTGGATTTTGGAATTTGGGTTTTGAAGCTTCAATAGTTTCTTAAAAAAACTTAATTCCTTATCACTTTTGCAATAAGTCTTTTTGCCTTCCTCAAAAAATATTACCTTTAGTGCTCTTAAATAATAAACACAAAATTTAACGGAGGAAATATATAATGAGCAAAGAAATTTTAAGCCTCGAGCCTAAAGCAATCTGGGAAAATTTTTATTCTCTAACTCAGATTCCACGTCCATCGAAGCACGAAGATGCGATTCAGGATTTTATGATGAAATTTGGTCAGGACTTAGGTCTTGAAACCATTAAGGATGAAGTTGGTAATATCATTATCAAGAAACCAGCTACTCCAGGTTACGAAGATCGTCAAGGTGTTGTATTGCAAGGTCACTTGGACATGGTTCCACAGAAAAATGCTGATACAGTTCATGATTTTGAAAAAGATCCGATTACTGCAATCATTGATGGTGAGTGGGTAACAGCTGAAGGTACTACTTTAGGTGCTGATAACGGTATGGGTGTTGCAGCTGCAATGGCTATTCTACAAGCTAAAGATATTGAGCATGGTCCAGTTGAGGCTTTGTTTACTGCTGATGAAGAAACAGGTATGACAGGTGCTTTTGGTCTTCAGAATGATGTTTTAGATGGAGATATCCTTTTAAACATGGATTCAGAAGATGAAGGTGAACTTTATGTAGGTTGTGCTGGTGGTATTGATGCAAATGTTACCATGAAGTACAAAGAAGAAAAGTTGGAAAAAGGACATGTTGCTTATAAGCTTTACATGAAAGGTTTGAAAGGTGGTCACTCAGGAATGGAAATTATTCTTGGTCGTGGTAACTCTAACAAGTTATTGTTCCGCTTCTTGAAATATGCTACTAAAAACTTTAAGCTAAAATTGGCTTCTGTTGATGGTGGTTCGCTTCGTAATGCAATTCCACGTGAGTCTTTCGCAGTAGTTGCTGTACCTGAAAAATATAATGAGAAATTCTTAGCTGCAATTGCTGAATTCGAAGCTACTTACAAAGCAGAATTGTCAGCTGTTGAACCAGATTTGGCATTCTTTGCTGAAGCAACTGATGTACCTAAAAAAGTATTCAAGAAAAAATCACAGAAGAATTTAATTAACGCTATTTATGCTTGTCCTAATGGTGTAATCCGCATGAGCGACGATATGCCTGGATTGGTTGAAACTTCTTTGAATCTTGCACGTGTATACAGTGAGAATGGTGTAATTATTATTCAAGCTTTGATTCGTTCATCTGTTAATTCAGCTAAAGAAGATTTAGCTCAAATGGTTTCTTCTACTTTCGAAATGGTAGGTGGAAAAGTGAAATTGGAAGGTGAATATCCAGGATGGAAACCAAATATGGAATCTCCAATCTTGAAAACCATGCAAACAGTTTATAACGATAAGTATGGTAAGATTCCTGAAATTAAAGCAATTCACGCTGGTCTAGAGTGTGGTTTGTTAGGAGCTGTTTATCCAAAATGGGATATGATTTCATTTGGACCAACTATTCGCTTCCCTCACTCTCCAGATGAGAAAGTGAAGATTGATACTGTGGCTAAATTCTATGATTTCTTAATTGAAACTTTGAAGAACGTTCCGGTAAAAGAAGCTGTTGAGGCATAATTAAAAGCAATCAGATATAGTAAAGGACGTACATTGTACGTCCTTTTTCTGTCTACATGTATTTTGTTTTCTGTACAGATGTAGCATTGCTACATCTCTATCTAAATCTCTTCAAAAGAAGGAATATCACCAAATAAAAAAGACTTCCAACACAACTGGCGACAATTAAGGAGCAAGAGCAAATTGCAAGTAGTTTTCACCCAGTGTTTTTAAATTCATTAAATCGGGAACTTCTGTTTGAAAATGTCCTGTTAGTACAAAAGCTCCGGTTTGATAACCAGCAATAAGAATTAAAGGAATTATTGGTGGAATGCTACTAATATTAACCGTTACCAAAACCAGAACTTTGTTAAGGCGCAGCAATACCGCCAGCGATAATGCCAATGCAGTTTGGAATCCCCAGGTTGGAGAAAAAGCAATAAATGCTCCCAATGCTAAGGAAAGAGCAATTACTGAATTGGAATTGTTGGATGCCGTTATTTCTGCAACAATTGCTTTTTTAATTCTCGAAGGTCTAAATTTTTCGATGTATGTTTGATAATTCATATCTACCCAATTTCTCTTTTCCAAGAAACAAATCGGAAATTAAAATGTTTGGTGAATCAATATCGATTTAATACAAATGATATTCTTTGATTTTTCTCTAGCCTTATTAGATTGTTAAGTATTCAATAATGATTATTCTTAACAGCTTACTGCTAGCTTATAATGGTTCACTGTTTGCTATTCATTGTTGTAATCCAATTCCCTTCAGTTGTCAGAAAATCTTTCATTAAATTGACTGTCATGCATGAGTGAACGGGTAATATTCCAATAAGATCGCCGATTGTGAATTGATCAAACAAATCATCGCTGCAACGAATAATTCCATGCTCTTGTGATAATTCTGCCAAAAAACCTCCTCCCAGAATTTCACTCCAACCATTTTCAGTTATTCGAACCAAGCTACCAAACAACTTTGTTCCTTCGTCGTCGGCCTCAATAAATTCTTTAGAGAAGTGAACGCCACCGCCATGAATCACCAACTCATTTCGATCAATATTTCTGGCTATAATCGGACAGGCCATGGCAACTGCAATTTCGTTTTCTTCGCACGAACCTAAAACATATTGCATGATATCATAAAAAACAAAGTTACCTGGTCGAAGCTCATCAACACCGTAGAATTCCTCACTTATGCTACATGCAGGAGTATCGCCCAAGGAAATTTCGATATTTGGGATATCTTTTCGGAATACATCCTTTAATTCATTTAAATCAAGTAATGTTTTACTGTGATTCTTATGAATTTCATTTTGATCGCTAGCCTTGTAATTATGCCCTGTATGAGCCAGGAAACCTCTACAATTCAACTTTTCAGTTTCCTTCATCAAATCAGTGAGAATTTGGATAGATCCAATTGCTTCAGCAGGAATTCCACTTCGGTGATAGCCTGTATCTATCTTGATAAAAATACCTACAGGATGTTTCAATTCCGATTCCAAAAAGAGAATGGCTTCTCTCGATTCAACGACCAGATTCAATTGAATTTTTGAAGCCAATTCGTTAATTAAATCAATTTCACGAACATTAACAGGAATGGCCACAGTAATATCTTTCCAACCATGATCGGCAAAATATGCTGCCATATCCATTGACGAAACGGCAATACTTTCAACACCTTTTTCTTTGAACCAATTTCCTACTTCAGCAGATTGATGAGTTTTAAAGTGCGGACGCAATCGTGCATTGGCTCTTTGTGCCTGGCAATCATTGCTTCGATGTTGGTCATGCATTTTTGCTTGTCTAACAATAAGGTTGGGCGAATTATTTTTGAGTCTAATTTATTCATCAGGTCTTTGTCTAGTGAAAGTAATACAGGTTTAAAATCTATTTAATTTTTGCTCTGATATTTTTAAGCATACCGTCTCTCAAATCGAGCAAGTTTTCAGATATTCCAACCTTGTAGATATGCGGACTGATAAAGCGTTTGTGCTCGTCTGGCAATTGATTAAATCTCTGCTTTAGGTATGCATTGATTTCTCCTGGTGTTTTATTTTCAATTAAAATTTCACCCTTTTCCATTACCTTTTGAGTCAACTCTTCGGCTCTAAAGTTGGTAACTTCAGTATTTTTGTCTTTATGAAATGGATGGTAAATTTTGTTTGCTTCTTCTTCATGAGCAAGCAAAATTCCATCTCTGAAAAACTTCCCATCCTGATCGAAATATCGTATCAATTTCTTTCTTCCAGGCATTGTTATCTTTTCAATGTTCTCTGATATTTTCAAACGAGGAATTCCATTGTTTTCAACCAATTTGTACACTCCATCCAAAGCGCCTGTATCCTTTCCTGTTACCAATTCGGTTCCAATGCCATAACCATCGATTCTTGCTCCTTGTTCGTTCAAACTTTTAATCACGTATTCATTTAACTGATTTGAAGCAAAAATTTGAACATAGTCCAAACCTTCATCGTCAAGCATTTTTCTGGCTTTTTTACTCAAATAGGCCAAATCACCGCTGTCTAATCGAATGCCGATTAGTTTATTTCCATTTTCTTCTAATTCCTTTGCTACAATGATTGCATTCGGAATGCCTGATTTTAATGTATTGTAAGTGTCTACAAGAAGAACAGTACTTGTTGGATTTATTTCTGCATATTTTCTAAAGGCTTCCAATTCATCCTCAAAACTTTGTACCCATGCATGAGCTTGAGTTCCACTTACGGGAATATCGTAATTGAACCCGCTGTAGACATTGGATGTGCTATCTGCACCTCCTATTACTGCAGCGCGTGAAGCATGAATGCCTCCCAAACCTTGAGCTCTTCTCAAACCAAAATCAGCGAAAGCTTTCTCTCCAATTACATTTCTTATTCGACACGCTTTGGTTGCTATTAGCGATTGAAAGTTCAAATAGTTAAGTAGAAGCGTTTCAATTAGCTGAGCTTCAATAATATTTCCTTCTACACGAACGATTGGTTCATTGGGAAATACAATTTCACCTTCGCGCACACTATAAATGCTGGCATTAAACTTAAAATCCTTCAGATAGTTTAAAAACTCTTCTCGTAAACCAGACTTTCTTAAGAACTCAATGTTTTTATCATCATACTTGAAGTTTTGTAATATTTTTAAAAGATCGTGAAGGCCGGCAAAAACAAGGTATCCGCCTTTATATGGATTCGTTCGATAGTAGTAATCAAAAACTGTTTGTTCTTGTTCTTTACCACTTAAGTAATAACCTTGTGCCATGGTTAGCTCATAATAATCAGTATATAAGCCAGCATTTCCTGTTAAAGTGTTCATCCGTTTATAATTTCATTTTGTTGTCGGATGTAAGCCGCAAGATTAAAATAATCATTGTCTTGTATGTTTAATAATTATTTTAATCTAGCTCGTTTCATCAGATTTAATTAAATAAAAATCACATCAAATATAGGGATTATCTGCCTTACAAACCTGAAATGTGGAATCAATATAGATAAGTTAAAAATGTTTTGAGGTAATTTGTTACTATCTGTATTAATCCTAAATTAGCAACCTTTTAAAAAATTAAACAACAAAAACTTATAAAAATGGTAATGACTGCGCAATTAAAAGAATCTATTAGAGATTCTAAATCGGCCAGATGGTTTGTTTTAATTACAGTATCTTTTTTGATGCTTACCGGATATTTCTTTACAGACATCATGTCACCTTTACAAGGAATGTTGAGAGATCAAATGGGTTGGTCTAATTCAGCTTATGGTACATTTGCAGGATCTTATTCAGCATTAAATGTATTCTGTTTGATGTTAATTTTCGGAGGTATTATTCTTGATAAAGCTGGTATTCGCTTTACAGGAACCTTCTTTGTTGGAGTTATGATTGTTGGAGCATTCTTTAATTATTATGCAATGACTGATACGTTCAATAATGGAGGTATTGGATATGCATTTTTAGATTCATTTTTGACAGATTACCCACCTTCACTTAAGATGGCTATGATTGGATATTCATTGTTTGGAGTAGGAGTTGAAATTGCTGGTATTACTGTTTCTCGTATCATTGTAAAATGGTTTAAGGGAAAAGAAATGGCATTGGCAATGGGATTAGAAATGGCTTGTGCTCGTGGAGGTATGTTAATTGCATTCTCTGCTTCACCATGGATGACGGGTGCTGATAAAATCATTACACGTCCATTGGCATTTGGAGTAATTCTTTTAATTATCGGTTTGTTGGCATTTTTTGTTCATAACATGATGGACAAGAAATTAGATGTTGAGGTTGCTGCTGATGATTCAGTTGAATCTTCGGAAGATGAATTTAAAATATCGGATGTATTCTTGTTGTTCAAGAATCCTGGATTTATCTTGATTGCACTACTTTGTGTATTATTCTATTCGGCAGTTTTCCCATTTACCAAGTTTGCTCCCGATTTGATGGTGCAGAAATATGGTTTTGCTGAAGAACTTTCGGGAATGATTGTTGGACTTCTACCAATTGGAACCATGGTGTTGACTCCAGTGTTTGGTGCATATATGGATAAAAAAGGAAAATCAGCAAGTATCATGATGTTAGGATCATTGTTATTGATTTTCTCTCACGTAATTTTTGCTTACCTACCAGGAAACACTGCTTTTGCATTTGTTGCAATGGTTGTTTTGGGATTTGCATTTTCATTCGTTCCTGCTGCAATGTGGCCATCAGTACCAAAAATTATTCCTGAATCTCGTTTAGGTTCTGCTTATGCAATGATCTTCATGATTCAGAATGTTGGTTTGATGTTGTTCCCTATGTTATTAGGATATGTATTGGATCAGTCGAACAAAGGATTAATTGAAGGCGAAGCTCTTAACTATACCGATTCGATGACCTTAATGGTAGGATGTGGTATTGCAGCTCTTATTGTTGCTTTCTTCCTACGTTCAATCGACACCAAGAAAGGATATGGTTTGGATCTCCCAAATATTCAGAAATAATTTGATACCATTTCTGATTAAATATTAAAAATTGGAATAGTGCTGATGGAGAATTACAATCTAGTAACAAATGCTGTGCAATTACTGGGTATTTAAAAATCTTTTGGTACCAATCAAACATATTATGAAAGTCGCCTCATAGGCGACTTTTTTTGTGCCTCATGTTCTATCATGAATTCAGTCATTTGTTTTTTAAGTCATTAATCTTAATTTAGTGGGCTACTAAAATGATTAATAAAAGTTTAACCCTAAAATTTTAATAATGACAGACGCTATTAAAAAGACGTTGAGAGAAAACGCAGGTGCCCGTTGGTTTGTGTTAATTCTCGTTTCGGTAACCATGCTTATTGCGTATACCTTTATGGAGGTGCTTTCTCCTCTTCAAACACTAATTCAAAGTACTTACGGATGGAGTGGTACCGACTGGGGATTGGTTACAGGTGCTCAGGGATATCTGAATGTATTTGCATTCATGTTGATATTTGCAGGTATTGTACTGGATAAAATGGGTATTAAATTTACCGCAGTAGGATCTGGTTTGGTAATGATTATTGGTGCTACTATAAAGTATTATGCTTTTGCTCATAACTTTGAAATGGGCGCTACAATTATTGGAATTGATGCTAGAGTTTTTGTTTCAGCTGCGGGTTTTGCTGTATTCTGTGTTGGTGCCGAAGGTGCTGGTATCACTGTATCAAGAATCATTGTAAAATGGTTCAAAGGAAAAGAGATGGCATTGGCTATGGGTACAGAAATGGCATTGGCTCGTTTAGGATCATTTCTTGCCTTGTTTGGATCACCACGTTTAGCAGATGCTTTTAGTATTCCTACAGCTGTTTTGGTTGGTACTTTGGCACTTTGTATTGGATTAATTCTTTTCATTGTTTACTGTGTAATGGATGTGAAATTGGATAAGCAAATAGAGGATGAGGCTGAAGAAGAGGAACCATTTAAAATTGCTGATCTTGGATTAATTATTAAGAGCAAAGGTTTTTGGTACATTGCTATCCTTTGTTTGTTATTCTATTCAGCAGTATTCCCATTCTATAAATTTTCATCAGGTTTGATGGTAAACAAGTTTGGTATTGATCCTTCAACAGCAGGTGATATTCCATCTATTTTGCCATTTGGTACAATCCTGTTAACACCTCTTTTTGGTTTTGTTTACGATAAATTAGGTAAAGGTGCTTCTATTATGATTTTAGGAGCTGTGCTGCTTGTAATTGTTCATACCATTTTCTATTTACCTGCACTTACTGCAACTTGGGTTGCTATTGCTGCCGTAATCCTTTTAGGAATTGCTTTCTCTTTGGTTCCTTCGGCAATGTGGCCATCGGTTCCAAAGATTATCCCAGAGAAACAATTGGGATCTGCTTATGCTTTGATTTTCTATGTACAGAACATTGGTCTAATGTTGGTGCCAATTCTTTTAGGTGTTGTTTTGGATAAGACTAATCCTGGTGTAAACGAGAAAATTGAAACTGCAATTGCAAACTTCAGAGCAGAAGGAGTACCTGCTAACGAAATTTCTGCTAAGGTTCAGGGATTAAGAGAAATCGGAGAGATTCCAATGTTCGATTATTCTTCAACTTGGTTAATTTTTGTAGGATTAACGATTCTTGCTACCATTTTTGGTTTCCTATTGAAAGCGGAAGACAAGAAGCAAGGATACGGTCTTGAATTGCCAAATATTCAAAAATAATTGAATTAAGATATTGTTTTAAAACCGTCTTGAACGCTATGTTTAAGGCGGTTTTTTTACCGATAAAATCCAAGGCTAACAGATTCAAAGGTGTTGTCAGGTTTTCCTGATCTGTTATCCTGCTAAGCTGCTGACAGCGACAAAGAACAACCCCAATAAGCAAAGATGGATGAGCAGCATCTTTATTGGGAGTACCAGAGCAAATTGCTATCCAGTACCCCAAATTTGGGGTGCAGGATAGCAATTTTCCCCTTTCAAGCCTCAAACTTTCTATCCCGAAGCTCGACCGAGGACAAAAACATAGAAAACTTGGTGTATACTTATAGCAATTCCCCTATAGCTTAGGGCAAATTTTCTTTCTTCGAACCCATTGTTTCTATCTTAAGGGGCAAACTTTCCCATCAAGAGACCTAAATTGCCCTCAAAAATATCGAATGTCTCAAAAAAAGATAGCAATTTGCTATCTGTACCCCAAAATTTGAGGTCACCGATAGAAAAGTCGAGGGTATAAACCCCAATGTTGCCCCTCCCTAGGGGAAAATTCTTAACCACGATGGCAATTTAGAGGATAGCAAGCCTTTGTCCGATGATCAGGAGAGAAAGTTTTACATGTAAAAGTTCAGTTAGCAGAAAAAAAGGACAAGAGTAAAGGTAGAAAAGAGAAATGTTTTCGGTTTGAGGTAACATTGTTCTTAATTCATGCTGCTTTTATGGATCTGGACTATGGATGAACACTTCGGTCTAATAATACCCGAGGCTAAGGTATTTTAATACCTTGCCTTAAGGTAGACTAATTATTATGCCATATGAAAAAGCTTTTGTATTTTCGGAACCAATTGTTTAAAAAATACTTATCCTAAATGAATACTAAATTAATCACATTTTTGTTAGACACTTACCGTCAATCCTGGAATGAGTTTAAAAATACCATTAGTGTATCCCTAAGAGAATCTGCATTAGTTCGATGGGCAATGTTACTTACAGTCGGATTTGTTTTAGCAGCAAATTATTATTTCTACGATGCTTTATCACCATTAAAATCAACCTTAACCAGGGAGCTTGGTTTTGATAGTACTGATTTTGGACTGTTTGTTTCAGTATATTCAGTACCCAATGTATTTTTACTAATGGCGGTTCTTGGTGGAGTAATTCTTGATAAACTGGGCATTCGCAGAACTGGTTTCATGTTTATTGCATTTATGGCATTGGGAGCCTTGATAACTGCCTATGGAGCCAGTGATATGTACCGCAATGAAGGTTTAGGTTACGCTTTTATGTCATCTTTTATGCCTGGATATTCACCAGAGCTAAAAATGATGTTATTGGGGCGATTCTTGTTTGGTTTAGGAGCGGAAACCAGTATTGTTGTAATTAGTAAAATCATTGTAAAATGGTTCAAAGGAAAAGAGCTTGCTTTGGCATTTGGTGTAAAACTAGGTTTGGCTAGAACAGGTTCTATGTTGGCATTAATGCTTTCACCTAGATTGATTAATTCTGAAGCTGGATGGACAGTGGCAACATGGTTTGCAGCTTTCTTTGTAACTACGGCACTTCTTGTATTTTTGATTTATATGATGTTCGACCTGAAGTTGGACAAGCAAGTTGAGAAAAGTACACTTGAATCTAAATCAGATCCATTTAAGTTTTCAGATCTTGGAAAATTGATTACAAATCGATCGTTTATTTTTGTTACACTTTTGTGTTTGACCTTTTATTCAGCAGTGTTTCCATTTTTTGCATTTTCAGCAGATTTCTTTAAAAATAAATTTGGTTTAACTGAAATCCAAAGTGGTGATATTGCAGCTATGATGCCACTAGGAACCATGTTGTTTACTCCTATCTTTGGATTCTTTGTAGATAAGTATGGGAAGGCAGCATCCTTGATGATATATGGTTCATTAATATTAACAATTGTACATCTCACTTTTGCTTTTACCACAGTTACTCCATATGTTATGATGGTGGTTTTGGGCTTAGCATTCTCGTTAGTGCCAGCAGCAATGTGGCCTTCTGTTGCTAAAATGATTGATGAAAAGAGAATTGGATCAGCATATGGTTTCATGTTCTCAGTGCAGAACTTAGGTCTTTGGGCTTTTCCAATTTTAGCAGGAATGATTTTAGATGGAACAAATCCTATAGGGACAGGAAGTTTAGATTATACTTATGCGATGATCATGTTTTCTTGTCTGGGAATTGTTGGATTTGTCTTTGCTCTTTTGTTGAAGCGAGAAGATAAGGTCTCAGGATACGGTTTAGAGTTGCCCTCGAATAGTAAATAGAGATATTTCAATATAGAAAACGAAGCTGTCAATGATTTGACAGCTTTTTTTTGTGTCTGAAATTTAGTCTATTGAATAAAATATAATAAGGAACAATGAATTTTGAGTAGGGTAATATTCTACATCTTCGTTTTATTAGTAGACAAAGCTTAGAATTGCTCGCAACCTTTTTGTTAAAGATGCATCTGTAAAATAAAAATCTACCTTATGAAAGTACGACTAATTTATGCTGCTATAACATTGTTCTCATTTGTTTCCTGTTCTACAGTATCGAATACATCAAGAATAAATTCCAAATTGATAAACAATAAATACGATAATCAAATTAGCATGGAGTTTATAGGAAATGACAATTGCTGTGTAGAAATGAAGAATTGCGAAGGTGTTTGGAACCGTGAGAATAAAACAATCTACCTGACAGGATTAATTGCAAACAGTGATTGTCTGGATATTGCTGAAGAAATTAGTATTGGAGTACAAGGGATTGACTTGAATAATATTAAGTTTCCTCATGTAGTTCGTGGTGAATTTGATGAATCGGGTTATGTATCCTGGTATAATGAACAAGAGGTACAAAGGGAAAGATATTTTTGTAATAAGACTGGAGTTTGTGAATATCAGGGCAATGTAAAGAAAGACAAGATTAAACTCACACTAACTGGATTTGAAAACAATGTGTTATACGGAAGTTTTGAGGGACGAATTTTTCTAAAAGGCACTGGTAAGTTGAAATTTGTGAAGACAAGTGAATACAAGGACATCAGCAATGGAAGCTTTAGTGTAAACCTAACTAATGAGCAGTTTAAAAAGCGAACGAATTATTTGGTAAATAGATAGACCGAAATTCAAATCCCCCGGGAATTAATATTGAATCGATTTGTCGGACAATTTCAGGTTGTTCGTGTAGTATAAAAAAATCCCGCTTTTTGGCGGGATTTTTATGCAATATATATTGATCTTAGTCAATCATTCTGTCGATTGTTTGTGCTCGGTTAGGACCTACCGAAACAACTTTTACAGGAACTCCTGTTTCTTTCTCAATGAAATCAATGTACGCATTAAATTCTTCTGGGAATTCATTTTCGTGAGTCATTGAAGTCATATCAGTTTGCCATCCTTTAAATTCAGTATAAACTGGCTCAATATCTTCAGTCATTTCGTAAGGAACGTGCTCTACTTCTTTGCCGTTTACTTTGTATGAAGTACAAATTTTAACGGTTTCAAAATCATCCATTACATCTGATTTCATCATGGTTAATTCTGTAACTCCATTAATCATGATAGAATACTTTAAAGAAACCAAATCTAACCAGCCACAACGTCTTGGACGACCTGTTGTAGATCCGTATTCGTTACCATTGTCTCTTAATTTTTGTCCGTCCTCGTCGAACAATTCAGTAGGGAATGGTCCCATACCAACACGAGTACAATAAGCTTTAAAAATACCGATAACATTACCAATTCTGTTAGGAGCAACACCTAAACCAGTACAAGCACCAGCACATACAGTATTCGAAGATGTTACGAATGGGTATGAACCAAAGTCAATATCCAATAAAGTACCTTGAGCACCTTCCGCAAGAATTGATTTGTTTTCTTTTAATGCGTCGTTTAGGAATTGTTCGCTATCGATGTGTTGGAATTCGCTAAGAACTTTAATTCCTTCGAACCATTCTGCTTCGTACTCTGAAATATCATAGTCGAACTCATAGAATTTGTCAAGCATCTGACGGTGCTTAGCAACCAGAAGTTCGTATTTTTCTTTAAAGTTACTGTTAATGTCACCAACTCTTAACCCATTTCTACCAGTTTTGTCCATATAAGTTGGACCAATACCTTTAAGAGTAGAACCGATTTTCGATTTTCCTTTGGCAGCTTCCGAAGCAGCATCAAGAATTCTGTGAGATGGCAATATTAGATGTGCTTTCTTAGAAATGAATAAAGATTTAGACAAATCAATACCCAATTTTTTAATTCCTTCAATCTCCTTTTTAAAGATTACAGGATCAATAACAACACCATTCCCAATTACATTGATTTTATCATCACGGAAAATTCCAGATGGGATAGTATGTAAAACGTGTTTTATCTCGTTAAATTCTAAGGTATGTCCTGCATTTGGTCCACCCTGAAAACGGGTGATAAGATCGTACTTTGGGGTTAGTACATCCACAACTTTTCCTTTACCTTCATCTCCCCATTGGAGGCCTAAAAGCACATCAACTTTCATTTTGTCTAATAATTTGATTTAAATCTTATAATCTAATTTACCGGACCGAATTCTTATTTTTTTCGGATTTATAAAACGGTTCGGATTTGTTGTTAAATCTTGAAGGATGGTTACAAGTTTTAACAGTCAAAGGTAGTAATTATTTTGAAATGGCTTTGAAGAAAATTTAACTTGTTGATAAAATGTACAGATACAAAAAAACCTCTTGTTTTAAGAGGTTTTTAGAGAAATATGATTGTTGATAAATCTAGTTGTTTTCTAGTTTTCTACATTCCTGACAAGTTCCATAAATGTATAAAGAATGGTGTGAAACCTTGAAGTCCATATCATCAGATACATTTCTTCTAACATCATCAAGTCTTGTATCACAGAATTCTAATACTTTTCCACATCGAGTACAAATTAAGTGATCGTGTTTATTGCTATCGTAAGCCTTTTCGAATTGAGCAATATTTTTACCAAATTGGTGCTTGATTACCAGCTTGCAATCTAGAAGCAAATCTATGGTATTATAAAGAGTTGCTCTACTAACGCGATAATTTTTATTTTTCATAAAAATATAAAGCGATTCAATGTCGAAATGGCCTTCTCGTGAGTAGATCTCATCTAAAATAGCATATCTTTCAGGGGTTTTTCGGTGTCCCTTTTTCTGAAGATATTCGGTAAACATCTTCTTAACAATTTCTTTGGTGTCCTCGTTGCTCATATCTTAAAAATAACCTAGGTGTTATCTAATCTAATTTAAAATAATGGGTCTAAAATAGTAATTTTTTTTAGAAATAGAATGTTATTTAGAATAAATTTTCACTAGGAATATTCTTCAATATTTTCGATACGTTTCACATTATCAAGGCCTTTGATCTTAATGAGTTTCACGATAAGATTGTTAAGGTCTTCGGTATTGTGTACGTAAAGGTGAATCAACCCTTCGAAAACTCCATCGTGACTTTCGAAGTGAAGCGATCTCATATTCACATCATGATCTTTGGAAATAATGTTGGTTACTTCGTTTACAATACCAATCTTATCAATACCCGAAAGCTCGATAACAGCAAGGAAAGACATTAATCTGTGACTGGTCCAATCGGCGGCTAAAATACGATCTCCCTGACTTGACATGAGTTTTAAAGCATTCGGACATTTGCGCTTATGAATGGTTACATTATTGGCCATATCTAAATAACCAAGTACTTCATCACCAGGAATAGGCTTACAGCAAGTGGCAATTTTGTAAGACTCATTGGCAGCCATTTCACTAAGCATAAAAGTCTTTTTCTTGTCAATGGTCGGCTTCTCATCCTTAACAGTTTCTTCTACTGGTTCTTCTTCTTCAAGCTCCTCTTTTGTGTTGTTTCCAAAAAAGTTAAGTCTCCAATATTTAATGAATTTACTGCGCGATTTTCTGCGAACAACACCTTCTATGTCGTTGATATCGATTTTACCCATACCAACTTTATAGAATAATTCTTCTTTACCAGATAGCTTATAGTGCTCAAGCATTTTACGAAGAGCTTTCGCATTTAACTGAAGGCCAACCTCCAAAAGATGATCTTCTAACATTCTTGCTCCCTTACTCGTATATTCTTTCCTCTCTTTTTTAAAGGCTGCCTTTATTTTTGATTTGGCTTTTGCTGTAACAACAAACTCAGTCCACTCGTGTTTGGGTGATTGTTTTTCAGAGGTAAGAATTTCCACCTGGTCACCACTTTTTAACACATGGCTAAGAGGAACCAATCGGTGATTTACTTTAGCACCAATACACTTGTTGCCAATATCGGTATGGATTTCGTATGCAAAATCAAGGGTGGTAGCATTCTTAGGCAGAGTTTTAATATGACCTTTAGGTGTGAAAACCTGAATTTCATGTGAAAACAGATTTAGTTTAAACTCATCTAAAAATGCCATTGCATCGGCTTCGGGATTATCGAGAATTTCTCTCACATCGTTTAGCCATTTATCAAGTTCCGAATCGGATGAACCTTCAGTATTGTATTTAGAATGAACAGCAAATCCTTTTTCCGCAATATCGTCCATTCGCTCAGTTCTAATTTGGAATTCAACCCACTTGCCTTGAGGTCCCATTGCGGTAACATGCAAGGCTTCGTAACCATTTGCTTTTGGTGTGCTAACCCAGTCGCGAATGCGTTCAGGTTTTGGCTTATAGATATCAGTAATCAGAGAGTAAATATTCCAACACTGATTTTTTTCAGGAATGCCTTCTTCAGGTTTAAAAACAACACGAACCGAAACCATGTCATAAATTTCCTCTACACTAACATTTTGTGTTTGCATTTTGGTCCAAATGGAGTAGATGGAACGTGGACGATTTTTTATGGAACATCGGATGCTATTGTCTTTTAGCTTTACTTCAACTGGTGCAATAATTTGCTCAATAAGTTTTGCTTGTTTGACTTCCTGTTCTTTTATTTTCTCATGAATTAAGTTGTAATCATCAGGATGCTCATACTTTAAACTTAAATTCTCAAGTTCAGTTTTTATTGTATATAATCCCATCCGATGAGCTAAAGGAGCAAAAAGAAAAAGAGTTTCACCGGCAATCTTCATTTGTTTGCGCAATGGCATGGAATTTAACGTTCGCATGTTATGCAGGCGATCTGCCATTTTTATCAGAATTACACGTAAGTCATCTGATAAGGTGAGAAGCATTTTTCTGAAATTTTCCGCTTGCATTGATGTATTCTGATCAAAAACACCTTTGATTTTGGTTAAGCCATCAACGATTTGAGAAACTTTTTCGCCAAACAGATTTTCAATGTCTTCAACGGTATAATCTGTATCTTCAACCACATCGTGAAGTAAAGCTGCAACAATGGATTTTGTGCCAAGTCCCATTTCTTTGGCAGCAATATGAGCAACTTCTATTGGATGTAATATATATGGTTCTCCTGATTTTCTTCGCACACCTCTGTGAGCTTTCCATGCAAAATGGAAAGCTTTTTCAATCATCTTACGGCTCTCTTCTGTACGACTTCTTTTACAGTCTTTCAAAAGAGCTTCATAAGCATCAAGCACTAATTGTTTATCTTTTTCGGTTTCAACGTTCATAAATAAACTTGAGTTCTCTTCTTTGTTAATTTTAGTTGTAATCTTTAAATGTAGCGAAATCTAATTATTTTTTAATGCTTTGGTAGGCTTAAAATTGTGCTATTTTCTGCGTAAACCTTCATTAAAATGTCTTTTAAGCCAAATTGCTTATAATTTATCCTATGATTTAATCTGTTTGTTAAAAACCATAATTTTTTAGATTGAATTTCTGCAATCTTCTGGACCACAAACAACTAATTTAAGATCTTCTTCTTGAAAATAATTGTTTGCAATGGTCTTAATTTTTGCAGCGTCAACCGTTTTTAATTCTCTTATAAAGTCCTGATAGTAAGAGTTATCTAATCCAAAAGGTAGGTTTCCTTTCAAACTTTCTGAAAGAGCAAACGGACTATCAAGATTACGAAGCATTTCACCAGAAATGTAATTTTTAACCAAATTCAATTCTTCATCTGATACCAATTCCTCTCTTAATCTTTTAATTTCTTTATAGATTTCATCAATTGCTGCTTTGCAAACATCACTTCCAACTTCGGTTACAATTACAAAGTGTCCTCCTTTTAAATGAGAGATGATTATGGAATTAATTCCATAAGTATATCCTTTGTCTTCACGGATGTTTTGCATCAAGCGTGAACCAAAATATCCTCCAAGAATTAAATTGAAAAGATGTAGTGTGGTATAATCTTTATGCGTTTTATTGAAAATAGGTCGACCAATACGAATGCAAGCCTGCACGGCATCATCCTTACATACAAAGCTTTTATTTTCCTTTGATAATTGGATCTCGTGTTTTGCATGAATCAAATTATCTTTTTTAGACCAAGCTTTCTTTCCAAATAGCTCTTCCAATTTGTTGATAACAGATTGATCTACTTTTCCTGCAATGATAATTTTACAGTTATCAGGAATGTAATGCGTTTTATAGAATTCTTTAACCGTATTGATATCTAATTTATCGAACTCTGATTCATCAAAAATATTCGAGTAAGGATGTTGTTTTCCATAGATTAGGCTACTGAACTCATCTTTTGCAAGCACATTTGTTTTTTGATGTTCAATTTGAAATCTCTGTTTCTTATTCAAAAGAATAGTTTCAAATTCCTTTTGTGGGAAAATGGAATCTTTAATAAGGTTTTCGGTTATTTCAAGGGTTTGAGATAGGTATTTATTCAAGGTGTACAAACAAACACTTGCATCGTGTTTGGCCGCAGAAAAACCAATGTATGCTCCATAAAAGTCGAACTTTTCTGCAATTTCAGCAGCATTGTACTTGCTGGTTCCCTCGTTAAGCATACTGTTGGCCATGCTTGCAACAAGAGGTGAGTTTTGATACCATATTCCAGCATCAAAAATGAATTCTATTTTTAATACATCCTGACTTCCTCCGTTAATTACATGAACCGGAATATCATTGCTCAGGGTATATCTTTTATCTCCAAGAATTTCTATACTATCAACAGTTTTAAACTCAGGAGCAGTATTTCTATATAATTTTTCCATTCCTATTTTTTTGCGTGATAATATAAAGTCGAACAATTCTCTTTTCTAAAAAGTTTTGCTGATGTGTTTAGTATATCATCAATGCTTACTTTACGATATTTCTCTACCTCGGTGTTGATATCATTCGCATCGCCAAGTAGTTCGTGTGTCGCAAGATTCATAGCTTTGTTTAAGTAGCTGATTTCGGAAAATACCAGGCTCGATTCAATCTTGTTTTTAACCTTTTGCAATTCGTAATCAGTAACCTTTTCTGTGGCAATCTTATTTAATTCTTCCCAAATAGCAGCTTCAGCTTCTTCAAAAGAAACTCCTTCGCTTAATTTGCCAGTTACCAGAAATAGTCCAGGTTCAAAATCACCAGTAAGATATGCATCAATAGAAGAGAACAAGTTTCTTTCTTTTATCAGTTTCTGGAAAATTCGTGATGATTGACCATTTGATAAAACATCTGAAACCAAATCGGTAGAGTAGAACTCATCATCGGTTCTTTTGCCCATGTGGAAAGCCATATAAATAGCATCGAATGGAACATTGCGTTCTAAATGTAAAGTTCTTAATTCAGTTTGTTCAGGTTCTTCAGGGAGATTTCGCTCAGCAATTTCCCGACGTTCAATTGGTCCGAACCATTTTTCTGCCAAGTGTTTTACATTCTCCGTTTCTACATTACCAGACACCACAAGTATTGCATTGTTTGGCGCATAGTGCTTAAAGAAAAATGCTTTGACTTCATCCAGTTGTACGGTTTCAATCTGCTCAATTGATTTTCCAATTGTTGACCATTGATATGGATGCTTTTTATATGCTAGCGGTCTTAAATGCAACCAAACATCACCGTAAGGTTGGTTAAAATATCTTTGTTTGAACTCCTCAATTACAACATTTCGTTGAACTTCCAGACTTTTCTCACTAAAAGCCAAACTCAACATTCTGTCAGATTCCAACCAAAACGCAGTTTCCAGATTGTCTTTTGGAACTGTAAGGTAATAGTTGGTTACATCGTTGCTTGTCCATGCGTTGTTGTCTCCGCCAACCAATTGCAAAGGCTCATCGTAATTGGGAATGTTTACAGATCCACCAAACATTAAATGCTCAAATAAATGAGCAAAACCTGTGCGTTCAGGATCTTCATCTTTTGAACCAATATTGTATAATAGGTTAACAGCAGCCATCGGAGTTGTTTCATCCCGATGAACAATGACTCTTAATCCATTTTCAAGTGTAAATTTATCGAATTCTATCATTTAGATATTGAATTTGGCTAAGCCAGTTAATGCTTCCTTGTATTCGGATTTTATCTCACTCACAATTTCTTCTACTGATTGGATTTTGGAAATCAAGGCCGAAACTTGTCCAATCTCCAGTTCTCCTTCTTCCAGGTTTCCTTCAAACATGCCTTTCTTAGCACGTCCTTTTCCTAAAAGCTCTCTCATTTCTTCCTGCGATGCACCTCTGCATTCAGCATCATTTACTTGCTCAAAGAATTGATTTTTAACCAAGCGGGTTGGAGCCAGCTTTTTCAAGGCCAATTTTGTTCCGCCTTCGCCCAGTTCAATTACTGATTTTTTAAAATCAATATGTGCTGAAGATTCTTCGGATACTGCAAAACGAGTTCCCATTTGTACTCCATCGGCGCCAAGAACCATTGCGGCCAACATGCTTTGTCCTGATCCAATTCCACCAGCCGCAATCACAGGAAGAGTCGTAGCTTTTCTAACCGAAGGGATTAGTGCCATTGTTGTTGTTTCCTCTCTGCCATTGTGCCCGCCAGCTTCAAATCCTTCAGCAACAATAGCATCAACTCCAGCATCTTCACATTTTTTAGCGAAGAATGCGCTTGATACGACATGAACAACTGTAATTCCATGCTCTTTTAAAAAAGGTGTCCATTTCTTAGGACTTCCGGCCGAGGTGAATACAATTTTCACATCTTCTTCAATGATAATGTTCATGATTTTATCCATTTCAGGATAAAGCAATGGAACATTAACACCAAATGGCTTAGAAGTGGCAGCTTTTGCTTTTTGAATGTGTTCTTTGAAAGTTTCCGGGTGCATCGATCCTGCTCCAATTAAACCAAGACCACCTGCATTACTTACTGCAGAAGCCAATTTCCAACCTGAACACCACACCATTCCTCCTTGCACAAGAGGAATTTCTATTCCAAAAAGAGATGTAATTCTATTTGTCATTATATTTTATTCTATTAGTATACAAGCAAAAAAGACACAAGAGCATTGTATTTTTCTTGTGCCTTATTAGATGATTTGTTTGATTGCAAATTTAGAAAAATTCTTGATAAGAATAAGATGTTGAAGTATGATTTTAAGCATACAAGTATTGGTAATGAAGCTTTTTATTCTCTTATTCTTTAGATTAATTATAGAATATTGCATTCTCATTAAATATTAGCTCGATTTGTGCAAAGGTTCTTGTTTCTTCCAATCAATATTACTTTTTTTATGCTGGAAAGCATTAATAGAGGATTAATCATTATCAATCAAGTGGTTTTGCTTGGTTTTATAAGTTTATCGAGTGAAGAAAAAATCATTATTAAGACGTTTTTTAGTTTGGCGCTTAAAGCATGTGAGCGATCGTCAATTTATCTCTTTTATGGCGGTGCTTATCGGCATAACATCGGGTATCGGTGCAGTAATTATTAAAAACTCGGTACACTTTATCAGTGAGCTGCTACAAAACAATTCATCAGATCAGTATCAGAACATCCTCTATGTAATTTATCCTACCATTGGTATTACAGTTGCTGTATTATTTATCAAGTTTGTGATTCGACGTCCCGTTCGACATGGAATACCAAATGTTCTATACAGCATTTCCAAGACCAATGGACAAATCAATCGCCACAATATGTTTTCCTCCATTGTTACATCCGCGTTTACGGTGGGATTTGGTGGATCGGTTGGATTGGAGGGGCCAACTGTTGCGACAGGTGCAGCTTTGGGATCGAATATTGGGAGATTGTTTCATCTTAACTACAAACAAATTACTCTGTTATTGGGGTGTGCCTGTACTGGTGCAATGGCCGCTATTTTTAAAGCTCCAATTGCTGCAATTGTATTTGCAATGGAAGTAATTATGCTTGACCTAACCATGTGGTCTTTGGTTCCGCTTTTACTTTCGTCAGCATCAGCTGTTGTAACTTCTTATTTCTTCTTGGGTATGGATGTTTTATATCCTTTCGATGTAGAGGAAGGTTTCGTTATGACAGATTTACCATATTACATTGCACTTGGTATTTTTACAGGATTGATAGCTACCTATTTCACCAAGTCGTACATGTTTATCAATTCAATTTTTGATAAGATAGAAAATACATACAAGAAATTGATTTTTGGTGCATTGGCATTAGGGGTAATTATTTTCTTCTTGCCCTCACTGTATGGGGAAGGGTATCACGCAATAAATGCATGTCTTTCCGGTGATTATTCATATCTCTACAACAACTCATTTTTTTATGCTTTGCAGGATAATTTCTGGGTGTTTGTTGCTTTAATGGCAATGGTCATATTCTTTAAAGTAATTGCCGCATCAATCACCTTTGGAGCTGGCGGAGTGGGAGGTATTTTTGCTCCAACTTTGTTTATGGGTGTAAATTCCGGAGTTCTGTTCGCAAAAGTTGTGGGTTATTTTGGTTTAAGAGATTTGCCAGTAAATAACTTTGCCTTGATAGGAATGGCAGGAATGATCGCTGGTGTTTTGCATGCTCCATTAACAGGTCTATTCTTGATTGCAGATATTTCGGGAGGTTATCAACTGTTTGTTCCCTTAATGATTACGGCTACTATTTCCTATGCAACCGTTAAAACTTTTGAGTCTCATTCGGTTTATACCATTCAGCTTGCAAAACGAAAAGAATTAATGACTCATGATAAGGATAAGAATGTTCTTTCGCTTATGCGTGTTACCAAGTTGATTGAGAAGAATTTTAACACCGTTGATTCGGAAGCAACACTTGGAGATTTGGTTAAAATTATTGCAAAAGCTCAGCGTAATATTTTTATCGTAATTGATGATGAAAACAATTTTCAGGGAATTGTAAAACTGGATGATATTCGTGAAATCATGTTCCAGCCAGAAAAATATGATAGTGTTTTTGTTCGTGATTTAATGGTGGTGCCGCAAGTAGTAATTCAGCACGATGAATCGATGGCTGATGTTGCCAGAAAATATCAATATTCCGATAAGTTTAATTTGGTTGTGTTAAAAGATGGAAAGTATTGTGGATGTGTTTCACGTGCTCAAATTTTTTCAACTTATCGTAGGATGTTGAAACATTTCTCAGAGGATTAATGTACACTTAATTTAAATATCAATTTATATCGGTTTTAAAAGCAAACGTTTTCTTAATTGTAGAAAGAAAGTTCTATTGAAAAAATCTTGCAAAAAGAGTTCTTTGTTTCCAATTATCTATTACTTTTGCACTCAATTTTTGAGGGATGTTTACATGACAGTAGGTTCTAAATGTTCCAAAATCAGCAAAATACATAAACTCCAACTAACCGCTTGGTAGTTTTATGTAATTTATCCTAAGGCCGCCTGACTTCTGCAGCCATCCGACCTTTTTAATTTATGTATGTGGAATAGAAAACTTGATTCGGAGCAATGAAGAATAAAAGTTTGCTTTCTCGATTTTTAATTTGGAGAGTAAAAAACATAAAAGAACGACAGTTCGTTTTAATTTTGAGTTTTTTGGTTGGAGTGGTAAGTGGTTTGGCTGCACTGGTACTCAAAAATACAATACATTTTACACACCATTTTCTAACTCACCGATTGCATGTTGAGTCTGCCAACTTGTTGTATTTGGCATATCCTGCTGTAGGTATATTTTTAACTGTACTGTTCGTAAAATTCTTTGTTAAGGATAATATTGGTCATGGGGTGTCAAGAATCTTATATGCCATATCAAAAAAGAACTCACTAATAAAATCTCATAACAGCTATTCTTCGGTACTTGCGAGTACTTTAACCATTGGTTTTGGTGGATCCGTGGGAGCAGAGGCTCCAGTAGTGTTAACTGGCGCATCAATTGGTTCGAATCTAGGAAGAATGTTCCACATGAACCAAAAAATTATTACCCTAATGGTAGGTTGTGGAGCAGCAGGAGCAATTGGGGGAATCTTTAAAGCGCCAATGGCCGGAATGGTATTCACCTTGGAAGTTTTGATGTTGGATTTGACCATGGCTTCCTTAATTCCACTATTGATTTCATCAATTACAGGTGCTAGTATAGCTTATTTCTTTATGGGGAAAGGCGTTTTGCTTTCCTATCATGTAGCAGAGCCATTTGTAATAGGTAACTTTCCCTATTACATTCTTTTGGGTGTATTTGCTGGGCTTGTTTCGCTTTACTTCACTCGATTTTCAATGTATTTGGAAGGTCAGTTTGATAAAATTACCAACTGTTATCGAAAAATGATGGTTGGTGGAGTTTTATTGGGTATTCTGATCTTTTTATTTCCTCCTTTGTACGGCGAAGGTTATACTACGATCCAGGCTTTGTTGGATGGAAATCATACCCATTTGGTAAACAACAGTATCTTCTATTTTTTAAAAGATAACTATTGGTTGTTGTTGGGATATGTTGTGTTGATTCTAGGATTTAAAGTGATTGCATCAACAGTTACCACAGGCAGTGGTGGTGTTGGAGGTATATTTGCACCTTCGTTGTTTCTTGGTGGAGTTTCAGGATTTTTTGTGGCCCGATTCATTAACGGTTTCAATTTTATCAAATTATCAGAAAGTAATTTTACTTTAATTGGAATGGCAGGAATGATGGCTGGTGTTATGCATGCTCCGTTAACAGCTATATTCCTTATTGTTGAAATTACCGGAGGATACGAATTGTTCATCCCAATCATGGTTACGGCAACAATTGCTTACTTGACCATTATGTATTTTGAACCCCATTCCATTTATACCAAACGTTTGGCCAGAAGAGGGGAATTGATTACTCACAATAAGGATAAAGCTGTTCTTACTTTGATGAAATTGGGCAAGGTGATCGAGACAGATTTGAAAAAAGTAAGTCCTGATGCCACGTTAGGGGAGTTGGTGAAAATTATTTCGCACTCGCAGAGAAATATTTTTCCCGTGGTAGATGAGGATGATAAACTATTGGGAATTGTTCTTTTGGATGATATCCGACACATCATGTTTAATCCAGAGATGTACGATGAAACGTATGTAAGAAATTTAATGATAATGCCGCCTGCAATTTTAGATGCCAATGCTCCAATGGAAAAAGTGATGAGGAGATTTGAAGAAACAGGAGCTTGGAATCTGCCGGTTACGCAGGATGAAAAATATTTGGGATTTGTATCCAAAGCCAAAATCTTCAATGTTTACCGAAGGGTTTTGGTACACTTTTCAGATGAATAATAGTTTTATTTTAGATTAGTTTAGGTTAGATAAAAGCTTGCTCAGTTATGAGTGAGCTTTTTTCTTGATTTTGAGGCTTGGAATTTGAAAAATGGATTTTAATAATATTTACATTTGCAGCAATAAACTATTAATCATGAACAACAAACATTATAAAACCATCGATCCTGAAATCTGGAAAGGAAGGATAGATGATGAGGAGGATTACGATGCTTTTCGTTGGCATCAAATAGTAAAGCCAATTGATTTACTAGATTCACAAACAAAGACTTTAAATGGCTTTGGTTTATTGGGTTTTTGTTGCGATAAAGGTGTTCAACGAAATTTGGGACGTAAAGGAACATCAAAAGCACCCAACAGTATTCGAAAAGAAATGACAAATCTGCCGTGTTCTTTTCCAAAAGGCACCAATATATACGATTGTGGAAATATTGTAAGCAATGGAGTAAAGCTTGAAGAAGTACAAAATATACTATCCGAGGCAGTCTATAAAATGCTAAAAATGGGACTGTTTCCATTAATTTTAGGTGGAGGACATGAAATAGCATATGGTCATTATTTAGGAATTGAAAGATATTTGGCAGAGCAAGAAAATCAGGAGTTAGGAATATTTAATTTGGATGCTCATTTCGATATGCGTCCTTATCAAAAAGGTGCAAGTTCGGGAACCATGTTTGCACAAATTGCTGATCGATGTAAAGAGAATGAAAAAGATTTTCGTTATATGGTTGCTGGTATCCAACAATATGGCAATACGGTTAGTTTGTTTAAAAAAGCCGATGATTTAGGGGTAAAATACCTAATGGCCAAAGATATTTCCAGCGACAGTATGTTTGCAGTAGGGCAGGATATTGTTCGATTTACCAAGAAGCAAAAAAAGATTTACATGACTCTTTGTTCGGATGTAATATCATCGGCCTATGCACCAGGTGTAAGTGCACCACAACCTTTTGGATTACATCCCGAAATTATTGTGAAACTGATTAAAACCGTTATTCAATCAGGAAAGGTAATTAGTTTCGATATTGCCGAAGTTTCTCCACGTTTCGATGAGGACAACCGTACTTCGAAATTGGCTGCGATTATCATTTTTGCAGTCATCAACTCGGTAGTCGAGTTTGGTTCTGCTTCGGATTGTACTTGTTAGATAAACATATATAGCCTGGCTGAAATGCCAGGCTTTTTTGTATTCGTGAATAGTTACTTTTTTCTTAAAAATCTCCTATGAGGTTTTTCCTAATTAACACCTCATTTTCTTTGAATGCCTATTTTTAGAGGGATCTTGGATTATTTTTCTCTAGCCAGACTCTCGCCGAGCAAAAAGTTGATCATCTGGCTCGCCCCAGAGGGTCAAAAAATCAAAAATTGACCTCCTAAATTGCGCCAGAGGTTCGCCAAGCAATTTTTTAAGCTTCAAAATTGCGCCAGCACATGGCTGAGAAAAAAATTAACCTGCTGGCTTGCCGCAGGCGATCTATTTTCAGAAAATTGATGTCCTGAATTGCGCCAGAGGGTGAATTTTCAATTTTTTGATAGGCTGGCGCAAGAAAAATACTCTTCCAACAATTACGAGTTAGAATCTTGTCTCAAATTTAGTACAGTCTGTTTTCATATTCAGACTGCTTGTAAACAACTACACTAGCTATTTGTTTTTCATTCATCCGTTTAAAATTTTCTTGCATTTGTATGATGGGAGGCTCAAGATCAAAATAATCAATTGCGTATGGGTTTAATAATTATTTTAATCATGCTCGTTTCATCATCAAATTCGTTAAATTAGGAGATACAACCCAATTTAATACCGATTATTAATATAGTAAGAGTCATTATGTGTGCTTAGCTTCAACTGGACTAACTAATTATATATCGGCATTTCAATTTAATATCTCAATGATTCGCCAATGGCTCACATTGAAATTTAAATGGTATAACCCTATGGCAAGAACAACCCGTTGGCGACGATTTTTAATCTGGAGATTAAAACATATCAACAATCAAAACTTCATGTTAATATTAAGTGTTTTTGTCGGAGTAGCCTCTGGCATGACTGCTTTAGTATTAAAAACAGCTGTATACCGTGGAAGAGAGTTTTTATTGGAAGGTATCGACTGGACCTACCAAAATTACCTCTTTTTCCTTTATCCTATGATTGGTGTTGGACTCACCTTAATTTTCAAAAAGTATATCATTCGCGATTTCATAAAACACAACATCACATCATTGTTGCATGCCATATCCATGCGCAATAGCATCGTAAAGCTTCACAAAACCTATTCTTCAGTCATTGGGTCTATTATAACTGCAGGTTTTGGAGGAAGTATCGGTCTGGAGTCGCCCATCATTTCGTCGGGAGCGGCCATTGGTTCCAATATGGCCCGCAACTTTCACCTGAATTACAAGGAGATTACTGTGATGCTGGCTTGTGGAGCTTCGGGTGCCATTGCAGCTATTTTTAATACGCCCATTGCTGCCATTGTGTTTGCTTTGGAGGTTTTGCTCATCGATTTGTCGCGTTTTTCTCTCATTCCTTTGTTGATGGCATCGGTGAGTGGGGCTATAACTACCAAGCTGTTTTTAGATGAGGATATCTTAATTGAGTTTGCCATTACTCATCCATTTGAGTCTAGCGATATTCCTTTTTTTATTCTGCTGGGGATACTTTCCGGTTTGATATCGGTTTATTTTACCCGTGTATATCTATGGATCGAAAATAAATTTGAGAATATCAAAAAGCTAAGGAATCGCATGCTTATTGGAGGATTCATTCTGGGGGTACTTATTTTTTATTTTCCAGCTTTGTATGGTGAGGGATACAATATGGTAAAAGCACTGATAGGTGGTCGTTTGGATGAGGTATTTCAATCCAGCCTATTCGAGAATTACACTCATGTTTGGTATATGGTTGTTATATTTATTGGAGGTATGGTATTTCTGAAAGTAGTAGCAACATCCATTACTTTGGGAGCAGGAGGAATAGGTGGAATTTTTGCCCCATCGGCTTTTACGGGGGCTATGCTGGGATTCTTGTTTGTATACATTTACAATCACTTTAATTTGGGACCTCCCCTGGCTGAAAGTAATTTTACCCTTGTTGGTATGGCCAGTGTATTGGGTGGCGTGTTGCATGCTCCTTTAACAGGAATTTTCCTGATTGCCGAGATTACCAGTGGTTACGAGTTGATTGTGCCTTTGATGTTGTCAACGACCATTTCGTTTATAACAGTAAAAAGCTTGCAAAAAGAATCGATTGTTACAACTCAATTGGTAAAAAGAGGAGAGTTGATTACCCACAACAAGGATAGGGCAGTGCTTACTTTTATGCAGCTATCGAAAGTAATAGAGAAGGATTTGAAAAGTATAAACGAGGATGCTACACTGGAGGATTTAATTCAGGTGATATCAAAATCGAAAAGGAATATATATCCGGTGCTAACCGAAGAGGGCTATTTAATTGGTGTTGTGTTATTGGATGATGTACGAGAAATCATGTTTGATAAAGAGATGTATGATACACCAATAAGCAATGTAATGATCATGCCACCGGCTTCCATTTCTTACAAAGATCCGATGGAAGTGGTTTTAAAGAAATTTACAGAAACAGGAGCGTGGAATTTACCTGTAATTGATGATGGTAAGTATATTGGTTTTGTGTCCAAGTCGAAATTATTTTCAGCTTATCGTCAGCATTTGGTTAAGATTACGTCAGATTAGTAACATATAAAAAAACCTGACAATGTGAATTGCCAGGCTGTGTTTGAAAGGTATTAATAAATATGGATAGCAATTCAGATTACAGATCTATAGTCTGGTTTTGCATACCATTGTGTTTGCGATATATTGAATCTCTTTTCTGATAATATTTTCGTCTTTGTTCCAGGAAATCATTTCTTAATGAGTCCAGTTCTTGTTGCATTTTACTATTGTATTCTTGTCTGAATTGTCTTCTACTTTTCATTATTTCTTCCCACTCTTTAAGAAAGTCTTTTTGACTGGAATCCCTTTGGTGAAAATTTCTTCGAAACATTGTAGAATCTAAAAAGTTATTGTCAAAGAAATCATCATTGAAAAAATCATCCGAAAAGAAAGGATGTCTGTTGTTTTTTTGTCTTAAGCTATCCGGACCAAAAAAGCGACTCAATTGTTCCTGCATTCTTTTGTGCATTCTACTCATGTCCATTCTGTTTAAAAATGCTGAGTCGTTTTGAAACTGGTGTGTACTATCCGATGACCAGAAATAAACATAGGTAGAATCATAACGAATTAGGTTTCCATCTTTGTCGTATTCTTTGTTTACTTTAATGTCTTTTTTAGGTAAGTTTTTGCTTTCGGTGTTTTGCCCAAAAGAAGTAAAAGTAAGCAGCAAAATACCTGTTAAAAATAAAATTTTGTTTATGCTTTTCATGATAACGAGGACTAATGGTTTTGCCCAATAAAATTACAAAACATCTGTATTTGCTGTGAGTTAAAATATTTTAAAAAGTATTAAAAAAAGCTGTCTCAATTGAGACAGCTTCTGTAGATTATTTGAATTTAAAAGATCTATTTCATGTGTTTTAAATTGACTGCATACATGATAATAAATATAGCCGAAATTGCTGCCCCAATCATTGTATTAAAAAATGTGGCATCAAAATCAATTAGACCAAGAGGAACTAATAGCCAGAATACATTTGCAAAAGTATAAAGATAGAAACCGTTTTTCTTTAATTTGAACATCATGAATACACCTAGTAAACTAAGAATGGCAAACAAGCAATTAGCACCTGTAATCATTTCTAGGTTTTTAGACATAGCTTCTAGTTGAACCAGCCCTTTTTCCGTATTTTCATAGATGAAACCAGAATCCATACCTGCATCTTCCAATTGCTCTAAAGTTTCGGTAAGTTGTTTCACCTGCTTTGGATAAGAGGTATCGAAAGTCACGTACTGATATAGTGGATATAAAAGTCCGAAGCCACCGCTACCAATAAACGATAGAATACACAGTACGGTTAAGAAAGTTGGTCTTTTTTTAGGCAATTCAATAGTTGTTACATTTTCTTCCATAATTAAATAGGTTTTGTAGGATGAGTAATATTATTTAGTTCATTTTTTTCAGGTTAATTGCATACAGAGCAATAAAAAGAATGGTAAAAACACTTGAGAATAAAATACCGATGTTTACAAATAAATTGAAACCAATAAAAATTGCAGGAACAAATAAGAGTAATACTTGAGCAATTGCATAAACATAGAAACCTGCTTTTTTCAATTGAAACATTAGGATTGCTCCCGTTAAACTAACAGCATACAATAAGAATTGTGTCAAAGAAATTTCAAAAATGTGTTCAATTGCTTTTTGTCCAATTTCCAAAGCTCGTTCTAAAAATTGCCTTGCAGGTTCCTCTTGAACTTCTTCTAGAGCCATTTCGAAAAACTCAGGACCTAAAAAGTTTTTTATGGGCGACATTATCATCCCCATAAGGTTATTGATAACACCAAATCCGCTACCGATAAAAGTAAGTATACATAAAACAGTTAACAGTCCGGGTCTTTGTTTAGGATTGGTTTCAACAATTTCCATTTCAGTTTTATTTATGAGTTATGGTATAAATTTTCACAATGATAAATTTACGATAAAGTTGATTAGTATAAAAAATATAATCCTGTTATTAGATTTTATACCTTTCTTCCTTGTTGAGTATGTGCTTTTGCATGATATGTGAGAACAATGCTATGATTGATAAAATTTTATCATTGTTTTTGTTGTATGTTCTAGAAATGTTCGTTGACAAGTTAAATAAGCACAAAATAATTTTTTTAATATCCCGATTTGTCTAATTTTGAACCTGCACTTTAAGGAGAGGATAAATGATATGAATCTTGCGGTGCATCATCTTTTCAAGGGGGAAGAAAGTTCAGTAAATATGGGTTTTTTACCCTTTAAACACTAACAAAACATTAAATTAATCCGATTTAATCGGGGAAAAGACAAACAACAATGGAAAGAGATAGACAAATTTTCGACCTAATTGATCAGGAATACCTACGTCAGAAAAATGGTATCGAGTTGATTGCTTCTGAAAACTTTGTGAGCCAGCAAGTAATGGACGCAATGGGATCGTGCCTTACTAACAAATACGCTGAAGGTTATCCAGGAAAGCGTTACTATGGTGGTTGTCAGATTGTAGATCAAACTGAACAATTGGCTATCGACAGAGCATGTGAGCTTTTCGGTGCTGAGTATGCTAACGTTCAACCTCACTCAGGTGCACAAGCTAATGCTGCTGTATTTTATGCATGTATGAAACCAGGTGATACATTTCTAGGTTTAGATTTGGCTCACGGTGGTCACTTATCTCATGGTTCTCCTGTAAACTTGTCAGGTAACCTATACAATCCAATTGCTTACCACGTGAAAGAAGAAACCGGAATGGTTGATTACGACGAGGTAGAAAAATTGGCTTTAGAGCACAATCCTAAAATGATTGTTGCTGGTGCTTCTGCTTACTCTCGCGATTGGGATTTCCCACGTTTACGTGAAATCGCAGATAAAGTAGGTGCTATTTTGATGGCTGATATTGCTCACCCAGCAGGTTTAATTGCTAAGGGATTATTGAGCAACCCAGTTCCTCACTGTCACGTTGTAACTACTACAACTCACAAAACTCTTCGTGGACCTCGCGGTGGTTTGATTTTGGTAGGAAAAGATTTCCCAAATCCATTTGGAGCTAAAACTCCTAAAGGAGAAACTAAAATGATGTCTGCTGTATTGGATTTCGCAGTATTCCCTGGACAGCAAGGTGGTCCTTTAGAGCACGTAATTGCTGCTAAGGCTGTTGCTTTCGGTGAGGCTTTAACTGATTCTTACAAAGAGTATGCTATCCAAATGCAGAAGAATGCTAAGGTGATGGCTGAAGAATTTGTAAATCTAGGTTACAAG
The DNA here is from genome assembly GCF_001310955.1 of Marinifilum fragile JCM 15579. Classification (GTDB taxonomy): domain Bacteria; phylum Bacteroidota; class Bacteroidia; order Bacteroidales; family Marinifilaceae; genus Marinifilum; species Marinifilum fragile. The sequence continues at coordinate 341,252 of NZ_BAZX01000001.1, forward strand.
GTTATTTCTGATGGTACAGATAACCACTCTATGTTGATCGACCTTCGTTCTAAGTTCCCTGAAATTACAGGTAAGAAAGTTGAAAATGTATTGGTACAAGCTGATATCACTATTAACAAGAACATGGTTCCATTCGATTCACGTTCTCCTTTCTCAACTTCAGGTTTGCGTGTTGGTACTCCAGCAATCACAACTCGTGGTTTGAAAGAGGAAGATATGCCAGTAATCGTTCAGATGATTGATGAGGTAATCTCTAACATCGACAACGAAGAGGTAATTGCTTCAGTACGTACTCGTGTTAACGAAATGATGTGCGAGCGTCCAATGTTTGCTTGGTAAGAAGATTATACCAAAATATATGTGAAAGGGGAGAACTAAGGTTCTTCCCTTTTTTTGTGGTCAACAGATATTAGTTGTGGAATGCAGTCAGGAGGAGCAAATAGAGTTAAAAGAAATCTTTATTTAATTATCCATGATTTTTTCATTTTGTTATAGAGCATATCTAATCTCAATAATTCTCTGTAGTTTAGCGCAAAATCTTTTGTTATGGAATGGTATTATTATTTGTTAATTGTATTGGTAGGCGTATTTTCAGGATTTTTAAATACTTTGGCTGGTAGCGGATCGATTATTAGTTTGGCCATGTTGATGTTTATGGGATTACCAGCAAATATTGCCAATGGTACGAATAGAATTGCCATTTTGATGCAGAATATTGTAGGAGTAAGTAGTTTCAAGAAACAGAAGGTATTTACTTTTAAAGAGGGAATATGGTTGGCAATGCCCGCAATTATAGGTTCGGTAATAGGAGCCAGTTTAGCCGTTGAAATCAATGAAGAAATGATGGAGAAAACCATTGGTGGCTTATTGGTATTTCTCTTTTTTATTGTACTCTATAAACCTGATGCTTGGGTAAAAGGTCAGGCGGGATTGGTTCGTTCTAAACCCAGCATATGGCAAATTGTAATCTTCTTTTTTATTGGATTGTATGGTGGATTTATTCAAGCAGGAGTAGGATTTTTCCTATTGGCGGGTTTGGTATTGGGAGCTGGTTTCGATTTGGTTAAGGCCAATGCCATTAAGGTATTCATCGTTCTTCTTTATACCCCATTTGCCATAGGTGTGTTTATTATGAATGGTCAAATCGATTATAAGATTGGTTTTATTCTTGCCGCAGGTAATATGATCGGAGCCTATATAGCAGCTAATTTTGCGGTAAGCTGGGGAGCTAAATTTGTCCGATATATTTTATTAGGGGTAATTGTATTTGCTTCCCTTAAGTTTCTTGGTGTTTACGAAATGATTGGATTGTTTTAACTGTTGTCAGAACGCAGTCCATTAGAACTGCTAATTCAATTGGAAATGATAAGTTATGGTTCCTTTCTGATATGCAGGAGCGCTGCTATCTGAATTAAACTTGGCTTTCAATGCAGCTTTTCTGGCGGCCTCAAAAAGTGTTGAATTGCTGGTAGTCGAACCAGGCATTCCTGGGCGTGCATTAACAACTTTCCCATTCTTGTCAACAGTTATCTCTACAACAACTTTTCCGCCCTCTTGAAGGTTATATTGAGGTTTAGGTATCGATAGGGAATTACGTCCTTGTAAATCGTAAGAAACACCTTTACTTCCCAGGCCAGTTCCACTGTAATTGTCAGAGTTTGGCGAACCGGTTGGTTTTCCCTGATTCCCACTTCCAGTACTTACACCTTGAGATGAGTTGGATGAAGTGCCTTGTCCAAAAACATTTTTAGCTCTATTGTTTATTGCATCAATTTTTGCCTGACGTTCTGCAGCTTCACGTTTTTTCCTTTCAATTTCTTCGAGGCGTTTTCTTTCCGCTTCGGCTTCTTGTTGTTTTCGAATTTCTTCCTGCCTTTTATTCTCGGCTTCTATTTTAGCCAATCTATCTCTTTCGGCTTTTGCCTTTCTTGCTTTTTCGTCAGCTGCTTTTTTCTTTGCAATTTCTTCAGCAGATGGCAACTCCGGAGCATCTTCGGTATTTTGAGTCAACACTTTTTCTTGAACAGAGCTTGACTCTGGTTCTGTTTTGGCAGGTGCTGATTTAGGTACTGAAACAGGATTGGCAACGGCAACTTTTTTCTGAGCTTTTGAAGGTGCAGGAGCTATTCTTCCTACACCTTGGTTTGAGTTTCCAAAATTCACGAGAATCCCTTCTTCTTCAGGAAGTGGTAGGGGAGTGCGAAACCCCAGAAAATACAATAACACGATTAATCCAATGTGGAAAAATAGTGTACCAGCAAATCCTATTCTCTTATTTTTGGATTCTTCCATAATCTACTTTGCTCTTGTTGCCAATATCAATTTATATTTGTTGTCCTTGGCGATATTCATCACTTTAACAACCTGTTCCATTGGAACCGATTTATCCACGTGAAGTGATATTGTTGGATCTTCTTCTCTCGCCAGTTTTCTTTGCAATTTTTGTTCCAATTGTGAGAATGGAACAGGAGTGGTTTCAATGTAAAAATTGAAACTCTTATCGATAGAAACCGTTGTTATTGGTTTAGCTGCAGTTTGGTTACTGCTTTTTGGCAACAGCAATTTCAATGCATTCGGACTAATAAGAGTAGATGTTACCATGAAGAAAATCAGTAACAAAAACACAATATCAGTCATGGAAGACATACTGAAAGCTGCACTTACTTTATTTCTTGTTTTTAGAGCCATACTTTCTTACTTGATTGGTTCATTCAACAAATCCATGAATTCGGTAGTTGTAGCTTCCATATTGAAAACTACTTTTTCAACTTTGGCCACCAAAATATTGTAGGCGAAGTAGGCAATAATACCAACTGTAAGACCCGCAACAGTAGTTACCATTGCTTGGTAAATACCGCTCGATAACAAACCAACATCAATATTATTTCCTGCATTTGACATGTCGTAAAATGCTTGAATCATACCCATAACGGTTCCAAGGAATCCAATCATAGGTGCTGCACCAGCTACAGTGGCTAGTGTAGGTAGGTTTTTTTCTAATTTTGATACTTCTAGGTTACCAATATTCTCGATTGCAGCATTTACATCGTTTAGCGGACGACCAATACGTTTAATTCCTTTCGAAATCATTCGAGATACAGGAGTATCTTTAGACTGACATAAAGCCAAAGCAGAATCTATCTTGCCTTCATGAATGTAATCGCGAATGCGGTTCATAAAGTTTGCATCTTCTTTTGTCGCTTTACGAATAGCAAAATATCTTTCTAAAAAAATGTACATCGCAATTACCGAAAGAGCAAAAATTGGAATCATGATCCAGCCTCCCTTAAAGGCTAAATCAACAAAATTTAGAGTTAGTTCTGTTGCTTCAGCTCCTTGTCCTTCTATAGGCAATTCATTTTGAGCCATTTCCTGTACACCTGCAATAAGCGATAGATAATTCATATACAATTTTTTCTAGTTTGATCTAATACATAAAAAAACGAGATATAATAAGGAATATTATATCTCGCTAAATTAATATTATTGATTTTATTCCCCTATAGAAATTAAGGGAAATTGTATTTTATTCTAATGCAATAGTACCGCTTGTAAATAGTAAACTCCAGCACCAGCTAAATAACCAATAAGTGCAAGAAGAGAAATTTTCTTTAAGTACCAGATAAAATCGATTTTTTCCATACCCATTGCAGCAACACCAGCAGCTGAACCAATAATCAACATAGATCCACCTGTACCAGCACAATAAGCAAGAAATTCCCAGAATAAACCGTCTTGAACGAAGTTTGAAGCATAACCAACAGCTTCTGCACCCTCGATAGGATACATACCCATTGCAGCAGCAACCAAAGGTACATTATCAACAATTGAAGAAAGCACACCAATAATTAGGTTGATGATATAAATATCGTGTACGTTATCATCCAGCCATGATGCTAAAATATCAAGGTGACCAGCAGATTGTAAACTTGCAACAGCCGATAGAATACCTAAGAAGAATAATACTGTTGGAACATCAACTTTTTTCAGAATACCGGTTACATTTAAACGGCTCTTGAATTCCTGATCCTTGTCCTTGTGCATAATTTCAGTTACTACCCACATTACACCTAAACCGAATAGCATGCCTAAATAAGGAGGCAAGTGAGTTACTGTTTTAAATACAGGAACAAATAGTAGTGATGCAACACCCAAGCAAAGAATGGATACTCTTTCCTTATAGGTTGTATATTCCTGGTCTTCACCATTAGTAAGTTGAGGACGTGTAACATTTCCTTTCATATAGGTACTTACAATAATCAATGGAACAATCATTGTAAATAAACTTGGTAAAATCACTCGAGTGATGATATTGATTGTTGTAACCTGACCACCAATCCAAAGCATAATGGTAGTTACATCACCAATAGGAGACCAAGCACCACCAGCATTTGCAGCCAATACAACCATTGATGCAAAGAACCAACGATCTTTTTGGTCGTCAATTAATTTACGGATTAGAGCTACAATAACAATTGTAGTAGTAAGGTTATCCAAAGCAGCAGACATGAAGAAAGTTAAAATACTTAATACCCAAAGTAATTTTACCTTGTTAGTAGTTTTAATCTTGTCAGTGATGATTTTGAACCCTTGGTGTTGGTCTACGATTTCAACAATAGTCATCGCTCCCAAAAGGAAGAATAGAATTGTAGAAATTTCGGATAGATGATGAAGTACTTCATGATGAGTTATGAAGTCTAGCATACCATGGGCATTATCCGTTCCGGGATTATGCGCTACGTATTCATTCCAGGCTCTACTTACTCCAGTAGAGAGGATGTCAACTCCGCCAAATACGTAAATAGTCCAAGTCAACACTCCGATTAAAAGAGCAGATGCTGCTTTGTCAATTTTTAGTGGATGTTCAAGGGCAATTGCTGTATAGCCAAGAACAAATACCACAACCATTAATGCAAACATAATAATTGATTATTTTAGGGATTTAAATTTTTTTAGATACTTAAACTGCTAATATACTAATATTTGTTTTTCAAAATCAGTTAGCAATTAAAGAAAAAAATCGAGAATTATTAATGCTGCGAAACATTGACGAAGAAAATTTAAAGGAATTCTACTCAGCTTTATTTTTCTTTTTTTTATTGCCTCTTAAAAAGCTCATGTATTTTTTGAATAGGCCAGAGAATGTGTTAAAATCTTCTTTGTAAAAGACACCAATTCCCTGTGTGTTTCTTGATTCTTCGTAGACTAAATATTCATTGGATCTCGTAAAAGCTTTTAGTTGTAACTTTCCCTTTTTATCCAATTTGATATTTACATCCACATCTCCAACAATATCATTGGCCCTTTCCTGGCTATTGCTCGTTCCAACATTACCATTAATGGTTACCTTATCGTCGAAAACCTGAGTTGATAGAGCGACTTGAATTTCATCACTGGTAAGGTTATCTCCTGGGCGATAACTTACACCAATATCAAAATCGTTACTAATTTGACTCAGCCAATTGGAAAGTTGATTGGATAACAACTCACTGGTAGTTACCCCAACTGCATAGCTCGAGTTTTTGTTTTCGAAATCGGGATCAGTAGATCGAAGGTATTCAGGTGTGTAAAATCTATTTAAAACCAAAAGCGATAGGATTTGTTTATTGGTTTCATCTTCAGTCGTAAATAAACCTTCCAGAATACTTTGCGTTTGCTGATCTAACGTAGGAAATGCAATATTAAATTTGATGATTGGATTTTCAAGATTTTGACTTAGATTCATATTACATTGAACCGGAATCTTTCTGTTAATATCAATGTATGGTGTATTCAACAATAGGTCGTATAAGGTTGTTTTAACGTTGTATACAGCATCAATATTAACGGTAGCATTGTAAGGATCGCCCGCCCATTTAATATTTCCACCATTTGCTAGATCGAACTTTTTATTAATTACATTCTGCAAAGTGAAAAGATAACTTCCTTTTTGGATGGTGTAATCACCAAATATCTTAAATTCACCTTTGGTATCGATTTCAAGTTTTAGGTTTCCATTTCCTTTGGCTTTAAGAACATCACCAATCTGTGAGTCAAAAATAATTTGAATATCAGTTTCTGGAGTAATTTCAAGGTCGCAATTCATACGGATTCCGGATAAATCAATTTTGTATTCCTCGTCTTCAGTATTTTGATCTGTTCTATTGGTATTAATAAATGTAATGAAATTACTTTCCTGAATATCTCCATTATTGTTAATGGGAACATAAACTCTTGTATTTTTATCTGTTTTTGCTCTAATTTCTACTTCCAGATCATTAATTGGCCCAAATAGGTGAGTGATACCTGTTACATACGCTTCGCCATAAAAAAGTTCATTGTCGGCTTCTTTTGTATCAAGAACATTAAAATTCAGAGTATTTACTGAAAGATCTAGCTGGAAGTTATTGAATTGCTCGTGTGTAATTGCTCCAAAAAGCAAAGCAGATTGATCATTTTGATCGTTAATGGTGAAATTATCGAATCGGAGCTCGCCAGGCATTATGCTAATGCTATCATTACAGTGATATGTAGTTTTTAGTGCATTTACAGTAAATTCGGCTTGCTCAAATTTCAATTTTCCAACTGGCTTTAAATCATCTGTACGACCTTCGATATGCACGCTTCCCGAAGTATTGCCTTTAATATTAGATATATTTTCTTGAAGATAAGGATTCAATAATTCCATTCTCATTTTATCGATATTAATATCCATACTTAAGGAATCAGAATCCGGGAAATAATCTCCGGTTACCTCTAACTCTTTACGTGATGAGAAATCTGTAAATGACGAAAAGCTTAATTTTTTTTGGTATTTGTTCCAATCACTGATTAGAAATAAATTACCAAGAGTATCCTGATTTAGAATTAAATTCTCAATCATTAGGTTTGAATTGGATAGCCTGTCACCATAGAAGTCTGAAACTTGAACATAACCTTTCACAGTACCATTGATACCAATATTTTGTTCGCGTGTCAAATCATTTAAATTCTTCAGACTAATGTTTTGGATTCTGAAGTTTATACTGTCATTGGGATTATTTGAAATCTTACCATCTAAACCAAAGAATTGATTTTCTCGTGCAATTTTAAAATTGTCTATTTCATAACTGGTACTATCGATAACAATTCGGGATTCAGGAATAGACCATATGCTGTCAGCCATAATAATTGTACTTGGCAGCAAGCTTATATCCCATTTTATGTTTTCTGATTTTTTTGACTTCTTCACTTTGCCTTCTGCAGATAAAAATCCACTATATGTAACTTTATCCCAATTGTTCCAAAGTACATCGAGTTTGATTTTGTTTTTTTCAGCAATTAGTTTTTGCGAAAGGTTGTATAAGCCAAAATTATCCGAGAATTTAAACTTGTTGGTTCTTCCCTTTAAGGTAAGTTTATCGCTATCGGTACTTAGGTCGATTTTTAATTCATCCAAAGATTTTCCTTCTACAACCAGCTTTGGAGTTTCAAAATGAAGGTTCAATTTACGATCAACAGCAATTATTTCACCTTCTAAATTGGTTTCTGGTGCAATGCTAAAATTAGGGAATAGCACCGAAGTAATTGGTTCTGTATCCTTAAGTTTTAATTGAAACTTAAAATTATTGGTACTATCTATTTTTTCGTATTCTTTATCAGGAGCATAGGCAGGTAAATAGTAATAGGCAAGATTGGCAATGGAGGATATTAATTTGCCAACTTCATAATTTCCTTCAACATTAGCATCCGAAACATCCGAATTTAATATCATTCTTTTGAATTCTGGAGATGTAAAAGAGTTAATGGTAAATTTATTCAAAAGGAATTCGCCTAAGCTATTCTTATAATTGGTGTTGTTGATTTCTATGATCCCATTGGCATTATCGAAACTGCTACCAGTAAAGTTTGCATTAACAGATAAGCTGAGTTCCGCTTTCTGATCGCTTGTGTTTAGATGTAATGGAAATAGTTTTGCATGTTTTAGGTGTGAACTAAAGTTCATTGTTGGAATTTCTTGAGAGAAATCCACTTTACCAGAGAAATCAAAACCTATATTAGGGTCTTCAATGGAAACTTTACCATCAAATTGAGATTCTGAAAAGAACCCGTTCAGGCTTAAGTTCTTGTATGCGTAATCGTAAAAGTCAACTTCACTAATGTTTCCTTTCATGATTCCTTGGGTGGTTTCAGGAGAAGTGTAACCACTAATTGAAACATTCAGTGAGATTTCGCCAACTTTTTCCTGTTCGATTAATCCACCCAGATTAAAATTTTCTGTTCTTAAATCACCATTAAAATCCAACTTGTTATTTCCTTGATTCGGTTTAAACAGGATATCGGTTTTCAAATGTCCCAATTCGGTATTGAAGTTCCCATAGAATACAAAATCATTGATAAAACCATTAAATTTTCCTTTGTATTGTATCAATCCAAGATTGTTAAAATACTCAGGCAATTTAAAATGTTCTTTTGAATAGCCGGGAATATAAACCTTTTCGATATCCGAAATGCTAGTAGTTAACTCTTTAAAATCGGCTTCAAGGTATGTGTCGCTCAGGTATGGCAAGCCATTCATATAAAACCTTCCCTTTAAAGCAGTGTTGTCGCCATATGCAATATCAATATCTCGTCCTCTTAAATCAAAAATGGTACCATACAGTTTACCTGATAAATAACCTGTTTCTCTGAAACCTAACAATTCTTCGTTGAAATAAGCCAGATCCAAAAAGCTTACTCTTGATGATTTTAGCAGGAAATCGAGTTGCATTTTTTTCGTGAACTTAGCCCAATACTTTTTGTGTGGTTCATAATTGAAATAAAGATGTTCAGCTACAACTTTACTTTGTTTCGAAACAATGTTCACATCAGACAATCCCCATTGATGACTGGTAAACCAATTGTTGGCTTTAAAATCTTTCAGTACAAAACCTGATTTTTCTTTACAGCTGAGATGCTGTAGGAAAAAACCAATGGAATCGCCTACTACTTTTATGTTTCTGGCCTGAATGTTTAGGTCGGTAACAAAAATGTCATCATAGTTCATTCCAAAGTTTTGTGGGACGTAATCAATTGTTTTGTAGCCAAAACTCGAATTCTCCATATCAACATTTGCAACCGATATTTGCCATGATTTTTGATCTGTCTCTTCAGGGGGCGAAGAATTGCTACTTGATAAGGAATCTATAAATACTTCGATATTTAAGTTTCGTTCTTCATCTTCGTATAGGTTGAAGAAGGTTTTCGAAAGGGTAAGTTTATTAATGTAAATCTCTTTTTTACCGAAACTAAAAGAGTCAATTTCGGCTTTTAAGTTATCAATGTAAATTAAGGTGTCTTGTCTGTAATCTTCAATATACAATCCTTTTAAAACAATACTCTTAAAGGGAGAAATGTTTACTCCTTCAATGCTAATTGGTGTGTGAGTTTGTTCCGATAAGTAATTAGCAATTTTTCTACTTACATGAGTTTGAACTGTACTGCTAAGGAAAAGCAAATACATGATGCAGGGAATCATAATGATAACTGCTACAGTCCAAATTGATATTTTGAAAAATTTTTTAATAATTTTGCCGTTTTGTGAGTTGCACAAAATTAGGTAAAAAGAAGAAGAAAGTAACAACAATAAAGGGCGATTGGGAGCTTTTTTGATTTTTTTAACTATTGGTAGGATAAATCAATTTAATTGCCCGACATAATGAAATAAAAAGATGAGTATAACTATTCTTGGAATTGAATCATCATGCGATGATACTTCCGCTTCGATATTAAAGGATGGAATTATTTATTCCAACATTATAGCCAACCAAACGGTACATATGGATTATGGTGGGGTAGTGCCTGAATTGGCTTCTCGTGCTCATCAACAGAATATTATTCCTGTTGTGCATCAAGCTATGCAGAAAGCAGGGGTTACTGCCGATGAAATTGATGCGGTGGCATTTACAAGAGGTCCTGGTTTGTTAGGTTCTTTAATGGTGGGCACCTCATTTGCAAAAGGATTTGCGATGGCAAAGAACATTCCTTTGATTGAGGTAAATCACTTGCAAGCTCATATTTTGGCTCATTTTATCGATGATTTAAAAAATACTTACGATCATCCTGAGTTTCCATTTTTGGCATTGCTGGTTTCCGGAGGTAACTCACAGATTATTGTTGTAAAGGATCATTTGGAAATGGAAGTAATTGGTGAAACTATTGATGATGCTGCAGGAGAGGCTTTTGATAAGTGTGCCAAGGTTATGGGATTGCCTTATCCTGGAGGTCCAATTATCGATAGGAATGCAAAACAGGGAAATCCACATGCGTTTGAATTTAGCAGACCTAAAATTCAGGGATTGGATTATAGCTTTAGTGGTTTGAAAACTTCTTTCCTTTACTTTATTCGTGATAAAGTGAAAGAAAATCCAAACTTTGTACAGGATAATATGAATGATTTGTGTGCATCTTTACAATACACGATTGTTGATATTTTAATGAATAAGGTTAAAAGAGCCGCTCGTGAAACTGGAATTAAGCAGGTTGCTATTGCTGGTGGAGTTTCCGCAAACTCAGGTTTACAAAATGCGCTTCACGAAGCCGCTTCCAAATATAATTGGAAGGTATATGTGCCTAAATTGGGTTACTCTTTGGATAATGCAGCCATGATTGCGATTACAGGCTATTTTAAATATTTAAAGAATGAATTTGTTGGTCAGGATACGGCTCCATTTGCAAGAATGACAATTAAATAATTATACAGATCATTTATGATATAACAAGAAACGGAAGCCAATTGGCTTCCGTTTTTTATTCCGTAATATTTAGATAGTTTTTCAAAACCGAGATTGAATGATCATTAAAATGAGTCAAATCAAGAATTAACACCTCTTTATTTTTTAGTTTTAAGGTCATTTTGTGATTTTCGATTTTAATATCATTGATATCTTTCAGGTAAACTTTTATTTCTTTCGACTTCCAACCTGTTTTGTATTTCAGTTTTCTTGAATTGATAGTAAGATACTCTTTGGGATACAGGATTTTACATCCCAGAAGCAAACCGATAAAATAAACAGCCAAAGTTGCAAGAACAAAAATCAGATAGTTACCATGTGGTAAAAAATTAAAATAACGGTTGAAAGCATACAACAAAACTGCGGAAACCAAAAAAGCAATGGCCAACGCCAGCTGTTTTCCTTTTGCTTCGTTGTTATTGATTTTATGATCTCTGATGTCGAATTCGAACTGGAGCATTTTTGTTTTATTAAGAGTCTTGCTTAAAGTTACTAAATAAAGAAGATTTTAGTAAATAAAAATTTATTCTTCTACTAGAATCTGATTGAATAAACTATTCTGTTCCAACAAATCGCTATATGATTGGGAAATTAAATCCTTGGCATTTATTTCCAGTAACTTGATATAGAAATTGCATTGTTCCTGTAGCTTTTCTTTTGGAATACTGCCATCCAGATCAATTGCTTCAATTTCAACAAACTTACCAAGCCCTTTTACATCATCAATATGAAATTTTACGTTCTCAATAAAGTAGATTTCTCTTTTTTTATCGACAACACATCTGCTGCCCATCGATTGTTCAAGTATTTTTTTTAAGGCAGAACCAGCTTTGGTTTGGTACAAGTTCACTTTACTTTCTCTTGAACCTTTTTGGTCTTCACGAAAATAGTGAATTAGGTTGTTTTCAATTTCTCCCTCTCGCAATTTTAAGCGTCCCGATTTGGCATGGAAATAGGTGTCAATTTGATGATCAACTCCTTTAAAATCGGCATTCTTCGAGTTTAAAATTTCACGAATTTTATCTTGATTTTTACAGTGGGCTTTAATTTCTACAGTTACTGGCATTTTTTCGCTTTTTAATACGTCCGAAATATCGTAAAAAAAATGATCCAAATTCATGAAATTACTTAGGTAAAAATGAATTAAAATTCATGCTTTCAAAGCAGTTTTTTCTGCATGTCGGGATGGAGTTAAGCGACCAACAGATATTCTGTGTAATAATCCGCTCTTTTCATGAGCTTTGGAGTAATCCCTAAAATTGTAGCTGTATTTCAGATACACAACTTCCTGAAATATTAGGAATTTCTATATTAATTACTGAAGATTTATTTTACTCAATTCTTTAGGCAATGCTTTTGGTAATTTGGCTTAGAATTTTTCTTAATGCTTCTTCTTTGAGTGGTTTGCTAATAAAGTCATTCATTCCAGCTTCTAAACATGTTTTTTTATCTTCCACAAAAGCATTTGCCGTTAATGCTATAATAAAAGCTTTATCCATTTCAGGATGATCAGACTCAAAATTTCGTATTTTTTGAGTAGCATTGAGTCCATCTAGAACAGGCATTTGCATGTCCATCAATATAACCTGGTAGTTATTTTCTTTTTGCATTTCAAATGCCTCTAAACCATTTTTTGCTACATCGCAATGTAAGCCCATATGGCGCAAGGTAAGAACGGCAACTTTTTGGTTAATAGGGTTGTCTTCTGCTATAAGAATTGATAATTGTCTTGGAATTTCCACGTCTTCATTTTTAAACATATCCGCCTCCTTGTCTTTGTATCCAAATTTTAGTTCAAACATAAACCCTGAATCAACACCTGGTTCTCTTTTTCAAATTAATTTTACCTTCCAGAGAGTTGGTTAAATTCTTCGAAATTGCTAATCCTAGTCCAGAGTCTCCATATATCCGGTTTGTTGAACTATCTGATTGAGTAAATTCTTTAAATAGTTTTTTCCGTGCGTCTTTCGAAATTCCTATTCCGTTATCTTTTATCGTAAAAAACAAAGATACATATTGATTGGTTTTTTCAAGACATTTTACAGATAATAATACTAAACCTTTATGTGTAATTTCATTACATTATTTTCAATATTAAACACTATGGCTTCTTCAATCGACTAAAAATTAAGCTTGTGATAGATTGTGTCAGTTATTTGTTTAATATAGAATTCAACATTTTCAATTTAAATGTTAGGGTTAAAAAAGATTCAGTTTTCTGAATCATCGGTGATGATACGGTTTTCCTAGTGAATGGTTACTTTTTTAGTGTGAATAAATGATATTTTTCCGTGAATTTTAGTGTAAGTAAAAAAATGTCTTTCCCCTTTGGTTGGAAATATAAAGAGTAATAGAAAAATGAATAGTATTTTGTTAATAAAATGTTATTAGGCTTGGATAATGATTAGATATGCAATAGGTTTGTTATAAATAAACAAAATCAAACAACTAATTAATCCTAAATCCAAAAAAAGATGAAATACTTAGGTTTAATGGCAATGTGTATTATGATGTTGTCATGTAATTCAGTTAAGAAGGAAAAAACTGACGAGAAAGAATTTTCTCAAATCAAACAAACTGCTTTATCAATTGAGCAAGTAATGCAAGCTGCTGCTGATAATGTTGGCAAAGAAGTTTACTTCCAAGGTACCGTTAATCATGTTTGCGCTCACTCAGGCAAACGTTGTATTCTAAAAACTGCCGATGGCAAATTATCGATTAGAGTGGAAGCAACTGGTAAATTGGAGGGATTTGCAAGAGAACTTGCTGGTAACGATCTTATTGTAACAGGAACATTAAGAGAAAAGAGGTTGGATACCAGTTCTATTGACAAATGGGAAGCTGATGTGAAAGCAAAACAAGTTGATGAGGGAAAAGGTGAGCATTGCAGTTCTGAAATGGCTAACATTAAAGATATGCGTGACTGGATGAAAGAAAACAATAAAGATTACTATGCAATCTACTACGTAGACGGAACAGCTTATGAAATTGTGGAGTAAGAAATTTTGGAGAAAATGGCTTAGGTTGATTCATCGTGACTTGGGCTATTTTTTTGTAGGGATAACAATTATTTATGCGGTTTCGGGAATCATTCTGAATCATAAAAAAAATGGAGAAGATCCAGCTTACCGTACCATAAAACAGAATTATAAACTGGAAGCCAATTTAAGTCCGGATCAACTTAAATCTTATTGGGGGAATAATTTTTTAGATTATCAATTGAATAGAATTATTCCTAATTCCGAAAATTACGATGTTTATTTAAAGGGTGGTTTAGGTAAATACGACCCTATGAGTGGAGAATTGGAATTTGAAGTGTATGAGAAAAAGCAGTGGGTTTATTTTATGAATAAGCTTCATTACAATAGTAAAAAGGGTTGGACTCTTATGGCTGATGTATTTGCAGTTGCCATGCTATTGTTTGCACTTTCAGGCATTTTTATGGTCCCAGGAAAAAAAGGAATAACAGGAAGAGGAAAGTGGTTAATTGCCATAGGTATTGTCCTTCCTTTTTTATTTTTTCTATAAATTTTAAGGTGCTGATTTTTAAGCACCTTTTTTTATGCAACTTCATAAAATGTCAGGAAGACTCCTTTGGAATGATAATTGATCAAAGAAGGCGAAAACAATTAATGGCTATTTTATCAATCAAAATAATCCGTTAAATTGTCAAGCCTTAAAACATTAGTACCATGAATAAAATTCTACTAGCCCTAATTTTAGTTCTGATGCAGTTTGGCTCAATGAGTCAGAATAAAGAATTGAAAAAATTGTATTCAAAAGGGAAATACGATCAGTTGATTGAAAAAGCTCAAACTCTATTGGTAGAGAATGACTCTGATCCTGTTCTAAATTCGATTTTAGGTAGAGCCTATACCAATTCAAAGCAATTTACCAAGGCAATTCCATATCTTGAGAAATCCATGCTAAGTGATTCTGCCAGCGAAGAAATTAAGGCTCTTAGTAAGGCTTATTTGGCCAAATGTTATTTTGTAACTGGCGAAAAACAAAAGGCTATTACTTATCTAAAAGAATGTCAGAATGACAGAGTTTCCAAAGAGGCAAGTAGATATGCATACCGATACTTAAATTTGTTTCAAACAGGAGTTTATTATCAAACTTGGGAAGTGGTTGAATCCGAAAATATAAGATTTCATTTTCAGGATAAGCAAAAATCACAAAATGCCGATGCTTATATGGAGCGCCTAAAAGTAAATTATAATAGGATGGCATCATTTTATGGAATCGATTCTCCCAAAAAAGTAGATGTGTTTGTTTGGCATGATAGGAATGAGGCTTTTCGCAAGCTTAATCAACCTTTGGGATTTTATAATTCAGATCTGTGTATTGTGAATGTTTGGGATCAGCAGGAAGATGATTACGAGTTGTGCCATATGCTAAGTCAGATGGTGTTAAAACCAAAGTCTAAAAGTATGCTTTTGGATAAAGGTTTGGTTGTATATTTCGATACCATGGACAAAAATCTTTTTGCCATTGCCAGAAAAAGAGTACCCAAAGACGAATTTTCGATTCTCGAATTATGGGAAGATCCTACGAAGTATGAGCGCAATTTAAGTTATCCGGTTGGAGCTGCTTTTATTGAGTTTTTGTTGAATAAAGGAGGAAAAGACAAACTGAAAAAACTTTTGGAAAATCAAACCATAAAGAATGGGAGAGAGGTTTATCCTGATTTTGAGAAGTTGGTAAAAACTTACGAAGCAATGTTGCTTAGAAGGTAAAGTTACCGATCTTTATTCTGCCAAAATTAACGAATAAGGATGCTTAAAGTAGAAAGAAGTACTCGATTTGTAGCAAGAAGTAATGTGTAAGTAGGAGGAAGTACTCGATCTGTAACAAGAAGTAATGTGTAAGTAGAAAGAAGTACTCGATCAGTAGCAAGAAGTAATGCGTAAGTAGAAAGAAGTAATCGATTTGTAAGAAGAAGTAATAAATAAAACCACCAAGGAAGCAATTTCCAAGGTGGTTTTTTGTGTTTGTATAGGTATTGGGTTAATTTACTCGTACTTTAAACTTACAACTGGATTCTTTGTTGCAGATTTCCAGGATTGATATGCTACGGTTATGGTTGATATAACAGTAAGAAGCATAAACACAGCAATAAACAACCAGTATGGGAAATCAATTCTAAAAGGATAATTAAGGAACCACTCTTCCATAGCAAAATAGGTTATTGGCCATGAAATTATTGAGGCAATTAGAATCCATTTGCTGAAATCTTTACTGAAAATAAGAATCAATTGATTCATTGTTGCACCAAGAACCTTACGAACACCAATCTCTTTAGTTCTTTCTTCTGCATTAAACGAAGCCAAGCCAAAAAGTCCAAGACAGGAAACTATAATTGCCAATATTGATGCGTATAGTAAAGTGCTGATTGTAGCTCTTTGACTTACATACAAGTTGTCGTAATGATCGTCAAGGAAATTATAAATCAATGGAAATTCTGGATTGTATTTATTGCAAATTTCCTGAATTTCCTGAACTGCTTTTGTTGCATTTCCTTCAACATATCGTACAAACAAGAATCTTGGGTCGTCGCATAAGCGAAGCATAAACGGTTGTAATTTGCGAGTGTTTGGCGTACAATGGTAATCTTTAACAACACCAATAATTCTTGAATCCTGGTTATTTCCAGTACGAATCGTTTTATCAATTACCGATTCGTCAGAAATCATTCTGGCAAATTTTTCATTGATAATCACACAACTGGAATCTGCAGCAGGATTATCCGCATTAAAAGGTCTTCCTGAGTGAAATTTTACTTTAAAAACATCAAAGAATTCTGCATCTACATAAGGATAAGTTATCAAAGGTTTAAATTCAGGATCTTTACCTTCCCAATTTTCACCCCATCCATTTGAAAAAACGGAGTACGGAATATGTGAACCATAGGAGACATTTTCGACAAATGTACTTCTCATCAATTCACTTTTTATCGTTTCAATCTTTTTTTGCATCTGTTGATTGATATTAATCGAGATCACATTGTCTTTGTTTAAACCAATATCCATATTAGATAAATACCTGGTTTGTAAAACAATGGTTAAGGTGCAAATCAATAGAGATGATGCCAATATAAACTGAATTACTACCAGAATTCTTCTAAAGCGATTGCTTCCTTTTCCTCCTGAAAATGTACCTTTTAATACCATGATTGGATTAAAGGAAGATAGGTAAAAGGCAGGATATGCTCCGGCAACTAATCCCGTCACCAAGGTAACTCCCAGAATAATCAACCAAAATTCTATAGATGAATAATCCAGAATAAGGTTTCTGCTCATTAAAGAATTGAATTGTGGTAAGAAAAGGTGTGCTAGAATGATTGCGAAGTTTGCAGATATGACTGTGATTAGTAATGATTCTCCAATAAACTGCTTGATCAATTGCGGATAAGTAGCTCCAATTGCTTTTTTTAGACCAATTTCTTTGGCTCTTTTAGCTGCACGCGCAGTAGAAAGATTCATAAAATTGAAACAAGCAATAATCAGGATAAAAATGGCAATCATGAAGAACATCTTAACCTGGGTAATTTTGGTTGGTGAACCATCAAGGTAGTACAGGTGTCTTTTAAGCAATGGAAATAAGAAGGCGTATTTATCACTTTCCTTATCAACATGATCGATATAAAATTGATCTAATTTTTCGTTTAGAATGCCAATATCAGTTCCCTCAGCAATTTTTGCATATCCAAAATAATTATGCGAACCCCAATTTTCCGACCAGGGATTTGCCTTTCTCATCAACTCGAATGGCATTAACAACTCAAACTTTATTGATGAATTACTTGGGATATCCTTAACAACTGCAGTAACTGTTAGAGGTTGTCTATTATCAATGTTAACGGTTTTGCCAATAGGGTTTTCATTCCCAAATATTCGTTTCGCTGATTTTTCTGTTAGAACCAAAGAATTAATATCATTCAAACAGGTTTCCATATTTCCTTGTACCAAAGGAAAATTGAAAATTTTGAAAAAATCGGGATCAGCACTTTTTATACTTTCATATTGTTTTTTACCATTGTATTCAAGAAGTAAATTTTCTCCCCAAGCATTAAAATGTGTAGCATATTTTATTTCTGGATATTTTTCTTTTAAGGCATCAATTAATGGGGTTGGCAAATTGGGCATTGCATTTCGCTTGCCATTCCAGGTCTGATAGTTTCCTACCTGATACACTCGTTCAGCATCATTATGGAATGTATCGTAATTCATTTCATGATTTACCCAAAGCAATAGCAATATGGTACACGCCATACCAATAGCCAAACCTACGATGTTGATAAAACTGTATCCTTTATTTCGGATCAGATTTCGATATGCAATTTTAAGATTGTTAATAATCATGATTGATTGGTTTAAAGGATTTCAGCTTGGACTGCTTTAGTAACTTGTTTTTTGTGATTTTCGCTAACAATATGGCCATCGAATAACTGTACGATTCTGCTTGCTCTTTCTGCGTCGCTGCTCGAGTGAGTAACCATTACAATTGTGGTGCCTTCCTGATTTAATTCGGATAGCAAGTCCATAACTTCTCTACCATTTGCTGAATCAAGATTTCCGGTTGGCTCATCGGCTAAAATTAAATTAGGATTCGAAACTACAGCTCTTGCAATTGCCACTCTTTGTTGTTGTCCACCCGATAATTGTTGTGGAAAATGTTTACTTCTATGATCAAGTTGTACCCGTTTTAGAACTTCTGCAACTTTTCTTTTTCGTTCTGATGCAGGTACTTTTTGATATACCAAAGGCAATTCAACATTTTCGTAAACACTAAGTTCATCAATCAAATTAAAACTCTGAAAAACAAAACCAATGTTGGATTTTCTCAATTTAGTTCTTTGTTTTTCTGTATAATGCGCAACTTCATTTTCAAGAAATCTAAAATTGCCGGCTGAAGGATTATCAAGCAAACCGATAATGTTTAGTAAAGTTGATTTGCCGCAACCTGAAGGTCCCATAATAGCAACAAATTCGCCTTTTTTTATGTGTAAATTAATATTCGATAAAGCTAAAGTTTCTACTTCTTCAGTTCTGAAAACTTTACTTAAATTGGATGTTTGTATCATGATTGTCTGTATTTATTGGGTTTGTTTTGCTTATAGCTATACTTGTGCCAAAAGTTGTAACTAAAAGTAAAAGAGAATGAAAGAGGTGTTATTGTGTTTGAGGTAAATTTAAACTGTTTCAAAATCATCCAGTAGATGTACCAAAATGGAACAATATTTTATCTGAATATAATGTTTTGTATTATTTTTATCCGAGATGAATGATACGCATATTATAATTATTTCATAATGAAAAAAAATGGTAAGCTGCTAATAGTTGATGACAATAAAAGTGTTTTAAGTTCTTTAAAGCTCTTTATTAAACATCATTTTGAATTATTGGATACTTGTTCTAATCCCAATCAGATACCAGGTTTGGTTACAAAAGACAAGTATGATGTTGTACTGTTGGATATGAATTTTTCGGCTGGAGTGAATTCTGGGAATGAAGGATTATATTGGTTGCGTGAAATTTTGAAGCTGGATACTTCGTTGGTAGTAATCTTATTTACAGCATATGGCGATGTAAATTTAGCAGTTAATGCCATGAAAGAAGGAGCAACAGATTTTATTTTAAAGCCATGGGACAATAAAAAATTGTTGGCAACGCTGCAAAGTGGTGTTGAGTTGCACAGAACTAGAGTACAAGTAGAAAAACTGAAGCAACAAAAGAACTATCTGCAAAAAGATTTAAATCAGCAGTTTGTAAATATTATTGGAGAATCGGATGCCATTAAGGAGGTTTTAAATACGGTTAAAAAAGTTGCTGCAACAGAGGCTAATATTTTAATACTTGGTGAAAATGGAACAGGAAAAGAATTAATCGCCAGAGAAATTCATCAATTGTCGAGTAGAAAAAAGAACATTTTTTTAGGAGTTGATTTGGGAGCTTTGAGTGATAATTTATTTGAAAGTGAATTGTTTGGACATGTGAAAGGGTCGTTTACCGATGCTAAAGAAGATAGAATAGGAAGATTTCAGGCAGCCAACAAGGGAACTATTTTTTTAGATGAAATAGGAAATTTATCCATGCCAATGCAAGCCAAACTTTTATCGGTATTGCAGAATAGAGTTGTTACACCCATAGGCTCAAATCAGCAAGATGAAATTGATGTAAGATTGATTTGTGCTACAAACGCAAATATTCAGAAATTGATATCGACTGATAGTTTTAGAGAGGATTTATTATACAGAATCAATACCATTACCATTGAGTTACCACCTTTACGAGATAGGGGAAATGATGTATTGATAATTGGGGAGTTTTTTTTAAAGCAATTTTCTAAAAAGTATGGAAAAAAATTACCAATAATTCATCCTGATGCAAAGGAGAAACTTGTTAATTATTCATGGCCTGGTAATATTCGAGAATTGCGTCATTGTATGGAACGAGCCATTATTTTAGTAGATTCTGAAGTTTTATTTGCTGATGATTTTCAACTGGAACAAAAGGATACTCAGCTTGGTTTTGGTACAAAACCAATAAGTTTGGAAGAAGGCGAGCGTGTGATCATTGAGAATTCATTAAAAAGAAATCGGGGTAATATTAGTCAGGTGGCTAAGGAGTTAAACATTGGTCGCCAAACTTTATATCGCAAAATTGAGAAGTATAATATTTTACACTAATAAAATGATCTATCGTCGACTGTATATTGTTGTAATTGTAAGAGTACTCGGAATATTGGCAAACAGTTTAATGTTGGCATTTATCTGGTATGAATATCGGGATATTGTACTCCTTGTTAACTTGGTTGTATTGCTAATAGTACAGATTATATTATTTATTCGAAGGTTGAATAAAGTTAATCGTGATTTAGAACATTTCTTTAGTACAGTTAGAAATAGCGATACAAGCGTAAAATTTGGCTCAAATCGAACAAAGGAATATCGTAATCTATACAAACAATTTGATCTGATCAATAAGGACATACTTGGGATTAAAATTAAGAATCAGAATCAAGATCAGTATTTTAGGGCTTTGGTGGAACATGTTGCCATAGGACTTATTTCTATTGATTCGAATGGAAAAGTATTACTCTTTAATAAGGCAGCGCAAGATATCTTCAATAGAATTCACTTGTATAGGATTGAGGATTTGGATAGGATTCAAGAAGGACTAAGTGCTGCGATTCTGGAAATTGAGCCATTACAAAAACGACTGATTTCTCTCCATAGAAACAATGAATTGGTTCAACTTGCAATAAAAGCAACCAAATTAAAATTAAGTGGACAGGAAATAAAATTGGTTTCCTTTCAAAATATTCAGCAGGAACTTGATGAAAAAGAACTGGATGCCTGGCAGAAGTTGATAAGAGTTCTTACGCATGAAATTATGAATTCGCTGAGTCCAATAAATTCCTCTATTGGAACAATATCAGAAATTTTTAAAAATAGAAAACAAGAGGGAGGGGAAATTAATCAAGAAGAAAGTGATGATGTGGTGACCGGCCTGGAAATAATAGAGGAGAGAACCATTGGGATGGTTGATTTTGTGAGTCGCTTTAGAGATTTAACCCTTCTTCCATCGCCGAAATTTAAACTTGTCAATTTGGTAGATCGTGTAAATCAAATACTCAAATTGTTGAAAGAAAATTTACAATCCGAGAACATAGAGGTAAATGTAGTTCATCCCAAGGATGGTGTTGTAGTTAATGCTGAT
This sequence comes from Marinifilum fragile JCM 15579, assembly GCF_001310955.1. Classification (GTDB taxonomy): domain Bacteria; phylum Bacteroidota; class Bacteroidia; order Bacteroidales; family Marinifilaceae; genus Marinifilum; species Marinifilum fragile. The sequence goes on from NZ_BAZX01000001.1 coordinate 362,706, forward strand.
CCTGCAATGCTTGATCAAATATTATTAAATCTAATCAACAACTCAATTCAGGCATTAAGAACTTGTGATAATAAGCAAATAGAGATTCGGATAAGTGAAACAGAAAAGACAAGTATTGATATTGAGGATAATGGATGTGGTATATCTGAAGAAAATAGGGAAGAAATCTTTATACCTTTTTTTACAACCAAGGAGAATGGATCAGGTGTTGGGTTGAGTTTATCTCGTCAATTAATGAAATTACATAAAGGATCATTAACTTTTACTTCAAGGCAAGGAGGTCCTACAATATTTAAGCTTCAGTTTAATTCGTAAATATTGTTAAAAAAACTAAATGTGAATTTGTAATTCAAAATAATATCTATATTTGTACTCGAAATACCAATGGAGTTCAATTGTGGCAAAAACGGACAAGATAGAAATTCAGGAAAGAGTAACACATGTTGCTATGGAGATGATGATGAAATTTGGTCTTCGTGGTTTAAATATGGTTGAACTTGCCAAGGAGTGTGGTTTAGCGAAAGCTACACTATATAAAATCATCGGAACAAAGGAGGATTTGATTAGACAAATTGCCTTTCAAATCTTAAATGTTAATATGCTCAGGATTCTTGAGCCATATAAAACGAAAGACGATCCTGTTGAAGTCGTTAAGGAATTCTTGGATAATTATTTAAATTATGCAATTTCAGCACAAAAGATTCTAAATCAACAGATTTATAAAGAATATCCTTTGATTGAAAAAGATGTTGATGATAGATTTGAATGTGAAGTAAAAATTGTCTCTGATAAGCTCAGAGAATGGCAAGAAAAGGGGTTGATAAGACAGGATATTAATGTGGATTATTGTATAGATGCTTTAACGGCGCTAGATCACATATATATTATGGGTAATTATCCGGAACAAGAAGCAATTGAAAGGTTACGTGAATCTTTTACATGTATGTTAAGGGGAATGGGAATAGAGATAAAATAATTTATAGTTTAAGGAGTATTGTTTCATACTTCTTATTTTTGTGATAAAAATGAACTGGGTAGACCTTTGAAGTTCAAAAAGTAATTTAAATAATGTTGGAGTGGTTATGCTCCGTATATTTTTTGTTTAAAAATGAACTCTATGAACATTAAGAGTTCAAATGGTGTTAAAATGAAAATAATGAAAATTTCTAATGTCTTAATTCTGCTGTTTGTTATTTCGGCAGGTCTTTTTTCGTGTAAAGACAAAAAAGAGAGTACTAAAGAGCTTATTCAGCCTGTGAAGATTTACCAGGTGAATGCAAATGAAGAAGAGCAGAATAAGAAGGTGTTTACAGGTTTTGTGAAGGAATCTCGAGAGGTGCGATTGGCTTTCCAGGTACCAGGATCGTTGGTTAAATTGAATGTAGATCAGGGGCAGTTCGTTAAACAAGGAGAAGTTATCGCTGAACTTGATAAGAGAGATTTTATAGTAAATCTGGAGTCCGCCAATGCCAATTATGAAAATGCGAAATTACAGGCAGAACGTTATGCTGCTTTGTATGAAAAAAAGAGCACTTCGAAAAGTATTTATGACCAGATGCAAGCGGCTTATAAATTAGCCAAAGCACAAAAGGAAGCGGCAGAAAATGCATTAAGAGATACCAAAATTCAGGCTCCTTTTGCAGGCTATATACAGGGAATGTTTGTGGAAAACTTCGAAAAAATAGCTGCGGGACAACCTATCGTTTCAATTTTAGATTTAAATAATCTGGAAGTTACGGTTGCCTTAAGTGAGAACGATTTCCTGATGAGAAATTCATTTGATTCTTTCACATGTAAGTTTGATAATTTCAAGAATACCGAGTTTGACCTTAGCTTAATTGATATTGAAAGGAAACCTAATGGTGATAATTTCTTTAAAATGAGATTGAAACTTGATGCCAATAATAAGCAAGTTGTTCCGGGAATGGTGGCTAGCGTAACAGTCTTTATAAAAGCTGACGGAGAAGAAAATTATAAGGTGCCGGTAGAATCAGTGTTTAGTGATGAAGGCAAATCTTACGTTTGGATTTTCGATACCTCAAAGAAATGTGTGCAACAAAGAGAAGTTAAAATGTTGGGGTTTGATTCTAACGGAATGGTGAATTTGAGCAAGGGAATTTCCAATGGTGAAATGATTGTTGCAGCTGGAGTTCACTCCTTGCGCGAAGGTCAAAAAGTAAAAATGTTGGTAAAGAAGTCTAATACCAATGTAGGAGGTCAATTATGAATTTTACAGAAGTAGTATTAAAACAGCGAAAAGTATTGCTGTTTGTACTAATCGCATTGACTATAGGTGGGGTTTTTTCATTTTTCAAGATGGGAAAACTTGAAGATGCAGAAATTAGTGTAAAATCTGCACTGGTAATTACTCAATATCCAGGTGCATCGCCACATGAAGTCGAACTTCGTGTAACGGATGTTTTGGAAACGGCCATACAGGCAATGGATAATATCGATGATATCGAATCGCGTTCCATGGCTGGATATTCCGAAATCACAGTTAATATTAAGAAATCAGTTAAGAGCAAGGAATTACCTCAATTGTGGGATGTACTTAGAAGGAAGGTTAATGATATCACTCCAGCTTTACCCCAGGGTACATCAAAACCAATGGTTGTAGATGATTTTGGCGATGTATATGGGATATTTCTGGCATTAAGTGGTGATGGATACTCGGGAGAAGAGTTACAAGATTATGCCCGATACATGAAAAGAGAATTGCTTTTGGTTGATGGAGTAAAAAGAATTAATCTTTTTGGTGAACAGAAAACCAGTATTAACATTGAGCTTTCGCAAGAGAAAATGGCATACTTGGGGATACATCCAGCGCATGTTATTCAGATCCTGAATCAGCAGAATAGTATGGTAAATCCTGGAAGCTTGAAAGTTGGTGGAGATAGAATTCGAATTGCTTCAGATGGAAGTTTCCACGAATTGGATGACTTAAAGAACATCTTGATTTCGGCAAACGATCAAAACCCAATTTTTTTAAAAGATATTGCTCAGATAAAGGAAGATTACGTACGACCATTTACGAGTAAAATGAAGTACAATCAAGTTCCTGCCATTGGACTTACTATTGCAATGGAAAAAGGTGGCAATGTGATCGAATTAGGAGAAAGAGTTCAGAATAGGATTGATGAGCTAAAGACTAATGTTCCAGTTGGTATCAACATCAATCGTATCTTTTATCAACCAGAACGTGTTAGTGTAGCCATTGAGCAATTCATGATAAATCTGATTGAATCAGTTGTAATTGTAGTATTTGTGTTGTTATTGGCTATGGGTTTCCGAACCGGACTTTTAATAGGAAGTGGTTTGATATTCACCATTTTGGGAACATTCATCGTAATGTTAAGCGTAGACATTACATTACAACGTGTGAGTCTTGCAGCTATTATCATTGCAATGGGTATGCTGGTGGATAATGCAATTGTAATTGCCGATGGAATTTTGGTGGATCTGAAAAAAGGCTTGAAACGCGATGAAGCTATGAGCCGAACATCAAAACAAACTGCAATGCCTTATTGGGGGCTACGATAGTTGCAATTCTTGCATTTCTTCCAATTTATCTTTCGCCAGATAGTACTGGAGAGTTTTGTGCTAGCTTGTTCCAGGTAGTAGCAATTTCATTATTTCTTAGTTGGATTTTAGCACTAACACAAACCCCATATTTTTGCGATCTGTTTTTAAGGGGCAAAAAATATGAGAAACAAGAAAGTGAAGATGAACAAACGGATCCTTATGCCGGGAAATTTTATCAGAAGTTTCGTCACTTTGTAAAATATTCTCTTCGACACAAAACCATGATTTTATCAGTAACAGTGTTGATGTTCTTTTCCTCTGTGTTTGTGTTTAAGTATGTGAAACAATTGTTTATGCCTAATCTTGAGTACAATCAATTTATTGTTGAATATTGGTTGCCTGAAGGTTCGGATATTGAAACAGTAGAGAGTGATTTGAATGACCTGGAAGCCTATTTGCTTAAACAGGAAGATGTGCTTAATGTTACTACCAGTTTGGGTTCAACACCTGCTCGCTATACTTTGGTTAGACCTTTTAACAATAGTCATGCAAACTATGGGGAGTTGGTAATCGACACTAAAGATTATGAAACTACAGTTCGATTTGGTGCTGAGTTACAAGAATTTTTAGATGAGAATTATTCTTGGGCTAGAGCAAGAGTAAGATATTATTCTCCTATTTCTACAGAATCAATGATTGAGGCTAAATTTTCTGGTCCGGATCCAAAAGTTTTAAGAGAGTTGTCGGAAAAGGCAGAGAAAATTATGGAGGAAGAACCAACAGCAGTGAAGGTTACCAACAATTGGAAAAATCAAGTGAAAGTTTGGAACCCTCGTTTTTCTCAGGCACAATCGCGAGTAACAGGAATCAATCGTTCCGATGTTTCTAATGCTTTGGCTTGTGCTACCAATGGATTGGCAATTGGAGTATTCAGAAAAGCAGATGATATTTTACCTATCTATTTAAAAACAACAGTTGAAAAAGATAAGTATGTTGAATCTCTTGAAAATACGCCAGTTTGGGGAGCTAAACCTCAAAGTATTCCATTGCGCCAAGTTGTTTCTGATATTGACATCGAGTTTGAAGATCCTGTAATCAAAAGATATGATCGACGCAGAGCCATTAAGGCACAGTGCGATCCTGCTCCTGGATACAACGCTCCTGATGTTTTTAATAAAGTTCACGAAAAAATTGAAGCGATTCCATTGCCTGAAGGTTATGATTTAGAATGGTTGGGCGAGCATAAAAACAGTGCTGATGCAAATGAAAACATAGCGAAATTTTTACCATTGGCATTCTTATTAATGGTAATCATTATCATGATGTTGTTTAATAACTTCCGACAGCCAATTATTATTTTAACAATTCTACCGTTGGCATTTATCGGTGTTAGTTATGGTTTATGGTTAACAGGGAAGCCATTTGGATTTATGGCAGTACTTGGAACACTTGGGCTAATGGGAATGATGATTAAAAATGCAGTAGTTCTGCTCGATCAGATTAACCTGGATATAAGTGAAGGGAAAGATGTGTTAACAGCGATTATAGACTCAGCAGTATCCAGAATGCGTCCGGTAATTATGGCATCCTTTACGACCATTTTAGGTATGATTCCTTTAATTCCTGATGAGCTGTTTGGAGGAATGGCGGTTGCTATTATGTTCGGATTATTGATAGGATCAATTATTACATTAATTGTTGTTCCAGTATTGTATGCAGTATTCTATCGCATAAATACTAAAGAAGTTATGGATTTATAATACACTTTTCATGAAATTATTAAAATTCAAAATATATACAATTCTTGCTGTTTCCCTGATATCATTTCAGGGAATCGGGCAGGAGATATTATCCCTTCAGGAAAGTAGAAAGCTGGCCTTGGAATATAACCAGAGAATTAAGATTGCTGACGAGTTAATTTCAGAAAGTCAATCGAATGTAAAGTTTGCATTTACCCATTTCTTACCTAACCTTAGTGCAGAAGGTAGCTATAATTATTTGCATGATATCGATGATATTTCCTTACCAGGATTTTTTCTAAAAACGGCTAATAGTTTGGATGAAGCAAGGTTGGGAAACTTTACAGGTACCAGTGATGTTTATTTTCCTGGTCTAAATCTTGAAATGGGGAATATTGATTACTATTCTGCAAACTTGATTTTAAGTCAGCCAATCTATGCTGGAGGTAAAGTAAGAAGCAATTACAATATGGCAAAGTTGGGTTCCGATTTATCTGTATTCAATCGCCAATTAGAAGCTTCTGAAGTAATTCTTGAAACCGATGAGGCATACTGGAATCTTGTATCGGTAAGAGAAAGAGTAAAAGTGGCTGAAAAGTATGTAGAAATGTTGAATCAGTTGGTAACTGATTTAAAAAATGCCTTTGATTTGGAGTTGACTACTAAAAATGAATTGTTAAAGGCTCAGGTACAGTTAAACCAGGCAAAATTGGATTTGTTCAGAATTAAAAATGCTCACGTACTTTCTCGAATGGCATTGTGTCAGGTAATTGGTAGAGATTTAAAAAGCGAAATAACGGCTTCCGATACAATTATTTCGGTTGAGAATAAACATGTTGAAACCAACTTTATTCAGAAGGCAATGCAACAAAGACCTGAAATTTTGATGCTTGGAAAGCAGGTGGAAATCGATAAGCAAGAGGAAAAAAGTACACTTGCCGATTATTTGCCTCAATTGGGTGTTGGAGCTTCTTATGGTTATACAAGTAAAATTGAAAATTTGATGGATTCACGCCAAAACTTGTCTGTGCAGGCAAGTTTAAAGGTCCCTATTTTCCACTGGAATGAAAGAAAGCATAGGGTAGCGGCAAAAAAATATCAGACAAAGCAACGAGAGCTACAATTAGACAGGACAAAGGATTTGGTTAGCCTTGAAGTACAACAAGCTTATTTCAATTTACAGGAGGCATACGAGCAAAAGAAATTGGCTGAAATATCAATGAATCAGGCTGAAGAGAATGTTTCCATAACCAAGAATAGTTTTTATGAAGGTTTGGCCAATGCTACAGAAATGCTGGATGCTCAAGCGTTTTGGCAGCACGCACATACCGAACTAATTGATGCGAAAATCAATTTTAAACTAAAAGAATCAGGTTTCCTAAAAGCAATAGGAGAATTAGCAGACTAATATAGTGGGAAGAGAGAGGTATGAATTACACGTAGGATGTTGTTGATTGGTGGTTCTCTCAACTTTGTAATTCATCCTCTCTTACTTTAATAAATCATATAAATATGAAACGAACATGAATTTTAATCTCGAATTGGAATCGAGTGTTAATATTCATTGCAGGTTTCATCTTACAAATAAAAGAAAAATTTAAACAGATGAAAGATAGAGATTTGCTTTATGAAGAGGCGATAAGAAGTTTAAAAAATCCCTCAAAAACCAATATGCAAATTATAAAAACACACTTGTTTTGTTTAAAAGTAAATGATGACTATGTGATTAATACCAAAGAACAAATAAATGATTTGGTAACTTATATCAATTGTAATAATGGAAAATAAGTTGTTGCAACATATTTATAAGACCATAACTTATTTTGGAACTATAATTCTTACTTGGATTGTGGCATTTTTCTTTTTAACCACTTTTCAGGTCGATGAAAACAATGTCATGTCAGTTTCAAGAATAGCTAATTTAAACAATGTATTTTGGTCGGGTTTGTTCGCAGGTATTATTTGGGGGGTAATTTTTAAGATATCACGCTATATTCTAAAATTTCTTTCTCGTTTCTCATTAACGATTTTACTTTCTTTTTCCGTCAATGTATTAAGTGCCTATTTATTGATCTATTTGATATATCACTTAAGTGATATTTTCATTTTTGAAGAGTTTCCAAATAGTTTTCAACAGCTATTGGATCTTTATAACTCACAGATGTTTTATTCCATTTTGGCTTATTTCTTTATTGTGGGATCTTTAATTGAGATCTTTTTCGAAATAGATAAGCGCTTAGGGAAAGGAGTGCTTTTGAAGTTCTTGCTGGGAAGATATTATAAACCCAAGGAAGAAGAAAGAGTGTTTTTATTTATGGATTTAAAATCATCAACCTATTATGCTGAGCAATTGGGACACTTTAAGTACAGCAGATTAATTCAGGATTGTTTTAAAGATATTTCTTCTTCCATAGAGAAAAACAAAGCTCAAATTTACCAGTTTGTTGGTGATGAAGTGGTACTGACCTGGAAACTGAAAGACGGATTGAAAAACAACAGATGTCTGCAAGTGTTCTTTGATTTTATGGAAGAACTGCATAATAAAAGTGACTATTATCAAAAGGAATATGGGATTATTCCTGTCTTTAAGGCGGGAGTGCATTCTGGAAAGGTTATGGTTGCTGAAGTGGGAGAATTAAAGTCCGAAATTGCCTATCATGGAGATGCAATTAATACGGCATCACGTATTCAAGGCCTATGCAATTCTTATCAATCCAAACTTTTGGTATCGGGTAACCTGATTAACGAGTTAAAAGAGAACCAATATTTTGATACTGATTACGAAGCTTTGGGAACAGTGCTATTAAATGGGAAACAGCTCACTACCGCGCTATATAAAATATGCTAGGTAATGAGCTGTAATTATTGAGTTTTTATGATTCTGTTTCTAAGATCTTTTTGTGACCACTAACCACTCCTTGAACAAGAGAAGAACTAAATCCTTCATGCTCCATTTTATTTAGTGATTTAATGGTTACGCCAAGTGGAGTAGTCACCTTGTCGATTTCTGGTTCAGGGTGAGTTCCATTTTCGATAATAAGCTTCGAAGCTCCTTTCATGATTTGTGCAGCCACTTCTAATGATTGCTTAGAAGAAAGTCCGATCTCGATTCCTCCTTGCGAAGCAGCTCTCATAAACCTTAATGCAAAAGCAATACCGCAAGAAGCCAAAACCGTTGCAGCTGGCATTTGTGATTCTGGAATAATCATGGTTGCTCCAAGCTGATCGAAAATTTCAACAACTTCATCTTTATGCTCTAATCCTTTTTCGTTAAAAGACAATGCAGTCATCGACTCTTGAATGGCAATTGCAGTATTTGGCATAGCTCTAATTACAGGAACATCCGTTAAGATATCTTCAAGATCTTGAATTTTAATTCCTGAGATAACCGAAATCAAAACTTGTTTGCCTTTTTGTAAAGGTTCTTTAATATCGTTCAGAAGTGTTCTTGCAACAGTTGGTTTTACTGCAACAATAACAATTTGCGAATTATTAATTGCCTCAAGGTTATTGGTTGTAATATTCACACCTATTTCATCTTTTAGATGCTGAATTAAATGCAATTCAAGGTTGGTAACCGTAATTTGTTCAGGTTTTAATAAACCGCTTTGAACTAATCCTTTTGCAATAGAGGATCCCAAATTTCCTCCTCCAATAATTGTAATGTTCTTTGAGTTCATTTTTAAGCTGTGTTTGTAAATATCGTTTAAAATTGCGGCAGCAAAACTAATGAAGATTGCTATTTATATGACTAACTATTTGTAGTGATTTTTGTGTTATTCAACTGGTCTGGTATTAGGTTTTCAAAAACGTACCAGTGTTGTGGAGTTTTAGGGAGTATATCAGATATAATAATGGTAGAATTATTTTAATAATACACTGGGAAGAATTACTGAGATAAAGAGTACATACACTCTGATTCTAAGAGTGCATGATTACTGAGGTGACGAGTGTTTACACTCTTTGCCTAAGAGTGCATAGGCTCCTTGGTAACGCAAGCATAGTTGTGAAGACGACGTAATAGTGGTTACGACGGTAACGTAATACTAACACCAATTAAAATGTCTTTTTAATAGTAATTGAAATGATGCTACAATACTTATTAAAACGTCGTTGTAATAGTAGTTAAAACATCATTACATGGAAATTGCTTACCCAAAAAGAGCAATTGTTTCAATAACTTAATGCATCATACATTAAGCTTCTTTTTCTTTTTAAAGTATTTGTTAATGGTTTCCAGCAATTTCTTTTCATCAAAAGGTTTTGCAATAAAGTCGTCGCAACCTGCTTCAATACTCTTGTTCTTATCTTCTCTGAAAGCATTTGCCGTTTGTGCGATAATAGGAAGGTTATCACGCATCTTTTTGATGGATTGTGTAGCTTCCAAACCATTGATATCAGGTAAACGCAGATCCATTAAAACCAAGTTGATGGTTGGGTTTCGTAGGCTTAATTCAATTGCCTTGTTCCCTGATATGGTATGTAGAATTTTAACCTTTGTTGGTTTTAAAGCTGCTTCGATATATTTGTAGTTGGTTTCGTCGTCTTCGACTACCAAAATCAGCTTATCATCCCATTTGTAATCTTTTTTCTTAGGGGTCTTTTTAACTGGTACATTATCGGTATCTACTGGTTTATAAGGAATGGTAAAGAAGAATGTTGTTCCTTTGTCTTCCACAGTTGCCATTCTTATTTTTCCACCCATTAACTCTACAAAACCTTTCGAAATGGCCAAACCAAGACCTGTTCCACCATATTTACGGGTAAAGGATTCTTCAACCTGACGGAAGCGTTCAAAGATGATATCTTGTTTCTCTTTTTGAATACCAATACCAGTATCTTTCACATAGAACTCCAGGAGATTGTCTTTTAAAAGCTTATAACCAAACTCAATGGATCCTGATGAGGTGAACTTAAATGCGTTATTCAGAAGGTTAGAAAGCACCTGTCTCAGTTTTCTTTCTTCGGTTACTACCAGAGTTTTTTCGTTTGGCAATGATTTAATAACTCTAAATTCAATTTCATCATCAGCAATATTCTCTTTGCTGAATTGCAGATGCAAATCATCTAAAATTGAATTTATCGAGCATTGAGTTTCCTTGATAATGGTTTGTCCAGCATCCAGTTTCGAAATGTCAAGAATATCATTGATAATTTTCAATAGCTGATTTGAACTTTTGTAAATGATGTCGATGTATACATTTTGTTGTTCATCGGTTTTTCCAGGCTTTCTAAGCATGTCGGCAAAACCAATGATACCATTCATTGGGGTTCTGATTTCGTGTGACATGTTCGCAAGGAATGCAGACTTTAAACGATCACTTTCTTCGGCTTTCTCCTTAGCTTTTACCAATTCACTTTGCGAATTAATGATAGGAGTAATATCATTAATGATAATCATGGAGGAGGTATCGAAAGGAACCATGAAGAATTCACAATGCCTTTGATCTCCATTTTTAGTGCTAATGTGAAATTCTTGTTTCTCGATATCCGTATTGTCCTGCTTTGCCTTTTCTGTGGCTTTTTCCCAACTGGCAATAACAGTTTTTCTGTATTCTTCATCAGGATAACACTTCGCATACCACTCTTCAGAAGTTCGAATGTCATTTAAGCTATAACCAAACTGCTCAATAAACTTATCATTAAAGAATTCGATATCGTTATTTTCATCAGTAATTACAATAGGAAGAGGTGACTTGTGAATCATCTTCTTCAATCTACGTTCGCTGGAAATAATTGCCTGCTGAGCATTCTTTCTTTCTGTGATATCACGCGCAGTGGAAAGAATTACATGCTTTCCCTGTAAGGTTACCAGTTGATTCACTGTTTCCATCGGAGTTTTTTTACCATACTTGGAAATAAACATTTGTTCACTGGTAAATTGCTTTTCTCGGGTAAGTCTTTTTATCGAATCTACAATGTAGTCATTATCTAAATTTTCAATGAAGTCGTGAAGGGTAAGTTGCAGCAATTCCTCACGAGAATAGCCCAGCAATATACAGGCTGTATCATTTGCTTCGATCAATTTGGAAGAACCATCACCTAAATATTCGTTTACCAAAATAATATCAGTACTACCATTAATTAGGTTTCTATACTTTTCTTCACTTGTCGCAAGGGCAGTAGTTCTTTCTTTAACCCTTTCTTCCAGTTTTTCATTAAATGATCTTAATTGTTCTGAATAATCATGAATTTCCTGATATTGTTCGCGAATGGTTTGTTCGCCTTTCTCACGCTCCAATATTTCATTCTGAAGTTTGGTATAGGTTTCGGTTAATTCAGTGATAGAATGGTTTAATAAGCTTTCCTCGCTAATTCTTTTTACCGAGCCATGACCTTGTCCTTGATAAATGGCTTGAGCTTTGTAAATATAATTCTTAATTGGTCGGGAGATGCTATCTGAAATTACATAGGTAATAGCGATACAAAACAGTACAATTATCACCGATATAATCGTAAACCAAAACAACGTGGCGTTATGCATTTCCGATGCTTCTTTATAGCTGGAATCAGCTTTGTTTTCTGCAAAATCAGTCAGCACTTTGGTTTTTTCCTTAAGCTTATTCAGATGGTTTGCTGCCATGCCATCAACCATTTTCTTTGCTGTAAGTTCTTTGCCACTAACTTTTAAATCGATAATTTGATTTCTGATATCTTCCCAATCCATAAAGGCACGGTGGGCTTCACCAACATCTCTTCCATTGCCTAAAAAATTATTATAGACAATGTCAAATTCAGCTTCCACCTTAAGGTGATATAGGTTAATGGTGTCAATTGCTTGATCGAACTCCTCCTGAGTGGTAGCAAGCAAGACATCTTTCATAGCACTCTCCATGATTTGAATGTGCGTATTTATATCTCGAATACTATTGCTTACTGTATAGGCGTGATTATAAATAAATTCTGATTCTGAACGAAGTTTTTTACTTGGAAAATAGAGAGGACGAAAAATGATACCGTAAACAGTAGAATAAGTCCGAATCCGGCAAGCACTCTAGTACGAAATTTTAACTTATTAAGCATTTAGCTTCGCCTGTATTTAGTGTGTAATTAGTGGTTGATTATGGTCACATTTGAGCGACTTCCATTCCTAAGTTAGTTATTCTTATGGATTTACACAAGATTTTTGATAAAGGTGCTATTATTGCTTACGTAGAGGGAAATTTATGCAACAAAAAAAGCAGCTCATTTTGAGCTGCCTATGAAATATAATCAATTGTATTTTGATTTATACGATTCCAGAGAATCCCATAAAGGCCATTGCCAATAATCCAGCTACAATTAGCGCAGCTGGGGTTCCTTTTATTCCTTTTGGTAGTTCAACCAAGTCTAAGTGTTCTCTTAATCCGGCAAACAATACCAATGCCAAACCAAAACCAATTGCCGATGCTCCTGAGAAAACCACAGCTTCAAGCAGGTTGTAGTCTTTCTGAATGGTCATGATAGCCACACCTAAAATAGCACAGTTGGTAGTGATAAGAGGCAAGAAAACACCTAATGCCTGGTATAATGCAGGACTTACTTTTTTCAAAATAATCTCAACCAATTGTACAAGGGATGCAATAACCAAAATGAAAGAAATGGTTTGCATGAATCCAATTCCGTATGGATTAAGGATATAATGTTGTATTAAATAAGTTACGATAGTTGCCAGAATCATCACAAAAGTAACTGCTCCTGTCATACCTACCGCTGTAGATACTTTCTTCGATACTCCAAGGAAAGGACAAATTCCAAGGAATTGCATCAATACTACGTTGTTAACGAAGATTGCTGATATTATAATTACAATAAATTCCATGATGATTCTCCTTATGCTTTTCTTACTCGGTTAATAAATGCAATTAAGTATCCTAATGCGATAAAAGCACCAGGTGCCAATACGAATACTAACATTCCATAGGTTTCGTTGAACAATGTTACTCCAAACATTTTTCCCGAACCAAAAAATTCACGAATTGCACCTAGCATGGTTAATGCCATAGCAAAACCCAATCCCATACTAACTCCATCTATAATTGAAGGAACCAGTTTGTTCTTTGATGCAAAAGCTTCAGCACGTCCCAATACAACACAGTTCACAACAATCAAAGGAATGAATACCCCCAATTGCTCGTGTAGAGCAGGTACATAACCCGCCATCACCAAGTCAACCATGGTTACAAAGGATGCAATGATTACAATGAATGATGGAATCTTTACCTTATCAGGAATTTGTGAACTTACCAATGAAATAACAAGGTTTGACATGATTAGTACAAAAGTTGTAGCCAATCCCATACCCAAACCATTGATGGCAGATGAGGTAACCCCTAAAGTAGGACACATCCCTAAAAGTAATGTGAATACGGCGTTTTCTTTGAAAAAACCTTTTAGAAAATTTTCTTTGTGTGTCATTATTTATTTCCTCCCTCCATTTTCTTGTTATACTCTTTATATGCAGTTTGAACTGCATCAAGGAAAGCTCTGGAGCTAATTGTAGCAGCTGTGATTGCATCAATATCACCACCATCTTTGCTTACAGTGAAGTTGGTTTTACCAGGATTTTTATTGATGACGCTAGCTTTTGCTTTAGCAGGATCGGTAGGTTTAAACCAATCTGCCATTTTGGTTCCCAAACCAGGAGTTTCCTTGTGTTCCAAGACAGAGTAGTTGTTGATTGTTCCATCAGGTTTGAAACCCACCATGATCCAGATGTATCCGGAAAAACCATTGGTTGTGAATGTTTTAACGGCTGTGCCGACCAATTCGTCTCCTTTTTTAGCAGGATAGAATTCCAAAAGGTCGCCTGTTGGCATCTCAACAGAATACATTTCCTCGCTTGGGTTGTTATCAAATTCAGGAACTACTTCCTTAATCGCTTTTAATTTCTTAGCCAATTTAGCAGCGGCGATAGGCTCTTTGGTTAACTCGTAAAGTCCACCTAAAGCAGCTGAGGCAACCAGTGTTACAATAAGCAACACCAGAACCATATTTATAAATGTAGATTCTTTTTTACCAGCCATGATTATTTCCTTTTTTCGCCGAAACGCTTAGGTTTAACATATACGTTAATTAGTGGTACAAATGCATTCATAATAAGAATGGCAAATGAAACTCCTTCAGGATATGCTCCAAATACACGGATTACTACAGTAAGGACACCGATACCTATACCATAGATTATCATTCCTTTGTTAGACATTGGAGAAGTTACGTAATCGGTAGCCATAAAAATACCTCCCAAAAGTAAACCTCCTGTTAAAATATGGAACATAGGTCCTGCATAAGCTTCAGGATTCACCATGTGAAGAATGCCTGTGAAGATAGCTACAGAGCCAATCACAGCAACAGGAATGTGCCAGGTGATGATCTTACGAATCAACATGTAAGCCAAGCCTAGAATTAAAGCAGCACCTGCAATCTCACCCATAGAGCCTCCCATGTTTCCAAGGAACATGTCCATGTTTGAAGGAATTTTGTCCATTAATGATGAAAGAGATTGACCGTTTTTCAATCCTTCTTTAATGATGGCAAGAGGAGTAGCTCCAGTTTCTACATCAATATATCCACTGGTTAAACCTTTAGACACTGGCCAGCTGGTCATCTGAACAGGGAAAGAAATCAAAAGGAAAACACGACCAACCAATGCTGGGTTGAATACGTTGTTTCCTAATCCCCCAAATGTCATTTTACCAATACCAATTGCAACCAATGCACCAATCATGATGATCCAGATTGGAAGGTTTGATGGTACGTTGAAGGCCAAAAGAATACCAGTAATAAGGGCAGAACCATCGTTAATAGTAACTTCAGTCTTTAGAATGTATTTTTGAATTAAGAATTCGAATAAGTAACATGATGCTACGGCGGTTAGGGTAACAACAAGTGCTCCTAATCCAAAGTAAAAGAACGAAAATAGCAGCGCCGGAAGCATCGCAAATACCACACCATACATATTTTTCTGTATGGAATCTCCACTATGAACATGCGGAGATGGTGCGACAAGTACTTTGGTGTTCATATCTATTTGTTAATTAGTTTATTTGTAAATGAGTGAATGAGTATTATTAATTACTCATTGTTAATTGCTAATTATTTGCGTGCTCTCATAATTTGGCCTACTTTACCTTTTCCCAATCGGATGTAATCCAATAAAGGACGGTTTGCAGGACAAGTGTAACTACAAGAACCACATTCGATACAATCCATTACTGCATCTTTTTCTAAGCGCTCGTAATCTTTCTTATCAGCACATACCATTAGCAAGTATGGTTCAAGCCCCATAGGACAAACAGAAACACACTTACCACAGCGGATACAAGCTTTGGTAGCCTTACGTGCAGTTTCTTCTCTAGGAAGAAGCAATAATCCAGAACTACCTTTTGTCAATGGCACATCAATACTCGATAATGCTTTCCCCATCATTGGACCTCCACCTACAATTTTACCAGTATCTTCAGGCATTCCACCTGCAGCTTCGATGATATCTTTTACTGGAGTACCAATACGGAACATCCAGTTTGAAGGATTTTTCAATGATTTACCAGTAATGGTAGCAACGCGTTCAATTAAAGGTTTGTTTTTCTGAACTGCTTCGTAAACTGCATAAGCAGTACCAACATTCTGAACAACAGCACCAACTTCAATTGGTAAAGCTCCAGATGGAACTTCACGCTTAATGGTTGCAGAAATTAATTGCTTTTCACCACCTTGAGGGTATTGTGTTTTTAATGGACAAATCTCAATTCCATTATAGTTTGCAGCAAGTTTTGTAAGGTGAGCAATTGCATCGGGTTTGTTATTCTCAATGCCGATAATCGCTTTGTTTACCTCAAGTGCTTTCATCAAGATTTGAGTCCCAACCAATACTTCATCTCCTTTTTCCAACATGATTCTGTGGTCAGAGGTTAGGTAAGGCTCACACTCAACGGCATTAATGATTAAAACTTCAGCAGTTTTTCCTGGAGGAACTGAAAGTTTAACATGAGCAGGGAAAGTAGCACCACCTAAACCAACGATACCCGCATCGCCAACTCGTTTGATAATTTCTTCTTTACTTGCGCTGATTTCTTTTACCAATTCTTCACTTCGATCGATATGTTCTAACCATTCATCGCCTTCAACATTGATGATAACTGATGTTCTGCGGAAACCACTGGCATCCATAATTTCATCCACCTTAAATACTGTTCCGGAAACAGAAGAGTGAATATTTGCAGATACAAATCCTGAAGATTTAGCAATTAGTTGTCCTACTTTTACTTCGTCGCCTTTTTTAACGATTGGTGTAGCAGGAGCACCAATATGTTGTGAAATTGGAATGCTAACCATTTGGGGTATTGGCAATACCTGGATTGCGCTTTCAGCAGATAGTTTGTTTTCTGCTGGATGAATACCTCCTATAGAAAATGTTTTTAACACTGATTATCCTCCTATTTATTTGTTATCAGATGTTTCATCCTTCGAATCGTTTGCTTTAGGCTCAGCTTTAGGAGCATCTTGAACTTCCGCTTTAGTAGCTACAGGTTTTACTGTTTTAGCATCAGGATTTGCAGCAGGCTTCTCTTTACGAGGAGGGAAGTTTAATTCATGTATTGCATTTGTAGGACAAACTACCACACACTTTCTACACAACTTACATTTGTTGTAGTCGATGTAAGCAAGGTTGTTTTCTACGGTAATTGCATCGAAAGGACATTCTTTCTCACACTTGCGACAACCAATACATGCAACATTACAAGCTTTTTTCGCAACAGCACCTTTGTCTTTATTAACACATGAAACAAAGATTCTACGACTCTTAGGCCCTTTTTTACGAAGCTCAATAATGTTATTTGGACAAGCTTTAACACAAGCACCACAAGAAACACACTTGTCTTCAATGATAACAGGAAGACCCGTTTCTTCATCCATGTACATTGCATCGAAATTACATGCTTCAACACACTCGCCTAGTCCTAAACATCCATACTGACAACCAGTTTCGCCACTGTAAAGTGATGCAGCGATAGAACAAGAGGCTGCTCCATCATACTGGTTTGTTTTCGGACGATTTTCGCAAGTTCCGTTACAACGAACAACTGCAACAGTTGGGTCTGCTGCTTTAATTTCGTGTCCTAAAAGGGCACCTACATGTGACATTACTGCTGCTCCACCAACAGGACAGTTGAAGTTTGAGATGTCGTCGGCTTTTACCAATGCTTCGGCAAAACCTCTACAACCCGGATAACCACAACCACCGCAGTTTGCTGCAGGCAATGCTTCTTCAACCTCGTCGATACGAGGATCTTCGTATACTTTGAATTTTTGGGCTACAAAATACAGGATAATTGCTGCTGTAACACCAATCGCACACAAAGCCAGAATAGTGATAGCTATAATGCTCATAGAATTAAATGTTTACGATTTTTTCTATTGTAAATGAAAACGTTTTCTTTAGTCGTCCTTTAAAAAAGGACAATATGATATAATAAGGAGGTAAAATTGCCAATGACAATAATCCACTTATTAATTCGTCGTTAGTAAATGCTGTTGCTATAAAAAGGACAAGTAGTACAAGAACAAAAGGAATTACATAGGCCAACATTAAAGCAAACCATCCTAAAGACTCGCGATATGTTAACTTAACTTTTTCTCCAACTGAATACTTGTTGCTGTAATCAATAACATCAATTGATTTCTCCTTCATGTCAGACATCGTGCATGCTCCTTTGGCATGACATCCTGCACAGGCCGAAACATTAACAATTCCGACCGTAATCTTACCATCCTTAATTTCCAGGATAGTTCCCTCGTGATCAATTTGTTTGGGATTACTCATGATTTAGCCCCTTTTATTTAGTATGTGCTTGTTTGTTGTATATCAGTACCTTTAAATAGGTATGTTATTTAACACATGGCAACAAAATTAACACTTTAGGGCACATTCCATCCTGAAAAAGTCTATTTATAGCGTGTTTAAATAGAGGGACTTCCTTACTTTTGTAATGTAGAGATTACAATTTTTCATGTATCTGTATTGATTACAGCAAGTTTCGGCTATTCAAGAAAAAAATCGCTAATTTTAGTGTTTTCCGCGAGCTTGATAATTTAGAATGTTTGTAAATAATTCGATACATAAAGCATTTCATGAATGAATTGAACGTAAACAATCTGTTATTGTAAGTAATGAAACTAAAATAAATCATGGATAATTTAATATTCTCTATGAATTCAAAAATCACGAAGAAACGATTGTAAGTTAGTCTATTGCTATTGTTTGAGATATTAAGAAAAAAGAAAAAAATATAGATAACGGTTATTGCTGATTATAATACGTGGTTTTTTCTTGAAAATTCTAATCTATGAAATTACACTCCAGTTGATTTTAGTCTTACTAAGTCTTTTTACTTGCTTGGCTAAAGTGAAGTTTTCTTCTTTTTCCAGAAGCGGATCATTGTCAAGAATTTCTTGCGCAACATCTCGTGTATATTGCAATAACTGACCATCTTTACCGAGATTAGCTATTTTTAGATCGTATGAAATTCCACTTTGTTGAGTTCCTTCAATATCTCCTGGACCTCTCAGTTTTAAATCTACTTCGGCAATTTCAAAACCATCATTGGTTCTTACCATGGTTTCAATTCTTTTTCTCGATTCATTGGAAATCTTATAGGATGACATTAGAATACAATATGATTGTTCGGCACCACGACCAACACGACCACGTAACTGATGCAACTGCGATAAACCAAACCTTTCGGTACTTTCAATAACCATTACCGATGCATTGGGGACATTAACACCAACCTCGATTACTGTGGTTGCCACCATGATTTTGGTTTCGCCCTGTGCGAATCTTTGCATTTCAGCATCTTTTTCGGCTGGTTTCATCTTTCCGTGAACCATGCTTATGCCATATTTTTCAGGAGGAAAAAAACTGGCTACACTTTCATATCCTTCTTCCAGATTTTTATAATCCATTTTTTCCGATTCTTTAATCATCGGATATACCAAATAGATTTGTCTTCCCAAATCGATTTGCTTTTTCATGAACTGATAAACCTGGCGTCTTTTGTTCTCAAAATAGTGAACCGTTTGGATGGGTTTTCTTCCCGGAGGCAATTCATCGATTACCGAAACTTCCAAATCGCCATACAAGGTCATGGCTAAAGTCCTTGGAATTGGAGTTGCCGTCATTACCAGTACGTGAGGAGGAATGTTATTCTTTTTCCATAATCGCGCACGCTGCGCTACACCAAACCTGTGCTGCTCATCGATAATTACTAACCCAAGATTATTGAACTGTACAACATCCTCAAGCAAGGCATGTGTACCAATCAAAATTTGTAATTCGCCACTTTTTAGATCTTCGTGTATTCTGCGCCTGTCCTTTTGTTTTGTGGAGCCAGTAAGCAAAGCAACATTCACATCAATTCCTTCCAGAAATTCAGAAATGCTCTCCATGTGCTGTGTTGCCAGAATTTCGGTAGGAGCCATTAGGCATGCCTGGCAACCATTGTCAAGAGCCATAAGCATACACATCAGCCCAACCATGGTTTTACCACTACCTACATCCCCCTGTAGCAAGCGATTCATTTGTTTACCAGAACCAACATCTTTACGGATTTCTTTAATTACTCGCTTTTGTGCATTGGTTAATTCAAAAGGTAAATTGTTTTGGTAGAATGTATTAAAGTATTCTCCTATTTTTGAAAACGGATGTCCTTTGTATAAGATTTTCCGTTTCATTTTCATTTTAAGTATGTTGAGTTGGATGTAGAACAACTCTTCAAACTTTAAGCGATATTGCGCTTTTTTAAGAATTTCGGTATTTTGGGGGAAATGAATCTGTAGCAATGCTTCGTGCAAGTTGATTAATCCCAGTCTTTTGATTAGTGGTGCAGGTAAAGTTTCCGGTATTTTTCCATTTACTGATTTGAGTGCATTTTCTTGTAGTTTCTGAATTGCTCTTGAATTCAGAAAGCTGTTTTTCATTTTTTCAGTAGTCAGGTAAAAAGATTGAAGCGACGCATTAATCTTTCCATTGCTTTTACTGGTTTCTTCTATTTCTGGATGAACAACATTAATTTTTCTATTGAATTCAGAAGGTTTTCCAAAAACAATATAATCTGTATTTGGCTTTAGATTGCCTTTTATGTATTTAATGCCTTTAAACCAGACCAATTCCATGGTATCTTCACCGTCGGTAAAATACGCAACCAAACGTTGTTGACGCTTTTCGCCCAAAGTCTCGATGCCTGTGATTTGGCCTCTTACCTGAATGTAAGGTAGTTTTGAGTTGATTTCTCTAATTGAGTAGAATTTGGTTCTATCGATATATTTGTAAGGAAAATGATACAACAAATCCTCGTAACTATAAATCGATAATTCTTGGTTTAAAATGGAAGCTCTTTTGGGACCAACTCCAGCTAAAAATTTTATATCCAGACCAGCTAATTCAGACATTTAAATATTGAAAGTTGAAAAAATCTAATAATTTTAATTTTTGAGTAACTCAAATGTACAATTTAATTCGCCAAATATACTTAAACACTAGCATGAGTGGAATTCGTTATCAATTAAAAAAAAGATTAATTCGTTTAAAAAAATATCGCCGAAAGGGGTTTGGAGAACATTTGCCAATTGCAATTGATTTGATAACTAATGTATTTGGAGCTAAACTTCATTATTATGCTTTTCGTGACCTTCAACAAACCAGAGAATTGGCGATAAAGCTGCTTAGATCATCTTGTAAATCATCTGCCCTTAGTGCTAGTCGTGCAAATTATCTGAAGGAGGAAATCGTAAACCTAAAAAGAGGAAAGGATGTGGATCGTTTAATTTTTCGCTTGATGAATTATTATCAAGTAAAAAAGCCATTGTTTATAGGGAATGGATTTGGATATACGAAAGCTTATATGGCTAAGGTCGATTCAAGAATTAAACTTTATTGTATTGGAGATTGCATTAAAAATGGAGAGATAAATGATAAAATATTCAAAAGGCAACTTAATATTGAGAATATTGAATCTTTACATTTTGAGGAGTTAAAAGATCTTGATTTTGTGGTAATATCGAATTCAGCAAATAATGCAGACATTGAGATGTTTAAAAAGCAGTATAAACAATTTTTGAGCAGAACTTCTGTACTTGTTTTTCAGAATATGAATAGAAACCCTGTTTTAATGGAAGCTTGGAAAAATCTAAACCAGGATAGTAAATTTGACTTTTGCCTGAATATGCATTCTGTTGGAATTTTAATTTCTTTGCGGGATCAGAAAAAATAAATTCTTAGAATCGTTCTAAATAATAAAAAATTTTATCTTTGTTATAGCTGCATATATTTACTGCCAAACATGTAAATATTAGCTTAAAAATATAGCAATGGATAAATTTAAAGTATATACAAAAACAGGCGATAAGGGAACTACCGGGCTTATTGGTGGAACTCGTGTTCCTAAATATCATTTGAGATTAGAAGCCTACGGAACTGTAGATGAATTGAACTCTTACATCGGTTTGATTCGATCTCATCAAATAGAGGCAAAAACTCTGGAAGTATTAAATATTGTACAGAATAAGTTGTTTTTGATTGGTTCTCGTTTGGCTACTGATGATGAAAAGTCAGACTTAAAACAAAAGTTAAATCTTTGTGAAGATGATATTTTATTATTGGAATCGGAGATGGATCGAATGGATGAAGAACTTCCTGAATTGAATAATTTTGTGCTGCCTGGAGGAAGTCCATTAAATGGATTTTGCCATATTGCAAGAACCGTTTGCCGCAGGGCAGAGAGAAGAGCCAATCAATTGTCAACAGAAATTGACATAAATCCCTTATTGTTGAAGTACTTAAATAGGTTGTCGGACTACTTGTTTGTGTTGTCGCGCAAGGTTTTAAAGGATGTTGGGGCCGTTGAAATAAAATGGGAGCCGGACTTGTAAATTCGGAAAAAAAAATTATATTCGCAGAATAAAGGAACCTAAAAATATTTTGAACTTATGTATTGGACACTTGAATTAGCAACAAAACTTGAAGATGCCCCATGGCCGGCTTCTAAGGATGAGTTGATTGACTACGCAATTCGCTCTGGTGCGCCGCTAGAGGTAATTGAAAATTTGCAGGAAATCGAGGAAGAGGGAGAGATTTTTGAGAGTATTGAGGATATTTGGCCTGATTACCCTAGCAAAGGAGATTTTTTATTCAACGAAGATGAATACTAAAAAAAATAAAAAACGAGGTTTTGTTACAAAACCTCGTTTTTTATTTCATGTTTTAATTAGTTTATAAATCTGTAGATTCACCCTTTAATATACTTTTAGCTGTATGTGGAGGCGTATCGCGCCAAATAAATATATCTTCTTTTGATGTGGGTTGGACACCATCAAACCAACGGAAATTTTTCAGGAATAACATTTCATTTTCTACCTCGAACAGAGGATACATTTTGCCATCAGGTTTCTTGATAAATTTAATCTGATCGATTTTATTTTCTTTTATGAGTATTATTATATCACTACTCTTGGCAATATTCATCCCCATGATTATTCCTTTGTCTTTTGGATAATATATGGTCTCGCCATTGCCATCAATATCTAATTTGTAAATCTTATTGTCCTTAACATGTCCAAGCATGTTTTTTCCTTTTATCTGGTTATAGAATGTGCTGTCTTCTTTGGCGGTTAAGAATGAAGAGCCTCTAAAGTGAAGATACTTTAGTTTCTGGTTCTGCATTTCAATGCCAATGGTATCAGCAACCATTTGGTTACCTTGTGCCCATAAAATCGGATTGTTAAACAATCTAATTGTGGAATCCTGCATGGTATATACCAAAGAATCACATTTACCTTGTAAATCAGGTCTGAAAAACTTTACGTGATGGAAAGCTTTTATTAGTTCAAAATCGGCACTATCTTTTGATATTGTAAGGCTATCTGCATGTAGAAATAGAGAATCCTGTTCTGCAACTTGTATAAATACCGCAGAATCTGTCATTAATGCTTCTTCGGTATTCTTAAAAGTTTCTAAAAAGTGTCCTTGTAAGATGATATTATTAACCGTGTCTCGTAGTTCTACATTATCAAAAACTCTAGCGGTTTCATTGTTTTTATCCAAGTAAATACTGTCACCTTTAATTTGATATGCTTTACTATTAAGGGTAGTGTTTTTAAAAAATTGAGAAATTCCGCTAGTTGTATTGTACCATCCATCTTCCGAATAAAGTGTTTCAGTTTCATTCTCGATGGTAGTAGGACCTAAAATAAAGGCAGTTTTGCTAACGGTGTTGTATTTTAGTGTGTCTGATTTTAAAGTATAGTCATTACTTAGAACCTCAACGCTATCTTTAAAGAATAACAAATCCTGTCTAGTGTAATATCTTCCTATGCTGCTGGTAAGTGTATTGTCTGTGTCTACAATTTTTCCACCGTTAAAATAGTAACCTACACTTTCGTTCATATCAAAATCAAGAAACTCAGTGGTAACAGTAACTGTTTTATTTTTAAGTTTTACATTGTCACGCATTTCAGCCAGTTTGGTGTTTCCATAGTATTTCAGGACATCGCCATAAATATGAACTGTGTCCGAACTAATAATGTGAACATTACCATATGCAGTAATTCTATTGTCAGCTCTGAATTGATACACGCTATCGCAGTACATCTTAATGTTTTCATGGGTTATAAATACGTTGCCATTGAAAACAGTAAGTTGTGATTCTGATTTTAATTCAGCTCTGATATCATCGGAGTTTTTAATTTCTATTAATGATTTTTTCTGAGCTTTTAATGTAAAAGAGAAAAGGCAGAAAATTGCTACAAATAGAATAATCGATTTATATTTTGTAATGATGCAAGGCATTCGTTTTATTTTAATAATTCTGTTATAATATCTTCCACACTAATTCCTTCAGCTTCGGCCTTGTAGTTTTTCATGATTCTATGTCTTAGAATAGAAACTGCAACTTCCTTTACATCTTCTATGTCTGGTGAATATTTACCGGAAAGAAGAGCATGTGCTTTGGCTCCAATAACCAAATATTGCGACGCTCTTGGTCCAGCTCCCCAATTGATATACTCATTGGCCATAGGATGCGAGAACTCGGTATTAGGTCTTGATTTTGCCGCTAAATTTACAGCATATTCCAATACATTTCGATTAATTGGTACTTTTTGTATCAATTTTTGATAATAAGAAATCTTTTCACCCGAAATAATCTTGTTTAATGCAATTTCCTTGCCACATGTAGTGTTTTCAACAATCGAAATTTCATCTTCTAATTTTGGGTAATCCAAATAGATGCTAAACATGAAACGGTCCAATTGCGCTTCGGGAAGAGGATATGTACCTTCTTGTTCGATTGGATTTTGTGTAGCCAAAACAAAAAATGGTTTAGCAATTTCGTAATTTTTGCCATTTACCGTTACCATTTTTTCTTGCATTGCCTCCAATAAAGCCGATTGAGTTTTGGGAGGAGTACGGTTGATTTCATCAGCGAGTATGATATTGGCAAACAAAGGACCTTTTATGAAATTGAATTTACGCTCGTTATTTAAAATTTCGGTTCCTATAATATCAGAAGGCATTAGATCCGGTGTAAACTGGATTCTTTGGTATTTTAAGTCTAAAACCTGCGCAATTGTGTTTACAAGTAACGTTTTAGCAAGTCCTGGAACACCAACCAGTAAACAGTGTCCATTACTAAAAATCGAAATCAATACTTTTTTAATGATTTCATCCTGACCATAAATTTTTTTGCCAATTTCCTCAAGCAGCTTTTTGTAATCGGCATGTAAGGAATTTGCAGCTTCAACTTCTGATTTAAAATTCATAAGGATTTAGTATTTGGATTTCCTTGAAAAAATCAGACACAGCAAAAAGGCTGTGTCTGATTAAATATTTTTAGCTTAATTATTTTTGCCAGCCTTTGAATCTGAATTTTGCATTCTTGTATGAATCATCAATGTGAACGTAAGTGCCAGATTGTTTCTCTTTGATCCATTTATCTAGAACATCTTGCTGCTTTTGATTGGTCAGCATATTCTCAAAAATACTCCAGTCATCATCTAGGTTCGCTGTATGAGATTTGGTTTCTGATTTTATCTTGATGATTTTGTAAGCATCTTTTCCTCCGGAAACATCTAAGAATGGCTCAGAAATTTCATTGATTTTTAAGCTGTTAATTTGTTGAGCAATTGCAGGAGGCAAATTATCTTTTTCAAATCTAGATGATCCAGTATATGGATTAACTATCAAACCACCATTATTTCTGGTATCCTTATCAGCTGAGAAATAAAATGCAGCCTCACCAAATTCCAATTTTTCACTTCTGATTAGATCTGCGATACTATCTAAGCGTGTAGTGGCTTCTTTTCTTTTTTCTTCTTCAATTTTTGGTTTAAGAAGAATGTGGCGCACATTAATTCTTTCACCTTTTCTGTCGATGAATTGAATGATGTGAAATCCATACTCAGTTTCTACAATTTTAGAAACTTTATCAGTTTTTAGGTTGAATGCTACGTTTGCAAATTCTGGCACCAAACTAGATCTAGGAGTATAGCCTAATTCACCACCTTGACGAGCACTTCCTGGGTCCTCAGAATAAAGAACTGCTAGTGTAGAAAAGCTCTCACCCTTATGTACTCTTTCTCTAAAATCTCTTAATCTCTTTCTGATTCGGTCTTTCTCGTCATCGGTAACTTTTGGATACCTAACAATTTGTTGTACCTCTAGTTTACCAGCAATTGTAGGCAAGCTGTCCTTGTTTAGTTTATTGTAGAAATCACGAACTTCAGCTGGAGTAATGTGGATATCCTTTGTGATTTCTGCCTGCATTTTCTCTTTAATTCTTTCATCTCTGGTAGGTTCTCGCAAATCATTTTTCATATCAAGAATTGATTTGCCAAAATATTGTTCCAATTTTTCTTTAGAACCTATTCTTTGAATATACATTTCCATTTTACGAGAAAGATCCTCTTCAACTTCTTGTTCGGTTACCTCAATACTATCAATCGCAGCTTGGGCAATCATAAGTTTTTGAATCAATAGATCTTCAAAAATTTCGGTTTTCAAGTCAACACTACCCGATGTGTATCCTTGAGCTTTAAGACTGATAAATCTTTGCTCAACATCCGATTTTAATACAACCTGATTACCAACCACGGCAATAATTTTATCTACCACATTGTCTTGAGCATTAAGAGTAAGAATACTCAGTAACAACAGTGTTAACACCGTGCAAGTTTTTCTAAAAATGTAACGCATATTTTATGGTTTAATAAATTTTGAATTTATTTTTCGATTCCGCATCTCTGTAGATGTTCTCTTCGAGGTTTTTAATGAATTCTATTTTTCGTTTATTGATTATTATTTTTCTAATGTCATCTCTCACAAAATCAAGAGGTGCAATATTATTCTTGAACTCAACATTTTTAATAGCTACAAAATATCTATAGGTTGAATCCTCTGTTTCAATGTGTTTTCTGCTTTTTAAAAGTTTGTCTTCATCACTAAATTTGAACGGGATTCTATTTAATAGTTCTTTCGCATTTACCCATTGCCCGCTAAAATTATCAAATTTTGTGGCATTCTGAAAACAGTAGTCTTCCAATTCGTCCCAATCTTCTTCTTTTTCTAATTTATAGAGTTTTTTAATTTTATTATAATCAGGAACAGGCTTTGAAATTTGAATGTATAATGCTTTGATAATGTTTCTATTCAATATGAAGTTGCCAGAGTTTTGACGATAATAATTGTCAATTTCAAAGTTTGTAACAGTGGTATCAAGTTTCTGCTCTAAAAGTTGTTGCTGGTACTTATGAATAATTAAAGAGGAACGATAATCCTCAACCATTTTGCTAACATCCTTGTCTTCTGCCGAAAGGTTAAGTTCTGCTTTCGAAATGATCAACTGTTTCTTTACCCACTGGTGAATGTAGTTATCGGCAATTAATATGCTATCTTCTTTAGTGTTTCCGTTGGGAACAATAGCCGCTACTTCGCTCATGTATAAAAAGTTTTGATTTACTTTAGCAACAGCCTTGTCTTCTTCCTGATTGTAATTACAAGCAAGCATGCCTGCAAGTAAAAATATTGTAAGTATGTATTTATTCATTATAAATTGTTCGCAAATTTGTTAAAGCTGAATGATTGATTTTTACAGAGTATTTCTTTCGAAGCTCTTCCGACCATTTTTCCTCAAGCCAAGCTCTGTAATCTTCCAATACAATATCTTTAACCGTTTTGTAATCAGTATCTGTATCGTATTTGTGCTGATTGTTAGTGTAATATTCTTTTATCTTTTCTTTATCTGTTGTATTATCCCAAATTGTTTTTTTTGTAATAAAATAAACTAAAATTCCATTTTCGTATTCATCCAGTAATGTCTTAAGCTTAGGATGTTTTTCTACAAGTTTCTTTTTATGGTATGCTAAGATACAAGTGTTTGAGAAATTAACATATAATCTGTTGATATAATCTTCAAAATTTTCATAAATATCTTTCGAAGCTTGTTCACTTAAGAATTCAGCAAACTTTTCCTGAGAGTAATCTCTGTCTTCTATCGAAAATAAAGTTTCCCATAGTTCTGCATAAGCATAATCTAGGATAGAGTAAAAGTTCGATAGTAGCTTTTTATTTTCTTTAAATTGATATTTTTCTTTTAGCTTTTGAATTAATTTACTTTCTGAAATTCTTGACCTGCTGTCTTCTTCCAAAAGTTTTATTAATTCATCCTTACATTCTTCAAGAGTATTATATTCCTTTTTATCTAAAAGTTGGATGATGTGATACCCAAAGTCGGTTTTTATTAGAGGTGAAAAATCTCCTTTCTTTTTTAATTCAAAAGCAGATCTTTCAATTGCAGGATGTGTTTCAAATAATCCAAACCAAGGCAAGATGCCATTGTTTTTTACGGAACTAATATCATCTGAATATTTCTGAACCAACTCAGAAAAATCAGCACCTGATTGAAGAAGTTGATAAATAGAATCGGCTTTTGCTTTGATTTTACCTTTTTCATTTTTCTTTTTAAACTCAAGCATAAGATGCCTAATTTTAACCTTCCCCGGATTTTTTATCTTGTCAATAGTCTGTATGATGTGATATCCGTATGGTGAACGAACTGGTATGGAATATTCTCCTTTGGTTGTGTTGTAGGCAGCAGTTTCAAAGGCGTAATCCATATCAAAAGCGGTAATGTATCCTATTTCACCATTATTCTTTCGAGCCGACAAATCATCAGAGAATTGGTTGGCAAGTTTTGCAAATTTCTTGCCCTGATTTAATAAAGAATAGAGTCTGGTAGCTTCCTGATAGGCTTTAAGTGTATCTTTTGGAGTAGCTCTACCTTCAATCTTAACCAGAATATGACGTGGCTTTATGAAATATTTAATTCTTTCAAATGTTTCTTCTAGAAGATTTTGATTGATCTTAACAGGATATAAATAAGGGTTGAATACTTGATTGTGATGGTTTTCAATTTCCTGAATCACCTCTGGAATTGTATCGAACCGCAATTTTTTTGCTTCTCTTGCTTTTAGGTAAAAATCGATGTATAAATCTAAAGCTTTGGTAAGCGATAATGGTTGGTTGTGTTGGTCGCGAAGCTTATTACTCTCGAAAAGTTCTACAAATGAAGCAGAAGGGTAGGTTGTATCATCAATGCTAAAAAGGGTATCTGTAGTACTATATTGCCCGTAACTTACTAACGAGCAATATAAAACTGTAATCAGATATAATAAACCCTTCCTCATTCAGCAATTATATGGTAAATATTCTAAAAAAGAAAACGGTAACCCGTACCATAACGGGTTACCGAAATATATGCGATAAAATTATCTGCTATAGTTAGGAGCTTCGCGAGTAATCGCAACATCATGTGGATGACTTTCTGCCATTCCCGAAGCTGTAATTTTAACAAATTTGGCATTGTGCAATTCTTCAATACTTGCAGAACCACAATATCCCATACCTGCACGCAGACCACCAATTAACTGATAGATTACTTCATAAAGAGTTCCTTTATAAGGTACACGTGCTACAATTCCTTCAGGAACCAATTTCTTGATATCATCTTCAGCATCCTGGAAGTAACGGTCTTTTGAACCATGTTGCATTGCTTCAACAGAACCCATACCACGATACGATTTAAATTTACGACCGTTGTAAATAATGGTTTCTCCTGGAGATTCTTCAACACCAGCAAGAAGTGATCCTGCCATGATACAATCTGCACCTGCAGCAATTGCTTTTACAATATCACCAGAGTAGCGCAACCCACCATCAGCAATTACAGGAACACCAGTTCCTTTAAGAGCTTTTGATACTTCGTAAATTGCACTTAACTGAGGAACACCAACACCAGCAATAACGCGAGTTGTACAAATAGAACCAGGTCCGATACCAACTTTAACTGCATCAGCTCCAGCTTCAACAAGCATTTTAGCGGCTTCAGGGGTAGCAATGTTACCAACAATAAACTGCATGTCAGGGAATTTCTTTTTTGCAGTTTTTAGAACTTCAACAACTCCTCTTGAATGACCGTGAGCGGTGTCAATAATAATAGCATCTGCATTTGCTTGAACCAATGCTTCGATTCTATCCAATGTATCACCAGTTACACCAACTGCAGCGGCAACACGTAAACGACCTTTCTCATCCTTACAAGCCAATGGCTTATCTTTTGCTTTGGTAATGTCTTTATAGGTTACCAAACCAATTAGTTTGTTTTTTGAATCAACAACTGGTAGTTTTTCAATTTTGTGAGCTTGAAGAATTTCTGCAGCTTTTTCCAAATCTGTAGAATCGGAAGTGCTAACAATATTTTCACTTGTCATTACTTCTGATATTGGACGATCCATATCCAATTCGAAACGTAAATCACGATTGGTAACAATACCTAATAGTGATTTATCTGTGTCAACAACAGGAATACCACCAATTTTAAATTCCTTCATTAATGCCAAAGCATCTTTTACAGTTTTGTAAGGAGGAATTGTAATTGGATCGTAAATCATCCCGTTTTCAGCTCTTTTTACAGTTAATACCTGTTTTGCCTGAGCTTCGATACTCATGTTCTTGTGAATTACACCAATACCACCTTCACGAGCAATGGCAATTGCCAAAGCAGATTCGGTAACAGTATCCATCGCAGCAGACACCATTGGAGCATTAAGAGTAATGTTACGGGAGAACTTTGTTTTTAAACTTACGTCTCTAGGAAGTACTTCAGAATAAGCAGGAACCAAGAGAACATCATCAAACGTTAGACCGTCAGAAATAATTTTATCAGATACGAATGACATTATGCAATAATTTTAGATTTAAATTGCATGCGAAAATACAAAAAAATAGCGGAATAGAACTTGATTACAAATACTAAAAATTGTTAATTGATTAATTCCACCTAAAAGTTAGTATTTTTAAACTGTTTTATTGATAGAAAAATTGAATAAAAGGAGCACAAATCAACTGGGAAAGAAATAAATGGATCGATTTAAGGATGTTCTGAAAAAATATTGGGGATATGTACATTTCGTCCTTTGCAGGATGAAATTATTAAATCGGTTTCCGAAGGAAAAGATACTTTAGCTTAATGCCAACAGGAGGAGGTAAATCGTTAACTTTTCAGGTTCCGACTATGGTAATGGAAGGCATATGTCTGGTGGTTTCACCCTTGGTTGCTTTAATGAAAGACCAGGTTCAAAACTTAAAAGAAAAGGGGATTAAGGCGGAGCTGTTATATTCTGGACTTTCAAAGGATGAAATTGAAAATATTCTGAATAAATGTTTGTTCGGAAATGTGAAGTTTTTATACATATCTCCAGAGAGAATAAGTTCAGATATATTTAGAAAGAAGGCTTCGCAAATGAATGTTTGCTTAATTGCAGTTGACGAGTCGCATTGTATTTCGCAATGGGGTTATGACTTTAGGCCTTCATATTTAAAAATAATCTCACTTCGAGAGCTTTTGCCTGATGTACCAGTTTTGGCTTTAACCGCAACAGCAACAAAAGATGTAGTTTCTGATATTCAGGAAAAACTTGGATTTCCTGAGAAGAACGTATTCCGTAAAAGTTTCGAACGCAAAAATTTGGTTTATCTGGTTAGAGAAACTGAGGACAAACCCAAATATCTGCTCAAGATTCTAAACAAGCAAAAGGGAAGTTCGGTTGTCTATGTGCGCAGTCGGAAAAAGTGCAAGGAGTTAGCTGAGTTTTTAAAAAATAATAGAGTAAAAGCAGAATTCTATCATGCAGGGTTGCCAAATGAGGTGAAAGACTTTCGTCAGGAAAGATGGCGGAAAGGGATCGTGCAAGTTATGGTAGCAACCAATGCTTTTGGTATGGGAATCGATAAATCGGATGTGCGTACCGTTGTGCACATGGATTTGCCTGATACATTGGAAGCTTATTTTCAGGAGGCAGGAAGAGCAGGAAGAGATGGCAAAAGAGCGTATGCTGTAATGCTGTATTCGAATCCCGATAAGGTACAGTTACTGAAGAGAATCAAAACATCATTTCCCGAAAAGGATATGATTGTTAGAGTTTATCAGGCATTGGGGAACTTTTTGCAAGTGGCTGAAGGCGCTGGCAAGGATGCGGTTTTCGATTTTGATTTGGGACAGTTTTGTCAGAATTTTAAATTTAATGTTCTTCAGGCTTTTAGTGCATTGAAAATTTTACAACGAGCAGGATACATTGAATTGACAGATGATTTGGAACATGAATCCAGAATACATTTTGTGGTTCAACGCGATGATCTGTATAAGTTCCAGGTTGCCAATAAAGATTTTGATACCTTTATAAAGATACTCTTAAGATCGTATACAGGTTTGTTTACCGATTACGTTCCTTTTAATATTGATACTTTATCCAAAAGAATTAAAGCCGATAAAGAATTAATAGTTGAATACCTAAAAGAATTATCGAAGTACGGTATCATAAAATACATTCCAAGAAAGAAAACACCTTTTATATTATATACTCAGGAGCGATTGCCTATCAGCTTTATAAAATTGAGTAAAGAGGTTTACCAGGACAGAAAGGAGAATCTTGAAAGTAAAATTCAATCGGTGATTGATTATGCAGAATCGGAAAATATATGTCGATCGAAATTTTTATTGGAATATTTCGGACAAAAATATGCCCCCGATTGTGGAATGTGCGATATCTGTAAAAGCAAAGAAGAAAAAGTGTTGAGTGAACAGGAGTTTAAAGAAATCTATTACGCGATATTGAATTTAATTGAAAATGATTTTTTAAGCATTGATGAACTTGTGGATCGCTTAGATTATAAGGATGATAAGATTTTGGAAGTAATTCAGCATCTAAAAGACAACGAAGAAGTAGATTGCCAAAGTGGCAATCGAATAAAATACATTCCAATCTAGTTCGAAACTTAACCAATAATATAAGGGTACAGAACAGGCTTGTTCGTCAAATCTTATGTGCTGACTGGAAACTAAGGATTTATTATTCGTAAAATCTTGTTATTTTTGCAAGGTTGTAGGAAAAAATAAAGATGGAAGATCAATTTGAACACGTAGTATATTCTAAAAATGTTATTGAATTTGTAACGGTAGCAAACGAGTTTTGTTTGTTATTGGAATCAAGTTCAAAAGTTTCGAAAATTGAGTTTGTAGAAACAGCTCAAAAATTATTACCATTGCTTTATTTAAAAGCATGTATGTTGCCAAGAAATGAGAATGAGTTAGAGGAAGAAGTTGAAAAATTTGTGACTGAATCAGATTGGGAATTCATTCACTCTTCGGTAAAAAATAAAATGGGTGCTCACGACGAGTTTTTAGAAGTGTTCGAGAACGATATGGAGTATAGCGATACCCCATTGGTAGCTTCCGTTTCTGAAAATTTTGCCGATATTTATCAGGATCTTAAAGATTTTATTACTTCATATAAGATTGGAACATTGGAAGTAATGAATGATGCACTTTGGGATTTAAATAACCATTTTTACGAGTATTGGGGCCAAAAATTAGTTAATTCGCTAAGAGCGATACACAAATTGGCGGCCGATAAAATTAATTTAGATGATGAATCGGAATTAGATGTTGATTCAAATATCGATAACATAGACATGAGTGGATCTATTTTCTCGCAACGTCAGAGAGAATGGGACGAAGAAAATGAATAAGGAAAACAGTTTTCCGGAGTAAAAGAGTAGTAAATGTTGCCATTTCAAAAATCAATTACAAGCGAAGAAGCAAACAAAATGCCGTTAAAGGCTTTCGAAGGAGATATCATACTCGTTGATGAGTATAAAGATCTGTACGAAGCTATTCAATACCTGAATAACTATTCTATTTTAGGTTTTGATACGGAAACCCGACCGTCGTTTAAAAAAGGAAAAGTAAACGATGTTGCTTTGCTACAATTGGCAGCTAACTCTAAAACATTCTTGTTTAGAATCAATAAAATAGGACTACCCGAAGAAATTATTGACTTGCTTAAAAATCCAAATATTGTGAAAGTTGGGGCAGCAATAAAAGATGATATCAGAGGATTGCAAAAATTGAATGACTTTGATGCCAATGGCTTTTTGGAATTGCAGGATTATGTGTCGAATTTCGGAATCGAAAGTTTTTCTTTAAAAAAATTATCGGCAATTGTCTTGAATTTTAGAATCTCAAAAAGACAACAGGTATCCAATTGGGAAGCAGAAACATTAAGTCCTGGTCAGTTAAGATATGCTGCAACTGATGCATGGGTATCTTTAAAGATTTTTGAAAGATTGAAAGCTACAGAGCAAGACTTGTAAGCCTTTCGCAAAATACCTTGATTGCTTACAGTCAATTAGCAACGAATATGCAAAGGTCAATATTCGTTAACCAGTAAAAAACACATTTCTAAATGATAGATTATCCAAAAGTATACCTGAGAAAAGGAAAGGAACATTCTGTAAAAAGATTCCATCCGTGGATTTTTTCAGGAGCGGTAAGTAAAGTAGATGAAGGCTTACAAGAAGGCGACTTGGTCTCAGTTTATAATGATCAAAATGAATTTTTAGCCATTGGACATATTTCCATTGGTTCAATTGTAGTTCGCATTTTAAGTTTCGAAGAGAGAGAAATTAACCTGAACTTTTGGGTAGAAAAAATCTGCTCTGCTTGTCAAATGAGAAAGGCAGTGGATCTTTATGGCCGAGAAGATAATAATGTATTCAGGTTGGTTCATGGAGAAGGTGATGGATTGCCAGGTTTGATTATTGATTTTTACGCTGGAACAGCAGTAATTCAGTGTCATTCGGTTGGAATGTATTTGCACCGTGAAGAAATAACAGAAGCATTACGAACAGTGTTTGGTGACGATTTGGTGGCTGTTTTTGACAAATCGGAAGGAACCATTCCTTTTAAATCAGGAATTGAGCCAAAGAATGGATACTTGTTCGGCGAAACAGATTCGTTTACTGCACTAGAGAATGGATTGAAATTTAAAGTGGATTGGTTAAAAGGCCAAAAAACAGGATTCTTCATCGATCAGCGTGAGAACAGAAGTCTTTTGGAGCAATATTCAAAAGGACGATCAGTACTAAATATGTTCTGCTACACAGGGGGATTTTCTTTTTATGCCATGAGAGGTGGAGCAGAATTGGTTCATTCGGTTGACAGTTCTTCCCGAGCAATTGATATTACAAAAGAAAATGTTGAGCTAAACTTTCCGGGCGATAAGCGTCACGAGGCATTTGCTGAGGATGCATTTAAATTTTTAGATCAATCATCTCAAAAATATGATTTAATTGTACTTGACCCACCTGCATTTGCAAAGCACAAGAAAGTGTTGGATAATGCTTTGAAAGGATACAAGCGATTAAATAAGAAAGGATTTGAACAGATTAAGCCAGGAGGAATTTTATTCACTTTTTCATGTTCGCAGGCAGTTAGCAAGGAAGATTTCAGAAAAGCAGTTTTTGTAGCTGCAGCTAATGCAGGAAGAACGGTTCGTGTGTTACACCAATTGACACAGCCTGCCGATCATCCGGTAAATATTTACCATCCAGAAGGAGAATACCTGAAAGGTTTGGTTTTGTATGTTGAATAGACATTTTTTTGTATCTTCAATATGGTTTAAAAGGAGAGCAAAACTCTCTTCGTATTAATTACTAAATAGAAACTAGTTGAAATTTTCCGAATTTGATTTTTCTCCTGAGATAATGGAAGGGCTGGAGGCCATGGGCTTCGAGACACCTTCTCCAGTTCAGGAGTTATCTATCCCTAAGATTATAGAAAAAAAAGATATGATTGTTTGTGCCCAAACGGGTACAGGAAAAACGGCAGCATATCTTCTTCCGGTAATGGATCAAATCCAAAAGAATCAAATTGAGGGTTTTAGTACCTTGATATTGGTTCCGACAAGAGAGCTAGCCATGCAAATCGATCAGCAAATGGAAGGATTTGGATACTTTGTTTCCATCACTTCATTGTCTGTTTATGGAGGTGGTGATTCATCGGTTTGGGATCAGCAGAAAAAGGGTTTGATGGAAGGTGCAGATGTAGTAATTGCTACTCCTGGTAGAATGATTTCGCACCTGAATTTGGGGTATGTGGATACTTCAAAATTGAAGCATTTGATTTTGGATGAGGCCGACAGAATGTTGGATATGGGTTTCTTTGACGACTTGATGCAAATTGTGAGTTATCTTCCCAAAGAGAGACAAAATCTGATGTTTTCGGCTACAATGCCTCCAAAAATCAGGGAACTGGCCGAGGAGATTTTGGTTGAACCGGAAAGTATAAATATTGCAATTTCGAAACCTGCGGAGGGAGTTTTACAAGCTGCCTACATGCTTTACGAAGATCAGAAGATTCCTTTGATCAATCATTTGTTGAAAGGAAAAGACCTGAAAAGTGTAATTATATTCTCATCCACAAAAGTGAATGTAAAGGCCATTACAAAAGACCTTAAAAAACACAATTTTAAAGCAGCAGGGATACAATCCGATTTGGAACAGAGTGAGCGAGAAGAAGTGTTGCGCGAATTCAAAAATAGAAAGCATCAAATATTGGTTGCTACAGACATTATTGCCAGGGGAATTGATATCGATTCAATTGATTTGGTAATCAACTTTGATGTTCCGAACGATGCTGAGGATTACGTGCACAGAGTTGGGCGTACGGCGCGTGCAGAGTCGGAAGGAGTTGCCTTAACTTTTATAACGGAAAAGGATCAGAATGACTTCAAAAAAATAGAAGATCTGATCGAGTCGGATGTATTCAAAATTCCGGTTCCCGCTGAATTGGGAGAAGCACCTGAGTACAATCCCAGAACCAAACCCAAATCAAACGGCAAGCGCAAGTTCTTTAAACGAAAAAAGACAAATAGAACAAACAATAAAAAATAATAACCCTAACCAAACTAAAATGACCCAAGCTGAATCTTACGACATGATTGTGATCGGCGCTGGAATAAGTGGATTAAGCCTCGCAAATCATATTGCCCGATCGGGAAAAAAAGTACTAGTTGTTGATGCTGCCGATAAGGTAGGCGGATGTTTAAATACTTATTACAAAGATGATTTTTGGGTTGAGATGGGAGCGCATACCTTTTATGCGACCTACGCCAATCTAATCGATTTGATTCAGAAAAATGAGTTGGAACAGGACATTGTAGCTCGCGAGAAGGTTGGCATGAAAGTGTTTACCGATAAGCACGAGAAAATCATGTCTGGGGTAAATAAATTTGAGTTAATACGATCGGTTCCAAATTTGTTTTTCTCGAAACGAGATGGAAAAACCGTTAAGGAATACTTTGGAAAAATTGTAGGTCGAAAGAACTACGACAATGTTTTTACTCGCATGTTTAGTGCGGTAATTGTGCAGAATGCTGATAATTTTTCTGCAGAATATTTTCTAAAACGACGCAAAACCAAAAGCAAGGAACATCCTAAGAGTTTTATTCTTAAAAAAGGGATGTCGAGCTTTATGGAAGCTCTTGCTTCGCATGAGAATATCAAGATTCAGCTCCATACAAAAATCAGTCAGATTACTAAAAATCAGGAAGGATTTGAGGTAAAGTCAGAAGAAGGCGATGTGTTTACTTCCAAAGACATTGCACTGGCTGTTTCTCCTAAGTTTGCTTCGGAACTATGCAAAGACTTGAATGTTGATTTATCAGATGTTTTAGCGGATTATCCGATTCAAAATATTGAGTCGAGAGCTGTTGTTTTGCCTAAAGAAAAGTTGAATTTCGATCCGGTGAGCTTTATTATTCCATTGCAAGGTCCTTGCTTTTCAATGGTTACGCGCGATGTAATGGCTCATGACAATATGAGAGGATTTGCATTCCATTTTGAAGAAAATCATATTGGCAAGGAGGAGCAGGAAAAATTCATGGCAGAACTGCTTTGCCTTGATTCTGTGGATGCTGAAATTGCAGAGACCAAGCACAAATTACCACTGATCAAGATTGGCCATACCGAAAGAATGGCAAAGATTAAGCAGTTGGCCGAAGAAACAGGAATTTACATCACTGGAAACTACTTTAACGGCCTTTCTTTAGAGG
The DNA here is from genome assembly GCF_001310955.1 of Marinifilum fragile JCM 15579. GTDB lineage: Bacteria > Bacteroidota > Bacteroidia > Bacteroidales > Marinifilaceae > Marinifilum > Marinifilum fragile. The sequence continues at coordinate 400,448 of NZ_BAZX01000001.1, forward strand.
ATTGTGTAGAACGATCGAAGCAAGAATTTGAGCGTTATTCAAAATCCTAATACCCAGTACCTGATACTTACAAAAGAATGAAAAAATACATAGATCAAATATCGAAAAGCTTGCAATTGCAGGCTTTTCAGGTTGAAAATACCATGCAATTGCTTGGCGAGGGAGCCACATTGCCATTTATTGCTCGTTATCGTAAAGAGATGACAGGCAGCTTGGACGAAGTTCAGATTGCCAATGTAAAGGAGGAATTGGCTCGATTAACAGAGCTTGACAAGAGACGGGAAAGCATTATAGAGGCCATTGATAAACAAGAAAAGCTGACTGATGAACTTCGTGCCAGGATTGAAGCTTGTACGGAACTAAATCAGTTGGAAGACTTGTATTTACCATACAAACAAAAGCGCAAAACCAGGGCAGTAAAAGCCAAGGAAAAAGGATTGGAACCTTTGGCTAAAATCCTGATGAAGCAGCTTGAACGCGATGTGGAATCCAGAGCAAGTCAGTTTGTAAACGATGAGGTTGCAGATGAGGAGGAAGCGTTGCAAGGAGCACGTGATATTATTGCAGAATGGGTAAACGAGAATGAAATTTCCCGTAACTCGGTTCGTAGCATTTTCCAACGTCAGGCGGTTATTCGTTCAAAGGTAATTAAAGGAAAAGAGGAAGAAGGAGAAAAGTTCAAAGATTATTTCCAGTCGGAAGAGCCATTGAAAAGATGTGCGTCGCATCGAATGTTGGCATTGAGAAGGGGAGAAGCTGAAGGAATTTTACGATTAGAAATTGCTCCCAACGAAGAAGAGGTATTGGAAAGATTGAACAGAATCTTTGTAAAAGGAAATACTGAAGCTTCCAATCATGTTGAGATGGCAGTCAAGGATGCCTACAAAAGATTACTAGGCTCTTCGATTGAAACGGAGTTTGCCAAATCATCGAAAGAGGAAGCGGACAAAGAGGCCATTCGTGTGTTCTCCGAAAACTTGCGCCAATTGTTGTTGGCATCACCACTGGGACAGAAGCGTGTTTTGGCTATCGATCCGGGATACAGAACAGGTTGTAAGGTGGTTTGCCTGGATGCACAGGGAAACCTAATGCACAACGAAACCATTTACCCGCATGCACCCCAAAATCAGGGAAAAATGGCAGCTAAAAAGCTGACCAATATGGTGGAAACTTACAATATACAAGCCATTGCCATTGGGAATGGAACGGCAAGTCGAGAAACAGAGAGATTTGTAACCAATTTGCATTACGACAGAAAAGTACAAGTTTTTGTGGTGAGCGAAGCAGGAGCATCAATCTACTCTGCGTCGAAAGTGGCTCGTGAGGAATTCCCTCAGTATGATGTTACGGTTCGTGGAGCAGTATCCATTGGCAGACGTTTGATGGATCCTTTGGCAGAACTGGTAAAGATCGATGCAAAATCGATTGGGGTAGGCCAATACCAGCACGATGTGGATCAAAATTTATTAAAACAGAGTTTGGATCAGGTAGTGGAATCATGTGTGAATAAAGTAGGCGTGAATTTGAACACAGCCAGTAAGCACTTGTTGACCTATGTATCGGGTTTGGGACCACAATTGGCTCAGAATATTGTAGATTATCGTGCGAGAATGGAGCATTTTCATCCCGTAAGGAGATCACGAAAGTGAAACGAATGGGTGCGAAGGCATTCGAACAATGTGCGGGTTTCCTACGAATTCCAAATTCCGAAAACCCATTGGACAATTCGGCGGTTCACCCCGAATCGTATGGCATTGTAAAACAAATGGCAAAGGATGCCAATTGTGCCGTTGCCGATTTGATTGCCGATAAAAATCTGCGCAAGCAAATCGATTTGAACAAATATGTGACCAATGAAGTAGGTTTGCCAACATTGAAGGACATTATGGAAGAGCTTGAAAAGCCGGGACGTGATCCGCGAACTGCCATTAAAGTTTTCCAGTTTAAAGAGGGAATCTACAAAATAGAACAGCTTGAAGTTGGAATGGAAATGCCAGGTATTGTTACCAATATCACCAACTTTGGTGCCTTTGTTGATGTGGGTGTGAAGCAGGACGGTTTGGTGCACATCTCGCAATTGGCCAATCGATTCGTATCCGATCCGGCTGATGTGGTTCAGCTTCATCAGCATGTAAATGTAAAGGTAATTGAGGTTGATGTGGCCAGAAAGCGCATTCAATTATCAATGAAAGATTGTGAGCAGTAGATAAGGAAGGCTTGTAAAGGTGTATTTTTACTCCTGCAGTCTGCAGCGACATTTACAAGACCCTTGTAAGGCTTCCTGCAATCTGCAGCATCAATTCCAAGCCTCTTGTAAACCTTCCTGCAACCTGCAGCATCGATTGCAAGCCTCTTGTAAAGCTTCCTGCAATCTGCAGCAACATTTACAAGCTTGTTCATAAGCATGCTGTAGTTTAAAGTGATTATCTAAATTTTATGAGTTGGGAAAAATTGCTTTTAGGAAGTTTTCGCTATTTTTGAAACTCGATAATAAAACGTATAAGAATATGGATTTTAATGATCAGGATGTAATTATAGAGTGCCCGAAATGCAAAAAGGAAATGATTGTAAAGATTTTAGAGATCACCAATCATCATACGGTAAGTTGTCCGGAGTGTGGAGCTAAGGTTGATTTATCGGCAAACGATCCATCGGCAAAATTGGGAATTCCTAAAAACTATAAGCCTTTTGAAGGTTTGGATGAATACCTGAAAGAAGTAGAAGCGAAAAGAAAAAAATAGTCATATAAAAAGAGCAGCATTTTTGCTGCTCTTTCTTGTATTATCTTCTGTTAACATCTCCACCACTGGAGCTGCTCACATTTACTTTTGTTGGTTCACCATAGTAATCTACATCACCGCCAGAACTTGCTGATGCTTCGATAGATTCAATTGCATAAACCGAAACATCACCACCACTTGAGGCTTTTGCCTTACAAATTTTAGCTTTTAAATCAGCTGCTCTTAAATCACTACCGCTACTTGCTTTTCCATAGAAAGAATTCGCTGTGCCCGAAAGATTAGCATCTGCACCAGAACTTACTGAACAGGTAAGATCTTCTGCCTGAAGTTCAAGTTTTGCATCAGCGCCAGAGCTAACCGAAATATCGAGATCTTCGAATTTAAGCAAGTGGCTCGATTCAAGATCGGAACCGCTCGAAACGCTAATTTCATTTACCTTCACAAAGGTCACATAAACATTAAGTTTCTTGGCTCTGCGAATAGGATCTTCAGTTTTTATAATCAGCTCATCACCTTTGATACGGGTAACAATCAAATCAAGAAGATTTTCATCTGCTTCAACAGTTACCGATTCTTTATCACCTTGTCTTAGGTAAACATCAATGCCACTGCTAGACGAAATTGCAGAAAAAGAACCAATTTCTCTATCCTGTTTTTTTACATTTCCATTGCCTTTTTCTCCCCAGAATTGTGCGTTTACGGTCGACAAAAATACCATAGTTAACGCAATTAGTGTAAGGGACATTTTTTTCAATAATTTTTTCATGCGTATAAGATTTTAATGAAATAGTTTATTCCAGGTTTCTAATCATATTATATGACGCCAAGTGCTCGCTTCAAGTTACAGGTGAATTGAATAAAATGGTTTGTTTATGAAGCTTCGGCCTATAAATGATCTGATGTAAAGACGATAAGCTCATTCTTACAGTTGCATGACTTTAATAAAAATAATTGATCGATATAGTGAATTTTAAGTTAGGAGTTAATTATACAGGAGTATATGCTTAAGTTGAATGTCTTTTAAGGATTAAGATTCTAACTGCTCAAGCCGCAGTGGCTCTTTCTTTTTCCATTGATAAAAAAGAAAGCAAAAATCTAGGGCAGGTAAGCCCAAACTGCTAATACTTGAAAAACTTTAAGTGCGGCGGGGTGATTTTCGAACAAGTTCTCAACTTCCCCGTCTTACTAAAAGTTATTCTACGCATGAGCAGCATGTCCTTCCAATGCCCAAAGTGGCAAAATGGTTAACTTCTTTTAGCGCAATCAAACTTCTAACTATTTTTAAAATAAATTCAGGAATGGCTGTGCTAATAATTTTCTCACACGGCTTTTCAGTGATTTCTTGTCTATCCTTTGGGAGGTTCTTTTTCCTGGCACTTTTGTGTGATTTCCCAGTATGATAACAGCTGGTGAAGCAGGTAGATCTGATTGATCAATCTTGCTAAAAAACTTGGTGTTACCACTTAAAATATCACTATCGGCATAACTTACCTTGGACACCACATTGATGTTGGTTTCTTTCGAAAGTCTTTGGTTGAGCTCATAGGCCATCTCGCTTAAGCGTTCCAATCCCATGTAAATAACAACCGTATCGTTATTTTCTATTTCCTTGATTATACCATCTAAATCGCTTTTTTCTCCTCCAACTTTAATAGCCGAATGAAAGTGAATGCCTGAGGATTTTCCTCTTTCGGTAAGTGGAACCCAAAATTCATTTGCGGCAGCCATTCCTGCACTAATTCCAGGTATCAATTCGAACTCTAAATCCGATTCCAATAAAAACCTGATTTCTTCCACGCCTCGGCCATAAACCATCGGGTCGCCTGACTTTAGTCTTACAACTTGATAACCCAAGCTGTAATATAGGATCATTTGATTGTGGATGTTTTGTTGTCTTTCCATAGGATTTATCCCATCACCCGAACGTTTCCCAACCTCTATAACAATCGATTTTTCAGGAAACAGACTGCGAATATCATCCGTTATTAGGGCATCGGTAAGGATTACATCTGCCGATTCCAATGCTCTTAAAGCTCGTATGGTAAGAAGATCGGAGGTGCCGGGTCCGGCACCTACAATCCATATTTTTCCTTGACTCATTGCACAAAGTTTAGTGTTTAAAATCTTTAGGATTTAAGATTTCCTTTATGTATTGCTTTCGGATCACAAAATTCCCAAAATGTTCTCCTTCAGTTCTATTTTGCGAATAATCTTCCAGTATTGGGCGAAGTTCTTGAAGAATTTCCTCTTCGTTTACATTTTCTCGATACAGATTATTTAGTCTTGTTCCGTTAAAGTTTCCTCCCAGGTAGAGATTATACCTGCCCGGACCTTTTCCTATAAATCCTATTTCTGCTACATAGGGTCTTCCACAACCATTGGCACAGCCAGTCATTCGAATCACAATTTCATCTTTGAATAAACCAAAATCGCTTAAGCTGTTTTCAATTTTATCGATCAAACTTGGCAAATACCTTTCGGCCTCTGCAAAAGCTAAACTACAGGTGTTCAAAGCCACACAGGCAATGGAATTCGATCTTGTTCCCGATATTGTACTCGGAAGTGAATCGTACTTCTTCAGGATTTCATTGATCTTGTTCTTGTCTTCGCCCTTAATTTTTCCAAGAATCAGGTTCTGATTCCCAGAAAGACGAAAATCTGAAATATTCAAGTCAGCGATTTCCCGCAAAGCAGTCTTTGTCTTCACACTCTCAACATCTTTCACTCTACCACCTTCAATAAATAATCCAAGGTACCAGTCGCCATTCACGCTTTGATGCCATCCAAACTTATCTCCATTTCTTATTAAGGCATATTCTCGTGCAGCTTCCAGTTCGTAAGCTAACTTTTCGTGCAGCAGTTCCTTAAATTTATCTATGCCCAAACGGTCGATGGTATATTTTAAACGTGCATTTTTTCTGATCTTTCGATTTCCTTGTTCTTTCTGAACCAGCACAATTTTTTCGGCTACATCTACCGTATTTTCCGCTTTTACAAAGCCCAATACAGTTCCCAGTCGGGGATAGGTTTCAGCATCGCCAAAAGTGGTTCCCATTCCACCGCCTGCAACAACATTAAAACCTTCCAGCACACCATTGTTTTCGATGGCTATAAAGCCGATATCCTGAGTAAATACATCGGTATCGTTAAAAGGAGGAATGGTAAAACCAATCTTGAATTTACGCGGCAAATAAACCGGACCATATAAAGGTTCAACTTCTCCCTGCGATCCTTCGGCTACCTTTTTCTGATCCAACCAAATTTCGTAATAGGCAGGCGTGCGAGGTGTAAGATGATCGCTTACTTTGTTGGCATAATCCTGAACCTGATCGAACACATTGGAACCATAGGGATGAGGACTGGCCATTACATTTCGGTTTACATCACCACAAGCTGCAATGGTATCCAACAATGCTTTGTTTATGGATTGGATACTTGGTTTCAGATTTCCCTTTAAAACACCATGAAACTGAAAGGCTTGTCGGGTAGTTAGTTTTAGTGTGCCGTTGGCGTATTCATCTGCAATTTGATCCATCTGCAACCACTGATCGGCATTCACCAATCCACCAGGCACCCTAACCCTGATAAGAAAAGAGAAGTCTGGTTCCAGTTTGGTCTTTTTTCTTTCCCTTTCGGTATCTCTGTCGAATTGCTGGTAAATGCCATGAAACTTTGATACCTGTCGATCGTCTACTGCAATTGCTCCTGTAATGGGATCAGCAAGACTTTCAGCCAATGTTCCTCGCAAATAATTGCTATCGACTTTAATTTTTTCAACTTCGGACAACTCAGCCCAATTTATATTTTGATCTGACATGATTTTGCTTTTTTTTCTAGTAAACATCAAGAAGTAAACGTCTCTCTTTCTTTAATTTTTTCAGATATTCATCTGCTTTTTCTGCTGTTATTCCACCTTCGCTGGTAATGATTTCCTTTAAGGTTTCCTGCACATCTTTTGCCATGTAATTCTTATCACCACAGATGTAAAAGTGAGCACCGTTTTCTAACCATTGAAACACCTCAGATGCTTTTTGTTTGAGTTTATGCTGTACATACTCTTTTTCATTCTGATCGCGCGAAAAGGCAACATCCAATTTGTTTAGAACTCCCTTTTGTAAATATTTCTGCCACTCTACCTGGTACAAAAAATCTTCTTTGAAACGTTGGTTTCCGAAAAACAGCCAACTGTTCGTTTGTTTGTTGTTCTGCTCAATCTCCTGTAGGAAACTTCGGTATGGGGCTACTCCAGTACCTGCTCCAACCATTATCAAAGACTTATCTGTTTCTTTTGGCAATCGGAAAGCTTCATTCTTCTCTATGAAAATTGGGATGTGATCACCTACATTGATCTGATCTGAAATGTAAGTGGAACATGTTCCATTTCGATCTCTTTTCTTGTGCTTGTACCTAAGTGACGCAACTGTGATATGAACCTCTTCGGGATTTTGAGTCGGACCAGAAGAAATAGAGTAGAGGCGAGCATAAAGCAACCTTAAAATTCCGAGGAATTCATCAGTCTGAATTTCACCAGGGAAATCTTCCAATAAGTCGATCGCATCCGCTCCATAAAGATATTGATCCTGAGCCTCTTCATTTTCCAACAAAGTAGCGAGCTCTTTGTTTTTTACGATTTCGTTGTACTTCTCAAGAACCTCACGATTTAAAACCGTTATTTCAAGCTTGTGTTGCAATGCTCTAAATAAACTTACATCCTTGCCTCCAACTTGAACCATTCGTTCAGGATCATCTGCAAAATAATTGATTATCAAATCAACCAAATCAACAGGGTTGCTAGGCAGAACCCCAATACTGTCACCAGCTTGATATTCTATTTCTGAATCTTCCAGCGATATTTCAACATGGTAAATTTCTTTCTCCGATTGTTTTGTTGTAATTCGAACCTTATCAAGAACTTCGGCATAGAACGGATTGGTTCGATTGAATTTCTTCTTTTTCGCAGGAGAATTTTCAACAGAAACAGTTGGATTTGTTGCCGGCTGAATTTTTTGAAGTTCATTCGTAACAGAATCAATCCAATTGTTGGCTATTTCTTCATATGCTACATCTACTTTCTGAATAGGAACGATTTCTTCTGCTCCTAACTTTTTGAATGCTTCGTCGAAATCAATACCGGTTTGGCAAAATTTCTTGTATGATTTATCACCTAAAGCCAGCACCGAGTATTTTGTTCCTTCCAGTTTTGGAGCTCTGTTACCTAAGATATACTCATGAAATTCTTCTGCCTGAATAGGAGGTTCACCTTCACCGTGGGTACTTACAACCAGAAACAGGTACTGTTCTTTCTTCAAATCAGTTTTCTTGTATTCATCTAAAGCCTTAAGCGAAGGCGAAAAGCCTAAGGAGCTAAGTCTATCGTATAAGTCCAGAGCAATTTCTTTGCTGTGTCCGGTGTGTGTACCATACAGAATTGTAATCTTTTCTGATGATTTTGAGGGTGCCGTTGCCAGTGTGTTTGTACTGCTGGTGTCACCGTTAATCAGTCCAGAGATGTAACCGTTCAACCAAACCAACTGTTCTTGGTTTAGTTCTTTTACCAGCTCATTAATTTTGGTAAGCTGTTCGTTATTTATTTGATATTGATTTGTCATGATTTAGTTTGCAATTAAGAGTTTTTGAAGTCTGTAGTTTTCGAAATAATCCTTTAGTTGATTTCTAATTTTGATGGATTTAAATACATCTTCGCCATTAGAACTTACAGCAATGCTGATATTATCTTGTTTATAGATTGCCGGAGAAACAAATTCACAAAAATCAGGTTGGTCGTGAACATTCAGTAGAACATTAGCTTCTCTACAATCGCGAATTAGTTGTCGCACAAAGGCAGGATCCTCAACACAACTATAAATCAAATAGTAATTTTTCAGAACCTCTTTATTGTACTGTTGTTCGTGATATTTGATTCCTGTATTCTTTATCCAGCTAATGATATTGGGAGCCAGAACTTCTACCAAATCGGTACTTCGCTGTAAAATCTTTAATTTTTTATAGGCGTCTTCGCGACCACCAATTATTAGTATTTTCTTGTTGGTAATATCTATTGCTATGGGTAAAAATTGTTTCTTCGACATGATTCTTTGCTTTTAAATGTGGTAATCGACAGGGTGTTTATCTTCCTTTCCAAACTTTATTTTGTTCCAGGTTCTTTCGTGTAAAAAATAGAGTCCCATTTTCGTGAATAATTCAACGCCACCAATCGACATAGCCCAAGTGATGTCTCCAATCACGAACCATGAAATCAGCACCGTGTCAATTGTTCCAATGGTTCTCCACGAAATGGTTTTTGCAATACTTCTGTAAGTTTTTTCTTTCATTTTTTTTAGCTTACTCATAAAAAAAAGAGCCTTCCTGGTTCGCAGAAAGGCTCGGTATGCTAGTTCACTTATATGCACAACGAAATCTGCTAAGGTGGATACCATAACATACACATACAACAACACATCATTTGATATGAGGAATGAATGAGATATGATTTTTCGTTTTGCATTTGTGTTACAATTGATGAATAAATTTCTTGTTTCGATTATAGGTAAATTCATAAAAAAAGCCTTTCTGCTGTTGCAAAAAGGCTAGTGTTGTTATTTCTGTCCTACTATAAATTTAAACAACTCCTTCTTGCAGTTTAATACAATCTATACACATACAACAACAAGTTGTACTTGCAAAAGAAGAAGTGATTGTATTTCCAAGAATGTTATTCATTGTTTTGTTTAAATAGGATAAAATGATCTTTATTTCGGGTACAATTTTAGGAATTCATTTTGAATATTACAAACCGTTGATGCAAAAATATTTCCAAAATTGAATACATCCATTGCTGTGAAAACGTTTTCGTTTACTTAGACTGAAACCAAAAATAAATAAGCACTTGCCCTAAAAATACTAGCCTTACAGAGAGTCAATCGAGGGTGAAAAGATGTAATATTACGAATAGATGATTTTTTATTGGAAAAAAATAAAGGATTTAATAAAGAAGACTTTACAATTAATTTTCATCCTCAAAGTTGGATTAAACTAAAATTGACAGAGTATAATTTTCATATAATGACAAAGAAAAATAGAATTGTAAGTTTTAAGAAACTGGATTCTGAACTAAAGAATTTGGTTCAGAATTTTTATCCCTATGGATTTGAAGATGATATAAAATCTTATCAATTGGGTCCAGATAAGAGCTTTTACGCTTTCCCCTTAAGTACAGAAGAGTACAATATCCTGGTAAAAGTGGATGTTGACTATGATTTTGGCTTAGATATGGAGGAAGAAGTAAGTGGTCAAGAGTCTGATTTGTAAGAACCCATTACAAGAGTTGTAAAAATTATGGGATGTTCACCTCATTTTTGTTGCTTGGAATTCAATCTCTTCCTATATTTACAGCACATTTAATAATTAAATACTATGCTACCAAAGTTTTTATTAGCAGACAATTCGCAGGAGTTACCAGACACTCTATTCATTGTTCATACACGTTCACCTAAGTGTATTATCGAATGTGATGTAGAAGATTTTAATTCAAACCAGACAATTTACTGGATGGATAAAACACCTGAAGATCAGAATTTGATTGAAGATTTGTTGGATGAGGCTGAAACCTTCTACAATGATGAGTTAGAAAACCAAGAGGATCTTTACGACGAAGAGTTCGACGATTAATTGAGAATATAATGAGTAAAAAACTACAGCGATCGTCTAATAAAATGATTGCAGGTGTTTGTGCGGGTATTGCTGAATACCTGGGCTTAGACGTAACGCTTGTAAGAATTCTGTATGTGCTAATTTCTATTTTTAGCGCAGGATTTCCGGGACTACTGATCTATGTTATTTTATGGTTTGTAATGCCGGATTATTACGAAGTGTTATAAGATTTTTTACTAGAAGATATAAAAAGGAAAGCATTAGCTTTCCTTTTTTTGTACCCCAACTTTTCGGCATTTTATGTTTTGTGTTAAAGAACAGTGAAAAATTCTGTAAAAAGACCACATTTGTCATGATTTCAAATATTCTAATCTTCTATTTTTGCTGCGATTTTTAGAGATGGATAAATCATGTACCTAATCGCAGTGATAAATAGCTGGTTAAGTCTGAAATATCCTTTCTTTTTAAAACAAACACAAACACTTAAAGATTCTAACAGATGAACCTAAAAAAACTGATCCCTTTAATTGGGTTGGTATGCATTTGTTTGGGAGTTAATGCTGAAAAACTTCCATCAAAAACCAAAGTTAATCGCAGTATTGACTTTGTTAGTAAACACTTATGGAGAGGTAGTAATAGTGGTACAGCACCTACTATTGAACCAACGCTGGAGATTCAAACCGGTCGTTTTACATTTGGTGCATGGGGAGCTTATGCAACTGATGATAGCTATCAGGAGGTTGACTTGTATGTTTCTTATAATACTCCACTTTTCCAATTTAGTGTGTACGATTTTTATTGTCCACGTCCTAATTTCGAAAAATCAAAATTCTTTGATTTCGATAGTGAAAACAGTGTTCATTTGTTCGATGCTACAGCAAAGTATAAGGGGTGTGCAAAGTTTCCTGTTTCTGTAATGGGATCTGTTCTTTTCTACGGAGAGTTTGATAAAGATATAAATGGAGATCAGAATTACTCTACTTATTTTGAGTTAGGATATTCGAACTTAATTGGTGGAAAAAAAATCTCTTATGCACTAGGTTTTTCGCCTTTTAAAGGAATGTATGATGATAAATTTAATGTGGTAAATATTAATGTTACCATGTACGATGAAATCAAATTAACAGATAAGTTTTCATTGCCTATTCGAGGTGGATTAACCCTGAATTCAGCAACAGAAAAGTTATTTCTTACTTTCGCAGTTACATTGAAATAAGATCAGGTTTGATAATATTTGCAAGGCTTCCCCAAAAGGAAGCCTTTTTTGTTTTAAAAGAATTGGTGATATTTAGAAATTGTAAAAAGAATTTGAATGAAAGCATTAGATAAAGTGCATGAGTTTCACAATGCCTTTGGGGTAAATGTGGAAGAACAACCTAATATTCCAAGTCTTGAACGCTGCGAGTTGAGACAAAATATTATTCAGGAGGAAGTTGATGAATTGAAAGCAGCTTGGGAATCGGGTAATATTGTTGAAGTTGCTGATGCCTTGGCAGATATTCATTATGTAGTTATGGGAACGGTTTTAGAATTTGGCCTACAGGATAAGTATGCTGAAATTTTTTCAGAGGTTCATCGCAGCAATATGAGTAAATTAGATGAGAATGGAAATCCATTATACAGAGAAGATGGTAAGGTGATAAAATCAAATTTATACACAAAACCAGATATCAAGAAAATTATAAACAAATGAGACTGAAAAAATATCACATAGATGCTTTTACAGATAAGCTATTCGGAGGGAATCCAGCATGTGTAGTTCCTTTGGAAGAGTGGCTTTCGGATGATTTGCTATTGAATATTACCAAGGAGAATAATCTGTCAGAAACAGCCTTTTTTGTGCCTGAAGCCGATTGTTTTCATATTCGTTGGTTTACACCAGAGCTAGAAATGGACTTGTGCGGACATGCGACTTTGGCAACGGCTCATGTTATTAAAAAACATTTGAACTATCCAGAAGATAAAATTCGCTTTACATCAGCTAGTGGAGATTTAGAAGTAGTTTTTGAAGGTGATAGATATATTCTTGATTTTCCATCTAGAATGCCTGTTCCAACCTCTTTGCCATCCATTATTGAGGATAGTTTAAATATTAAACCACTCGAGATATTTCAGGCTAGAGATTACGTATTACTTTATGAAAATGAAGACGATATTATAGCTTTGAAACCAGACGAGAATAAGTTAAAAGGCATTGATTTGGGACATGGAGGAATTGTTTGTACGGCACTGGGGCGAGAGGTTGATTTTGTTTCTCGATTTTTTACTCCCGGGGCAAGTATTTTTGAGGATCCGGTTACCGGATCGGCACATTGTTCACTGATTCCCTTTTGGAGTGAAAAACTTGGTAAGAAGGAATTATTGGCCAATCAATTGTCAGATCGAAAAGGAGTGTTGTATTGTACAAATTGTGATGATAGGGTAAAAATAGCTGGTCATGCAGTAAGCTATAGTGTGGGAGAAATCTATTTAAAGCAAAACTAATGGATTATATTGAAGAAGAAGTTTTCGAAAATCAGGATTTTTCGACAGCAGAATTACCAAAGACTGAATATGACAATTGTAGGTTTGTAAACTGCACATTTGCCAACTCTGATTTATCGAATATTATTTTTCTGGAGTGTGAATTTGATTCCTGTGATTTGAGCAATGTCAAAGTGAATAATACAGCCTTTAGGGATGTTCAATTCAAATCATGTAAGATGTTGGGCGTTACATTTCAGGATTGCAACAAGCTACTGCTTTCCTTTGCTTTTTCTGATTGTATGCTAAACCTTAGTTCGTTTTATCAGCTTAAATTAAAGTCCATTCAATTTACGAACTGCCAATTAAATGAAGTTGATTTCACAGAGGCTGATTTAACACAAGCTACATTTATGGATTGTGATTTGGGAGGAGCTATATTTGATTATACCAATTTGGAGAAAGCAGATTTGAGTTCAGCAAGCAATTATTCCATTCATCCCGAGTCGAATAAAATAAAAAAGGCTAAGTTTTCTCGACAAGATTTAGCTGGTTTGTTGCAGCAATATGATATTGTGATAAAATAAATCAGCAATAAATTCATACTCCTTAAATTCCAATAGATTCTTCTCTTGGTATGATGGATGATCAAAAAAATAAGCTCTTCCATTGGCAGAAGAGCTTATTTACTACAAGCTTATTGTGTTTTTTATACTTCCGAAGGATATTCTTTTTTGAACTTATCCCAATAAGCATTTAATGTTGATTTCATATCCTTATGCAGCATTAATATCCCGATAAGGTTAGGCAGTGCCATTAGAACAATTGTAATACCAGAAATTGTCCAAATAATTGTTGTATCAGCAAAGGATGCAATGAAAAATCCAATACAATAAATGATACGATAGGGAAGTACTCCTTTAACGCCAAATAGATAGGTAACCGATCGTCCGCCATAATATGCCCATGCAATTGCAGTTGAAAAGGCAAATAAGAGCAAGCCAATGGAAACAATCCATTTTCCCCAATCGCCTAATAAGCTTCGGGTAAATGCTTCGGCCGTTAATGGTGCCGAATGCATCAGAGAATTTCCTTGAAAAGTTACTCCATTTTCTGAAGTGTATTTTCCGTTCGTAATTTCAATTTTACCACTGTATAGTTTGTTTTCCGAATCGTAAACTTTAACATTTTCGGCAACCGAGCGCGCATTAATAATGCTTAATTCATTCTCGATTTCTCCATTTTCTACAGTCAAATCACCTGAGAAGACAGGAAGATCACTGTTACCATTCAAGAAATGATATAACTTTTCGCGATCAGTATCATTGGTATCGTTGTATTGATCTGCCATTACCACCATATCGGTTGATTGGAATTGATTAGGCAATTTCTCAGTCCAAACTCCAGAAGAAAGAATTACCAACGGTAAGGGTACAAATTACAATGGTATCGATAAAAGGTTCAAGAATGGCTACCATACCTTCCGAAACAGGTTCTTCGGTTCTTGCAGCAGCATGGGCAATTGGCGCAGACCCTTGACCTGCTTCGTTACTAAACAAACCTCGGTTAACACCTTTGGTTAGTGCGTAAGAAAAACCGGCACCCAAGAAACCGCCAACAGCAGCTGTTCCTGTAAATACATTTGTAAATATTGACACGAAAGAAGGAATAATGTTTTCGTAATTGTAAAAGATTACTGCCAATGCTCCAATAAAATAAATGATGGCCATGGCAGGAACCAGCTTTTCTGTAACCTTGGCAATACGTTTAATTCCACCTAAAATTACAAAAGCAAGCAATACTGAAAGAACTCCTCCAACCAACATCTTATTAAATCCAAATGTTGCAAACATTGAGTTGGAAATGGAGTTTATTTGAGGTAAACTACCTGTACCAAAAGATGAGAAGATGGTCATGGCTGCGAAGAATCCTGCCAGCCATTTCATGTTCAGTTTATTTTTCATGTAGTACATTGGTCCACCAGAAATAAATCCTTTTTCATCGGTTTCGCGATATTTGTGAGAAAGAGTCACCTCTACAAATTTGGTTGTCATCCCTAAAAAGGCGGTTACCAGCATCCAAAATAATGCTGCTGGACCTCCTAAGTAAATTGCCAAAGCTACACCCGCAATATTTCCGGTTCCAACGGTTCCCGAAAGCGCTGTGGTTAGCGCTTGAAAGTGAGACGCATCACCTTTTTCTCCTGGTTTGTCATACTTTCCGGTGACAACTTTTAAGGCATGTTTAAAAAATCTAAATTGGGGAAACTTTAAATAAATGGTATAGAACAAGCCAGTTCCTATTAATAAAATTGGAAACCATTGGCTTCCTCCTAAAAATCCTTCAATTAAAGTTAGAAAATCATTAAGGTTATGCATAAATAAAGCTTTATTGGTAATGGGTTAATTGATTATTTTTTGTGAAAGTTATCTAAGATAAGAGTTTATTTTGAATTGCCATATTTATGAAGTTGCAATGAATATATAGTGGATGTCTAAGTTAATCGTCCGTGATCATAATTTTGTCGAAAAGAAATTGAATTCAGCATCTAAATCCATAAATTTAGGTTTTTGATTTTTTCCCTTATAACGAACCAACCGTCCTTGTGGACTTTTAACTATATCAAAGCAACAAAATGAAAAGATTAATTTACGTATTGTTATTTTTTGTAGCGCTTAATGTTAGTGCGCAAAATAATATCGATTTTCAAAAGCCTCCAAAAGAGATTTTGGAATTGGCTGATGTGGAGAGAGCTCCATCAGTAATATTGGATAACCAAAAAGAGAACATGATTCTATTGTATAGAAGTGCATACAAAACAATAGAGGAATTATCGCAGGAAGAAATGCGTTTGGGAGGATTACGAATTGATCCTAAAACCAATATAGGCAGTAGAACCAGCTACAGTAATAACATTAAATTAAGAAGGTTAAAGTCTAAATCAGACGCAACTATACAGGTAAGTGGTTTGCCAAAAAATCCAAGATTAAGCAATTTTATTTTTTCTCCGGATCAATCTAAATTGGCCTTTACAAATACTAGCAGCAAAGGTGTTGCCGTTTGGATTTTGGATGTTGCATCAGCATCGGCCTCGAAAATAACAGAACCAAAAGTTAATGCCAACTTGAAAGATCCAATCAATTGGTTTAAAAGTGGTGAAGCTGTTCTTGTAAAATTTGTTCCAGAAAATAGAAAGGAATTAATTAATACTAAGAGTTCGGTTCCAACAGGTCCTACCATTTCTGAAAATGCTGGTAAAAAAGCTCAAAACAGAACTTATCAGGATTTGTTGAAAAATAAAAATGATGAGAACAATTTTGAGCAATTGGCACTTTCCGAATTGTACAAGGTTAAAATGGATGGAAGTGATGAAAAGTGGTTGCCATCTGCAATGTACAAAAGTGTTAATTTCTCTCCGGATGGAAATTACGTTATGATTTCGGTGGTTGAAAAGCCTTTCTCTTATCTGGTTCCTTATTACAGATTCCCTTCAAAAACCACAGTATATACAAAGGAAGCAAAGAAAGTTGAAGCTGTTTTGACAGTTCCATTGATTGAAGATCTTCCACAAGGATTTATGGCAGTTCGCAAGGGAAGAAGAAATGTGAGCTGGCGTTCAGATATGCCTGCATCCTTAATTTATGTAGAAGCATTAGATGAAGGTGATCCTGCAAATGAAGTGGATTATCGTGATGAAGTTTTTCAGTTAGAAGCTCCATTCAAAGGCAATGGAAAAAGTATTTTGAAAACCATAAATCGTTTTGCAGGAATTGATTGGGGGAATGAGAACATTGCAATAGCACATGATTACTGGTGGAATACCAGAAATACAAAAACTTATACATTTAATCCTTCTAATGCTACTGTAGCTCCAACAAAAATTAGCGATAGAAATTACCAGGATAAATATAGTGATCCAGGAGAATTTGTAACTGCCCGAAACCAATTTGGAAAATATACATTGGCCATGGAAGGGGATAATGTATTCCGTTTGGGGGCTGGGTATTCTAAAGAAGGACAATTCCCATTTTTGGATAAGTTCAACTTAAAGACTCAAAAAACACAAAGATTATATCAGTCGAAATACACTGATAAAGTTGAAGATTTAAGAAACTTTGATGTCAAGAAAAAAGAACTTTTGGTTAGAATCGAATCTAGCTCTGAGTATCCTAATTACTTTTTCAGAAAACTAAAAGGAAAGAAACTAACGCAGCTTACATCATTTGAGAATCCATTTAAGAGCATTGAAGGGGTTCATAAAGAAGTTATCAAATACAAAAGAGAAGATGGAGTTGAGCTTTTTGGTACTTTATATCTGCCAGTAGGATATGATATGGAGAAGAAAGAAAAAGTTCCAATGATTTTGTGGGCATACCCAACCGAGTACAAGGATAAAGCAAGTGCAGGACAAACCACTGCAAATTCAAATGAATTTACTTATTTATATTGGGCATCGCCACTTTTCTGGTTGACCAGAGGATATGCTGTTTTGGATGATGCAGCTTTTCCAATTGTTGGCGAAGGTGATGAAGAGCCAAATGATTCATTCCGCACTCAGTTAGTTGCCAATGCAAAGGCTGCTATCGATGCTGTTGATGGAATGGGGTATATCGATAGAAACAGAGTAGCTTGTGGGGGGCATAGTTATGGTGCATTTATGGTTGCTAATTTGCTAACGCATTCCGATTTGTTTGCAGCAGGAATTGCTCGTAGTGGTGCTTACAACAGAACGCTTACGCCTTTTGGTTTCCAAAGCGAAGAAAGAAACTACTGGGAGGCTCCAAATGTGTATTATACCATGTCTCCATTTATGCATGCCGAAAAAATGAACAACGCATTGTTGCTGATTCATGGTGAAGCAGATAACAACTCGGGAACTTATCCAATGCAAAGTGAGCGTTATTTTAATGCCTTAAAAGGATTAGGAGCAACAGTTCGTTTGGTGATGTTACCAAAAGAGAGTCACTCTTATCGATCTAAAGAGAATATAATGCACATGCTTTGGGAGCAAGATCAATGGCTTGAAAAACATGTTAAAAACCGCAAAAAAGAAATTGCTGAAAAGTAATTGATAGAGATATACTCATAAAAGCTCACACAATCTTGTGTGAGCTTTTTTATTATCATTTAATAGGATTTATAATAAATACACTGTAAAGATTTTTAATATCATAAATAATAAATATATTTATTGCACATAATTCTAAAGGAGAGAAAGCTGAAAATCTTAAGAGTAAGCAAGAATATTTATAATTTTTTCATGAGATTAGTTTTAACAACTATTTGTATTGTATTTATTACAACCGTGACTTTTGCTCAGAAAAGAGATGTTACCGGAGCAGAAAGAAATTTAGCGATTAATATTGGAAATAAAGCCATTGAGAAAATTCAGAATCAGGAGTATAGAGAAGCTTTTCCATTGATAAAACAAACCATCCAATTAGATTCTACGCTTAGAAAGCCGTATTTGTACTTGTATACCATAGCCTCCAAGTGCGAGGAATATAGAGATTCTTCTTTGTGTTTGCTTAACAAAGCCTATTCATTGTTTCAGGAAGATGATGAGATTTGTTATTACATAGGTGAAATTTACCGGATGAAAGGTGAATTGAATAAGGCGTTTTTAGAGTATAGCAAGGCAATCAGCTATAGTAAAAAGAATGGGGAGGAATTGTATTTGGTTCCCCATTACTATTTCAACAGGGCTAGCATTAGTCTCCAGAAAAAAAGACTGTCTTCTGCTGCCATAGATTATTCTTATGCAATAAAATTGAAACCAGAGTACACTGCAGCATATGTAAACAGAGGCATTTGTTGGTTTCAAATGGGAAGAATAGAGGATGCCTGTACCGATTGGAAATTTGGGATGGATTTAGGTTCGGATTATGCCAAAGAATGTTGGGAAAAAAATTGTGAAGAAAAGAAATAGGATCAAATACTTGAATTAATGAAAAAGGGGGGAATCATAATCGTAACTTCTCCCTTTCTTTTTGCCTATCCGCCACTTTTGTTAATTTTGCAAGGAATAAACTAAGACAGAAAGATAACGCGTGATATATCCGGAAAATTTTGAGATAAAACTTAGGTTCGACAAGGTAAGAGAACTGGTTAAGAAACAATGTTTAAGTTCCTTGGGAAGGGATTTGGTTGACGAGATTAGCTTTTCAAATTCATTTAAGAATGTGAATCGAATGGTGAACGAAACCAACGAATTTAAAACCATTTGCTTAGAGGAGGAGAACTTCCCTTTGGGCTACTTTATTGATGTTCGTGGAAGTTTAGAGAAAGTTAGAATTGATGGAACTTATCTTGAATTGGAAGAACTTTACAATTTGAAGCGATCTTTAGAATCCATTTCTTCAATCTTGCGATTTTTTCAAAAAAAGGATGAAGGTGAATATCCATACCTGATGAAATTGACAGGGAACGTGAAAATGTACCCTTACATTTTTAATAGAATTGATGGAATTATCACGAAAAATGGGAGAATAAAAGATAATGCATCTCCTGAATTACAGCATATCAGAAGCTCTTTAATTCAAAAGCAATCTAGCATTTCAAAACGAATGCAGTCTATGCTTCGTGCCGCTCAGAAAGAAGGTTGGGTGGATCAGGATGTAGCACTTTCTGTTCGCGATGGACGTATTGTAATTCCTATACCTTCGGCTTATAAAAGAAAGATTAAAGGGATTGTTCATGACGAATCGGCAACAGGTAAAACTTCTTATATAGAACCCTCGGAAATTGTTGAAACCAACAATGAAATTAGAGAGTTGGAGTACGCCGAACGACGCGAAATCATTAAAATATTACAGGAATTTACAGCCCAACTTCGCCCATATATCGATGATTTGTTTTTGGCCTATGAATTTATGGCTAAAATCGATTTTATTCGAGCTAAGGCCATGTTTGCCATTCAGGTAAAAGCCTTACTGCCAAAAATGGTTAATACACCAACTTTATTGTGGGAAAAGGCCATGCATCCATTGTTGTTTTTGACCTTACAAAACGAAGGGCGAAAAGTTGTTCCTTTGAGCCTTCAGATATCTGCCGAGCAGAGAATAATTCTGATATCAGGACCAAATGCCGGTGGTAAATCAGTTTGTTTGCAAACTGTTGGATTGTTACAATATATGTTTCAGTGTGGATTTTTGGTGCCGATGGAAGAGGAGTCACAAATTGGTATTTTCGATAAAATTTTCATTGATATAGGTGATGAGCAATCCATAGAGAATGACTTGAGTACCTACAGTTCTCATCTGATGAACATGAAACACTTCCTGCGTCATTCAGATACGGATACTTTGGTGTTGATTGATGAGTTTGGTACGGGAACCGAGCCTGCACTGGGTGGAGCCATTGCTGAATCGATATTAGATAAACTGAACAGGAAAAAAGTTTGTGGGGTAATCACAACTCACTATTCAGGATTGAAACACTTTGCATCGGAAGCAGAAGGAATTGAAAATGGTGCCATGTTGTACGATTCACATCAGATGCGCCCATTGTTCCAATTGCAGGTGGGAAAACCAGGTTCTTCTTTTGCCTTCGAGATTGCAAGAAAAATTGGTTTGCCAGAGGAAATTCTAAAAGCTGCAACCGAGAAAGTTGGTGAAGATCATATCAATTTCGACAAGCACTTGCGTGATATTGTTCGCGACAAGCGTTACTGGGAAAGCAAGCGTGATAAGATCCGTCGCAACGAGAAAAAGTTGAATCAACTGGTTGAACAGTACGATAAGGAGCTGAAGGATGCAAGTAAGCTTCGTAAGGAAATTATCGAAAAGGCTCAGCAAGAAGCTAAGGATATACTGCAAAGTGCGAATAAGACCATTGAAAAGACCATTCGCGAAATTAAAGAAAGTAAGGCCGAAAAGGAAAGAACCAAGAAGGCAAGAAAACAGTTCGAAGAAACTAAGGTGCAGCTTACTCAAGCCGAGCTGGAAGAGGAGGAGCGTATCAATCGCAAAATTCAGAAACTGAAAAATCGCGAAAAGCGAAAAGGCCAAACAGGAGAAGTAACAGAATCGACAGATAAAGTTTCAACTTCGAAACCAATTGCCAAAGCTAAAATGCAATTCAATCCTGATGTGATTGAGAAAGGTGATATGGTGAGGTTAGATAACCAAAATACCATTGGCGAAGTAATTGAGATTAATGAGAAAACCGCTGTGGTTGCTTTTGGAAGTATTTTAACTTCGGTAAAGGCCAAACGCTTGTCAAAGGTTTCTAAATCGCAGTTGAAAAAACAGGAGAAAACGTACAATCAAACTTCGGCTTTGGTTCAGGAACGCATCTCGAAAAGAAAATTAAATTTCCGCCAGGATATTGATGTGAGAGGAATGCGTGGCGATGAGGCATTGCAAATTGTAATGGATCATGTAGATGAAGCAATTATGCTGGATGTGAAAGAATTTAGAATCCTTCACGGAACAGGCCATGGAATTCTGCGTCAATTGATTCGAGATTATCTGCAAACCGTCGATTTGGTTCGTCATTTTAAAGACGAGAGAATTCAAATGGGAGGATCGGGAATTACGGTGGTTACTATGGAGTAATCACTGTAAAGATTATTTGGAGTAGGAAAAATTGCATGCAAATAGCAGTGTGAAATCTAGCGGAATGATTACTTCCTTGAAAATGGGAGTGAGAAACTCCGATTTGTTGAATAGTCCTTGTAATTTTTACTCAGAAATTTGGAGAATGAAATTTACAAGTAAAATTGTAGTAAGAAATCCAGAGAAAACAAAATCTTCTCGAAAATGGGAGTAAGAAACTCAGATTTTTGAATTTTCAAGGAAAAATGCTTTGAGAAATCCAGAGAATTCAATTTTACAATGAAATTTGCGTTGAGAAACTCAGATTTTTGAAAAATACATTGTAAAAAGTCTCAGAAACTCAGATTTCCCAAAAAACAAGAAAATTTCCTTTCAGAAATTCAGCGAAGTGCTGTTTTCAACAAAAGATTCTTTCAGAAACTCAGATTTGTGAAAAAACAAATGATAAAGAATAAATAATGCCATCTCCATGGAGATGGCATTTACTTTTATATAAGTTTTTCGATACTATTTTAATCCATCATTAATGGCTTTTGCATAGGAGCTTGATTTTCCATAAGCTGCACATTTTTGAATGTCATCATACAACCAAATAAATCCTCCATCAATATTGGCTTTCTCATTCGTTATTTTCTCTTGAATAGCAGCAGGATTATCTCCATCTTGGCAGTTTTCACCATTTCTGCTCCAAAGTCCATACGATACTTTTAGCTTTCCAAAGTATTGATTCCATTCTGAAGGTTTATTTCTTGCTCCTCCAGCATAGCATTGAAGATAAACACGGTCGATGGTTCCTGGCTTTTTGGCTTCAACTTGTTCGTAAACCGATTTCCAATATTCAGTTTCGTTGTAAGGACACAAACCAACTTTTAATCCCATATCAGCCAACATTAATGTAAAATCAACGGTTGAAGCAACATCAAAAGTAACTTCATCATCGTAGTTAATCGCTGTAGCACCAGTTATATCTTGTAACTTTTGTAATGCCTTATATAGTTTTGTTTCTGGTCCTGTACCTTCTTTGGCAATTAAGTCTTTAATCACTTGCCACGATTTGGCTCCCCAGGCTCCAATTCCCAATTCAATTCTATCAACCGAAGTTGGAGCTGTTGTCAACTGTTCCAATCTCGATTTCCATTCAGGATCACCAATAAATTCACCTTCCGCATTGATAATTGGGGTATCGTTGTAATTCATACTTCCATCTTCGTGGATATGAATGGTCCATAAAATTACAGTTGAGAAACCTGATGATTTTAAATCATTGATTACTTCCATTCCTCCGGTGTAAAATGGTCCTCCTCCAAAAATTGCTGAATATTTTCCTGCAGGTGCAGTGGGTACTTCCTGGTTTTTTACATCAGTATTACTATCCGATTTGTCGCAAGAATTACATGAGGCAACACCAATTAAAATTAAAATGTAGAATAACTTTTTTAGAATTGTCATTTGATATGTATTTAATGATTGATGCTCAAAACTACAGTTAAGGAGTTAATGAAAGAGTTAATTCTTGCTTAATCCTTAATAATAGCTATTAATGTATAAAAAAATGCCATCTCTACAGAGATGGCATAATCATTTGGGTGTGATAATATTTTAATAAATCACCATACTTACCAGAACATATAGGTAGTGGGCAAATGTACCCGCTAAAATACCTCCTATGGTATGAGAAAGTAAGGCTTTAGAAGTTAGTTCTCGATAATTTAATGTATCCAACATTGCTGTGTGTGTACTTAAATATCCACTCCAGCACATTCCCATTGCGGTAAAAACGGCTACAACATTTCCATCGATAATTCCTTTGGCCAAGAATGCTTTTACTAGCGATAAAGCAGCTCCAACGGCACCTAATGATGTAACTGGGAAAGCAATCAATTCAGGAAATTTGAATCCAAACAATCCTTCGAATAACCACCAAACATGTCCAGCTAGTTTAGGTAGCAATGGTACACCTTCGTATGCTAATCCTTGGTATCCCATTGTAGGATCTTTTGGACCAAAAGTTAGCATCATTACCATTGTTGAAATGATAAGAACACCAGGAATAATTGCCAAACCAAGATCAACCCCAGATTTACCGCCATCCAAAATTGAATTAAGGAATCTTAAGAAAACACTACCTTCCGATTTAAAGCTGATTTTCTCGGTTGCCCCTTCAAAATCATTATCGGTACGAACAGGAATTTTTCCTTTGATTAATCTTTGCATTAATCTGGTTGATACTACAGCTCCAAACAGAGCTCCAACTAAACCAATTAATGCTGGAATAAACATGCTTTCATCAGTTCCAGGAACTTTAAGGGTAGACATGAAGGTAATCACGATCAAACCCATACCGAAAGCAGTACCAAAGTTGGTTAATGATACCAATTGGTAGTTTTTAAAATACTTACTGAAGTTTTTATCGTTTGCCAAGCTAATGATAGCTGGGTTGTCAGATAGAAATGTTAGAACTCCGGCCAGAGCTCCAACTCCAGGTAAATTGAATAAAGGTTTCATCAATGGAGCAAGTATTTTCTCCAATAATCTTACTACACCAAATTCGATTAATAGTTTTCCCAAAGCGCCTGAAAGTACGGTAATTCCCATAATGTAGAATACAGTATTCATCAGCAAATCCCATGCAGTTTGCATGATGGTATTCAGCATGTTGGAAACACCCATTGTATGGCCAATGTATCCAAAAATTCCGAAAAATGTCAGAAGAAACATTACGGCTTCATACCTTCGTTTCTTTAAAAAATCTGTCTCCTTGATAGATTTAATTGCGTTCATAGTTTAGGTTGTATGTTTGAGTTTGTTATTCGCTGCAAATGTATATTATTAAGGCAGTTTTTTTATATGATCTTTATCAGTTTTTTAGAAGCTTTAATATGTTGCAAAATCATGCTGATTTTAGTCATATTTTAAGTTGATATCACAGTTCAATTATGGCTTGTTGATAAATTCTTCTTTATTCTTCAGTTGATTTGTGCTAGCTTTGTCATCCCAATTAAAATTTCGGCATGTCAGCAGCATCAAACGCATTAAAAAAATATTTCGGATATGATAAATTTCGTCCATTGCAAGAGAAGGTAATCAATTCTGTTTTGCAAGGGAACGATGCTTTGGTGATTATGCCAACAGGAGGTGGAAAATCCATTTGCTATCAGATTCCTGCTATTATCATGGAGGGAGTTACCATTGTTGTATCTCCTCTGATCGCTCTAATGAAAGATCAGGTTGAAGCTTAAGAGCCAATGGAGTTGCAGCTGATTATTTGAATAGTTCTCAAACCACTGGTGAACAGGGTGAAATAATTGAAAACCTTATTGCTGGTAAAATAAAATTGCTTTATGTGTCTCCAGAAAAACTGGTAAGCCAGGATTTCTATTATCTGATGCTACAGCTTAAAGTAAATTTGTTTGCTGTTGATGAGGCTCACTGTATTTCGGTTTGGGGACATGATTTTCGTCCCGAGTATACAAAAATGGCCTATCTGAAGAAGCAGTTTCCTCATGTACCTATTGTTGCATTAACGCTACAGCCGATAATCTTACACAGAAGGATATTGTCTCACAATTGAATCTATCAGATCCTGAAAAATTCATCTCTTCTTTCGATAGACCAAATCTAAGTTTAACCGTTGCTCCCGGGCGTGATAAGTTCAAATCCATATTGGGATTTCTTCGTCAGAGGCCACATCAAGCAGGTATAATTTATTGCCTAAGCAGAAAAGCAACGGAAGGTTTGTCTGAAAAATTACGAAATGCAGGAGTAAATGCTTCTTATTATCACGCAGGTTTATCAGCCGAAGAGCGTGCCAAACGACAGGAGGATTTTATTAATGATGAAGTACCTATTATTTGTGCGACAATAGCATTTGGTATGGGAATCGATAAATCAAATGTGCGTTGGGTAATTCATTATAACTTGCCTCGAAATATAGAGTCCTACTACCAGGAAATTGGTCGCGCCGGACGTGATGGATTAAAAGCAGATACACTTTTATTTTATAGCTTTTCGGATGTAATTGTGCACCGTAAATTTATAGATGAATCGAAGCTTAAAGAGGTTTCGCATGCCAAATTGGAGCGTATACAGCAGTTTTGTGATGCTCAAATATGCCGACGAAAAATTTTGTTGAGTTATTTTGGTGAGCACTTGGAAGAGGACTGTGGCAACTGTGATGTTTGTAAAAATCCACCTCAGTTGTTTGATGGAACCATAATTGCGCAAAAGGCTTTTTCTGCAATAGTTCGTTTAAAAGAGCAAGTTGCAGCAGGAACTTTAATTGATGTTTTACGTGGTTCTTCACGTCAGGATATCATTAGCAAAGGATACAACCAAATCAAAACCTATGGAGCAGGAAAAGACATTGCGCATCAGGATTGGCAGCAATATCTGCTTCAGCTATTAAATCTTGGATATATAACTGTTGCTTACGATCATGGCAATGCATTGCGATTAACCGAGCAAGCCAAAGAAGCTCTTTTTGGCGAACGATTGGTGAAGCTTGTACATTTGGCTTCAATGAAATCAGAGCCTGTGATTAAACCAATTGAGAAAAAGACAAGTAAGCAACTTGATCGTGAAGGTTTATTTGAAGCTCTTCGTAAACTTCGATTGCAAATTTCCAGGGAGGAGAATATTCCGCCATATTTGGTTTTCTCGGATGCTACATTGCATGAAATGACACAGGATAAGCCAACCAGTGAATTCGAGATGAAAATGATTTCAGGAGTTGGTGTTCGCAAATATCAGCTTTATGGAGAGTTGTTTATCAATGAAATCCTAAACTTTCAGCAAAGCAAGAATCGCGAAGCCAAAAAAAGCGGAGAGTCATTCTACAAAACTTACGAATATTACAAGCAAGGTTTCTCGGTAGATGAAATTGCTAGTATCCGAAAAGTAAATCCGGTTACAATATATTCTCATTTGGCCTCTTTGTATGAAAAGGGAGCTGATATCGATTTGTATGAATTCTTCAGTTCACGAGAATTGGAACAGATTGAAAATGCATTTCGTTCCCTAAACTATACCGAGAATATCAAAGAATTATACATGTATATGGGCGAGGAAATAGAGTATTACAAAATACGATTGGCCATATCATATCTCAAAGTAACTTCTTCATAATCTTGTGTTATTAGAAAATAATTATTGATCATTGAAATGTTTTTGTTAAATTTAGGTTTCAATCTAATTAACCTGTACCTTTAAATTTTAACTAAACATGAAAACAAGATCAATTTTAAGCATTGCTATAATGGCTATGTTTATGGCGGCATGCAATCAGAAAGTTAACTTGCCCGATCCTCCGGTTGCTCAAAAAATTCCCAAAGAACTAAAAATTCACGATCACACCAGAATCGACAACTACTACTGGTTAAATCAACGTGAAGATTCTACAGTTATTAATTATTTGACTGCTGAAAATGATTACTGCGATGCGGTAATGAAACATACGGAAGAGTTTCAAACGAAACTTTTCGATGAAATGGTTGCTCGCATTAAAAAGACTGATGAATCAGTTCCCGCAAAATCAAATGGATATTATTACTATAGCAGAACCGAAGGTGATGCAGAATATCCTTTGTATTGCAGAAAAGAAGGAGAATTGGATGCTGAGGAGCAAATCATGTTAAATGTTCCGGAAATGGCTAAAGGGTTTAGTTATTACAGCATTGGTAGTTATTCGGTAAGCGAGGATAATAAAATTTTAGCCTACTCGGAGGATACTTTAAGCCGAAGAAAATACACAATAAAGTTTAAGAGCTTGGTTGATGATAAAGTTTATACCGATGAAATTGCAAATACAACAGGTGGAATAACCTGGGCTAGCGATAACAAAACTGTTTTTTATACGGTTAAACATCCTGAAACCCTCTTGCCATATAAAGTTTACAAGCATGTTTTGGGAACTTCAGCAAAGAATGATGAATTGGTTTATGAAGAGAAGGATAATACTTTCTATACTTTTTGCTACAAAACCAAATCAAGAAAATATATCATGATTGGGGTAAGTAGTACCGTTTCTTCAGAATACAGATATATTGATGCAAGCAAACCAAACAGTGAATTTAAGGTAATTCAGCCTCGCGAAAGAGATTTGGAATATGGAATTGCTCATTATAAGGATCATTTTTATATCAGAACGAATTACCAGGCGAAGAATTTCCGTATGATGAAAACTCCTGTTAACAAAACAACAAAGGAGAATTGGATTGAAATGATTCCAAACAGAGATGATGTTTTCCTAAGTAACTTTGAAATTTTCCAAAACTACCTTGTGGTTGGCGAACGTAAAAATGGTTTAAATCAAATTCGAATTCGAAATTGGGAAAACGGTGAGGAGCATTATCTCGATTTTGGTGAGGAAACTTACGACGCTTGGATTTCTGCTAATCCGGAATTTGAATCAGATGTATTGCGTTATGGATATACCTCGCTAACTACGCCTAGTTCTACCATAGATTATAATATGGGAACAAAAGAGAAAACAATCATGAAGCAACAAGAGGTTCTTGGTGGTTTTAATAAAGATAACTACGAAGCCAAACGCTTGTGGGCAACCGCAGAAGACGGAACAAAGGTGCCAATTTCTTTAGTATATCGAAAAGATAAATTTCAAAAAGGGAAGAATCCTCTTTGGTTATCTGCTTATGGTTCATATGGATCTAGTTCGGATGTTTACTTCAGTTCGGTTCGCTTAAGTCTATTGGATAGAGGTTTTGTGGTTGCAACGGCTCATGTTCGAGGAGGTCAGGAAATGGGACGATACTGGTATGAAGATGGTAAGCTATTGAAAAAGAAAAATACATTTACCGATTTTAATTCCTGTGCCGAACATATGGTTGCAGAAGGATATGCAGCAAAAGACAAAGTATTTGCCTGGGGAGGAAGCGCTGGAGGTTTGCTAATGGGTGCAATTGTGAATATGAAACCAGAATTGTATAGAGGAGTAATTGCTGCGGTTCCATTTGTTGATGTGGTAACTACCATGTTAGATGAATCTATTCCTTTAACAACAGGAGAGTTCGATGAGTGGGGAAATCCCAAGAACAAAGAATATTACGATTACATACTATCCTATTCGCCTTACGATAATGTAAAAAAGCAAAACTATCCGGCTTTACTGGTAACAACCGGCTTGCATGATTCGCAAGTACAGTATTGGGAACCAGCTAAATGGGTGGCTAAACTTCGCGATATGAAAACTGATGAGAATCCATTGTTGTTAAAAACCAATATGGACTTTGGTCATGGAGGTGCATCAGGTCGATTTGAAAGATTAAAAGAGGTAGCTTTAGAATATGCTTTTGTTTTTGATCAAATAGGAATTAATGAATAAAAAAAATAAGAATGTTAATGGAAAAGCGCTCGTTTAGGGCGCTTTTTTGTATATTTAAAATTCGATTCTGACCAAAACAAATACACTTATGATTCGAACCTTAATTATTGATGATGAGATGAAGAGTCAGGCAACTCTTCATAAATTGCTTGAGAAATATTGTACTGGGATTGAAATTGTTGGGTTTGCGCATAATGTAAAATCAGGAGTTGAATCAATAAATGAATTGAAGCCGAATTTGGTTTTTTTAGATATCTCGATGCCTGATGGCGATGGATTTGAAGTATTGCAAAAAGTCAAAAATCGAGATTTCGCAGTAGTATTCACAACCGCTTTTAATGATTATGCGATAAAAGCTTTTCAATTTTCAGCTTTACACTATCTGTTAAAACCAATTAATTACCTAGAGTTACAAGCTGCGGTTGGACGCTATAAGGAAAATCATAAAGATTTGGATTTGAATGAAAAGATTCAAGTGTTGTTTGATAGTTTGAACAATCAAAATAAAAAGATTGTATTGCCAACTTCAAATGGCTTAAAAGTAGTCGAGATCGAAAAAATTGTTTATTGCAGAGCTGATGGTAGTTATACTCATTTTTATTTTTTAGATGAGGAATCCATTATGGTTTCAAAAGCCTTATCGAATTTCGAAGAATTACTTCCTTCAGATATATTTTGTAGAGTACACAACAAGCATTTGATCAACTTAAATTTTGTGGACAATTACGTAAAAGGAAGAGGAGGAAAAGTGGTGCTTGAAAACAAGGAGGAAATTGAAATATCGGAAGGCAGAAAAGCTGAGTTTCTAAAAAGATTAAAGAATATAGCTGATTTCTTACCCGATTCTAAAAAATAGAATTCCGCATTCACAAACTCAAACTACGTATTCAGAAATTAGTATTACGTAGTGGCAAATTATTCATTGAAAAGGCTGTTTTTCTTCTGTATTTTCACTGTGAAATTGAAGAACCACAACTATGATTGAACAGCTAAAATCTGAAATTCTTAAAAAATTTGGTGAAGATTTGGTTTATACCAAAGATTGCAAATTTTTAGCAGATACAATTTGCGAAGAAACAGGAAGTAGAATCAGTACTACTACGATTAGAAGATTATTCGGTTTTTTAAAAAGCACTACGACACCTGCCAAGTATACACTAAATATTTTATCTAGTTATTTAGGATATCAAAACTGGGAGCATTTTTGTAACTATTGGGAATATCAGCCTAAAGAAGAAATTGAGCCAAAAGAAGATTGGTCCGATTTTTACAATAAAGCAATTTCATTTAGTACAGAAACATATAAGTACATTTCAGGTCAATCGGGAATTCCGTTTAAAGCCGTAACTCCGAGAAAAGAAGCAGAGCAGAGAATAGAAAAGTTTTTGAAATCAGCCAATAGTGCCTTGGCATTTATTGCTCCAGGCGGATTTGGAAAATCAACAATGATTGCCAAGTGGTTTGAAAGAAAATGGCTTAATAAGAAAAACGATGATGTAGTTCTGTTTTTGAATGCATCCATGATGATCAGTTTTTTGAATGCAGATTTTAAATTGGAAGATTGGTTGCAGGATCAGCTTAAGTTTACCCAGAAGGATTCTCTAAAATATTTCCTTGAACATCCGAATGCTTGTGAGAGTAGAATTATTTTTGTGATTGATGCTTTAGATGAAATCACATATGACAATTTTAAGTTGGAGAGGGTGTTCTTGCAGCTGAAGCAGTTTATTTTAAATTTCAAGGATTCAGGTAAAGTTAAATTGATTTTGACATCAAGAAATACAACATGGCAAAAATTTGCAATGCCATTTGTTTTTCAATCAAATGCTTTAAAGGATTGCTGGTATGATTTAAATGATGAATCGGAAAAAATAAATGAGGCAAACATACCACCTTTAAGTCATAAAGAGATTCAAAGAGTGTTCGAAAAAACATTAAATCTTCAATATGCACCGAATGTTAGCGTTGATGATTTAACATACTTGCAAAAAAAGGTGATTTCTAATCCATTTTTTCTTGAATTGTTTATCAAACTATTTTCACCCAATAACATTCATAAACTAAATAAGGGATATGAATTGATGCGTGAGTATGTTAAGAATAAAGTTTACTACTCACGTTATTCTGAAGAAAAAATTGATATTCTGTATTCTATTTTGGATTTAATAAATCATGGTAAGGAAGGAACTTCAGCAAAAAAACTGGAACTTAGAGAAAGATATCCAATTCATTTAAAAACAGCAGGAGATTACTATGCTGCTTATCAGGAACTATTATCTTTTGGAATCATCACAGAATATATCTCTACCAATAAAAAGAACAATTATTGCAAGTATGTAAAGATTACCAATGAGGTACTTTTTGAAACATTGATTGGAATAAGTCTTATTGAGAAGAATGGAGAACTTAATTTTGAGTTGATTAAAAATGTTGACCAGAATTATCAGGGCTATGAGTTGAAAAACAGGTTGGTTTCTTATTTGCTGGAGTCAGCATTTTTGAGTGGCAAACATATGGAATTGAAGAACTTGTTTGAGTTAAGTGATGATACCATCTCTGCTCCATGTGTATTGGAAACTATCTTTAACTCTTCAATTTATACAGAAAAATACAAGTTTGAATTGATTCAACATCTGGCTGAAAATAAGAAGTCAGAGAAAATATTTTCGAAAGCATTTTCTGATACGTTAAATATTAAGGATCAATCGAAGGAAGTTTTGGAAATATTTGCAAAAAATGGTGCTACAAAAAATCTAAGAATTAGATCTTTAAGTTTACTGCTCATGTCTGCAATATTTAGTTATGAATCAGACAAGGCAACCACTTATTACAATGAGTTGGCGCAGGAAGAAGCAGATACAAGCTGTTCTGGTTTTACGATAGCTATACGATTGGCCGCAGTTTTAATGTATAATCATTTTATAGGTAATGATACTGATGATATTGAACTTCTCAGATTGTTCTATTACAGAGAAATGGCATATTTAAAATATGCGGAAGTAAATAGTGCAATTGACGGAGAGTTTGAATTAATTCTTTGTATGGCATTAACTTATATGGAGTCATACCATAAGGTTTTACAATTGGTAGATGATGCGGAACATTTGTACAAAAGTGAAGGTGATAAGACTTGGTCTTCCAATTACAGGTTGTTACAATGCTACAAGATTTTTGCGCAGTATTCTTTGGGAATGACTATAAACAAAGAACAAATTGACTATTTATTAAATAGTAAAAGTGAAGTTAATTCATCGCAAAATTACTACCTCCAAATATATTACAATTCATTTTTGAGTACTTGTTATCAGGAAAAGAACAAGATTCAAAAAGTTGAGGAATTTTTTAATAAAGCAATTGAGCTAAGCGAATTTGCAAATTATCATTCATGCACAGCAAGTCTTTACCGAAAAATGGCACGTTTTTACAATGGCATTAATGAAAAGACCAAAGAACAAATTTGTATCTCTGAGGAGACACATTTATTAAAGAAATATGCTTCTAGCTATACTTTAGCGGCATTGTTAGTATAATACTCTTCACAAATTCACTTTAATTATAAAGCTGTTTGTTTAGGCAAACAGCTTTATTTTGTTTATTATATTCCAATTCCGTTTCAAAATTATAACTTTACGATTATTGCGATTTAGGAATAGATTCTAGGGAATAAATGGGAACTACTTTTAAATCAGGAATAATAAGTATATGAATAAAACGTTGAAAGCAATAGTTTGCTTTTACGTATCCTTAAATGATCCATGAATATGAATTTTTCTCGATATAACCTGCAGTTCATAATTAAGTTGAGTGCTGTCATTTTTCTGGTTTTCTCTCATTTTTCTATTTCTGCACAAGAGAAATATTCTGTAACCGGAAAGGTGAAAATAGAAAATGGAAGTATTGATAATACTTTTATAACGATCTATGAAAATGCAGTTAAATTGGAATCAAAACTTGTTGATAATAATGGAAAATTTACATGTGATTTAGATTTTGGGAATGATTATATATTTGAATTTTCGAAGGAAGGCTTCGTGACCAAGAAAGTTAGTGTGTCAACATTTGTACCCGAAGAAGTATTAAGCAGAGATAGTCAATTTCCTCCTTTTAAATTTACAGTTTCATTGTTTCCAGCATATGAAGGTCTTGATTTATCCATATTTGATCAACCTATGGGTATGATCATGTATGACAAAGAATTGGATAATTTTGATTATGACAGAGGTTACGACTCTCAGATTCGTGATGCAATACAAAAAGCAGAGGCAGAAGCAAGAAGACGAGCTGCGGAATTGGAAGCGCAGCGATTGGCTAAAGAAAAAGCATATAAGGCTGCTATTCAAAAAGGCGATATTAACTTTAGAGGAAAGAAGTATGAAGAAGCCAAAATGGCTTATAATGAAGCCATAGCAGTTATGGCAGAAGAGCAATATCCAAAATCGCAAATAGCAAAGATCGATGAGTTGTTGGCAGAACAGCAACGACAGGCTGAAGAAGCATCACGCTTGGCTGCAGAGCAAAAAGTCTTGGATGAAAAGTATGCATCTATCATCTCTTTGGCAGATTCTCAATTCGAATCAGGAGATTATACCTCGGCGAAAACATCTTATTCGGATGCTTTGGCATTGAAAACAGAGGAAGAATATCCAAAGTTACAGATTACAAAGATTGATGAACTGCTGGCAGAACAGCAACGACAGGCAGAAGAAGCTGCACGTTTGGCAGCAGAGCAGAAAGCCTTGAATGAGAAATATGCAGCTATCATTACTTTGGCAGATTCACAGTTCGAGTCAGGAGATTATACATCAGCGAAAACTTCATATTCAGATGCTTTGGAATTAAAAGAAGAGGAGCCATATCCAAAGTCACAGATTGCAAAGGTTGATGAGCTGTTGGCTGAACAACAAAGACAGGCAGAGGAAGCAGCACGCTTGGCAGCAGAGCAGAAAGCCTTGGACGATAAATATGCATCCATCATCACTTTGGCAGATTCACAGTTCGAATCAGGAGATTATGCATCAGCGAAAACCTCTTATTCTGATGCCTTGTCATTGAAAGCAGAGGAGCCATATCCAAAGTCACAGATCGCAAAGATTGATGAGCTGTTGGCTGAACGGCAAAGACAGGCAGAAGAAGCTGCAAGATTAGCTGCAGAAAAGAAAGCCTTAGATGAGAAATACGCATCTATCATCACTTTGGCCGATTCGCAATTTGAATCAGGAGATTATACATCTTCGAAATCCTCCTATTCAGAAGCTGTGGCATTGAAATCGGAGGAGCAATATCCCAAAAATCAGATAACTAAGATTGATGAGTTGTTGGTAGAACAGCAAAGACAGGCAGAAGAAGCTGCAAGATTAGCTGCAGAAAAGAAAGCCTTAGATGAGAAATACGCATCTATCATCACTTTGGCCGATT
>NZ_BAZX01000002.1 GCF_001310955.1 Marinifilum fragile JCM 15579
AATCGCCCTTGTTATTGGAAAATTTTGCTTTTTGTGGGCGATATAGGATTCGAACCTATGACCCCTTGGGTGTAAACCAAGTGCTCTGAACCAACTGAGCTAATCGCCCTTGCCCTTAAAAGCGATGCAAATATAAGGTGGAATATTTTTATCTGCAAGTATAATTTTCAAAAAAATGAAAAAAATATTTCTGAATGACCCTAATATTCGAGGAAAGCTTTAATTTTATCACTCGTAAAAAATTGATACTATGGATAATAATTTAGAGAGAGATTGGAATAGTTTGTTATATAAAATTTCTGAAGAATTTAATGTGGATGCCGATTTAAATGGAACTTTACTTTTAATTGGCATACAAGAGCGAGGTTTAGGCTTTCAGGAAAGTTATTCAAAAGAGGATAAGTGGGACCACATCGATTTAGCAATATGTACACTGCTTATGAAATGGAATTACTATTCTATCGAAGGATATGATGATGACAATTGGCCTATATTTGTAAAGAATAAAATGGTTCCTCCCTTTTCAAAGGACAAAGAAAATCAATTGTTAAAATCATCGATTGTGGAATACTTTAAGGACAATGGATATTTGAATGATTAAATAACAAACCTATATACATTAAAAATGAAGAAACTACTTTACCTGGCCTTAATACTTGGAATGGTATCTTGCCAACAAAAATTGGAATTAGGGAAGAAAAATAGAATTGTTGAAATAGAAACAGAGTACGGAGATATCAAAATTAAACTCTATGATGAAACCCCATTACATCGTGATAATTTTGTGAAACTTGCTCATGCAAATTATTTTGATGGAACTCTATTTCACAGAGTAATTGATGGATTTATGATACAAGGTGGTGATCCTGATTCAAAAGCAGCTAAACCTGGAGTTAGGTTAGGTGAAGGCGGTCCAGGATATCAAATTGATGCAGAGTTCAATCCTGCTTTATTTCATAAAAGAGGTGTAATTGCAGCAGCAAGAGAAGGAGATGCGGTTAATCCACAGAAGAAATCATCTGGTTCGCAGTTTTATTTGGCTCAAGGTGTTGTATATACTCATGGAGGATTGGATACTCTGTTAATAAAATTGAATGATAGAGTAAAAAATAGAATTTTTGAAAATGTGCAAAAAGATAAGGCTACTGAAATTATGAAATATCAATCAGAAGGGGACATGGATAAGGTATCTGAATTGGTTGATAAAATCCAAATTCAAGTTGACTCCATTTTTACTACTCAGCAAATTAAGTTTTCACAGTCTCAAATTGATGCATATACTACAGTAGGAGGAATTCCTCACCTGGATGGTAATTATACTGTTTTCGGGGAAGTAATTGAAGGTATCGAGTTTATTGATAGTATTGCTAAAGTGAAAAAGGATCAATTTGATCGCCCATTGAAGGATGTATCAATGAAAATTAAGATTGTTCAATAAAAGAATAATATGAATATGGGAGCTCCGGAAATTATTTCGGAGCTTTTTTTGTTATGAATTTCAATGATAATTATCTTACACCACTGAAACTTTTTTTTATCATTAAGGTGAAATGCCGATATACATCTAAACATCATTTAAAAGTATTACGAACTATATAATTATTTAAATGATAATCGGTATTAATTCGGTTTTTAAAAGGAATAGCAATGAGAAAATTAACCATACTTCTGATTTTATTTTTATTTCAATTTTCTGCATACAATGTTTTTGCCCAGGGAACCAATTCTATAATCTTGATTGAAACCAATTTGGGTAATATGAAAGTTATGCTTTACAAAGAAACACCTAAGCATCGTCAGAATTTTTTGCAGTTGGTCGAGAATGATCATTTCGATGGCACTCTTTTTTATCGTGTAATAAAAGGGTTTGTTGCCCAAGGAGGATCTCAAGATTCGAGAAATGCACCAGCTGGTAAAGCCATTGGATATGGGGATGCAAATAGAACCATACAATCGGAGTTTAATAAAATGTTTTTCCATAAAAAGGGAGCATTGGCTTCGCCGCGTCAGCCCGATAAGGTGAATATCTTTAAAGAATCGGATGTATCGCAGTTCTATATCGCAGACGGTAGGGTATTTACTAATGAAGAATTGGATGCCATGGAAAAAGAGGTTAATGTTCCATTAAGAAAAAGGATTGTAAAGAGATATTTGACTCCGAAGAAAAGACAGATTTTGGATTCTTTAAAAAAGGCCCAAAAGGTGTCGGAGTTTCGTGAAATTGCAAAACAAATAAAAGAATCAATTGATTTTGATTACAATGCATCAGCTGAAAAATTAGAGTTTACTCCTGAGCAAAGAAAGGCATATACTACAATAGGAGGAGTGCCACATTTGGACAATAATTATACTGTTTTTGGAGAGGTTATTAGCGGATTAGGTGTTTTAGATAAAATTGTAAAGCTAAAAACAGATTCCAATGATCGACCTTATACTGATGTAAAGATGAAAGTAAAAATCCTAAAGTATTAAATGCTTTTGGTATTTAGCCATTTGCTTTTAGCCAATGAGAAAAAAGTTTTTGTAACTTTGCC
This sequence comes from Marinifilum fragile JCM 15579, assembly GCF_001310955.1. Classification (GTDB taxonomy): domain Bacteria; phylum Bacteroidota; class Bacteroidia; order Bacteroidales; family Marinifilaceae; genus Marinifilum; species Marinifilum fragile. Next base: position 2,535 of record NZ_BAZX01000002.1, read on the forward strand.
GACTGTTGCAATAAATAAAGAAGTTATATCATGCTTGACAAAATAAAAAACCTGCTTGATGAGTTGAATGGATTTTCAGCTACAACACTGGAAGAGGTAGAACAGTTCAGAATTAAACACCTTAGTAAAAAAGGTAGCATTGCTTCGTTGTTTGCCGATTTTAAAACTGTTCCAAACGAGGAGAAAAAAGCTGTTGGACAAGCTTTAAACGAGCTTAAAACAGTGGCTATGGATAAGGTAAATGCTTTAAAGGAAAGTTTTACCGGTGCTGAATTTGGCAAGTCTGGTTTGGATTTGACATTGTCTGGCGATCCTGTAAAATTAGGTTCTCGTCACCCACTTTCGTTGGTAAGAAATGAGATTACAGAAATTTTCGCTCGTTTAGGATTTACCATTTCTGAAGGTCCGGAGATTGAAGATGATTGGCACAACTTCTCTGCATTGAACTTCCCTGAAGAGCATCCGGCACGTGATATGCAGGATACTTTCTTTATTGAGAAAAATCCGGATGTGATTTTAAGAACTCACACATCATCGGTACAGGTTCATGATTTACAGGAAATGGAATTGCCAATTCGTTGTTTAACTCCTGGTAGAGTATTCCGTAATGAAGCAATTTCGGCTCGTGCACACTGTATTTTCCACCAAATTGAGGCTTTGTATGTAGATGAGAAAGTTTCTTTTGCTGATTTGAAGCAAACACTTACTTATTTTGCAAAAGAGTTTTTCGGTGAGAAAACTGAAATCAGATTGCGTCCATCATATTTTCCATTTACTGAACCATCGGCTGAGGTAGATGTTACCTGTTCGCTTTGTGGTGGAAAAGGATGTAATGTATGTAAAGGAACCGGTTGGCTAGAGATTTTAGGCTGCGGTATGGTTGATCCAAATGTATTGGAATTAAATGGTATCGATAGCAAGAAATATTCAGGTTTTGCATTGGGAATGGGGATTGAGCGTATTACCATGCTAAAATATGGTATCAAAGATCTTCGCTTGTTCTTCGAGAACGATATCCGTTTCCTTGAGCAATTTACTGCAGCAGGATTCTAAGAAAATCACAAGGATATAAAATATAGATGCCTTCCATTACGGAAGGCATTTTTTTTATAAAGAGACGTACGGCCATGCGTCTATATCCAATTTATTCTTCGTGATAAATAATCTCCGAAGTAACAGGAATTACTTTTTTATAAAGAGCACTTACCCCGCAATATTCTTCTTCCGATAGTTTTACAGCTCGTTCAATCTTGCATGAGGAATATCCTTGCCAAAGAATTCATAAATGATATGCATGTTTTTATAATAACTTGGTTGTTCTTCAGTCAATTCGCCTTCAACCGAAACTTTGATATCGCGAACTTCAACGCGCATTTTTTTAAGAATCATAGCAATGTCGATACCGGTGCAGCCAGCCAATGCTGTTAGCATTAATTTTTTAGGACTAACACCTGAGCCATCGCCACCTACTTGTGTGCTGGCATCGGTTATAATTTCGTGTCCATCCATATCTGCTTTATAGGCAAGTTTACCTTGCCAGCTCATTTCTACTTTGTGTTTCATTGTTTAAGAAGTTGCAAGTTACAAGTGGTTCTTTCAAGTTTATAAAAGCCACAACTTATAACTAATGTGTATGTAATTCTAAGAAATATTGTGCTCAATCAAAATTATTAAAAAATCTTATAGCTTGAAACTTGTAATGTGAAGCTTTGAAAAGGTGCTGATTTATTACGAACAATTAAATCATATAAGTGTGTAAAGAGCTATTGGAGAAGTAAAACTTAAATTACTATATTTAAACCTGATTCTAAAATTGGTGAAATTAGAATTAAGAAATAATTAAAAACATCCGAAAAAAAGCCGCTTTGGAGGATGTTTAGCAAAGCTATTTTATAACAAGTTTATTCAGTAAGCGTTGAAATGAAGCAAAATAATAATCTTCCAAACTGCAATCAGTTGTCTGAGAAATTCAGTGTTAAGTTTCCTGATCTGGGTGTCGATGATCAAAATCTTTTATTTTGGGATGAAGATGTACATTTCTTTAAAAGAGGAAGTGTAATCTATAAAGAGGGTGATTTTGCCAAAGGGTGTTTTTTCCTTTATTCGGGAATTTTAAAGATTTTTAAAACAGGATTGGAAGGAAAAGAACAAATCATTCGTTTTGCAAAAGAGGGCGATTTAATCGGATTTAGATCGGTATTAAGCCATGAACGTTTTTGTACTTCTGCAAAGGTTATCGAAGATGCTGTGGTATGTTTTATTCCTGCTAATGTACTTACGAAACTGATCCAGGAAAATTCGAATTTTGCCTTGCAGTTGATGAAAGTTACCTGTGCTGAATTGGGTGAAGCCAACAATTACATAACTGATATCGCACAAAAAACGGTAAGAGAGCGATTAGCAGAGGTGCTGATCCATCTTGAGGATACTTTCGGACTAAGTGAAGAGGGAACCTTAAAAATATCGCTTACGCGCGAGGAATTGGCCAATATGGTTGGAACAGCTACCGAATCGGTAATTCGATTGTTGTCGGAGTTTAAATCCGATAAACTGATAGAACTAAACGGTAGAAAGATAAAGATACTAAATAGCGAATCGCTTCGAAAAACCGGTGGTTTGATTTAGAAAATAAGATATAGATGTGAGGAGCCCGTTCAATGATTTGAGCGGGTTTCTTGTTTCCGAAAGTTTTGAAAAGTCAAAGAGTTATACAATCGAACGGTTTAACAGTCTAACAGTCTAATAGTTATACGGTCGAATGGTCAAACAGTCAAATTTTCTATTGTACAGGTTAGGTAATCGGTATTATCTCTTCTTAGGAGTGTATTTAGTATTTCTCCCACATGCTTTTTATTGTTGCGCGAACCAGTAAAATAAACACTATCGTGCCAATTGCGAATGCTATATAACCATCGGTTTCGGGTATTCGGAATGATACAAACAGTGCCAAAATCAGACAAAGGATAGTCGCGGATACCAATAAATAACCTTTCATAAAATAAATTCTTCTGAATAGCCTGCAAAAGTTAGGTGTTGCGCTCATTAATAACAATATCTGAAATTAAGATTAACAATATTTAACACTTGCATTTTGGTGGGGCTTGCAAAATAAATTAACTTAATTCTCGTTTTTAAAAGAATATTATAATAAAGCTAACCATTTTATTAACCCAAAAATCATTTAAAAATGACAAACAAAGAGTGCTACGATTCCCTATTGGAAAAGTATGTTGCAATTCACAAGGATGCAATAAAATCACCTAATCTTCCTATTCAAACAGCCATAAGTGAAGCTCTAAAATTGCAAGAGAATGCCCTGCAGGACAAAGATCAATTGATTACTACCGATCTTGATGCTACACTTATCGATGATCTTGCACCACGTGCCTATGCATGTAAGCATGCACAAATAATGTGGGAAAAAGTATTTAAAGCAAAATCGGATGCTGAAGATCTGTGGAGGGAGAAGGCTCCTAAAGCTTACGATTTAAGAGATACTTTATTGCACTATTGTCGATATGTATACAGAAATGATAAGGATCTAAAAGATCGAATCGATCGTATTGCGGATGGCAGTGGTCATGATGACTTGGTGATGGATTTGGCCAACCTGGCCAACCTTGGCAAAGAAAATCCGGAACCTTTAACGGCCAATTCTATCGATCTAACTTTATTCGATCAGGCTGAAACCATGTCGAATGAATGTGGTGATCTGCTTGCAAAAGTTCATGGTGCAAGAACTGCTAGTGATGCTGATGCCAAAGAGATGAGAGATAGAGCTTATACTTACCTAAAACAAGCTGTGGATGCAGTTCGGGCAGCAGGTCGATTTGTTTTCTGGAGAAACGAAGAGAGAATTGATTTGTATGGTAGTGAGTATTTCCGTGAGCTACGTGAAAATAGCAGAAAGGAAAAGGAGGAAGAATTGGAGGCATAAGCTTCTGAAACCCTCGCGAAGATTGGTCTATATAGGCTATGGATGGGTAATTTAGGCTATGGAGAGCATGAACTAGGCTATGATTTGCAAAAAGTAGGCTATGGACGAATAAAACTCCCGCAGGAAGCCATCATTTAGGCTATGGAGCATCTGATTTAGGCTATGGGCGCTTAAATATTGCGCAGGACTACCTAATATTTGCGATGAATAGCCAAAAATATACAATATCCTTGTAGAGCCGTAGCATGCTACGGCTCCTCTAATTAAATTTAAATGAAAAAGCGAATATTAAACACCCTACTATTTCTATCCATTGTCTTATTCGGATATGCACAAAAAAATCAAGAATTAAATTACATTGATTATCACACTCAATTGAATCAAGCCAAGATATTGATTGCACAATCAAAATATGATAAGGCTTTGGAAATCCATCAAAATGTATTTAGGCAATATCCCAAGCATTTTTATAAAGATGTTCACAATGCCTGTGTATGTGCCATAAAATGTGAAAAGTTTAAAGAGGTAAGAAAGTTGGCACAGGAGCTAGTAAGTCTAGGGTATAGTTCAGTTAGATTTGAAAAACAGGCATTCAAATCTTTCAGAAATAGCTCTGAATGGAAAGTATTTGAGAAATCTTATCCCAAATTACGATTGAAATATGAGAGCTGTTTAAACCACGATTTGAGAGAGAAGTATCAACAGCTTTATCTGGAAGATCAAAAAGTTGCCAGTAACGAATATGGCTATGGAGAATTTAAGAATGACAGCGCCATGTTGGCATTATCAAAGCGTTTAAAAGAGTATTATAAAGAGGATGGCATTCCAGATTTTATCCATCAAAGTGATAGTATGTATACCAAGTATTTTATTCTCTACCGTCATTATTTCGGGATGAAAAACAATGCCGACAACACTCCTGAGATTAAGAATAAATTCAATATCTATAAAGAGATTGATGCATTGAATTGGAAGGAAATTTTGTTAAAGGAATTAAGAGCTGGAAATATCAATCCTCGGTTCTATTCTGATGCTGTAATGTATAACGATTATAGCAACCCCTTTGGAAAGGCTGCCATTAAAATTGATTTCGATAAGGAAATAGTTTCTCCTTTTATGTGTTTAAAACCCGAAGATGTTGCTGAGAAAAACGCAAACAGGTTAGCCATTGGTTTAATGCCATTATCCGATGATAATAAGGATATTTTAGCCAATACATGGTATGCTAAATATCCTTTTAAAGCAATAAAAGATTCCATTGCCAAAACAAAAGGGGCTAGTTTGCTTGATAAAGTTATGCTTTCGAAGAAAATAGAATTAGAGGTTTATAATTCATTTCCGCATTCCGAATTGGATAATTTTTTTCTGGATGATTATTCTGAAATAAAGGATAAACATTCATATGGTTTTAATAGCCTGCCAACAGCTGATGAGAAATAGTAGTTTTTGAATTTGGGAGCTATAGTATTATTGTGATTTAATGTTTAATATGCAATGAAATACATCTTAATAATTCTCTTGTTATTGCTTATTCAATTTTGTCTTTACAGCCAGGTATATAGCAAAAAAATCATCTATAAATACCAGGTTGAAAATTCCTCGGCTGAAGGAATAAAGAAGAAGCAAATTATGTATTTGGCCTGTAATGGCAAAACTTGGGTTTTTGATCCAAAAAAGCAATTTTCAATTGGTTGGGTTGATGAAGGAAAGAATGTATTCTTACCTAATAATAATACTGGAGTTATTGATAATGGAGACACCATTTGGTTGCATCCACCCAGGCATGATATCTATTTTGTACATGAATTTACTCCTTTTCCTGAAGTAAGATTTCCTATAGAAGTAGGTAAGCAGTGGACAACGGATTTTGGCTATGTTTGGCCAAGCAAGGAATTAAATATACCAGCAGGAGTTAAAGTGAAACCGCACTATACTGTAGAAGTAAAATTTGAAGAATATTCTGATATACTTGGTCGAACGATTGATTGTTATAGGATTGTTGGTGTGATAAATCAGGCATTAATTAAATCGAAATGGATTGGTGTATTTAATGATGAATTAGGATTTATACGAATGGAGTTTAACAATACCAACAAATCTATTACTAAAATGAACCTAGTGGATTCTTTTGGCTGGGAACAATGCAAGGAGAAATTTGGATTGTTTAGTTTATAACAGGGAGTTCATACATTTTTTTGTTTAGTGGTTTCCAACATTTTTCCTTATTTTTAGGCTTGGAACTAAATCTAACTCCTACTTACATTGAAAAAACGATTTCCACACTTTCGTCAGTTGGATGCCATGGATTGTGGCCCAACCTGTTTGCGCATGATTGCCAAGCACTACGGTAAGAATTATACCTTACAATCACTACGCGATAAATCGCACATAACACGTGAAGGTGTTTCGATGTTGGGTATTGCCGATGCTGCCGAAAGTATTGGAATGCGCAGTATGGGAGTTCGCATTTCTTACGATCAGTTGGCCAAAGAAGCTCCACTACCTGCAGTTTGCCATTGGGGACAAAACCATTTTGTAGTGGTGCATAAGGTAGAGGAGAAGCGCAACAAAACCATTGTTCATGTTGCCGATCCGGGATCAGGTTTGCTAAAATTTACCAAAGAGGAGTTCATCAAACAATGGGCTAGCACTCAAAGTCAGGGTGAACTGAAAGGTTTGTGCTTGTTGCTGGAACCAACCCCTGATTTTTACAACTCAAATGGCGAGGATGTTTCACAAAAGAAAAGCATAGGTTTTTTGCTAAAATATTTGAAGCCTTATCGCAAATTCATGATTCAGCTGGTATTGGGGATGCTGTTTGGTTCATTGCTACAGCTGATTTTTCCATTTCTTACCCAATCCATCGTTGACATTGGGATCAATACCCAAAACCTGAGTTTTATTTACCTGGTATTGATTGCCCAGCTGGTATTGTTCATATCCAGAATGTCGGTAGAGTTTATTCGTTCCTGGATTCTATTGCATATTTCAACTCGAATTAATATTTCTCTGATATCCGATTTCCTGATCAAATTAATGAAGCTGCCAATTGGCTTCTTTGATATTAAAATGATCGGGGATTTGTTGCAAAGAATTCAAGATCATACGCGAATTGAGAACTTCCTAACGTCATCAACATTAAACGTGTTGTTTTCCATGATCAACCTGGTGATTTTTGGTATTGTATTGGCAATTTACGATATGCAAATATTCCTGGTTTTTGTATTGGGATCAGGACTATATATTCTATGGGTAAATCTGTTTCTGCGTAAGCGCAGAGAATTGGATGGAAAAAGATTCGCTCAAATGTCGAGCAATCAGAATTCGTTGGTGCAGTTAATTACTGGAATGCAGGAAATCAAACTAAATAACTGCGAGAAGCAAAAACGTTGGGAGTGGGAGCAAATTCAGGCAGAATTGTTCAAAGTTCGAACCAAGGGATTGGCTTTAAATCAGTATCAGGTTTCCGGATCGGTATTCTTTAATGAGACCAAAAACATCATTATCACCTTCTTGGCAGCAAAAGCGGTTTTAGATGGTGGAATGACCTTGGGTATGATGCTTGCTGTTCAATACATCATTGGTCAGTTGAATTCTCCGCTTGATAATTTGGTGCAGGTAATCCACTCTTGGCAAGATGCAAAAATATCCTTGGAACGTTTGGGTGAGATTCATGAGATGAAAGAGGAGGAGAATGCCGATGATCAAAAGCTTACAGAGATTTCTGATGAGAAAACCATTGATATCGAAAATGTTTGTTTTCAGTATGAAGGACCTCATTCTGAAATGGTTTTGAATGGTGTAAACCTAAAGGTGGAAGAGGGCAAAACTACTGCAATTGTAGGGGCATCGGGTAGCGGAAAAACAACTTTAATTAAGCTGATGTTGGGATTTTATCCTACTACGAAAGGAAGAATTTCGTTGGGTGGAACCACGATAGAAAATTATAGCTCTGCCATGTGGCGCCAAAACTGTGGTGTGGTGATGCAGGATGGTTTTATTTTCTCGGATACCATTGCCAAGAACATTGCGTCGGGGTTGAGCATATCGATAAAAAGAGATTGTTGTATGCAGTTCAGGTAGCTTGTATCGACCAGTTTATTGAAAATTTGCCATTGCGTTACAATACCAATATTGGAGCTAATGGTCACGGATTAAGCCAGGGACAAAAGCAAAGAATATTGATTGCGAGAGCGGTGTATAAAAATCCTGAATTTTTGTTCTTCGATGAAGCAACCAATGCCTTGGATGCAAACAATGAATTGGCCATTATGGAAAACCTTGATGAATTTAATAAAGGCAGAACGGTTGTGGTAGTGGCACATCGATTAAGTACAGTAAGAAATGCTGATAAAATCATAGTATTGGAGAAAGGCGAAATTGTAGAGCAAGGAACTCACGAAGAGCTTACTTCTCTTGAAGGGAAATATTATCAATTGGTTAAAAATCAGTTAGAACTTGGTAATTGATAAATCTCAAACTCCTAAATTGGCTTTAATTGGAGCTGCAAGTTTTGATCCCCTTTAGGGGATTTAGGGGTAAGGAAAACTAATTTGATTCATAATAATTTGCGTCAATAAAAAAGTCAAAAATGGAAAAGGATCCCAATATAGAATTAAGGTCAGACGAAGTAAAAGAAATACTTGGAAGAGTTCCAAACTGGATTATTAGAAGTGGAACTACTTTATTTTTTCTGGTAATTGCTACAGTGGTTATTGGTAGTTATTTCTTCCGATATCCAGATATTATTGGATCAAGGTTGGTTTTAACAACATTGAACCCTCCTGCTGAATTGGTAGCCCGATCAAGTGGTAAAATACAGCAGCTGTATGTGAAAGATAATGAAGAAGTGAAGGAGGGAAGTCTTTTAGCTATTATTGAGAATGCAGCTTTTAATGAGGATATTTTTGAACTAAAAGACAAGCTGGAAACTTTTCAAGGACATTTAACAGGAGCCGAAAATGTAAATGCTAACATTGTAGAGGGTACATTTCGACTTGGTGAGGTGCAATCCTATTACAATACCTTTTTAAAGTCTTGTGTGGATTATCAACGTTTTTTCGAGTTAGAGTATTATGACAGAAAAATAGACTCTTACAAGAAGCAGATCAGCAAATACAATATGTTTTACGATCGCCAATATCAGCAAAAGAAAATATTGGAAAGTGAATTAGAGATATCTAAGAAACAATACGAGAGGGATTCTTCATTATTTCAAAGAGGCGTAATAGCCCATCAAAACTTCCAGAATTCAAAGAAAAAGTATCTTGAGAGTTCCTATTCTTTTCATGGTGCCAGATCGGCATTGGCTTCAACCCAAATAAATATTTCTAATGTAGAACAACAAATTATCGATCTTGAATTAAAAAAGGAGAGAGAAAGAAAAGATCTTCAAAATTTAATGATTCACTCTTTCGATCAGTTAAAAGCACAAATTGATATTTGGGAGCAAAAATATCTGATTAAAACTCCAATAGATGGTAAGGTTACTTTCAATAAGTTTTATAGCTCAAATCAGAATGTTAAATCTGGTGAAAGGGTATTTACTGTACTTCCTAATGATTCAACAAAAATAGTTGCAAGAGTTGAATTAGGGATGCGCGATGCAGGTAAAGTAAAAGTTGGGCAAAGAGTGAATATAAAACTCGATAATTATCCTTATCTTGAATACGGGATGCTTGAAGGGACGATACAATCTATCTCAAAGGTGCCAGAGAATCAAAAATATACTCTGGATGTTAACTTGTCAAATGGTTTAGTTACGAATATCGGAACCGAATTAAAGTTTGCTCAAGATAGCGAAGGTACAGCAGAGATTATTACAGAAAACCTAAGATTGCTGCAACGTATTTTTAATCCAATACGCGCATTGTTAAAAGAACGACTGTAAGTTCCACTCCCGAGAATTTAAATCGGTGATATGAAAGAACTTGTAGTTGGAATTGATATTGGTGGAACTCATACAGTTTTCGGTTTAGTGGATAACCATGGAAATTGTTTGGCCCAAAACCGATTGTACACCAAGGATTTTGATTCATTTTCAGACTTTGTTTCCACCTTATCAAGAAGAATTAAATCTCTGGAAATACCAAATCAAAGAAACTATAAAGTAATAGGTATTGGCGTAGGTGCACCCAATGCTGACTATAAGAATCAGACTATAGAAAATGCTTCAAATCTTTCTTGGGAAGGGATTTTGCCATTAGGAAACTTGCTAAGGCATAATTTTGATTTGCCGATAAAGGTTACGAATGATGCAAATGCATCAGCAATAGCAGAGATGATTTACGGCGGTGCAGTTGGTATGAAGAACTTTATGGTGTTGACTTTAGGAACTGGTTTGGGAAGTGGAATTGTTGTTAATAATGAGATTGTATATGGTCATTCTGGATTTGCAGGTGAATTGGGGCATATAATAGCACGCCCTGATGGAAGGCAATGCGGTTGTGGCAGATATGGCTGTCTGGAGACTTATGTTTCGGCTACAGGGATAAAAAGAACTGTTAGTAAGCTATTGGCAAAATATTCTTTTAAAAGTGAGTTAAGAGAGATTCCATTTAGCCGCATGAGTGCAAAAAAGCTTGCTGATGCTGCTTATCGGGGTGATGAAATTGCTATCGAGTCATTCGAATATACTGGAAAAATACTAGGAATTGCATTGGCCAATGTGGTTGCGATTAACAATCCTGAGGCAATCTTTTTGGCAGGAGGGCTTTCTAAAGCCGGGGATTTGTTGTTAAAGCCTACCCAATATTATATGGAAGAGAATCTACTATCGGTTTATAAAGGTAAAACCATTTTAAAAATAAGCTCAGTAAAAGGAAATTCTGGAATATTAGGATCTGCAGCTATGATATGGAATCTTGTTTAATTATTTGTAGCTTTGGAATTTACTAAATTAAAGCCTTACAATAATAGATGAGTCTACGATTTGTTAGCATTATTCTCTTTTTATTCATAAGCAAAGCTTATGCTCAACGAACGGTAGAACCATTTCCTACCCATAATCAAAGTCCATTAATTCACTTTTTTGGCTTGCCCAACCATTATGGAGGAGAAATACTGTCTAAAAACGACTTTGTATTTGGTAATTACTTAGGTATTGCAAATAATGCAACATCTTCTCAACTTCTTACTGAGGCCATATATCTCGATGGAGAAATGTATCGTAATGATATAATTTTCAGATATGGATTATTAGAAAACCTTCAGATAGAAATGTGTATTCCTCTTGTCAGACATTCAACGGGTGTAATGGACCCAATTATAAGCGGCTGGCATGAAACTTTTGGTTTACCTGGTAAATCCAGAGAAATTATGTCTAATTTTAATCTTACCTATTTGTATCGCGAAAACGAAGAAACTCAAATTTTAATGAACGAGAGTAAATTGAAATTTGGTGATCTTTCGTTAAAGTTGGATATGCCTTTAATAAAAAATAAAAAGCATATGATATCCGTTGGTACTTTTTTAAAGTTCGCAACGGGAAATAAAAGACAATTAATTGGTAGCGGTACTAATGATTTGGGTGCAAATGTATCAGGCAGAATTTTACCTGTGGTTAAAGAAAATGCATTTACCTTTTTTTACTCTGCGGGATATATGCATATTGGTTCTGGTGCACTTCTGTCAAATGTTTTAACCAAGAATATTGTGTTTGGAAGTTTGGGGAGCGCTGTTAGTTTGGGTAAGGCTTGGGTTCCTAAATTACAGTTTGATTTTCATTCGGGTTTTTATAAAAAATCTGCCACCAGGCAGTTGGGTAGAGAATCTATTCAATTGGTATTGGGAACGGATTATTTTATTTCGGATAATTTGAATTTATCATTCTCTTTTTCAGAGGATTTAATTGTAAATACAGCACCAGATTTTGTTTTGCATTTTGGTGTTTCATATAAACTTTAACCTATTACGATTATGAGTATTATTGGAAATATCATTTGGATCATTTTTGGCGGCCTTTTTATATTTTTTGAATATTTAATTGCTGGTCTTTTAATGTGCTTTACTATTGTGGGAATTCCTTTTGGTATCAAAATCATGCAGTTATCCATTTTGGGATTGGCACCTTTTGGTCAGAAAGTTGAATACAACGATCAGGCAGGAGGATGTCTGAGTATTATTTTGAATGTGATTTGGATTTTTATCGGTGGTTTGTGGATTGCTTTAACGCATCTGGTATTTGCTTTGATCTTTGCAATAACCATTATCGGAATTCCTTTCGCTGCTCAGCATATTAAGCTGGCTGGTTTTGCACTAACACCATTCGGTAAAAGTATTCGATAGTATTTAAGAATACATGCTCTAAAAAAAGAAATATCCCGGCCGGAGAGGCACGGGATAATCACAAAATACTTAAACAACAAACACTAACATAAACGTTCCTTAACGCGTATGAAGAGCAAATGTGAGAAAAATATTTCGGAAATAAAAATGATTTGATGCTTATAATGTCAAAAATATCAAATACTTACACCGAAAACGTTTGAATACACCTTATTTATTTTCAATTTAGATACCGTAAAGTCTTTTATTTGTTAAAAAATTGAAATTGCTCCACGTGGAACATTCTTTAGGTCTTTTCTGATTCATTTACAGTTGGTTTACAATAATGCTGTAAATGATATTTTCTAATATCTTTGCATTTTTAATCAAAATATTGCACAAAATTGAATCCTCTTAAGAAACTTGCTGGAGAAACTGCTATCTATGGAGTAAGCTCTATTGTTGGTCGATTTTTAAATTGGCTATTAGTACCTCTGTATACTTATATTTTTGCTCCGGATGAATATGGTATAGTTGCCAATCTGATGTCGTATGTAGCCTTATTTTTGGTGTTACTCACATATGGGATGGAAACGGGATATTTTCGTTTTGCAAATAAGGAAGGCAAAGCAGATATTACATTTACAACTGGTTTTTTAAGTTTAAGTGTATCCACACTGGTTTTTTGGCTATTGATTTTTATTTTTTTGAATCCCCTGGCCGATTATTTAAAAATCTCGGATCACAAGGAGTATATATTATTGTTGGCCACAACATTGGGTTTAGATGCCATAACAGCTTTGCCATTTGCAAAACTTCGACTACAGAATAGAGCTTTTCGTTATGCAGGGCTGAAGCTCATTAATATATTTACCAATTTGGGTATCAATTTGTTCTTCCTGGTTCTATGTCCGTGGATACATGAAAACTTTCAGAATATTCCTATTGAATCAATTTGGAATCCCAATATTGGTGTTGGCTATATATTCATTGCTTTTTGTGTAGCATCCGTTATTAATTTCCTTTTGTTGCTGCCAGATCTTAAATCCTTAAAGTTTAAAATGAATTCTGGATTGCTTAAGGAGATTCTATCTTATTCCTGGCCAATATTAGTTGTAAGTGTTTGTGGGCAGATCAATTTGAATTTGGATAAAATGTTGATGCCTAATTTAATTCCAGAATCTATGGATCCGATGTATCAAACCGGAATTTATGGTGCGAATTATAAGTTGGCGGTTATTATGACCTTGTTTATTCAAGCATTCAGATATGCATTTGAACCCTTCTTTTTTGCACAATCAAAACAAGAAAACTCACAGCAGGTTTATGCAGATGTTCTTAAATACTTTACAGTTTTTTGTTTATTAATTTTCTTGGGCGTAATGTTCTACATTGACATCGTAAAACTGTTGATTAAATCCAATTATCATGAGGGATTAAGTATTGTTCCATATGTACTTCTCGGAAATTTGTTCTTCGGTGTTTTCTTTTCATTATCGCTGTGGTATAAGTTAAGCGATAAAACAAGGTACGGAGCCATTATGGCGATACTAGGATCGGTAATTACGATTGTCTTAAATATTGTTCTTGTTCCTAAAATAGGATATCAGGGTGCAGCCTATGCAGTATTCCTTTGTTTCGGTATCATGATGGTAGTTTCGTATTTACTGGGACAAAAACATTACCCAGTTCCATACGATATTAAGAGAATACTTTTCTATTTCATTTTCGCTATGATTCTTTTTGCAGTTGCTTCTCAAATACAAATTGATAATCAATGGATTAAAATGTTTGCAAAGACTCCACTATTATTGGCTTTTATTGGCATTGTAATTCATAAAGAAAAATTATGGGGAGTGCTAAAAAGACGCTCAAATTAAATAGGAATCAGACTTTCTTAATCAAGAATTTATCTTTCATAAGAGAGATGAATAATGTATCTTAGCGAATCGATAAAGTAGAGTGTAAAAACTTCAAAATAATAGCACATGAAAGTAAAAATCGTTAATAAATCGAAGCACGATTTACCTAAATACAGCACTGAATTATCAGCAGGAATGGATTTAAGAGCAAATTTGAATGAACCAGTTTTTCTTAAATCATTAGAAAGAAAATTAATTCCTACCGGTTTGTTTATTGAGTTACCAGCCGGATACGAGGCTCAAATTCGTCCAAGAAGTGGTATGGCATTAAAAGAAGGCATTTCAGTTTTGAATACACCAGGAACCATTGATGCTGATTACCGTGGCGAGATTGGTGTGATCTTGGTGAACCTATCCAATCAGGTTGTGGAAATTAAAGATGGTGACAGAATCTGTCAAATGGTAATTGCATCACACGAAACGGTGCAATGGGAATCAGTGGAAGATTTAGAAATATCAGAACGTGGTGCTGGTGGATTTGGTCACACAGGAAAAGCTTAATCGTTAAAAAATATTAATTCGGATTGATTCTTAAGCCTAAATCTTAAATTTGATCCGAATTTTAGTTAATTTAAACATTACTACTACAAAGCAATGAAAATTATTGTACCTATGGCAGGAATGGGGAAGCGTATGCGTCCTCATACATTAACAGTGCCAAAACCATTAATTCCTATTGCAGGAAAACCTATTGTTCAACGATTGGTTGAAGAGATTGCAAAAGTTTCGAATGAGAGCATCGAAGAAATTGCTTTCATAATTGGAGATTTTGGCAAGGAAGTTGAGAATCAGTTATGTGCGATAGCTGAAAATATTGGAGCAAAGTCGAGCATTTATTACCAAAATGAAGCTTTGGGAACTGCACATGCAATTCATTGTGCTGCAGAATCACTATCGGGAAAAGTTGTTGTTGCTTTTGCTGACACATTATTCAAAGCTGATTTTGTACTTGATGCTGAGGCAGACAGTGTGATTTGGGTACAGAAAGTTGAAGATCCATCAGCATTTGGAGTAGTAAAACTTGATGCAGAAAATAGAATTACCGATTTTGTTGAAAAACCTCAGGAGTTTGTTTCTGATTTGGCAATTATCGGAATTTATTACTTTAAAGATGGTGAAAACCTAAGAAATGAATTACAGTACTTGTTGGATAACAAGGTCGTTGTGAATGGTGAATACCAGTTAACCGATGCGTTGGAAAACATGAAGAATAAAGCTTGGTATTTAAGCCGGGTCAGGTTATTGAGTGGATGGATTGTGGTAATAAGGATGCTACAGTTCATACTAATCAAAGAATTCTTGAATATCATAAAGATGATGAGTTGGTATGTAATTCATCGATTATTGAGAACTCAATTGTTATTCCTCCATGTTACATTGGAGAAAATGTAAAAATAAAGAACTCTATTGTTGGACCACACGTATCTGTGGGAGCAGGAACAGTAGTAAGTAATACATTGGTTCGCAATACAATTGTTCAACGCAATTCGTACCTGGAACATTTAAATCTTGAAAATTCTATGATTGGAAATCATGTAGATATTCAAGGTGATGTTGCAGAGTTAAATGTTGGCGATTTTGCGAGCTTCACAAAATAGATAAAGGATGAAGGCGGGAAGAAAGTTGTTATTATCAATCTTGGTTGGAGGCTGTGTTCTATGCAGCATTCCTTCTCATGCAAAGAATGTAAAATCTACCAAAAAGGATAAGCTTCAAAAGGAAGTAAAACTAACGGAACAGCAAAGGTTGGAATTCGATTATGCTTTTGCAGAGGCCACCAAGGCCATTTTACTTGGTGAGGTAGAAAAAGGAATTTCTTTGTATGTTTCCTGCCTTAAAATAGACCCTTCGAGTGCTGTTGTACGATACGAATTAGCAAACATCTATCTAAACAAAGAAGACTACAACAGTGCTCTTGAATTGGCTCGAGGTGCAGTATCACAGCAGCCACGTAACCTTTGGTATCAGATTCAATTGGCTAATATTTACCAAAAGAAAGGGATGATTGATCATGCCTGTAAAGTTTACGACGACTTGATTGAAATGTATCCGGAAAGAGATGATTTCTTTTACTTGCAAGCCGCCTTATATGCTTCTGTGGAGAAGTTTAAAGAAGCAATAGAGGTTTATGATCGTTTGGAAAAAAAGGAAGGAATTCAGGAAGGTGTTTCTCTCGAAAAGGAGAGACTTTACATTAAAATGGGAGATAAGAAATCGGCATATACAGAGGTGCAAAAGTTGATAAAAAAATATCCATATCGTGCTGATTTTTATGGCATGTTGGCCGATTTGTACTTGACTGATAACGAAGAAGAGAAAGCCTTTAAGCAGTATCAGGAAATTTTAAAAATTGATCCAAATAATGGTTTGGTTCACTTTTACCTGGCAGATTTTTATAGGAAAAAGGGAGAAATAGAAAAAGCCAATACTTCATTGGCAAAAGCTTTTGCGCAAGAAGAAGTGGAGGCCGATCAGAAAATCCAATACTTAATTGCCATGTTAATGGCCCCTGATCAACCTGAATTATCCGATGATTATTTGAAATCTTTACTTGATACCTTGGTTAAAGTACATCCTGGACACGTTCGTGTGCATGCTTTGTATGCTGACTTTTTAAGAAAAAGAAAAGACAACGAAGGAGCTAAATATCATCTGGAAAAGGTATTGGAAGACGAAAAATCCAATTATGTAGTTTGGGAGGAATTGTTGCTAATTTATAATGAACTATTGGATTTTGATGGTATGTTAAAAGTAAGTACTGAAGCATTAACATACTTCCCAAGTCAACCACTTTTGTATGTATTTAAAGGAGTTGCAGCGGCTCAAAAGAATGATTATAACACCGCCATTAGTGCATTCGAAAATGGAATGATGTATGTTGGCGATAATGTAAAGTTGCGTATACAGTTCAGAACTTATATGGGTGATGCTTATTATCAGAATGGTATTGCTGATAAGGCGTTTAAAGCCTACGATGAAGTTCTTTTGTTTGAGCCTGATAATGTGATTGTACTCAATAATTACAGCTATTACCTTTCGGTTCGAGGAGAACAACTTGAAAAGGCAAAAAAAATGAGTTCAAAATGTATTGCCTTGGAGGCGGAAAACCCAACTTATTTGGATACTCATGCTTGGGTTTTATACCGATTGGGAGAATACAAAGAGGCAAAGGAAATCATGGAAAAGGCCTTGCAATTTGGAGGTAATGATTCTGCTGTACAAGTTGAGCATTATGGCGACATTCTTTACAGGTTAGGAGAAGGTGAAAAAGCCATGGAAGAGTGGAAGAAAGCAATGGAGTTGGGAGAAGGTTCAGAAAACCTTGCAGAAAAAGTAAAAACAGGAACAATTCCTGAAGAACAAGAAGATGAAGAATAAATTACATTCAAAAATATACCTGGGAGCCATGGTTTTAATCATGGCTTTTATTCAGTTTTCGTGTAAAACAACCTACGATCTTGGTGTGATAAAGGCTAAACCAATGTCGGATGCAAAGTTGTATAGAAATTTAATAGATAGTAGTATTCATTACAACACCTTGTTCGTGAAGAAATTCTCGGCTAATTATACTGTTGACGGTGTAAAGAAGAGCTTCAAAGGTGCAATTAAAATTCAAAAAGACAGTCTGATTTGGATTTCAATAACCGCTCCGGTTGGAGGTTTAGAGGTGGCACGTTTAATGATTAGTCAGGATTCGGTTAAGATGATAGACAGATTGAAAAAGAAATACTTTATAGATGACTATGATTTTTTTAGAGAAAAACTGAATGTAGATTTTGATTTTAAATCACTTCAAGCAATTCTGACCAACTCAGTTTTTCAGACAACAAATGGAGAAAAAGAAAAATCATTTATTCGTAGTTTTAATGGACGAATTATTGATAATATGTATGTTTTTACTTCCGAAAAATCACGAAAAGTCGATCGGAAACTTCGTAAGGATAAGTTAAAAAGATTATCTCGATTTGGATACCAAAGAGTTGATATTGATCCGTCATTAATGAGAATTACAGATGTTTTGGTTAAGGATTTTGATGATTTACAGGATGTAAGTGTAAAATACAGGGATTTTAAAATGTATGAGGATCGTAAATTCCCACAGCGACTAAGTTTCGAGGTGGTTGATCCAAAACATTTATTATCTTGTAGTATTAAATTTAATAAGATTGCTTTCGACGAAGAATTGAAGTTTTCTTTTAAAATTTCAAGTAAGTACGAAAGAATATATCCTTAAAATAGATTATGGGTGTGTCAATAAAAAGATTCCTTAACTTTCTGCTATGCATAATTATTCTACTGGTAACTTTATCTTTAGATGGATTTTCGCAGACAAGTATATCATCACTAAAAAAGCAAAAAGAGCAGAACGAAAAAGATATTGCATACACCAATACGCTCATAATAAATACGGTAAAGGACAAGAAAGTAAGTTTGGGGCGATTGAATTTACTGAACCAAAGAATTCAGTCAAGGCAATCTTTAATAAGCTCCATTGAGGCTGAAATAGGCTATATTGGAAATCAGATTCTTCAAAAGAATAAAGACATCTCGAAATTGGAAGATGAATTGGAGAAATTAAAAAAGCAATATGCTAAGGTTATTGTTTACGCTTACAAGCAAAAAAATTCCTACGAAAAATTAATGTTTTTACTCTCTTCCAAGGATTTTAATCAAGCTTACAAAAGATACAAATACCTTCAGCAATTTTCTGAATACAACAGAAAACAAGGAAAAACTATTGGAGTTAAAAAGGATTCCTTATCGGCAAAAATTGTTGAATTAAATAAAGTTAAGGCCGAAAAAGTTAGTCTTTTGGTACAAAAAACAGAGGAAAATAACAAGTTGTCTGCCGAAAAATCACAACAATCAGCCCTGGTTCAGAAGTTAAAAAAGCGCGAAAAACAACTTCGTGATGATTTAAGAAAGCAAAAGAGATACGCTCAAAAACTACAAAAGGAAATTCAAAAAATTATAGAACAACAGGCGCGATTGGCCAAAAAATCGAGTAAATCTTCAGGAAAATATGCGATAACTCCAGAGGACAAAACACTCTCCATATCTTTTGATAAGAATAAAGGAAAATTGCCTTGGCCAACCAAAACCGGTTTTATTTCCGAAAAGTTTGGAGAGCATCCACACCCGGTTTTAAAGCATGTTACTGTTCGAAACGATGGTGTTAATATTACCACAGATTCCAAATCGGATTGTAGGTCGGTGTTTAAAGGTGAGGTTACTCACATTCTTTCCATGCCTGGTTTAAATAATGTAGTGATTATCCGTCATGGTGAGTTCTTCTCGGTATATTCAAATTTGGCAAGTGTGAATGTAAAAAAGGGAGATGTAGTCCAATCAAAAGAAAAAATTGGTGTAGTTTACACTGATAACGCCCAAGATCAAACAGTGTTAAAATTCCAATTGTGGAAAGGAAGTACCAAATTAAATCCTGCCCAATGGTTGTATCGTAACTGATTGTATTGCGTAGAAGATAAGTAATGGAAAATAATCGGGATATTTTTATTGCGAAACTGGATCGATTTATTCGCAAATACTACCAAAATTTACTGTTACGTGGATTTCTGCTATGTCTTGTATTGCTTTTAAGTTACTTTTTCCTAATCTCTTTTTCCGAGTATTTCTTATACCTATCGGTAGCTGTTAGAACAACATTAATCTTTTTTTCAGTTGTATTAATTATCGTTTTAGGGTATCAGTTTCTAATTCGCCCAATTGTTGGATTATTAAAAATTGGAAAACGAATTTCGTATCGACAAGCAATTGGTATTATTTCAACACATTTTCCAAATCTTCAGGACAAACTAATCAATACACTGGAATTAACGGAACAAGCCGAACAAATTAATCAAAATGAGAATTCTTTGCTCTTGGCCAGTATCAACCAAAGAATCGAATCGGTTAAAATTATCCCTTTCCGAACAGCTGTTTCTTTTAAGGCGAATTATAAATATTTAAAGTACTTGTTTGTCATTTTAACTGTTATTGTTTTTGTGCATTTTTTAATCCCAGATATGTACTCAAATAGTACGGAAAGACTTGTAAATTACGACACGAAATACACTCCACCTGCTGATTTTTCTTTTGTGTTGGATAGTTGGACAGGAATAGCAGTTAAAGGCTCTAATTTCAGCTTAAAAGCTCATACCAAAGGGAAGTACATTCCAAGCGAAGTCTACTTGCTTACAGACAATTCGAGATTTTTGATGAAAAAAGAAAATTCGATAGAATTTTCCTATTTATTTCGAAATATCAACTCTGATATCAGTTTTCGATTGCAATCAGGAAAAGTAATTTCTGAAGAATTTAAAATTAAGGTGATTTCGAAACCAACTATTAAAAATTTTTCTATTTCAATAAAATCTCCTGCCTATACAAAATTGCCTTTGCGGATTGAAAAAAACATCGGAGATATCAGTGTACCAGAGGGTTCTAGTTTAGAGTGGATGTTCGAAACTGATTTTTCAAGTGCAGGAGAATTGATTTTTTCTGATTCCCTAAACCCTAACCCAGTAATTTTAGATGGAAATAGACTTAAGTTTTCTCGAAAAATCAGGAAACAAAATTCATATAGAATTTATCTAAGTAATAAAGAATTTAATAGAGAATCCTATGCAAAATACAATGTTGATATAATCCCAGATTTGTATCCGCAAATTAAAATTGCAAGTATCCAAGATTCGTTAATTGAATCGGGATATTATTTCCGAGGTCAGATAAAAGATGATTATGGGTTTTCAAAATTGAGATTTGTTTACGAAGCCGATAATTTATCTCCGGTTTATATTCCTATATCATTGAATCGAAATTTGAGCACACAGGAGTTTTTCTTCTCTTTCGATTTTGCATCTGAAAATTTTGAAGAGGGAAGTAACGTAAAATATTATTTTGAAGTTTTCGATAATGATGGTATTAATGGTGTAAAGAAAGTAAGTTCACAACAGTTCAATTACTACATACCTGATTCGAAACAACTTTATGATTTGAATATTGCTATTCAGGGTAGCATTGGAAGTAAAATTAACCAAAGTATCCAATTAAGCGAATCCATTCAACAAGATATTCTGCGTATGCAAAAAAACACTTTGGATGGATCGGCAGAAAAATGGCAACAGGAACAATTGCTAAATGAAATAGGAAACAAGAAAAAACAGTTAGATAATTTGTTACAAGAGGTGCTTCAGGATAATCAACGTAAAAACCGCTTGATGAATTCGGCAGGAATGGATGATCCTCTTTTAATGGAAAAGCAAAAGCAAATAGAAGATTTGCTTGAAAAAATAATGGATCCTGATCTGCAGAAATTATTCGAGGAGTTTAACAAACTGGCAGAAGACCTTAAATCTGAAGACATCAATAAATTAGGAAATCAACTAAAAATGTCAGTTGATGATTTTCAAAAACAATTGGATAGAAATCTACAACTACTGGAAAGATACGAAATTGAAGTTCGTGTTAAGCAATTGACAGAGCGAATAAATAAATTGGCTGAAGATCAGGATATATCGGCTAGTAAGTACAGAAAGGAAGCTGAAAAAATAAAGCAAGATCAGAAGTTGGGACAGCAAAAATGGAACGAGCTCAAAGAAGATTTAAAAGATGTACTTGATAAAAATTCCTCTATCCAAAAGCCATATGATTTTGATGGAGATTTGAACGACCTCCAAGACCAAATTGATGAAATGATACAAGAATCAAATCAACTTTTTGAGAATAACAAAATTGGGAAAGGGGCAAAAAATATGAAAAACACTTCTTCCAAACAGAAGAATTTTGCTCAAAAGTTGAGTGATAATATTGCCAATAGCTCATCAGTTCAAATGAGTGCTGATATTGGGAATTTGGTTCGATTAATGAATAATCTAATCGAATTTTCATTTCAGCAAGAAGAGGTTTTAAATGGCTTTAAAAGAATTGCTTATGTAAATCCAATGTATTCTGAAATGATTGAAAAACAAGGTGATCTAAAAGAGGAGTATGTTCTTATACAAGATTCTTTAATTGCCTTATCAACACGATCTTCTCAAGTTGCTTCCTTAATCGGTAATCGGATTTTTAATATTGAAAATGAGTTGGAGAAAGTAATTAGCGAAGTAAATGAGAGAAGAACAATACAGGCAGCAACAACGCAACAAAAAGTTTTGACTGATGTTAACGAGTTAAGTGTATTTTTATCGGAGGCTTTAAAACAGATGATGGAGCAAATGGCAAATGCTATGCCTGGAGATCAAATGGGAGATAAAAAAGGAGGTCAACCATCTTTTTCAGGTTTGAAATCTGATCAAAAATCGTTAAAAAGGATGCTGGAAGAATTAATTTCCGAGATGAGAAAAGAAAATTTTGGAAAAGTTCCCAATGAGAAGTTGGGAAAATTTTTACAGCAGCAAGAAATGTATCGTCAAAATTTGCAAGAAATGCTCCAAAATGGAGGTCTTGGAAACGAAAGTGATAAAATCTTACATGAAGTGATGAAAATGCTTGACCAAATGGAGTCGGACATTTCTAATTTTTCAATAAATTCGAATATGATTTTACGCCAAAATCGTATTTTTTCAAAATTATTGGAAGCCGAAAATGCACATAAAGAAAAAGATTTTGATAAGAAACGAGAAAGTAAATCAGGAAATATTTTAAAATTGAGTAACCCTAGAGAAATATTTGAGTATAAAAGAGTACGAACAAATTTTGAAGGAGTATTTTATGACTCAAATGTAAAATTATTCGACTATTATAATAAGCTGTACTTGGATTATATGATAAAACTTAATAATGACTAAATCTGAAAACTTGTTGGTATTTCCATCTGAACTAGAAAACATAAGTAGGGTTGAAAGATTGATTGATGATATTTCATCTTCCTACAATTTAAGTTCTGAAATTTACGGTAAAATTTCGGTAGCTATCATAGAAGCTGTTAACAATGCGATTCTTCATGGCAATCGATTAGATGTCTCAAAAAACGTTAAGGTTGAGTACAATATCGATGAAGAATCAATTCAGTTTATTATTGAAGATGAAGGATCTGGTTTTGATTTTGAAAATATTCCTGATCCAACCTTACCTGAGAATATCGAAAAAACACATGGTAGAGGTATTTTTCTTATGAATCATTTAGCGGATGATATTGAATTTTGCGAAAATGGCGCTTTAGTTGATATGAAATTTAGATTTGCATAGATGTTGATTACATATAATTCGTGTGAAATAGAAATTCCCGCGATTGATCAAAAACGCATTAGCGATTGGGTCAATCGCGTTGTCGTTAATAATGGCGGCGAAATAGGAGAGATAAACTATTACTTCTGCTCCGATGATTACCTGTTGGAAATGAATCGTGAACACCTAAATCACGATTATTATACAGATATAATAACCTTTGATTATACCGTTGCTAATATCATCTCGGGAGATCTTTTTATAAGTGTTGATACAGTACGTGACAATGCTGAAGAGTACAAATGCGAGTATTTTGAAGAACTGCATCGCGTTATTATTCATGGCGTACTTCATTTGTTAGGCATTGACGATAAAACAGATGAAGATCAGGCGATCATGACACAAAAGGAGGATGAATCATTAGCATTACTTTCCAAGATTATTTAAATTTGTGAAATTTTTTAATTTATTTTGCTGGAATACAGAATGTTAGAGCTTATTGAGTCATTCTAGTGTTTTGATATTCAGCGAATTAGTTTTAATTTATTTATCTTTGTGGATAAATAAGGAATAAAGAATACAAATATCTTATAATAGTATGTTGCCTAAATATGATGTAATAGTAGTAGGGGCTGGACATGCAGGATGTGAGGCAGCTACAGCGGCAGCTAATCTTGGTTCATCTGTTCTTTTAATAACAATGGACATGAACAAGATTGCTCAAATGTCTTGTAATCCTGCAATAGGTGGAATTGCGAAAGGTCAAATTGTTCGTGAACTTGATGCATTAGGTGGATATACCGGTATTGTTACAGATCGTTCTTCCATTCAATTTAGAATGTTGAATAGATCGAAAGGACCGGCAATGTGGAGTCCAAGAGCACAGTGTGATAGAATGATTTTCTCGGCAGAGTGGCGCAAGATTGTTGAAAATACAGACAATTTAGACATGTGGCAGGATGCTGTTGTTGGAATTATTGTTGAAGATGGTGTTGTAAAAGGTGTAAAAACCAAACTTGGAATTGATATATTTTCTGAAACTGTTGTATTAACCAATGGGACTTTCTTGAATGGATTAATGCACATTGGAAGAAAACAAGAAACAGGAGGACGATCTGCAGAACCAGCTTCTTTTGGAATAAGTGAGCAGTTAAAGTCTTTTGGGTTCGAAGTAGGAAGAATGAAAACTGGTACGCCAGCTCGATTAGACGGAAGAACTATTGATTTTTCTGTGATGAGAGAGCAGGGTGGTGAAGAAGGATTTTATCAATTCTCATATCTCAATAATCATGTAGAGAAGGTACTTCGCCAGAGACCTTGTTATATTACTTATACAAATCCTGAAGTTCATGAGAATTTGAAAGAAGGGTTTGAAGATTCACCAATGTATAATGGTACCATTCAAAGTACAGGTCCAAGATATTGCCCAAGTATAGAATCTAAGCTTTCAACCTTTGCAGAGAAGAATGAACACTTATTATTCTTGGAACCAGAAGGAGAGCATACGCATGAATATTATATCAATGGATTTTCATCTAGCTTGCCTTGGGATGTGCAATTAAAAGCTTTGCAAAAAGTTCCTGGATTGGAGAATGTAAAAATGTACCGTCCGGGATACGCAATCGAATATGATTACTTCGCTCCAACTCAATTGTATCATACTTTGGAAACCAAAATTATTTCAAAATTGTATTTTGCAGGTCAAATCAACGGCACTACAGGATATGAGGAGGCCGGTGCTCAAGGAATGATGGCAGGTATTAATGCGGCTTTATTGGTACAAGGTAAACCAACATTTACTCTAAAAAGGGATGAAGCATATATTGGTGTTCTAATCGATGATTTGGTTACAAAAGGGGTGGATGAACCATATCGAATGTTTACTTCTAGAGCAGAATATCGAATTTTACTTCGCCAGGATGATGCTGATGTTCGCTTAACGCCAAAAGCATTTGAGTTAGGTTTGGCTGATCAAGAAAGAATGGATTTACTGAATGAAAAAATTGTATACAGAGATAAGTTATTTCAATTCTGTAAAGAGTTTAGTTGTAAGCCAAAATTCTTAAATCCAGTATTGGAAAAATTAGGAACGAGCCCTTTGAAACAAGGGGTCAAGTTGTATGATATTATTTTACGTCCTCAAGTTGGTATTCAGGATCTCATTGAAGATGTTACACCATTAAAAGAGGTGATAGAGGAAATTCCAAATCGAAAGGATGAAATTATTGAGGCAGCTGAGGTTCTTATTAAATATAGTGGTTATATCGATAGAGAGAAATTGATAGCAGATAAACTAACTCGTTTGGAAAATATTGATATAAAAGGTAGATTTGATTATATGACATTACAATCTTTATCCACCGAGGCTAGACAAAAATTAGATAAGATTCAACCGCAAACTATAGGGCAAGCATCACGTATTTCTGGTGTGTCGCCAAGTGATATAAACGTTCTTTTGGTGCTTATGGGACGATAATGTTCCACGTGGAACCAAGGAGTATTTTTCAAAAGTTTACTCCTTAAAACGCCCGAAATCGATCTCCTTGTTGTAAACAAAGGGAAAGTTTCGGGCCTTTTTGTAAGTGTATTTATGCTATAAAAATTCTATCATGAATGATCAAAACTTTAAAATATCGGGTAAAATTGTAGATGTAATTTCACGGGAAATTGTTTCTGGTGAAATTGAAGTTGTGAATGGATACATTAAATCTATAGTTCCAAAACAAGATGTTCCCGATCGATATATATTGCCAGGATTGGTTGATTCTCATATGCACATCGAAAGTTCTTTGTTAATTCCAAGTCGATTTGCGGCCGAAGCGGTGAAGTGTGGAACTTTGGGTTTGGTTACCGATCCTCACGAAATTGCAAATGTATTGGGCGAAATAGGTGTAGATTCATGATAAATGATGCAAAGAAGGTTCCACTTGAAATTAAATTCGGAGTGCCTTCTTGTGTTCCGGCAACGAAACATGAAACCTCGGGTTTTGTTTTAGATAGTAATATTGTGGAAAGTTTGCTCAAAAGAGAAGAGGTTGTCTGCCTGGCAGAGGTGATGGATTTTGTTGGAGTAGTGGAGGAAGATTTAGAAGTACTCAAAAAAATTGTTGCTTGTAAAAAATTAGGAAAAAAGATCGATGGTCATGCACCAGGATTAAAAGGTGCAGATCTGAAAAAATATGTTGCTGCTGGAATTTCAGCTGATCATGAATGTTCAACCATTGAGGAGGCATTGGAGAAAATTTCGTTGGGTATGATGATCCAAATAAGAGAAGGAAGTGCAGCAAGAGATTTTGATGCTCTATCTTCTTTACTCGAATCACATCCTGATAAAGTAATGCTATGTACAGACGATCTTCATCCCGATGATATGGCAGAGAATGGACATATCGATTACCTAATTAAGAAAGGATTGAAGAACGGATATGATATTTTTAATTTACTTCGAGCTGCAAGTTACAATCCAATTCACCACTATGGGTTAGATTTAGGATTGCTTCAAATTGGAGATTCTGCTGATTTTATTTTGGTAGATAATCTTGAACAATTTTCCATCCAGGGAGTATATCGAAAAGGGGAGTGTATACTAAATAATGGCAAGCCTTCTTTTGAAGTTCACAATAAAATACTATTGAATAATTTTAGTCGTAAACCTATAGATTTATCTGAAATTTCAGTTCAACCTAAGAACGGCAAAATAAAAGTAATGGTTGCCAAGGATGGGGACTTGATTACAGATTCAATTCTATGTGATCCTAAAATTGAGAATTCAAACCTTGTTCCTGATGTTGAGAATGATCTTTTAAAAATGGTTGTTATGAGTAGGTATGACAACGGAACCAGTAGTTGGTTTTGTTAAAGGTTTCAAATTTAAAAAGGGGGCCATTGCAGAAAGTATAGCACATGATAGTCATAATATCATTGCCATTGGAACAAGTGATGAAGAACTGACTCATGCAATAAACACCTTAATAGATTTAAAAGGAGGGATTGTTGCAGTTAATAATAGTAACAGTAAATTTGTGAAACTTGAAGTCGCAGGTTTAATGTCAAATAAAGCAGGATCTCAACTTTTGGAAGAATACTCGGAATTATCCGAATTTGCATCAGAATTAGGGTCTAATTTTGAATCTCCTTTCATGACACTTGCATTCATGTCACTTCTGGTCATTCCTAAATTAAAGTTATCAGATAAAGGATTGTTCGATGTAGACCAGTTTAAAGTGGTAGATTTATTTACCAACGAATAGTAATTTTCTGCACAAATATCGATGATTAAAAACAAAAATATTGACCATCTAAAATCTCTAATTTTAGCTTTACCTGAAGAACCTGGAGTGTATCAGTTCTTCGATGAGAATAATAACATCATATATGTTGGGAAGGCAAAAAGATTAAAAAGAAGAGTAGCTTCGTATTTTAATAAAGTTCATGATAATGCTAAAACCAATATCATGGTACGGAAGATTTCTGAGATACGTCATATTGTTGTGGACTCGGAAGAGGATGCATTGTTGTTAGAAAATAACCTTATAAAGAAACATCAACCAAGGTATAATGTATTATTGAAAGATGATAAGTCTTTTCCTTGGATTTGTATAAAGAAAGAGAATTTCCCTAGAGTATTTGTAACAAGAAATCTTGTAAAAGATGGTTCGGAATATTTCGGTCCATACACAAGTGTAAAGATGGTAAGAATGCTTATGGAAATGGTTCGATCTTTGTATAAGCTTCGAACATGTAATTTAAACTTGAATTCAGAAGGAATTTTAAATGGGAAATTTAAAGTTTGTTTGGAATATCATATCGGTAATTGCAATGCTCCTTGTGAAGGAAAGATAGACAATGAAGAATACATGGATACCATTCAAGCTATCCGAAATATACTCAAAGGAAATATTAGAATGGTTACTTCTCATCTTAAAGAAAAGATGATTGAATTGGCCGAGGTGTATAAGTTTGAAGAGGCACATATTATTAAAGAAAAACTTGAACTACTAGATAAATATCAAAGTAAATCTACTATAGTAAATCCATCTATTGATAATGTAGATGTCTATTCTATACTGGAAGATGATGAATCTGCTTACGTTAATTTCTTAAAAGTAGTAAATGGTGCAATTATTCAAGCTCACACAATTGAGTTAAAAAAGAAAATCGAGGAGAGCAAAGAGGATTTATTACTTTTAGCAATTACTGAAATTCGACAAAAGATATTTAGTACTGCAAAGGAGATTTTAGTTCCTTTCGAAATTGATTTGCCATACAGTGGTGTGAAATGTTTGGTTCCTCAACGTGGTGACAAGCGAAAATTACTGGACTTGTCTTTGCGTAATGTCAAATATTACCGTCTCGAGAAGTTAAAACAGGGAGAGAAATCTAAGAAGCAAACCAGTTCTGATCGAATTCTGGAAAGAATGAAAAATGATTTGCGATTAAAAGATCGTCCTGTACATATCGAATGTTTCGATAATTCCAATATACAAGGAACAAATCCTGTTGCTTCCTGTGTAGTATTTCGTAATGCCAGACCTTACAAAAAGGATTATCGACATTTTAATGTAAAAACTGTAGTAGGTGCAAATGACTTTGCTTCGATGGAGGAAATAATCTACCGTAGATATAAAAGGTATTAGAAGAAGAACAGAGTTTACCACAGCTAATTGTGATAGATGGAGGGAAAGGGCAGTTGGGTGCTGCTTTGAATAGTTTAGAAAAATTAGATTTGCGAGGCAAAATTTCAGTAATTGGGATAGCTAAAAAACTTGAGGAAATTTATTTCCCTGGTGACCCATATCCACTATATCTTGATAAGAATTCTGAAACTTTAAAAATCATTCAGCATTTGAGAAATGAATCACATCGATTTGCAATAACATTCCATAGACAAAAACGTTCAAAAGCATTTATTAGTTCCGAATTGGATAAAATCGATGGAATTGGACCAAAGACCGTTCAAAAGTTAATTCAAAGGTTTAAGTCTGTAGAAAATGTGAAGAAGGCTTCATTAAATGACATATCAGAAGAAATTGGAAATTCTAAAGCCTTAAGTGTTTGGAAATATTTTAATTAGAATAATTAATATAAACCTATTTCTATATTGTAATTTACTCCATTTCAACCACTTGGAAGAGTAAAAGTATTTAGAAAAATAACTGGTAAAGCTCTTTGGAGCCTAATTTATTAAAGTATAAGTCTAAATTAATATCATTAAGTTTTCTGTAAATCAAAGAATTAATGTGGTTAGAGCCTTTTATGGTTTCTATAAAACAATGGAAATCTTTTGTTTTAATGCAATTACCTGAAATATCGAGTTCTGTGATAATTCCTTTTTCAATCTGCATTTCTATTTCCAAAATTTGACCAGAGGGGTAGTTACAAATTTTCTCGAACTTATAGTTTGGAGAATAACCATAGTTCCATTCCCAACTCTGAAATTTATCTGTTTTTAAATTTTCAATGGTAGTGATGTCTTCATCTGAAAATGAAAATAGTTTGGAATTTGGATAAGTTAGAGCAAATTCCTGAATCACCTTATTTGCAAATTCTGAAATTGAAATGGGAGAAGAAAGATAGTCAGAGATATTCGTTACACGGCTTCTAATAGATCTAACCCCTCTATCTGTAAACTTTAAAGGATTTACCTTCAATAGCTGGTTTAAACGCTTTAAATCGCTTGAAAAAAGCATTGTTCCATGTTGCATCACTTTGTTTTTGTATACATGTGATGCATTACCCGAAAATTTCTTGCCATCTATTGTCAAATCACTTTTGCCTTCGAATTTAGCATTTACTCCAAGTTTTTGCAAGGCTTGAATAATTGGAGAGCTATAGCCTTTAAAATCGACTAGCTTGCCTTTTTCACCTTTTTTAATCAGGCAATAATTTAAATTACCAAAATCATGATATACGGTTCCACCTCCTGATAAACGACGAACAACAGGAATATTTTCTTCATTTACTCGATCAAGATTAATTTCTGCAAGTGTGTTCTGATGTTTTCCAACCACCAAAGAATCTTGATTAATGTATAGGAAAAAGAAATCTTCATCGTAGTTTTTAAGAAGATATTCTTCGCAGGCAAGATTGTAATATGGATCGTTTGAATTGCTGATGAAATAATTCATGATTATGATTTTGTATTTTATAATACAAATATGATTAATATTTGCGAAATGTCTTAATTTAGACTCAATTTTAATAAGTTGTTTTTATTGAACATGTGATTGATTTCATCAATGATTCTTAAGTAGAGAAACTTATCTTTAAGATTTAAATTAGATTAAAACATCTTAATAAATATTTAGTTATGCGTGTTGTAATACAACGAGTAAGTAAAGCTTCGGTAACAGTTGAAAATGAAATTGTTGGTAAAATTGATGAGGGTTTGATGATTTTGGTTGGTATTGAAAATGAAGATAATAAGGAAGATGCGGATTGGTTGTGTAAAAAGATTTGTAATCTAAGAATCTTTGATGATGAAGATGGAGTGATGAACAAATCACTGCTTGATGTAAAGGGGAATATTTTAACGGTAAGTCAATTTACCTTACATGCAAAAACGAAAAAGGGGAACAGACCATCATATATAGCAGCTGCAAAACCTGACATTTCAGTTCCATTATACGAGTATTTTGTGGATAAATTAAAAAGTGAATCTGGTGCGAATGTGGAGACGGGTAAATTTGGTGCCCATATGGAAGTTGCTGTGGTGAATGATGGACCGGTTACGATTTTAATAGATACTAAAAACAAAGAATAGATGGATAATTTAACGATTAAGGAAGCTCAAAAAAGAGTGGATGACTGGATTAAGGAATACGGTGTTCGCTATTTTAGTGAGTTAACCAATATGGCTATTCTTACGGAGGAAGTAGGAGAGGTTGCCAGAATCATATCAAGGAAATATGGAGAACAATCATTCAAAGAAAAGGACAAGGAAATTGATTTGGCTGATGAAATGGCAGATGTACTTTGGGTTTTGATGTGTTTGGCCAATCAAACTGGTGTTGATCTTAATGAAGCTTTGATTAAAAATCTCGATAAGAAAACAAATCGAGATGCGAATCGGCACAAAGAAAACACGAAACTTTCTACGGATTAAGGAAATAAGATCAAAATCAAGCACAAAGAACTGTTTTTTTACTTAGTTTTGTGGCTTTACGAAGAGTACTGAAAAGTACGAAATGGAAAAATCAGCGAAAATATTCGCAACCGGTTAAAATTTAATTAATTACATTTTTGAAACGTCAAAAAATGAAGAAAAACATTTTAGAGATCTTGAAAACGTACAATTTGGAATTGAACGATCAGGAGGTAGCAAATCAAGTAAAAGAGATTATTGCTTCTGATTTTGATTCATTGTACAGTGTAGAGAATTTAAAGAAGAACTTTTCGTTAATCGATTTAACAACTTTAAATTCTACAGATACACATGAAAGAGCCAAACGTTTTGCTGATAATGTAAATAACTTCCGGAATGATTTTGACATGCCAAATGTTGCTGCCATCTGTGTATATCCTTACCAGGTGCCAACATTAAATGAAAACTTAAAAGCAGAAGGAGTAAATATTGCTTCTGTGGCCGGTGTTTTCCCATCTTCTCAATCATACATTGAAGTTAAGGCATTAGAGTGCAAAATGGCTGTTGAAAAAGGAGCCGACGAAATTGATATTGTTATTTCGATTGGAGCATTCCTTGCAGGTGATTACCAAACCGTATTCGATGAGATTGTAGCTCAAAAAGAAGCTTGTGGAAAAGGACACTTGAAAGTGATTCTGGAAACTGGCGAGTTAAAAACAGCAACGAATATCAGAACTGCTTCAATTATAGCAATGGAAGCTGGTGCAGATTTTATTAAAACATCAACAGGTAAAGTTCCTGTTAATGCAACTTTAGAAGCTGCCCATATCATGACTCAGGCAATTGTTGAATATTACGAGAAAACTGGCAGAATGGTTGGATTTAAGCCTGCAGGTGGAATTTCAACACCAAAAGATGCCATTGAATTTTACTCCATTTCTAATAGAAATTTGGGAGAGAAGTGGTTAAATAATGAGTATCTAAGAATTGGTGCTTCAAGTTTGGCAAACAATCTTCTTTCCGAGATTCATAAATTAGAAACAGGAGAGGAAAAGACAATCACATATTTTTAAAATTGTGAATACAATTTTATACAAGAGTCGGAAACTTTTTCCGACTCTTTTCGTTAAATGCAAAAAAAATATTTAACTTCAAAAAAAATATTGATAATATAAAAGTTACCCTGCTGTTAAATTTAACTCGATGTACAAAGAATCCTCAGAACATCTGCTATTACGAATAAAAGAACTTGAAGATGAGTTAAAAGCTGTAAAACAATCATTTGGAGCAAAATCAGGTTTGGTAAAACATTTATTAAGAAATGCTAAAGGCCAAACACAAGAGTATTTATCTGTAATTGATACCGATTTCACTGTTGTTGAACTGAACCAAAATCGTTTAAAACAACTTACAAAAAAAAGAAACGAAATTATAGGTACTAAGTGCTATAAAGCTTTTTACGATTTGGATAAAGAATGTAAAGAATGTACTGTTAAAGAGGTTATAAGCTCAAGAAAAGCAAGTCGCTTTTTAAAATCATACGACTTTGACAATGCCATTAAATTTGAGGAAAAAACGGTCAGCCCAATTTTAAATGAAGAGGG
Source organism: Marinifilum fragile JCM 15579 (assembly GCF_001310955.1). Lineage (GTDB taxonomy): Bacteria > Bacteroidota > Bacteroidia > Bacteroidales > Marinifilaceae > Marinifilum > Marinifilum fragile. The sequence goes on from NZ_BAZX01000002.1 coordinate 35,514, forward strand.
GGTGGTTGAACGATTGGTTATTGAAAGTAAGGATATTAGTGGTTATTATCAACTTGTAGATAAAGTAGGACAAAGAGAAGAGTTTTTCAAAAATATATTTGAATCAGCTGGAGATGCATTTTTAATTCATGATTCCAATGGTAATATTTTGGATTTTGGTTCCAAATTGCCTGTTTTATTGGGTTATAGCCAGGAGGAGTTTAAAAAACTATCGTTAATTGATATTGATGATCCTCGTTATTCTATGAAAATTGACAGTCGTCAGGAGCAGATGAAGGATAAGGATCACTTGTTATTTGAAACTGAATTAATTCGCAAATCTGGAGTAAGGATACCTGTTGAAGTAAGTGCAACACTTATCCCGTTGCAAGGGGAAAAGTTGTTTTTTGTTTCTCTTCGTAATTTAGAAAAACGCAAAAAAGTAGAAGAAGATTTAAAAATAAGCGAAAAGCGTTTCAGAACTTTGGTAGAGAATGCTCCGGATCTGATTATGCGATTTGATAAAAACTATAAACATCTTTTTGTCAATTCTGCAACGAAGACACTTTTGAATATTGAACCTGAGGAATTTATAGGGAAAACACACGAAGAACTTGGCTTTCCGGAACACATGTGTAAGTTTTGGGAAAAAGAGATGAAAAAAGTTTTTCTAAGCTCAAAGTTAAAAGTTGTTGAGTTCTCAATTCAGATCGATGGAGAAGACAAATATTTTGATTGGCAGCTAATTCCTGAGTTTGACGAAGAGGGTCAAACTGAAACTATTTTGGCTGTAGCCAGAGATATTACTGCTAGAAAATTAAATGAAAAGGCATTGGAAGATGCCGTGAAAACAAAGGACAAGTTCTTCTCCATTATCGCTCATGATTTGAAAAATCCTTTTAATGCGATGTTACCTATCATACACATTTTAAAGGAAAACCATTTGGATATGCAAAGGGAACAGCTTTCTGAAATGATTGAATTAATCAATTCTTCGGTAAAGCAAGAATACAACTTATTGAAAAACCTCTTGGAATGGTCAAGGGCGCAAACAGGGGCAATTAAATTAAAGCCCGAAAGAATTGAATTACGACAACTTTTTGAATCAAATTTACTACTTCATAGGGCAGTAGCTGAGAATAAAAATATTTCTATTGAAGTAAATGATCCTGAAAGTTACAATGTTTTGTCTGATAAATATATGCTCGAAACAGTTATTCGAAATTTGGTTTCGAATGCGTTAAAGTTTACCGAAACAGATGGAAATATAAAAATCCATATTACTGAGGATAAGAATCAGATTTTATGCAGTGTTCAGGATAATGGAATAGGAATAAGTCCTGAAAATCAGCAAAAACTATTCAGAATTGATACCAACTATACTCGATTGGGTACAAAAGATGAATCAGGAACAGGCTTAGGACTTATACTGTGTAAAGAGTTTGTGGAAAAAAACGGAGGTAGCATTACGGTGCAAAGTGAAGTAGCTGTAGGCAGCACTTTCACTTTTAGTTTGCCTAAAGCTCCTTAATTATTTAGTTCTTGAGATGGTGTATTCAACTAGTTCCTGTAATGATACATTGGCTTCAGATTCAGAAAAATCAGATAAAATATCTAAAGCTTTTTGTTTGTATTCCAGCATTTTATCACGAGTATAGTCGATACCACCTTTTTCCTTCACAAACTGAATTAACTCATTAACTTTTTCAGAGTCTTTGTTGTGTTTTCGAATGATTTTAAGAGCCCATTTTCGCTCTTTATCAGCTACATTTCTTAGTACATAAATCAATGGGAGAGTAAGCTTTTTCTCTTTGATATCGTTACCTGTAGGCTTGCCAATATTGCCTTGTTTTTCGTAATCAAATAAATCATCCTTTATTTGGAAGGCAACTCCCAGGTATTCACCAAATTTCTTTAGTTTATCTTGCTGATCTTTTGTTGCACCAACCGATAAAGCACCCAGTTGAGTACACGAGGCAATTAAGCTTGCCGTTTTCTTGTAAATAATATCAAAGTAAACATCTTCTGTAATATCCAGCTTGCGCGATTTTTCGAGCTGTAAAAGTTCACCTTCACTCATTTCTCTAACAGCATCTGAAACAACTTGTAACTGATCGTATTCCTTATTTTCCAACGCAACTAACAAGCCTTTTGAAAGCAAGAAATCGCCTACCAAAACCGCAGCTTTTGATTTCCAAAGTGCATTAATGGAGAAAAAACCTCTTCTTTCGTAAGCCTCATCAACAACATCATCATGAATAAGTGTAGCAGTGTGTAGTAATTGAGTTAATGCTGCAGCAATGTACGTGGACTCTTGAATATCACCTATTAATTTGGCACTAAGAAAGGTAAGGATAGGTCTAACCTCTTTACCTTTACGTTTAATAATATAATTATTGATAATATCTAGTAAGCGAACTTTACTTTTCATCGATTTCTTAAAGTAAGAATCGAACTGTTTCATTTCCTTCTCAATAGGAGCTTTTATAATACTAATACTGCTTTTTTTCGAACTCATAGAAACCAAAGTTAATAATTAAAACTTCTCATGGAAGACATGCTGGATCTAAATTTCCAGATACAAATATCTCGTTTTTATTAAGACTACAAATAAATTATATACAAAACGAGAAATTTAAATATTTCGATATGATTATGGTTTTCATTCACGAATATATTTATATATTTGCATTTGATAATTTACGTGAATAATTTTAGTGTATGAAAATTAAAGAATTAGAACCTGAAAAACTAGAGATGGCGGCCAATATGCTAAAAGCAATCGCCCATCCAATGAGAATTGCAATTTTGGGTTATCTGGAAGATGGTAAGAAACTGACGGTGACTGAAATTCATGAATTACTAAAAATAGAACAATCTACAACTTCTCATCATTTGGGAATTTTAAAGGATAAAGGTGTGCTTTCATCAAAACGTGAGGGAAAAAACACTTATTATTTCTTAAAACACTGTAGTTTGAGTAATATTGTTGATTGCATCAGCAATTGCACACATGGATAAAGATTTAAAACCGGATGATGCCGGTTTTTTTTATGAAATAAACAATGGCAAAAATTAGATTAACAAAAGAGTTCCGCTTTGAAATGGCACACGCTTTATGGAACTATGATGGACTGTGTAAAAACATTCATGGTCATTCTTACATTTTGTTTGTTACAGTAATTGGAGAGCCCATTATTGATAAAACAAATCCTAAATTGGGAATGGTAATGGATTTTGGAGAATTGAAGGGAATAGTATCAGAGGAAATTGTTGATCAACTTGATCATGCATTGGTTCTTAGCAAGGATACTCCAAATATCGATCAATTGAGTATTCCACAAATGTTCGATCGTTTTTTTGTGATGGATTACCAGCCAACTTGCGAAAATATGATTGCCGATTTTGCGGATAGGATTAGGGCTAGACTACCTAAAGGAGTGGAGCTTCATTCATTGAAACTGCACGAAACAGCAACCTCCTTTGCAGAGTGGTATGCTTCCGATAATGAATAATACCGTAAAAAACATAGGATGAGCCCGAATTATAGATTCGGGCTTTTTTATTGCCCTTAATTTACATTCCATCTTGGAATTATTCATTAATATTTACTCATTGATAATTGCGATAGCAGTATTATCTTGTATTTTTGTTTGAATACATTTAATACATACATTTTTTATGCACTCATCAGCTAGTAATTCCGGCAAAAAGCTATTTTTATTAGATGCTTTTGCTGATATACAGATCGTATTACGCATTTATCAAAAATCCAAGGTTTACTTCAACTGGCATTAATTCTTCTGCTATGCTTGGATTTACCAATACTCTGCTTGAAGTTTTGGAGAAAGAAAAACCATCACATATTGCGGTTGTTTTTGATCCTGTTGGACCAACTTTTCGTCATGAGATGTTCAAAGAGTACAAAGCGCAGCGTCCGCCTATGCCTGAGGATCTTCGTAAATCCATTCCTTACATTAAAAGTATAATTCAAGGTTTTAATATTCCTGAATTGGATGTGGAAGGTTTTGAAGCAGATGATGTTATTGGAACCCTTGCAAAAAAAGCAGAAAAGAAAGGCTATACGGTTTACATGATGACACCCGATAAGGATTATGCCCAGTTGGTGAGTGAAAATATTTTCATGTACAAGCCCAAACGATCAGGAAAAGAGGTGGAAGTTTGGGGAATTCCCGAGATTAAAGAAAACTTTGGTGTCGATCATCCAGATCAGATCATCGATTACCTTGGTTTGATGGGAGATTCTGCTGATAATATTCCAGGTTGCCCAGGTATTGGCCCAAAGACAGCACAAAAATTGATTGGATTGTATAAATCCATAGATGGACTCTATGAGAATACTGATCAGTTAAAAGGCAAGCAGAAAGAAAAAATTGTGGCTTCGGAAGAGCAGGTTCGATTTTCGAAAGAGTTGGCAAAAATTGCATTGAATGCTCCTATAGATTTCGATGAAGAGAAATTTAAATTGATCGATTTCGATGAAGCCAAGTTAAGAGCTGTTTTTAAGGAATTGGAATTTTTTACAATTGCTGAAAGAGTATTTAAAAATCAAGCTGATCTTTTTGTCTCACAGACTGAGAAATCTACGGATAGTATTCCGATAGAGGAAAAAGAAATGATTCTCAGAGATGTAAAATCATTAAATTGTAAGTTTTTCACGCTTGATAATGAGCAAGTAAGAGCTGATTTGAAAGCAGAATTATGTGTTCAAAAAGAATTTGCTTTTAGAACAGTTTTGTCTGATTCCGATCCAAACACTTCAAAATTGAGAGGAATGTGCTTCTCATTTAAGAGTGACAAGTCTTTTTTTGTTCCATTTCCTGAAAATTCAGAGGAAGCCAAAAAAGTGGCTCAGGAATTCAAATACATTTTCGAAGATGAAAAAATCATCAAAATTGGACATGATTGCAAAAAAGACATTTTGGCACTTCGTTGGTTGGGTTGCGAAGTAAAAGCACCAATTTTCGATACTATGATTGCTCATTATCTGATTCAACCGGAATTAAAGCATGAATTTTCATTTGTGGCCAATTCTGTATTAAACTACAATGTAATTCAAGAAGAAGAGAAAGGGAAGGGTAAAAAAGCTCAACTGAGTTTGATGTTGGATGAAGAACCTGTTAAGCATGATCAGTATTGCGAAGAAGTTGTGCTGGGTTTAGAGCTTAAATCAGAGCTTGAAAAGCAAATGGAGCTAATGGCCTAATGAAGCTGTTTAATGAGATAGAAATGCCTTTAATGAGCATTTTGGCCGATATGGAATTCAATGGTGTATCAATAGATGTTCCAACTCTAAATGATTACGCCAAAGTGCTAAATGAAGAGGTAAATGGGATTGAGGCTGAAATTAAAGAATTAGCGGGTGTGGAATTCAATGTAGCATCACCAAAGCAATTGGGAGAGGTGTTGTTTGAGAGGATGGAATTAGACAGCAAGGCCAAGAAAACCAAGTCTGGACAGTACTCAACTTCCGAAGCTGTACTAGCCAAACTAAAGGGCAAGCATGAAATCATTCAAAAAATTATGGATTTCAGATCACTGAAAAAATTGATTTCAACTTACGTAGAAGCTTTACCAACCTATATTAATCAGGTGTCTGGCAAAATTCATACTTCATTTAATCAGGCGGAAGCCGCAACGGGTCGATTGAGTTCTACAAATCCAAACCTGCAGAACATTCCAATTCGAACAGAGCAAGGAAGATATATTCGTAAAGCATTTGTTCCTTCAACAGAAGATCATGTATTTCTTTCTGCCGATTATTCGCAGGTAGAATTGCGTTTGATGGCTCACATGAGCAAAGATCAAAACATGATAGATGCCTTTAATCATGCTGCAGATTTCCATCAGGCAACGGCCGCAAAAATCTACAAGCTGCCAATTGAAGAGGTAAGCAAGGAAATGCGATCTCGTGCCAAAACTGCCAATTTTGGAATTATCTACGGTATTTCGGCCTGGGGATTGGCCGAACGATTGGACATCTCGAGAAAGGAAGGAAAAGAGCTTAAAGATGGCTATTTTGAATCTTATCCCGAGGTAAAGGCCTTTATGGAAGCCAGCATTGAGAAGGCACGTGAGAACGAATTTGTGGAGACTTTGATGGGACGACGTAGGTATTTAAAAGATATCAACTCCAGCAATGCCATTGTACGTGGAGTAGCCGAACGAAATGCTATTAATGCTCCCATTCAGGGATCAGCTGCCGATGTAATTAAAATTGCAATGATTAATATCGATAGACGTATGAAAAAGGAGGGAATGCAGTCGAAAATGATCATTCAAGTGCATGATGAATTGAACTTTGATTGTTTAAAATCCGAATTGGAACAAATGAAGGTAATCCTTCGTGAAGAGATGGAAAATGCAGTTCAATTATCGGTTCCACTTATCGTTGATATGGGAGTAGGAGAGAACTGGCTGGAAGCGCATTAAAGAATGGAATCTAAAAATATGATGATTAGAAAGGCGAAGGTAGAAGATTCTGGAGCAATTGCAACATATATGATGTTGGCAATGGAGGATATTGTTTATAAGTTTATTGGAGAAAATTCATTTGAAAAGGCAATTCAACTTATAGAGAACTTGGTTAGCAAAGAAGCAAATCAATATTCTTATGAAAATTGTTGGGTAGTAGAAAAAAACAAGCAAATAGTTGCAGTAGCCAATATTTACGATGGAGGGAATTTATATGATCTTAGAAAAACTGTTGCTGATCAAATAAAGATGATGTTTAACATGGAATTCAATCCGGAGGATGAAACACAAAATGGAGAGTATTATATCGACTGTATAGGTGTACATCCTGATTGGCAAGGTAAAGGTTTAGGCACTAAATTACTTCAATTTTTGATTGACGAATATGTTTGTAAAAAACAGGTAACAATTGGTTTGTTAGTAGATAATGATAACCCAAAAGCAAAAAGATTGTATTTAAATTTGGGCTTTGAAATCATTGGCCCAAAGATTCTGGCAGGGAAAAAGATGGAGCATTTACAAATAAAAAGATGTTCATCTTAGTCGATAAAATATTAAAAAAAAAGCTCATTCCTTCCATAGAAAGAATGAGCTTTTTAAATATCAATTTATTAGCTTCAGGCAATTATTTTATTCTTTGCCTTATCTACTTTTTACTTATTGATTGCATGTAATCCAATACTGCCATTCAAAATACCAGTGTATTCGCTATTGTTTTCAAGAACTTCGATGGCACGTAATAAAGCCTTATCCTCACGCAAGCTGAATTCAATTCCACCTTTTTGGTAGTGATATCTCTTCACGATTTCGTGAGCCAGAAGCTCTTTTAATTCGTCTTTGAATCTTTCTATGTCACGATCTAAATTTGGTGCTAATTTCGCCTCTAAAGCTGCAAATTCATCAGTAGAGATATCAAAGTTTTTCTCTCCCTTGGCCGATTCCTTCAGAGCTTTTAAGATCTCAGTACTTTCTGATTTGTACGTGAAGTCTTTACTTTCCTTCACAAACGCTACAAATTCATTAAAAAGTTCATCACTAACCTCAAATTCTTTAGCTGATGCAATACTCTCATTTCTGTTTGCATAAAGGGTCGCAAAATCAAAGAACATGAAATCACGTATCATATTTACACTTAAAATACTATAGGTCTCAGGATCTATTTTTACATCAGGAAGAATACCTCCACCATCGTATACTGAGCGGCCATTTTTTGTATGGTATTCTGTAATCAAGGAATCAGCAATTTTACCAACACTTCCATCTTCGTTTCTATGGCTGTAATCCAAAGCCTGAATACATCTTCCACTAGGAATGTAATATTTGGCTGTAGTAACCTTTAATTTGGTGTTGTAAGTAAGATTTCGGGTTGTTTGAACCAATCCCTTTCCAAATGTTCTGTTACCGATCACAACGCCTCTGTCAAGATCTTGAATTGCTCCAGAAACAATTTCAGATGCTGAAGCCGATCCTCTGTTCACCAATACGGCGATAGGAATTTCTGAATCAACAGGTGACTTTGTTGCTTTGTAGCTCTTGTCCCACTTCGATACTTTTCCTTTTGTACTTACAATATCTTCACCTTTATTCACAAATAGGTTGGTAATTTCAATTGCCTGATCAAGCAAACCTCCTGGATTTCCTCTTAAATCCAGTACAATTGATTTTGCATTTTGTTCTTTTAACTCTTTCAATGCATTTTTAACTTCACCTGCCGACTTATTAGTAAATTGGTTTAGATGAATGTATCCAATTGAGTCGGTAAGCATGCCATAATACGGAACCGATTTTAGCTGAATTTTTTCGCGAACCAACTTTTTCTCCATGGTTTTCTTTACACCAGGGCGCTTAATTTTAATGGTAAGAGGAACGTTTGGTTGTCCTTTTAAAAGATTGCTAACATCATCCGTACTTTTATCCTTTACAGAAGTTCCGTTAATTTCAAGCATCACATCACCTGCTTTTAAGCCAGATGTGTAGGCAGGAAATCCTTCATAAGGCTCTGCAATAATGACTTCACCTTTATGTTTGCTGATTAAAGCTCCAATTCCAGCATACTCACCAGTGGTCATCAATTTAAAATCTTCAATTTCCGATTCTGATATGTATGTGGTATATGGATCGAGAGTTTTCAGCATGGCATCCATACTCTTTTTTACCAAATCACCTGGATCAATCTCATCTACATAAAACAAGTTCAATTCTCTGAACATAGTGTAGTAAATATTCAGGTTTTTACTGATTTCAAAATTTCTCTCATCCCTGCTGAACCCGAAAAATGCTGCACTACAAAACAGTAGAATAGCCAGCATCCAAATGGCTCCTCTTTTTCCTCGAAGCTTCATATATTTCTTTTTTAATTGATATTTTTAATTAACCCTTGCGGAGATTTCCCTATCACACACTAATTACTTAGCAGTATCTTTTTATTAGTAGGTAATAACAAATATAGGCAATCCCAATGGAAATCTAACACCTTTAACATTTCTTAACCCTATTGCATTGAATTACAATGAATGTGCCAGAATAATTCCTAATAAGCTTACGATTAACGGGCTAAATAGTTTTTTCTAATTGTAGATGATTATTCTGCTTATATCTTAATTCTCTTTTTTAAGGAACCGGATCATGACCATGTCCGCCCCAGGGATGACAGGATAAAATTCTTTTGATGGCAAGATAGGATCCTTTAAAAGGACCGTGTTTTTTTAAAGCTTGAATGGCGTAGGAAGAACAGGTAGGAGTGTACCTACAAGCAGAAGGAGTAAGGGGAGAAATAAAATACTGATAGAACTTAATCGGCAGAATCATGATGAACAGAATTGCCTGCTTCAGTAGGTTTAGAATGTTTTTCATATTCTCGTGGAATTCGTTGCATTGCTTTCTTCAATTGTTCTTCCATATCCTTTGTTTCCATGATTTTTTTAGGAAGGTATACAATCATAAAAGCAATTTGAACTTCTTTTTTCTCTAGTTCTTCGTAAAGCTTGTGCTTATTTAAACGGTAAATTTCGCGAATTCGTCTCTTTAAAAGATTTCTTTTTACCGCATGTTTAAAGTTTCTTTTCGATACTGTTATGGCTACTTGTGCTGGATAATCAGAATGAAGATCAGCAGCTTTCCAAACCACACGAAAAGGATAACAGGTAAATCCGTTCCCTTCGGAAAATAGTTTGCCAATAAGAATCTTGTGAGTGAGTCTTTCAGCTTTTTCAAAAGTAAAACGTGTCTTACGTGTCATTCTATTCAGGCTTATACTACAAAAATCGACAAAAAAAGGGGAAAACAAATTCCCCTTTTTATTTTTATGTTACAATAGACTATTTGTCTTTATTGTCTTTGTTATATTTCTTGATAAATTGATCCAAAGCCATTGTCATCGATGGCGCTTGAGGCATTGGCGCTTGAATATCAAGTCTTAAGTTCGCTTCATTAACTGCATTTGAAGTAGCAGGGCCAAATGCAGCAATAATGGTATTGTTCTGTTCAAAATCAGGGAAGTTTTGTAACAAAGAAGCAATACCTGAAGGGCTGTAGAAAGCCAGAATATCGTAATTTACATCTGCTAAATCCGATAAATCACTACTTACAGTACGATACAAAATTGCTTTCGTATACTTGATTTTGTTTTTATCAAGCAAAGCAGGGATTGATTGTTTATGAATATCTGAAAGTGGAATCAGGAATTTTTCTGATTTGTGCTTCACGATAATATCCATCAAATCTTCGAAGCGTTTTTCTCCAAAGAAGATTTTTCGTTTTCTATAAACGATATACTTCTGAAGATAGAATGCAGTTGATTCAGAAATACAGAAATATTTCATGTCATCTGGAACTGTAATTCTTAATTCTTCACAAACTCTGAAAAAATGGTCGATTGCTGTTCTACTTGTAAAGATAACAGCTGTGTGATCCAGAATATTGATTCGTTCCTGTCTAAATTCTTTGGTTGATACACCTTCAACTTGGATGAAAGGACGAAAATCAATTTTCAAATTGTATTTTTCTGCCAAATCAAAATACGGTGACTTTTCAGTTTGGGGCTTAGGTTGCGATACCAGTATAGTCTTGATTCTCAAAACACTAGAGTTTAGTTCAACAATTCATTACACCGCCTTATACCAATGATTTTAACAGTTTGTAAATCACGAGTAAGGGCAAAATTTCCAAGGCACAAAGGTACAAAATCATATAAAATATTGAAACATGTTTGCGAAATAATATTTTAATCCCTCGAAATAGGCGAAACAAATAAAATATTAAAGCAATAACTATACCTGCGTTAAGTAGTAAATATGCAGCAAAATCAGCTATGAAAGGTACACTAAGTGTAACCGGTAAAAGAAAAATTCCAAGGTTTTTATTGTAGATAAAAACGGTGTGTAGGTACTCTTTTCCTTCTTTTGCACCATCAAAAATGTATGCCAGTGTTCTTATAACAACAAATTTTCCGAAATAAATCAGCAGAAAAACAGCTAAGGTGTAAAAGAAGGTAAGCAAGTTGTTTTTATTATCAGAACCACTAAACCAATAGTTGTAATAAAGTACTGCGAAAAAAGAGACGTTAATAAAAAACAATCCGTTCAAGAAAATGTTTCCTCGAAGGTTTCTCATATTTTTTTCAAGAAACAAATTGTTTGAAACTTGATAATTTATAATCGCATCAATAAGGCGTTGAAGGTATTTGCTGAATGAAAATCGAATAATTGCCATCAGAATTACCACAAAAAGACTAACACCAACCATCCAATCACTTTGAGAGCTCTCAATTAATTTTCCTTTTTTGATTAATGGTCTTTCAATGCTATCAGTAAGAATTGAATCTCGAAGAGGGATAGGATTCAGATGAATAGAGTCTGTTATTGTACTATCAGCAATAATGCCAGCTGTCTGATCAGTCGTATCTTTCCCATTATTTAAGCTATCTAGCTTAAAATTGACTTGAATAGAAGAATCTTGAAATGCCGTTTTACGAACGGGGGAGACTGATGAGTTGATGAAAACCATTATAATTCGTGTACCATTACCACTAATTGATTACAAAGATAATTTTATTTTATTGAGCTCTTACATGAAGCAAAAGAAAGCCCGCAAATTTCTTACGGGCTTTTGGTTTTAAATTTCTTCGTATCCAACTAAGCGTTTAACTCTGAGCTTTTCTTTTTCATCAGCATTTAGTTTTTTATCGCTCTTTAGTATTTGTCTTTCCCATGAACCATACATCGGATTAGGTAGCACAATAAATTTTCCTCCAAAAAGATCTTTCATGCTATCAACTTTTCCAAAACCATAATTTTCCGATCGATCTTCTAAGATTTCATCAAAGTCTCCAACATTATCGCCTGCAAGAATCAGAATGTCATGAGTTTCACTTACTTTATTTCGTCTTACAGTTTTCACGCTAGTATTGGTTTTAAGCAGGATGTGTGCTTCATCTGCAAAAGGAAAACCTAGTTCTTTAAGGTTTTGTAATGTTTTCTTTGTTGCAGTCGTATCTCTATTTGAGATGTAAAAAGTTTCAACTCCTTTTGATTCTGCATATTTTAAAAATTCCAAGGCCCCTGGAGTTGCTTGAGCTTTTGCCATATCGGTCCACTCTTTCCATGCTGCTGATGAATAAGATTTTCCTCTTCTAATGGAGTTGGTTTCAAATGGGCTATTGTCCAGAACTGTTTCATCAATATCAACCACAACGGCTTTAGGTTTTGATTTGTCCGAAGGTATAGCCAATTGTTTGTCTAAAGATAGTTTGGCAGCATTAAATGCCTGATAGTATAAAGCTCTGCACTCTGATGCTCTCTGATACCATAGAGTAGCCATTACCAAATGTTCATTTGGGTTTTGTGAATCCTTTTTGTTTGCAGGATTTTGCTGACAAGCAAACAGGCCAGAAGCGATTAGAATCGCAAAAAATATTTTTCTCATGTGAGTTTGTGTTATAATTTTAAACTTTCACCTTCGTTTTTGGTGATCGGATTTACACGGAAAGGAAAAATAAATGGTTTAAATTCGAAGATAATAAAAAATAGCTGTAACATTTCAAATATGTTGTGCGTCCTAGATATGAAACTGGCCTAAATGAACACTGTAGAGTACAATAAAAGCGTAGACAAGTATGCCGATGGCATGTTTCGCTTTATCCTCAAAAACATTAGAGATGAGGATAAAGCGCGTGATATCGTACAAGACAGTTTCGAGAAGTTGTGGCGTAATATTGAGAATGTAAATTATCAGAAAGTAAAGTCATATCTTTTCACTACGGCTTATCATACCATGATCGATTTGATAAGAAAAGAGAAAAGAAAAGAAGATTTTGAGAAAGTTGATGTAAAAGAATATTCACATTCGGAACAGTATAGCGATTTAAAAGAGGTTTTAAATATTGCATTGGAGAAGCTTTCAGATATTCAAAGATCTGTAATACTATTTAGGGATTATGAAGGATATTCATATGCAGAAATTGCAGAGATTACCGATTTAAATGAATCACAGGTGAAAGTTTACATTTACAGGGCCAGGAAAAATTTGAAAAGTTTCATTGGTAGTATAGAAACATTGGTGTAGTAAGATTGATGATGAGAAGAATAGACAGATACAATTACGAAGAATTCTTTCTTGATTATTTGGAAGGAAATTTGAACGATTCAGAGAAGAAAAATCTGGAAAGTTTCCTTGCGCTTAATCCTGATTTAAAGGAGGAGTTGGACGAAATGTGCCTGATTGAGTTGGAGGAGGAGAACATAACTTTCGATAAATCATCATTGAAACAGATTCCTTTTGAAACAGATTTTGAGGATTTCTGTGTAGCCAAATTGGAAGGTGACTTAGAGCAAGAAGAAGAGATTGCTTTCACGAAATATTTGAACGATAATCTTATTGGCAAAGCTCAATATCAATTGTATGAAAAAACAAAGCTTACAGCTGATTTTGATATTATTTATCTCGATAAGGAAGAGCTCAAGAGAAAGGAACGTAAGATTATTCCTTATTGGATGATTTCCGGAGTTGGAATTGCTGCATCGGTATTGCTTCTTTTTTCGGTTTGGAATACTTCCATTTCAGATACAAGTGCAGAACATGACTCAGCTAAAAAAGTTGCCTACAATGATTCTGTAAAAAAAGTGATAGTTGCACCAGCTAAAGATTCCAATAGGTTCGAAAAGTTGGTTGGAATTAAGTCTGAATTTAACACAGCAAAGCAAGAGATAGTCGGCACAGTTAATCAGGAAGTTGAAAAAGTGATTGCAAAGAGCCAACCATTAGAAAAAAAATTAGATAGGATTGTTACTGCCAATGCAGTTGTTGAGAACCCATCAAAAAATCAGCAAGCCGAGGCTCAAAAAATCAGTTTGCCTGAAGTTATTAAAACAGCTGAACTTAAAGTTTTGGCCAATGTTGAAGTGATTGAGCAAAAAATTGAAAGTCAGGATAAGGAAATGAATGAGGTTCCAGTTAATACTGGTTTGGCAAATCTAGGCATGTCTTGGAAATCAAGTGTAAAAGCGAAACGAAAAAGCAATTCATTGCTTTATGCAGTTGCAAAAATGGGAGTTGACAAGATAGGAGAGATTGCTGGAAAAAAAGTACAGTTGGAAAAACAATACGATTCAGAAACAGAAAAAACACGTTTAAACTTCAATACCAAAGGTTTAGGCTTTTCTACTTCAATAAAATAAAAATTACCTGTAACTAATGGGCTGTTGATTCGTCTTACCCATAGAATTATCTAAAAACATTGTTATGAAGAAATTACTTGTAATGTATTTTGCACTTGCAATTGGATGTAGTGCTTACGCTCAGAATACAATCGATACTTTAAAAACAGATACACTTAAGAAGAAAAAAATCTTAATTGAAGATAGCTGGTCCAATAAAAAGAAAAAAGCCAAAACCAAGAAAACTTTTCAGCAGATTGAGCACCAGGATACCATGAAAGTGGAGTTTATGAATAAAGATGTTGTTAAGGCTGTACAAAACGAAAAAGGAGGCAAGGTTAAGGTAGGTAGGATTGGAAAATTTGCTTACCAGGAAGGCCGGGATACGACTAAAATCAGAATTGGAGGAAAGCAGATTAACATTATAGATGGTTGGCACGGAACCAGAATTAAGATTGAGAAAGTGCATCCTTGGGATCCGGACCAAGATAAATTCTTTATGGAAAAAGAACCTGATTTCAGAGGACACTGGGCTGGATTTGAAATGGGTATAAATGGTTTTGCAAATGAAGATTATACAGGTTATTCCTATGATTTTATGGATTTGGATATGGCAAAATCTATTGCTGTTAACTTGAATTTCCTGCAGTACGATATCAGCTTGCAAAAGGAGAGAAATACAATAGGAATGGTTACTGGTTTGGGGCTGGAATGGAACAATTACAGGTTTGATAATGATATTACTTTGCAAAAAGTAAATGGAGTAATACAACCTGTTGACTTATCCGTTCAAAATCCTGATTGGAATATTAAAAAGACAAAACTAACAAGTTTATACCTTACGGTTCCATTGTTAATGGAATTTCAAATCCCTGTAAAATATAAGAAGAGAAGAATTCACATGTCTACTGGTGTTGTGGGAGGTTTAAGACTAGGTTCGCATACCAAAATCAAACATGGAGGCGATAAAGTAAAAGATCATGATGATTTTAAATTGAAGACTTTGAGATATGCAGCACATGCTCGTATTGGTTATCGTTCTTTAAACTTTTTTGCAACTTACGGTTTAACCGAATTATTTGAAAGTGGTAAAGGTCCCGATTTAACACCGTTTACAGTAGGGATCACATTAGTTAGCTTTTAAGATTAAAACTTATATTTAGACAAATAGCCAGATTTTATTGAAGTCTGGCTATTTTATTTTTGCAACTGTGCAATTTTGACCAATATTGATATTTTTAGCATAAAATAGTATATTAGGGGCATGAAAAGATTTCCCCTATATATATTACTAATATTATGCTTACCATCCTTTGGTTTTGACAGCTTCAAAGCTCAAGTTAGTTTGGACAGCCTACAAAAGCGATATGGTTCGTCGGCAGGTCAAAATAAATTGAATGCTTTACTGGATCTTAGTAAATTTTATTGGAACATCGATCCTGCCCAAGCAATAGAAAAATCTAAACATGCGCTGGGAACAGCACAATCGCTTGAGAGTACTCCTGAAATTATAAAAGCGATGTTCTATGTTGGGACCGCGTACTACTATGATAACCAACTTGATAATTCCTTAGATTATCTTTTACAAGCACACCATTATGCTGAGAAAAATAACTTCAAGAAAGAAATAGCTGATATCAGCATGCAATTGGCAACGGTTTATTATGAAACCAACCGATTGAATAAATCATATTCCTATACGATTCAAGCCTTTAATTATTACGAAACCTTTGGGGATGAGAGTGGAATTGCAGGTTGCGAGAACTTGTTAGGCTTGTATTACAAAGGAATTGGTGTATTCGATGAAGCTCAAAAGCATTTTGAAATAGCACTTAAAATTGGTAAAAAATTATCTCGTGAAAGAATAATACAATCCGTTTTAAATGACTTAGGATCAATGTATGCAGAAATTGGTGAAACGGATAAGGCTATCGGAATCTACCAAGATGCATTGCAATACCATAAATCAAATGGAGCGACCTTTAAAAGTGGAGCATTCGAGTTAGATTTATCTCAATTGTACATTCAAAATGGAGAGTTATCCAAAGCTAAAAAACATTTGGACAGAGGTTACACCATTGCGATGAATCTTAAATCTAAACGCTTGTATCGTGATTATTACAGAATTTTGGCCAATTATCATATCAAAAATGGCAAACAAAAAGAATCTGTATTGGCTTTTCAAAAGTTGCAACAATACCAGGATTCGATTGCAGATGATAAATTAAGCAGTAAGATAGAAGAGTTGGATTCGCGCCATGCAATTAGCATCAAGAACCAGGAAAATCAGGTTTTAAGGGATGAAAATCAGGAACAGCAATTAAAAATTACTCGCCAGTATATTGTTGGATTATTGATTTTAATGGTATTTATTTCGGTGATATTTATTTTGATTATCAGGTACAGAAATAATCTGAAAGACAACGAATTATTGCATTTGAAGAACAGCTTGGTTCATCAGCATCAAGAAGAACTGATTGAAGCCATGAAGAGAATTAAAGTAAGTGAAGATAAGCTGCGCGTTGCCAATGATACCAAGGATAAGATGTTTTCATTAATAGCGCACGATTTACGAGGAGCAATTGGCAATATCAGTAATGGCTTAAGAATGTACCTTAGCGAGGAGGATTTAGATCTTACAGAGGAAGATAAGGAGGAGTTTTTACAAGCTTTGTTTCATTCGTCAGATAATGCTTATGAACTTCTGGAAAATCTTTTGTATTGGGCAAAAAACCAAACATCGTCACTTTCAGCCAATAAACAAATGGTTGATGCTTGTTCAATCATTAATTCCAACATTGGCTTATTGAGTGATTTGGCTAAAATTAAATCCATTAACCTCTTTACTTCGGAGAACCCAAATATCGAGGTGTTTGTTGATTGGAACATGATTAACACCGTTTTGAGAAACCTGATTTCCAATGCCATTAAGTTTACCAATAAAGGTGGTAATGTGGAGATTAAATCAGAAATAGGGGAGCACTTTGTTAGGATATCGGTAATTGATGATGGTATTGGAATGCTGCCTGACCAAATAGATAACATTTACGATGGAAAAACCACGGATGGAACAGCTGCTGAGAAGGGAACTGGTTTAGGCCTAACCCTGTGTCGCGATTTCTTGAATAAAAATCATGGTAAAATGTTTGTCAGTAGTGAAGTGGATAAGGGAAGTACTTTTGCTTTTATCATTCCACGACGTCCAATGAATCAGGAAAAATATTTGGAATTAGTAGAAAAAGAGCCTCTTCTTTTCTTGATTAATAATTAAATTTAGAGCTGAAATACACATTAGCATAAACTAAATTTAAATACAAATGAGATTATTACTGATCAGTAATTCTACGAATCCAGGGGAAGCGTATCTGGATTATCCAAAACACAATATCAAAGAGTTTCTTGGCGAGAAACCAGTTAAAGCATTATTTATTCCTTACGCAGGAGTAACTGTATCTTTCGATGATTACGAAGCCAAAGTAAAAGAAAGATTCAACGAAGTGGGACACGATATCATCTCGATTCACCATTTCGAGAATCCGATTCAAGCGGTTGAAGAAGCAGAGGCAATTGTTGTTGGTGGAGGAAGCACCTGGAACCTGCTTCATTTGATTCACAAGTACAACCTTACCGAGCCAATTCGCAACAAAGTGATCAACGAAAAGGCTCCTTACATTGGTTGGAGTGCAGGATCAAACTTAACTTGTCCTACCATAAAAACAACCAACGACATGCCAATTATCGATCCTATGGGATTTGATGCACTAAACTTGATTCCTTTCCAGATCAACCCACACTATTTGGACAAAAATCCTGAAGGACATGGAGGAGAAACTCGTGAAGATCGTATCAACGAATTTATGGTATTGAATCCTGATGTATACATTGCTGGTTTGAGAGAAGCAACAATGTTTTTGGTAGAGGATGACAACATCAAGTTAATTGGTGACAGACAATGTAGAATCTTTAAGAACGGCATTGAAACTTACGAACTAAGTGCAGATGACGATTTCAATTTCTTGTTGAAATAAGATCATTACTAAAATATAAAGAAGCGATTAGGGAGACTTAATCGCTTTTTTTGTTTTGAATTTCTACCTTTGTGGCCGAAATAAAAGTTTAAACAAACACTTACTCATGGACTTACTTTCATCTTCTTATTTTGTTCTATTTCTTATTGTTGCTATCGGATTTATTGTTGGAAACATTAAAATAAAAGGAATTTCTTTGGATGTTTCGGCAGTTATTTTTGTTGCTTTGGTTTTTGGGCACTTTGGTGTAAGTATTCCTAAGGACATCCAAAATATTGGACTTACCCTGTTCATATTTACCATTGGAATTCAGGCCGGACCTGGTTTTTTCGAATCCTTTAAAAAGAATGGGAGAGAGCTAATAGTTTTGGCTTTTATTTTGGTTGGTAGTGCCTCCTTAATTACCATTTTACTTGCCTTAATTTTTAAAATCGATACCGCTATTGCCATAGGATTGTTAACGGGATCGCTAACCAGTACTCCCGGACTTGCTGCAGCTATCGAATCTACCCAATCAGCAATGGCATCCATTGGTTACGGTATTGCCTATCCTTTCGGAGTTATTGGAGTGATTCTATTTGTTAGAATGTATCCGAAACTGTTTAAAGTGGATATTGAAAAAGAAGCACAAAAGCTGGAAGATGAGGCTCAGCAGAATTTTCCTGAACTATTCAATAAAAACTTTGTAGTTGAGAATGAAAATATTGTTGGCAGAAGCATTGCCGAGCTTAAAATTCGATCGATGACCCAAGCCAATATCTCAAGAATCATGCACAATGGGGAAAGTATTGTTCCTACACCAAATACCATTTTAGAAGCTGGCGATATTGTGAAGCTTATTGGTACCGAACAGGCTTTGGAGAGAGCCAAAATGATCATTGGAGAAGAGACAGAGGAAAAGATCCCTTTAAGCCGAGATTATGTGGTGGAGTCGGTTTTGGTAACCAACAAGCAGGTGGTGAATAAAACCATTGGGCAGCTAAATGTTTTGGCCAATTACAATGCTCGCATTACCCGTATCCGTAGAGCAGGGATTGATATGGTAGCCAGTTCAAAATCAGAAATCCGTTTTGGTGATAAATTGGTTGTAGCTTGTGGAACCGCTAATATCAACAACGTGCGTCACCTGTTTGGGAACGATAGTAAGAAGTTATCTGATACCGATTTCTTTCCAATTGCGACAGGAATTGTACTTGGTGTGTTGGTAGGGAAGTTAAAAATTTCCTTTTCCGATGAATTTACCTTCAGCCTTGGACTAACCGGAGGTGTACTTATGGTAGCCTTGGTTTTAAGTAGAATAGGAAAAACGGGGCCTATCCTTTGGACCATGTCGGGGTCGGCAAACCAATTACTTCGACAGCTTGGATTACTCATGTTTTTAGCCGTAGTGGGAACCAGTGCGGGAGCTCATTTGGTACAAACCTTTCAGGAATCGGGTTTGGCACTTTTTGCAATAGGTATTGCAATTACCTTATTGCCAATGATTCTTACCACCCTAATTGGGCACTTCGTATTAAAAATGAACATTCTTAATTTACTGGGTGCATTAACAGGCAGTATGACCAGTACCCCAGGTTTGGCTGCAGTTGATGGCATGTCCGATTCCAGTGCACAATCCATAGCCTATGCAACGGTTTATCCAATTGCAATGGTGTTTTTAATTGTTTGTGTACAGATACTGAGTATGCTGTAAAGTTGGGTTCTAGACTAGAAAATATATCAACAAGACAAAAAGCATTATTAGCAAGACAAGGTGGAAGATTTTCCAAGACATGGAGGAAGCGCAGAAAGACCAAAGTAATGTGCTCCAAGACACATCAAAACTTCTTCCAAGACAAGCGTGAACTGCTCCAATACATGCAGTCGGAGCCTCCAAGACAGGTTTTTCTCGTTCCAAGACCAAAGAGTAGGATTTACTACTGTCTTTTTCGTAGTACTTACTGTATGGTAGCTATGAGATTAGGGAATCAAGCGATTCATTCATGGGGGTATCACTTCAAGTGATGCTCTCTCTGTAGAGAAAAAGCTAAAAAACCTACAATTTGGCTTTAAATTGATACCCTCATTGTAGTGAGAGCATCAATAAGCAAAAATACTTTAAAACTCCATTTCAACTACGATAGGACAGTGATCGGAATGCACAACATCAGCAAGGATAGAGGCACCTTTAAGCTTCTCCTGCAAACTTTCACTTACCATGTGATAGTCGATTCTCCAGCCCAGGTTCTTGCCTCTGGAACCAGCGCGGTAGCTCCACCAGCTATATTTATCTGGCGATTGATCGAAAACGCGGAATGTATCGATAAAACCACTTTCCAGAAATTGGCTTACCCATTCTCTTTCCTCAGGTAAAAAGCCAGAAACGCCTTTTTTCTTTTCAGGTCTGCTGATATCAATGGCTTTGTGGCAGATGTTAAAGTCGCCACCAATAACAAGATTGGGTCTTTCCTTTTTCAGTTCGTTGATGTATTCCTGGAAATAGGCCAACCATTCCATTTTATAGTCCTGTCTTGGCCCTCCGGTAGTTCCCGATGGATGATAGGTGCTAAATACCGAAATATCGCCAAAATCGGCTCTTATTGCCCTTCCTTCAATATCGTATTTGTCGTTATCCACTCCTGTAACAATGGCATTAGGTTTTTCCTTGCTCAAGATACCAACGCCGCTGTATCCTTTTTTCTCGGCAGAAAACCAGTAGCAATGGTATCCTAACTCCTCAAACAATTGAGATTCGATCTGCTCAGGTTGTGCTTTGGTTTCCTGAATCAATAAAATGTCAGGATTTTCTTCTTTCAACCAACCAATCAAGTCTTTCCCCAATGCAGCTCTAATACCGTTTACATTGTAGCTAATTATTTTTTTCATGTATCTAGTGTGTGTTTATAGCAACGAATGATTCAAAATGCAATTTAGTAAAGATAAGTACCATATTTGTATTTTGACAAATAACAAATTCCTTAAAATGCACTCTTTTCCTTAAAATCAACTATTTTGTACAAAATAGATAGACATTGAAAGAAGGACTGGTTATAAAATCGACAGGAAGTTGGTATACTGTAAAAACCAACGATGGAGAAATTCACAATTGCCGTATCAAAGGGCGATTTAGAATGGAAGGAATTAGAACTACCAATCCTATTGCGGTTGGCGACAAAGTAAATTTTGAGGATGATAATGAATCGAAAGTGATTGTAAGTATTCACGATCGAAAGAACTATATCATTCGAAAGTCATCAAACCTGTCGAAGCACAGTCAGATTATAGCTTCTAATGTTGATCAGGCATTCTTGATTGTAACGGTAAATTATCCTTTGACCACTACAACTTTTATTGATCGATTTTTAGCTGCTGCCGAAGCATATCGTATTCCGGTTCGCTTAATCTTCAATAAAATTGATCGATATCGCCCAAATGATATGGACAGATTGGATGAGTTGAAGGGAATTTACGAGAAAATAGGCTACAAGTGCTACGAAATCTCTGCCAAGAATGGTACTCATATTGATCTTATTAAAGATGCTTTAAAGGATAATATCAATCTTCTTTCCGGACATTCCGGGGTTGGTAAATCAACATTGATTAATGTCATTCAACCCGGGTTGGATTTAAAAACCGGCGAGATTTCAGAAGCTCACTCTCAAGGAAAGCACACTACAACTTTCTCAGAGATGTTTGAGTTGGATTTTGGAGGTTATATCATCGATACTCCGGGGATTAGAGGATTTGGAACCATTGATATGGAAAAGGAAGAGATGTCGCACTTTTTTCCTGAAATATTCGATACTTCGAAAGAATGCCAATTCAACAATTGCAGTCACATACATGAACCCAAATGTGCTGTAAAAGCTGCTGTTGAAGCAGGTGAAATTAGTATTACTCGTTACGAAAGTTACCTGGGAATGGTAATGGAGGATGAGAATAGTAAATACAGAATTTGATTACAGTTAACTGTTAAAATATAGAATCCAGCACGTAGTTTTTACGTGCTTTTTACATCGGTACTATTCGATTTAAAATGATTATCCCGTGTAAACCGAAAGAGCTAAAAAAGAATATTTAAAAATGGCAAAAATACTGAACCCTGAAGAATTCCTTGAATTGGGAAAAACTCTTCCAATGATTGATGTAAGAACTCCGGCAGAATTTGAAGAAGGACACATTCCTGATGCTTTAAATATTCCCATTTTTACAAATGAAGAAAGGGCTTTGGTTGGTACCAAATACAAAAGAGCAAGTAAGGATGCTGCAGTTCTTTTGGGTCTTGAATTGGTTGGTCCTAAACTGGCCAAATTTGTAAAAATGGCTAAGAAATTTGCACCGCAAAAAGAAATTATGGTGCACTGTTGGCGAGGAGGAATGCGAAGTGGAAGTATGGCTTGGTTATTTGAAACAGCAGGCTTTAAGGTTTATTTGCTAAAAGGAGGATACAAGGCATATCGAGGATACATACGCAATCAGTTTGCCGAAAAATCGGAATTGGTAGTTTTGGGAGGCATGACAGGTAGCGGAAAAACGGAAGTTTTACTCGAAATGCAAAAGAAAGGTGCACAGGTACTGGATTTGGAAGGAGTAGCTCATCACAAAGGATCTGTATTTGGAGCATTAGGACAAGCTGATCAACCAACCAATGAGAATTTTGAGAATGAATTGGCTAAAGTGTGGTTGGAATTGGATCCCAACAAACCAATTTGGGTTGAGGATGAAAGTAAATCTATAGGTTCAGTATGGATTAATGATGCTTTATTTCACAGAATGCGTAAAACTGATGTTGTAAAAATTCTTATTCCAAAATCTGAAAGAATAAAAAGACTTGTGGAAGAATATGCTTGTTTCGACTCTGAGATTTTAGCGCAAATGATCTCTAAAATAGGGAAAAGATTAGGAGGATTAAATGTAAAATTAGCATTTGAAAGTCTAGAGAAAGAAGATTATGCCACTGTTGCAGATATTACATTAAACTACTACGATAAGGCTTACAGACATGGTTTAGCAAAACGAGAGGACCAAACCATTCATTATTTGGAGTTGGAAAAAGACAATCCTACAGAAAATGCACAGAGGGTAATTGAGTTTTACAATTCGATTAAAAAGTAGTCTATTCTATCACACAGGTAATTGTGATTTCTATTTCTTTGCCAACAAAAAAGCCGCTTTGAGGACCCACTTTAAAATCGAGGCGGTTTACTTGTAGTTTGCCGGTAAATGTTTGCCGAGAGTAGTTAAAAATGATTTCTACCTCTTTGCTTTCACCATGCATTGTAAGAATTCCGGTAAGTTTGTAATTCATTCCATTGTGAAATACACCAGTTGATTTGAAACAAATTTCAGGGTAATTGGCAACATCTAAGTATTTTTCTCCCTTTACCACTTGATCTCTCTTCTTCATTTTTGTTCTGAATGTTGTTGCATCAGTACAGACATCAAAAGAGGCCGTGGAAATATCTTTTGGGTCGAATTTCACATTTCCTTTCATTCCGGAAAAGTTTCCTTTTACCTTGTTTGCACCAAGATTGGCTACTCGAAACTCAATTTTGGATTTTTCGGGATTAATATTCTGGGATAAGCATGTAATATGAATCCCTCCAATAATCATTACCAACAACATCAATCTTCTGATCATATGATATACTTTTGGAGTTAATACTTGAATAGGATGTAAAGCCTTTGTTTATAAACAAATATAATCCATAATAGATGATCAATACAAAACTAAATTTGGAATTGTAAAATAGGATTGGATGTAAAATGAAATATAGCAGGAGATATTTTTTGACTCTCGAATAAGATTTAAATTGATTTGTCGTTACCTTTATCAGAAACCAATTAATATTCAGCATTGGACTTTTACCTTAATAACCGGAATTGGAAGTACCACTTTTTAGTTGTTGCAATTGTGATTGTGGCCGTATCATTGCTTTATACCAATAGTTTGGTGAAAAAACTGGCCCACGAAGAAGCAAAGAAAGTAGAGCTTTGGGCAATTGGTTTAAAGAGTCTCGATACCAATCCAAACCAAGATATTGCCTTGATACAAAGAATAATGGAGGACAACGAAACCATTCCTATGATTATAGCTGATGAAAATGATAGCATAATTGCTCACAGGAATATTAATTTTCCAGAGAATCAAGAAGAGAAAATAGTATCAAGGGAATTGGTTAAAATGAAGAATGAGAATCATTCCATTACCATTGAATTGATTAATGGTAAAAATTACATTTACTACGATGATTCAAATATTCTAAAGCGCCTTGCTTGGTATCCATTCATTCAGTTAGGAGCGATTATTACTTTCATTGTCATTGCATTTTTGGCTTTTTCCTATTCAAAATCAGCAGAACAGAATCGTGTTTGGGTTGGTATGTCGAAAGAAACAGCACATCAGTTGGGGACCCCAATTAGTTCCCTTATGGCCTGGATGGAATTGATGAAGTTGGGAAGTCCAAGTCCGACAATGGTTGAAGAAATGTCGAAAGATGTAACCCGGTTGGAGGTAATTGCCGAGCGATTCTCAAAAATTGGTTCAAAACCGATATTAAAACCTCAGAATTTGCATGAAATTCTTGATGTGAGCATAGAATACCTAAAGAAAAGAACATCGGATAAAATTGAATTTATTTTTACCCATACTGATTTGAAAAATGAGTTGGTACCTTTAAACAAAGAGTTATTTTCCTGGGTGATAGAAAACTTGACGAAAAATGCAGTTGATGCAATGGAGGGAAAGGGAGAGCTTCGTTTTTCTATAACTGAAGGCAAAGAAAAAATAGTATTAGACATCAAAGATACTGGGAAAGGTATCGCGAAAGGTCAATTTAAAACCGTTTTTAAACCAGGCTATACTTCCAAAAAGCGTGGTTGGGGATTAGGATTGTCTTTGGCAAAAAGAATTATCGAAAATTATCATAGCGGAAAAATATTTATTGCCAGCTCAGAACTAGGAAAAGGTACCGTTTTTAGAATAATTTTGCCTATAAACTGAAAGTTCTGGTTTTCAAATCACCAGAAATGTTTTGAAACAAAAAAAGAACTCCTTATTTTTGCAGCCCGTTTTTAAGCGGGATTGCTTATTGAATGCTTGTTTAGCATCAGTAATTGCTTGAAATTGACAAAAAAGATGTATTTTTTTGTGAATTCGTAAGATTAATTTTTATACTTTTGCAAAGTTTTATTTGAATATTTTGGAATATCCAACAAAATATACGATTCCTTTTAAGGGCTTAAAGGATGGTTTACATGAATTCGATTTCAAAGTAGATCATGAGTTCTTTGAGTATTTTCAAGAGGAAGATGTTTACCAGGGAGAAGCTGATGTAAAAATCACTTTTAATAAAAAAACACTGGTAACCACTTTAAAGTTTGAATTAAAAGGAAAGTTAAACATAGCTTGCGACAGGTGTTTGGAAGATCTGGAGATTGATGTTGAGGGTGAAAATTCTCTATATTTGAAATTTGGTGAAGAACACGAAGAGTTGGCAGATGATGTAATTGTTCTTGCAGAATCGGAAAATGAGATTAATCTGGCACAATACATCTATGAGCTGTTTGAATTGAGCTTACCTTTAAGCTTTATTCACCCTGATGATGAAGAAGGGAACAGCACTTGTAATGAAAAAATGATTCAAAAATTGAATGACCTCTCGGTGAATGAGGAAGAGAAGATTGACCCGAGATGGAATGATTTAAGAAAATTGATTGATAATAACTAGTTAAATAGGTTGAAAAATGGCACATCCAAAACACAGAACGTCGAAGCAGAGAAGAAATAAGAGAAGAAGTCATCTTAGAACAACTCCTGCTACTTTAGCATCTTGCTCAAATTGCGGAGCAACTGTTAAATATCACACTGTTTGCCCTGAGTGCGGTTATTACAGAGGCAAATTAGCTATTGAAAAAGAAGTTACAGCATAACCTGAGTACAATTATTCAGGTTTGAAGCTATATAAATTTGCTCCTCAGATTCTTCTTAGGGGCAAATTTGCGTTATACATGATCGTTCTTGCTTTATCACAGTTTGTTGATGATAGAGGTGTGATATTAACCTTTAAAATCCATGATTTGCTAGAGAAAAATCTGTATACTTGTAAGCTGAATTATCTGATGAACACTAAGTAAGCTTAAACAATGTCAAAAATTAATGCAGTTATAACAGGAGTTGGGGCTTATGTTCCCGACTATATTCTTACCAACGACGAGTTAAGTACCATGGTTGACACTTCTGATGAGTGGATCATGACTCGAATTGGTATTAAAGAAAGAAGAATTCTAAAAGGTGAAGGACTTGGTTCTTCGGAATTAGGTGTGAGAGCTGTTAATCAGTTGTTGGAAAAAACAGGAACTTCTCCTGAAGAAGTTGACTTGGTGATTTGTGCAACTGTAACTCCTGACATGCAATTCCCTGCTACAGCAAACATTATCAGTGATAAAGCCGGAATTAATAATGCATTTAGTTTTGATTTGAATGCAGGTTGTTCAGGATTTTTATTTGCATTGGCAACTGGTTCAAAATACGTACAGTCTGGTATGTATAAGAAAGTTGTGATTGTTGGTGCAGAAAAAATGTCATCAATCGTTGATTATACTGATCGTCAAACATGTCCAATTTTTGGGGATGGATCTGCAGCAGTACTTCTTGAGCCAACAACTGAAGATGTTGGTGTAATGGATGAAATGTTGCACACAGCAGGTTTTGGTCGCAAGCATTTACATCAAAAAGCAGGTGGGTCATGTAAACCAGCTTCTCATGAAACGGTTGATGCTCGCGAACACTTCATTTATCAGGAAGGAAACCACGTATTTAAACACGCAGTTTCTAATATGGCTGATGTTTCAGTTGAAATGATGAAAAAACACAACATGACAGCTGATGATTTGGCTTGGTTGGTTCCGCATCAGGCAAATAATCGTATTATCGAGGCTACAGCTAAAAGAATGGGCTTGGCTAAGGAAAAAGTAATGATTAATATCGAAAGATACGGTAATACAACCTCTGCTACCATTCCATTGTGTTTATGGGAATGGGAAGATCAATTGAAAAAAGGAGATAATATTATTCTTTCAGGATTTGGTGCAGGTTTTACCTGGGGATCTATTCTGTTAAAATGGGGTTACGATCCTAAATAGAATTTTATTACTACAAGATATTATAAAGGCTTCCATTTGGGAGCCTTTTTTTGTCTTGAAACATGTTATGGAAGTGGGATTTCTGCCTCAATTTTTTATATTTGTATGGTCCGCGAACATGGGTGCTGTAGATTGGAGTGATAAAAGAGAGTGTTCGTATACTTTTTTTAGAAATATTGAGTTGATATAGGTGTCAATTCGGGACAATAAAAGAGGTAAATACTAGATTTAGATTCTATGAATTTCCTATGACATTTGTCCAAATCAATAAGATTTCAAACATGTTTAGTAAAAAAAATAAAATGAGCAGAAACAACGACGTACAACCAACCGCGGTAAACCTTATTTGTGATGGAACATCAATTAAAGGAGATGTGCAAGCATCAAGAGATATCCGCATTGATGGATATTTAAATGGTAAAATGCAGGTGAACGGAAAGGTGGTTGTAGGAAATACAGGTAAAATCGAAGGAGATGTTAATTGTAAAAGAATTGATGTTTCAGGTAGAGTAGAAGGTAATATTATTGCTTCAGAAATGGTGAATCTGAAATCAACAGCTTTAATATTAGGAAACATTACTACCGATAAGATTTCTGTTGAACCAGGTGCTAAGTTTACAGGTTCATGTAAGATGGGTGAAGCGGCACCTGCAAAAGATGAAAAGAAAAAATAATTCTGAAAAGAATGAAAAAAGAAAGCAGCTAAGCGGGGTTATAAAATACTCTGGCTTGGCTTTTCAAATGATCGCAATAATTCTGATAGTTTTATATGGAGGTATGAAATTGGATGAATATCTGCAGAAAGAATTTCCCTTATTTACCGTTATAGGAGCTTTTTTGGGAGTGATATTGTCCCTCTATTTCGCTCTGAAAGATTTTATGAAAATGAAGTAATAGATATATGGAAAAAAAATACAAATCGTATATTCTTAGACTAAGTCTAATATCAGTTTTTTTACTGATTGGGTCAATTGCTTTGTTCCTAACAGTTCTAAAACCATGGTTTAGTTATATTTTCCCTTTCGTGATTTTGTACTTTTTTTTATTCAATTCCTTTCAACACTTCAAATTATTAAAATTATCGAAGGGAGATCCTCGAATTTTCCATACCAATTATATGGCTTGGTTTGGAATAAAATTATTTCTCAATCTTAGTTTCGTAATTGTTTACGTTTTGCTGAACAGGGCGCAGGCATTGAGTTTTGTGCTTTTCTTTGCGTTTTGTTATGTGGTTTATACAACCTTTGAAGTAATAACACTATCTAAGACTTTAAGGTCGGGAAATATTAAATAGCTCAAAAAAGTTTTGTGGAGAACTTTTTTTATTAAATTTGAGGGACCAAAAAAAATAAGAGAAAAAACTTCTCAAGTTACATTAAAATTTATCCTTATTTTAAATTTGGAACGAAGTAATAAATTATTGGAATTATAAACATGGGGGATTTCCCTAATAATTCCATTTTAAATTTCTTTTGATAGATTTCGAAAGACAAAACATTAAAGCAAGTCATTCTACGTATGAAAAGTATTCATCGATTTCTACTAATCGTCTTCTTTATTGCCAGCGCAGTTACTGCGTTTGCATCTGATGAACATGACAAGCATGCTCACCATGATACTCACAAAAATGAAAAATTTGAACCAGGAAACTTTATCATGGATCATATTGCCGATGCTTATGATTGGCATGTTTTTTCTATAGGTGATTTTCATGCGACAGTGCCACTTCCGGTGATTGTAATTTCTGAACAGTCAGGTTTTCATATGTTCATGTCGAGTAAATTTCATCACGGACATAGCGAATACAATGGGTTTTATATTGCTCAGGAAGGTGAGTTTAGAGGAAAGGTTGTTGAAAAAATTGGAGGGAAAGAAGTTCGACCTTTTGACATTTCCATGACCAAGAATGTAATTGCTATGCTGATTAGTATGATCTTCCTGATGTGGATTTTCATATCAGTTGCAAAAGCATATACCGTAGAAAAGGGCAAGCACCTAAAGGGATACAATCATTAATGGAGCCACTAATTTTATTTGTGCGCGATGAGATTGCAAAACCTGCTATTGGTGAAAAGAAATACGAAAAATACATGCCATTCCTTTTAACCATTTTCTTCTTTATCTGGTTGAATAATTTAATGGGATTGGTACCATTTATTCCGGGAGGAGCCAATGTAACAGGTAATATCACCATAACCATGGTATTGGCTTTGTTCACATTTATTATTACAACTTTTAGTGGAAATAAGAATTACTGGGTTCATATTTTTAATACACCAGGAGTACCTTGGTGGTTAAAATTCCCTGTACCATTGATGCCATTGGTTGAACTTATGGGTGTGTTTACAAAACCATTTGTTTTAATGGTCCGTTTGTTTGCAAACATCACAGCAGGTCACATGATTGTATTGGCATTTGTGAGCTTGATCTTCATATTTGGACAAATTAGTCCAATGTTAGGATATGGAACATCGGTTATTTCTGTATTGTTTGTGATTTTTATGGATATGTTGGAGCTACTTGTAGCTTTGATTCAGGCATATGTATTTACGCTTCTTTCTGCACTGTACTTTGGTATGGCTACGGAAGAACATCATTAAGAATTTTCAACTCCTTAAAATGGAGCTATTTTATAGTTTTTTAATCATTAATATAAAAACACTATGATTACATTATCAATTCTTCTTCAGGCTGCAGCTAGTATGGCAGTTGCTAAAATGGGTGCTGCATTCGGGGCAGGTTTGGCTGCTATTGGTGCTGGTATCGGTATTGGTAAAATTGGGGGTTCTGCTCTTGAGAGTATTGCTCGCCAGCCAGAAGCATCTGGAGATATTCGTTCAAACATGATTGTAGCTGCTGCTCTTATTGAAGGTGCGGCTTTCTTTGCTATCATCATCTGTTTGTTGGCTATCGTATTGTAATAGCATTATCCACAATTTGCCAAAAAGGGATTGCCTGAGGTAAATTGTGGTAACAATTGATTATTAAAATCCACCGGAAGGTGAAAAAAATAGAATGATATGGGCTTGGTAACACCTGAATTAGGAACTTTTATATGGATGTTTTTGGCTTTTGCCATCGTACTTTTTATCCTTAAAAAGTTTGCCTGGAAACCAATATTGAATGCCTTAAAGGAGCGTGAAGAGTCGATTGAAGACGCACTACGTTCTGCTGATCGCGCCAAAGAAGAAATGGCTGAATTGCAAGCCGACAATGAAAGAATTCTTCAGGAAGCAAGAAAAGAGCGTGAAGCAATGCTTAAAGAGGCAAAAGAAATGAGTTCTAAGATTGTTAATGAAGCGAAGCAAAAAGCTACTCATGAAGCAGATAAGCTGGTTGAATCAGCAAGAGCTAACATTGAAAGCGAAAAAGCAGCGGCATTAAACGAAATTAAAGCTCAGGTAGCTAATCTTTCTGTTGAGATTGCTGAGAAAATTCTTCGTCAGCAATTTGCCGAAGATCAGCAACAAAAAGATTACTTCAAGAAGTTAATGGACGAAGTAAAGCTTAATTAGTATCCCGAAACTCCCGATAGCTATCGGGACGGGAGAGTTAATGAGATTGTAGTTCTCAGATCTCTTATCTAATAAAAACAATATGAACGAAAGTAAAATCTCGGTTCGATATGCCAAAGCTCTTTTCGAATTAGGAAAAGAGAAGAATATGATCGAAACTTTTATATCAGATATTAAAATTATTGATGATCTGGTTAAGGAAAGTTCTGATTTTTGGTTGATGATTGAAAGCCCTGTGGTGAAAACTCTTCAGAAAAGAGAGGTAGTGAAGCAGATATTTTCTGGTAAAATAGATGAAATGGTATTGAATTTCCTTGATTTGGTACTGAAAAACAGAAGAGAAATCTATATCAAAGATATTTCCAGAAACTTCTTGACTCTCTGTAGAAAAGATATGGGAATTCTTTCTGCGATATTGACCTCGGCAAGCAAAGTTGAAGATGCAAGCAAGCAGAAAATGTCTGATCTTCTTGAAAAATCTTTCAATTCCAAGATAGAATTAACAGAAGTGATCGATGAGGATATCATTGGTGGTTTTGTAATTCGTGTTGAAGATCAACAATTAGATGCTTCAGTTGCTAGTCAATTGAATCAAATCAAACGAGAATTACTAACAAATAGAATAAGTTAAAAGTACTTAAAGTGCCTAAAGTACTTAGAGTTTAAGAAAGTAAGTTTAGGCATTCAGATAAGAAAATATTTAAGTTGTATGTACTTAAAACTTAAGACAATTATAAGTATTTTAAGTACTTAAGGCACTAAAATCAAATAAATATGGCTAGTATTAAACCTGCAGAAGTTTCGGAAATTCTAAAGCAGCAATTAGAAGGATTAAAAACCGAAGCAGAACTGGAAGAAGTCGGAACTGTATTGCAAGTAGGTGATGGTATCGCTCGCATTTACGGATTATCGAATGTAGAATCAAATGAGTTGATCGAATTCCAAAATGGAGTATTGGGTATTGTTTTGAACTTGGAGGAAGACAATGTCGGCGCAGTACTTTTGGGTGAAACACAAGGTATTAAAGAAGGTGACGTGGTAAAACGTACCAAGCGTATTGCCTCAATCAATGTTGGTGAAGGCATGTTGGGACGTGTTATCAATACCATTGGTGAACCGATTGATGGCAAAGGTGAAATTACAGGAACTACTTACGAAATGCCATTGGAGCGTAAAGCACCAGGGGTAATCTATCGTCAGCCTGTAAACGAGCCGCTGCAAACAGGTTTGAAAGCAATTGATGCCATGATTCCAATTGGACGTGGACAGCGTGAGTTAATCATTGGTGACCGTCAGACTGGTAAAACTGCTATTGCAATTGATACCATTATTAATCAGAAAGAATTTTACGACAAAGGTGAGCCTGTTTACTGTATTTATGTGGCAATAGGACAGAAGGGGTCAACCGTTGCGAACATTGCCAGGACTCTGGAAGAAAACGGAGCAATGGCTTATACTACAATTGTATCTGCAACCGCATCAGATCCGGCTGCATTGCAATTCTACGCACCATTTGCTGGTGCATCTATTGGTGAGTTCTTCCGTGATACAGGTCGTCCTGCATTGATCATTTACGATGATTTATCGAAGCAGGCCGTATCATATCGTGAGGTATCACTTTTGCTTCGTCGTCCACCAGGACGTGAGGCTTATCCAGGAGACGTATTCTATCTTCACTCAAGATTATTGGAGCGTGCCGCTAAGGTGATTAACTCTGATGAAATTGCACGTCAGATGAACGATCTTCCAGAGAGCTTGAAGAATGCCAAGGATGAAAACGGAGAATCAATCATTAAGGGTGGTGGTTCATTAACTGCACTTCCAATTATTGAGACTCAGGCAGGTGACGTATCTGCTTATATCCCAACCAACGTAATTTCGATTACTGATGGTCAGATCTTCTTGGAATCAGATTTATTTAATGCTGGTATTCGCCCTGCTATTAACGTGGGTATCTCTGTATCTCGTGTGGGTGGTAATGCTCAAATTAAATCGATGAAGAAAGTTGCTGGTACATTGAAGCTTGATCAAGCACAGTATCGTGAACTGGAAGCATTTGCTAAGTTCGGTTCTGATATGGATGCTGCAACTTTATCGGTACTTAATAAGGGAGCTAAAAACGTTGAGATCTTGAAACAGGGACAATATTCTCCTGTTACAGTGGATAAGCAAGTTGCGATTCTGTACTGTGGTACTCAAGGTTTATTGAGAAATGTTCCTACTGATAAAGTGAAAGAATTCGAGCATGACTTTATTCAATTCATGGAATTGAAACACAAAGATGTATTGAACGAACTTGGTTCTGGGAAATATACTCAAGAGGCACAGGATATCATGCGCAAAGTTGCTGAAGAAGTAGCTGCAAAGTATAAATAAGTATCAATTAACAATTATCAATTAGTAATAAAGCCATATTCATTACTAATTGATAATTACTAATTACCAATTGAATCAAATGGCTAATTTAAAAGAAATTCGTACTCGTATTTCGTCGGTTCAGAAAACCAAACAGGTAACTGCAGCGATGAAAATGGTTTCTGCTGCTAAATTGAAAAAAGCACAGGATGCCATTGTACAAATTCGTCCGTATGCCGATAAATTACATGAGATTCTTTCGAATCTTACAGGAAGCTTAAATCCTGATGATAATTTGTATGGTGTGCAACGAAAAGCCGACAAGATATTATTAATCGCAATTAATTCGAATAAGGGACTTTGTGGTGCTTTTAATTCAAATGTAATCAAGCAGGTTAATGTGCTTACTGATGGTATTTATGCGGAGCAAAATCAAAAAGGGAATCTTGATGTGCTTTGTATAGGTAAGCAGGCTAATGAAATATTAAAGAAGACTCATAAAGTAATTGGCGAACGCAACAGTTTGTACGATGATTTGACTTTTGAAAATGTTTCGACATTGGCAGAATCAATCATGGCTGAATTTGTAGAAGGAAAATACGATAAAGTAGAATTGGTGTACAACCAGTTTAGAAATGCCGGTGTACAGATTTTAACTACAGAACAATTCTTACCTGTTCAGCAAGAAGAGGAGGAGAACAATGTTCATTCTGAGTACATTTTCGAGCCAAACAAAGAAGAAATTGTTCAGGATTTGATTCCTAAATCATTAAAAACACAGTTCTTTAAAGCAATGTTGGATTCATTTGCCTCTGAGCATGGTGCTCGTATGACTGCAATGCACAAAGCAACCGATAATGCATCTGATTTGCTACAAGACCTGAACTTAACTTACAACAAGGCTCGTCAGGCTGCAATTACCAACGAAATTTTGGAGATTGTATCTGGAGCGAATGCCTTGGCCCAATAAGTCAGAAAAGTGGCTTAAAAGGGATAAAAAGACCATATTTAAGAGATTTATATTGCTGCAAAGCCTCATCAGTTTCGATGAGGCTTTTTTATGGATGAAAAATTGGTGCGGGTGCCAATTTGATACTCTTTTACTCATTTGTTTCTTTATCCATTAATACCGATTACGAATCAAAACGATTGATAAAAAATCAATCTGTGATTCTCTATCGGCATTAACCATTGTAATAAGCAAAATGATATTATCAATCATTTTGAAATACAATTGGTATAACATGTATCATTTTTTTTATTAGATTTGTATGTTCAAACATATGTACAAATGGAATTGAAAATAGATCACAAAAGTCCAATGCCTCTTCACGCACAAGTGGAGATGTTGCTTCGTAAATTGATTGAAATGCCGGAATATCAAAATGGAGGATTACTTCCAAAGGAGGTTGATCTAGCCAAGAAACTTGGCATTTCAAGAAATACACTACGCCAAGCAACTAACAAATTGGAATATGAAGGCTTACTAATACGTAAGAAAGGAATTGGAACTAAAGTGGCTGAGAAGAGTATTACCACAAATTTAGACAACTGGTTGAGTTTTACTCAGGAAATGTCGGATAAAGGCGTTGGCTTTAAAAATTATGCTATCGAGGTAAAATGGGTTAAGGCTGATGAGAAGTTAGCCAATTTCTTTGAGGTGAAAATAAATACAGAGATTTTGTGTCTTTGCAGATTAAGAGGTGCTGCCGACGGACCATTTGTCTACTTTGAAAGTTACTTCCATCCAAGAATTCAAATGACTGGTAAGGAGGATTTCTCACGTCCTTTGTACGAAATTCTTGAAAACGATTACCATATTATTCCAACAACATCAAAGGAAAATCTAAAAGCAAGATCGGCATCCAAGATTACAGCAGAAAGGTTGGAGATCAAAAAAGGAGAGCCTGTAATGGTCCGAGAGAGGTTTGTTTCCGATCCGGGAGGAAGACCTATAGAATACAACATAGGTTTCTACAATGCCGAGAAGTTTACCTATTCGATTACAATCACGCGCTAATTAATAAATGATGGATACAAGACGATATGCACTAGGTGTAGATGTAGGAGGAAGTCATATTAGTTGTAAAACTTATGATTTGGTTGAAAGAGTATTGTTGGAAAATTCTTTTTGCAGCATTAAGATTGATCATTCGGGGACTAGAGAGGAAATCCTGAATCGTATGGAGGAGCTGCTGAATCCCGTTTTACAGGATATATACATACAGGATTTGGCAGGGATCGGTTTTGCTATGCCTGGTCCTTTTGACTATGTGAATGGGATTGCACAGTTTTCTGGTGAGAATGCAAAGTTTATTCATCTCAATCAGGTGAATATCAGAAAGGAATTAAGCATTAGATTGGAAATTGAAGAAGAAAAGATTCGCTTTATTAATGATGCTACTGCTTTTGCAATCGGAGAATTTTTTAATGGAGAGTTAAGAAATTCATCAAAGAGTTTAGCAATTACCCTAGGAACAGGCTTTGGATCGGCATTTCTTTCAAATGGAATTCCTGTAATTACAGAAAATACTGTCCCAAAAGAAGGCTGTTTATGGCATTTGCCATTCGAGAGTGGAATTGCAGATAATTATTTTTCGACCAGAGGTTTGGTAAATCGATTCGAATCCAGTGCACATCTTAAGGTACAAGGTGTAAAACAGATTGCAGAATTGTATAATAGTCATGCATCGGCCCAGCAAGTGTTTGATGATTTTGGGAAGAAGCTGGCCCAGTTTTTAACACCGTGGATCAAAAGTTTTGAAGTGGATGCACTGGTGATTGGTGGAAATATTTCTAAGGCATTTTCTTTGTTCCAGGATCCATTGGAGCAAGAATTACGAAAGCAGGACATTAAATTAAAAACGGAATCATCTCAACTTCTCGAAGACTCCGCTTTTATTGGTGCAGCAGTACTGTTGGAAGAGGGTTTTTATTCGTCAATTAAAGATCAATTGAAGTACATGTAAGCCTATTCGTTGAAAGAATTAAAAGCTAAAAATTTATGGATATGAGTATATGTTCAAACATATCAACAAATAGATGCAAGATTTTCTTATTGACAGGATTGATGTTATTGATTTTATCCTGCGGTAAGCAGATTAATCCAATTGACTATGTAAATCCAAATATTGGAACGGCACATAGCAGGTGGTTCTTTTATACGCCAGCAGCTTTGCCTTTTGGGATGGCAAAGCCAGCGCCTACCACAAATGGTCATTACGGAAACAAATGGGGCTGGGAAGCTGTTGGTTACGATGACAGACATGAATCCATAGAAGGATTTGCCAATGTGCATGAGTTTCAGTTGGGAGGAATTGTATTGATGCCAACCAATGGAAAACTATTTACCACACCAGGAAAATTTGAACAGCCGGATTTAGGTTACCGATCTCGCTTTTTGAAAGAGTCAGAAATTGCAAAGCCAGGCTACTATAAGGTTGATTTGGCAGATTACGGCATCAAAGCGGAATTAACTTCAACCAAAAGAGTAGCCATTCATCGATATACATATCCTGCCAATAAAAAGGCGAACTTGTTGTTCGATATTGGAAACCGACAAGGCGAAAGTGGTGCGGTTGTGAATGCAGAAGTAAAAAGGGTGGATGACCATACCGTGGAAGGATGGGTAGAAACTGCCCCTGAATACGTGAAGAAATACCAAAAAGGATCAACGGTTAGCATGTACTTTGTTGCCAGGTTGAACAAAGCAATGAAAGAGTTTGGAACGTTTCAGGGCGATTCAATCTTTCCCAATCAGGATAACATATCAGGAAAGGGAGCGGGATTGTACTTTTCTTTTACTCCGGAAAAGTCTGAAAGTATAGAGGTGCAGGTGGCCTTGTCCTATACCTCCATTCAAAATGCGTATGAGAATATGAAAGCCGAAAGCTTGCCTTTTGCTGAAGCGAAAAAGCAGGCGAATCGCATCTGGAATACGGAACTGAATAAAATACAGGTGAAAGGGGATTCCGAGACTGACAAGACTAAATTCTACACCGGCCTGTATCATGCCTTGCTGGGCAGGGGATTGGCGAATGATGTGAATGGAGCCTATCCTAAAAATGACGGTAGCATTGGACAGTTACCTATGAAAAGTGATGGAACTCCTCAATTTAGCTTCTACAATACCGATGCTGTTTGGGGAGCATTTTGGAACCTGACGCAACTGTGGACTTTGGCCTGGCCGGAATACTACAACGATTTTGTTCAAACTCATTTGCAGGTATACAAGGATACTGGTTGGTTTAGCGATGGCTTGGCCAATAGCAGGTATGTTTCGGGGGTAGGAACCAACTATGTAGGACTCATTATTGCCTCGGCATACAATTGCGGAATCAGAAATTACGATACCGACTTTGCCCTTCAGGCTGCACTCAACAATGAATTGGGATGGGAAGGCCGACCTCTTGGGGCAGGAAAAATGGATGTGAAAAGTTTTGTAGAGAATGGCTTGATACCCCATCAGGAAGAGTGGGGTGAGATACCCGAGGCGAGTGCATTTTCAGCATCTCATATACTGGAATACTCCTTCTCGGCTCATGCTGTTTCTCACTTTGCCAGCCAACTAAACAGAGGCAAGGAGGCAAATCAATTGAAGCAACTGTCTCGTAGCTGGGAAAATATATTCGATTCTTCCACAGGTTTCATTCGACCAAAGGATGAAAAGGGGGAATTCATCTCCAATTTTGACCCTATGGAACCCTGGCGGGGATTTCAGGAAGGAAATGCATGGCAATACAGCTTCTATGTTCCCCATGAGGCCGGGAAACTTGTGAGCAAGATCGGGAAAGAAAGATTTAATGAGAGGCTTGATTCTATCTTTCTAACATCCCGTAAGAACGGTTTTGGTGGAGGAAAGGAAATTAATGCCTTTGCAGGAGTAAAAACCATCTACAATCACGGGAACCAACCTAGCTTGCACATTCCGTGGCTATACAACTTCTCAGGAGAACCTGAAAAAACACAATACTGGACAAGAACCATTTGCAATGAGTTTTATGGTGCTGACCCCATCCATGGCTATGGATACGGACAGGATGAGGATCAGGGACAGCTGGGGGCCTGGTACGTTATGGCTTCCATTGGCTTGTTTGATGTGGCTGGTCTAACGGGAGAGAACCCAGGCATGCAATTGGGGAGTCCTGCCTTCGATGAAATTAAAATCAAGCTAAATCCTGATTACTATCCTGGCAAATACATTCAGATTAAGGTGAAGAATAACACTCCTGAAAGCTTATTGGTGAAATCAGTAAAACTGAATGGGAAAGTATTGGAAAAACCCGAAGTCTCCTTTCAAGACCTAATAAAAGGAGCAAAGCTGGAATTTGAAAAGAAGAATAAAAACGAACTGTACTAAATGAGATACGAATGAGAAAGTTAATGATTGTTCTTGCTGCAGTAAGCCTTTTGGTAAGCTGTAAGCCTGGCTCAGAGAAAAATGAGAAATTGAAGAAGTCAGTGATGGAAAATACTGATTTTAAGTTTGTGAAGCAGAAAGCTCTCGAGGTTGTGAAAACAGGCTTTAATGCTGGGGATGGCTATGGCGAAGTTTGGATTCGCGACTATGCAACCTTTATTGAACTGTCGGCAGAGGTATATCCAAAAGAGATTCTTAAGGAGAACTTACGAGTTTTCTTCCGCCTTCAGGGCAGCGATGGGAATATAATTGATGGCTTCATTCCCAAAGAAAAAGCCGTAAATGTTGAGGGGGGATACACATACATCTACAACGATTTGGAACCAACTTACTGTGGTCACAAGAATACGGTGGAAACCGATCATGAGGCATCACTGGTGCAGGCGGTTTACAAGTACATTCAGAAAACGGGCGACAAAGACTTTCTTCAGGAGAAGATTGGAGAGAAAAGCGTTCTTGACAGAATGGAGTGGTCCCTGGAATTTCTTTTACATTACCGTTGGAGCAAGGAGCATGGAATGATTTGGGGAGCTACTACCTCTGATTGGGGCGATGTGCAGCATTGTCACCCTTGGGGCGTGTATATCACCGAGGATACCAAGTATTGTCTTGATATCTACGACAATGCCATGTTTTTGATTGCCATCTCTGATCTTATGGAATTGGATGCATCCAAAAAGCAGAAGTGGCAAACGATTCATGATAAGCTGGCTAAAAATACAATGAAATACCTGTGGGACAATCAAAATCAGAAGTTCATTCCTCATGTCTATTTGGATGGTTCGCCTTTCCCAGAAGACTTTAATGAGAATGAGATCTTCTATCACGGGGGAACAGCCGTAGCCATTGAAGCAGGCTTGCTAAACAAAGAGCAAATCAAAGTTTCCCTGGATAAAATGATTGCCAATGTGAAAGCTTCTGGTGCCGGATCTATAGGGCTGACCATGTATCCTCCTTATCCGGAAGGATTTTTCGAAAACAAGGGCATGTACCCATATGGCTATCAGAATGGGGGAGACTGGACCTGGTTCGGAGGCAGAATGATTCAGCAATTGGTGAAATACGGATTTGTAGAGGAAGCCTACGAGCAATTGATTCCCATGACAAAGCGCGTGGTGGTGAATGATGGCTTTTATGAGTGGTACACCGAAAAGAATGAGCCAAAAGGCTCGGGCACCTTCCGTGGTTCGGCAGGGGTGTTGTACAAGGCGATTGAAATGTTGGAAGATGCAGTTGAAAAATAAAATGGAGATGGAGAACAAAAGAAAGTCAGATCAGTATTTGCTACCCCTTAAACAAAGTGAATCGGTAGTTGGGAAATACGATCTTTATCCTTCCTTGCAAATGGAAGAGGGGAAGGTTTTTGTGGGGGTGGAGACATTGGCACAAGAGCTAAGCAATGAGAAAACCATTATCATTGATGGATATGTGGGTGTATTCTTCGAGCAGATAAAGGAGAAGCTGAATGATCAGTTCCTAAACCTGGGAAAGAAAGTGAATTGGGTGCATATTGATGAGGCTCTAAAGGCTGAAGCCGATATTGATACCATGATAGAGCCTTTTCTGGGGGGAGACGATCCGATATTTGGAACCAAGGCGACCATTGATCTTGCCGACTTCTTCGATCAGCAGAAACTGGAGAACCTGCAGCAAGACTCCACCGCTGACCTGAATATCATCTACGGTTCGGGAGCCGCCCTGGCCAATTGGGAAGGCAAATTGGTCTACATCGACCTGCCAAAGAATGAGCTGCAATTTAGAGCTCGCGCACAAAGTATTACCAATTTGGGGGCAAGCAAAGCCCAGGAGAGCAAACCCATGTACAAGCGCTTCTACTTTGTCGATTGGATCGTTCTGAACAAGCACAAGCAGGCGCTTCTGCCTAAGCTTGACATTGTAATCGATGAACAGCGCATCGATGAGGTGACCTGGATGAGGGGAGATGATTTGAGACATGGCCTAAGCGAGATGGCCAATAACATTTTCCGTGTTCGTCCGTGGTTCGAGCCTGGGGCCTGGGGAGGCCAGTGGGTGATGGATAAGATTGACGGGCTGAACAAGGACGTGGTGAATTATGCCTGGTCTTTCGAGTTGATTGTACCTGAAAATGGCTTGTTGTTCGAAAGCAGTGGAAAGCTTCTGGAGGTTTCCTTTGACTGTATCATGTTTCAGGAAACGGAGGCAGTCATGGGAAAACATTCACAGCAATATGGCTTTGAGTTTCCCATTCGTTTCGACTTCCTGGATACATTCGATGGGGGAAACCTATCCATCCAATGTCATCCACAAACAGAATATATTAACAAGCATTTTGGCGAGAGTTTCACTCAAGAGGAGACCTACTACATTCTGGATGCAGGAAAGGATGCCAAATGCTATTTGGGCTTTCAGGAAGAGATTGATCCGAAGGCATTCGAAAGCGATTTGCAATACAGCTATCAGAACAAAAAGGAGATTGATATCACCAAACATGTGCAGGTTCACGATTCTAACAAGCATGACCTGTTCCTGATTCCTCCTGGAACCATTCACGGGTCGGGGATTGATAACCTGGTTCTTGAAATCAGTACCACTCCCTATATCTTTACCTTTAAGATGTACGATTGGTTGCGAGTAGATTTCGATGGGAAACCCCGTCCGATTAATGTTGAGCGTGGCATGGAAAACCTCTGCTTCGACAGAAAAGGGCAGTATGTGAAAGACAAATTGATCTCCCATCCTTACTTGTTGAACGAAGGAGCAGACTGGAAACACTATCACCTGCCGACTCATGAAAAACATACCTACGATGTTCATCGTTATCATTTGAACACTGAAGTGGATATCGAAACGGAGAACAGATGCAATGTCCTTTCGTTGGTGGAAGGGGAAAGTATTATTGTTGAGACACAGAACGGAATGCGACAGCGCTTTAATTATGCCGAAACCTTCGTGATCCCTGCTGCTGCAGGATCCTATAAAATCATTAATGAATCGGAAGGTGAAATAATGGTGGTGAAAGCATTCATGAAATAAGCATTAAGTATTAGACGTATGAAGAAAATAGCCTTTTTTACCCTACTCGCAAGTTTGTTTATTAGTGCCTGTACCCAGGACAAACAGATTCTTTGGCAATTGGGAGAAAACGACAATTCCGGTGCTGAATTTGCCTTGGCTCCCGGCGGATACAAGGACTATATCGCCAATGATTTTGGTTGGGAAGACAAGTACTATCTGATTGGAAAATCTGATGAAAAAAAGGAATGGCCATACATCATCCCAGGCATTAGCGATACCTGGGGTGGCACTTGGGGAACAGCCGGGTGGAGGTCCAGTACCCTGAACATCCTATTTGGAATTGAAAACCTTCCTAAGCGAGGGGGTTGGAAACTGACAGTAGATCTTCTGGATTGCAATTCGAAAGACTTGCCCCTTTTCAAGGTCACCGTAAACGGTACATCGTGGAAATACAGCATCCCGGAAATCAGCAAGAACTCTTCCATTTATACCTTGCCGGAAAATCCTTCGGAATACCTGATTGAGATACCTCTGCCTGCCGACCTTATCCGCAAAGGGGGGAACCAGATCAGCATGACGACCCTGCAGGATCATGGTTGAAGTTCGACCAGATTAAGCTGGAAGCTCCCGGGGATGCTACCTTGATAACGGATGACAAAGTGCATCTAAGAAGTGTGAAGGCAGCTGAGTATGAGTTAGACATCGATGGAAAATCGTTCCAGCCCTTGCTGGTAGATGTGGAGCATCTGCAGGCAAAGCCCAAACTGACCGTTATCCTTGATAATAAAGACATCTTTTCAGAGACTGTTGAACAGGGAAGGTACGAATTTGAAGCGCCCATGCCTGCTGTGAAATCTCGCAAAGAGAGCAGCTACGAGATATGGGCCGATGGCGTTAAAATTCAGGAAGGGGAAGTGATACGTTCCGCCCTAAAGAAAAGAACACCAGCTGAATATGTAGATTCGAGAATGGGAAGCGGTCACTCCCGCTGGATGATTGCTCCCGGACCATGGATGCCATTTAGTATGGTGAAACTGAGTCCCGACAATCAGAATCCAAGCTGGCAGGCGGGCTACGACCCCAACTTCGAATCAATAGGATGTTTTAGTCATATCCACGAATGGACCATGGCAGGATTGGGAATCATGCCGACCAACGGCTCTTTGCAAATCAAGGTGGGCGACGAGAAAGACCCGGACAGCGGCTATCGTTCGAGAATTGACAAGGCAACTGAAACTTCGCGCATAGGCTACTACAGTGTCGATTTGACCGATTACAACAT
The DNA here is from genome assembly GCF_001310955.1 of Marinifilum fragile JCM 15579. Lineage (GTDB taxonomy): Bacteria > Bacteroidota > Bacteroidia > Bacteroidales > Marinifilaceae > Marinifilum > Marinifilum fragile. The sequence goes on from NZ_BAZX01000002.1 coordinate 78,359, forward strand.
TCAGGCGGAGCTGACAGCGTCTACACGATGTGGCTTTCAGCGATACACCTTTCCTGATTCCGATGATGCAAGAATCTTAATTGACCTGCAGATCCCTTGTGAATACACCTATCAGAACAAGGAGATAGAGCTGAAGCAGGTGAGCGATTACCGTATTGAAGGCTTTAGCCACCAGTTAACGGAGAATACCTGGGCCGGAGGCATCGATCAGGAATACACCATTTACTATGTGATTGAGTTCGATCAGCCATTGGCAAGATGGGAACATGGATAAACGATGAAATTAGCGATGCAAAAGCCATTCATGCAAAGATGTTAAGGATGCCGGTTGTTATGTGGAGTTTAGCACCAAGGAAAGCAATCAGGTGCAAGTGCGTACGGGGATTTCCTATGTGAGCATTGACAATGCCGCTGAGAATTTAAAGACCGAGGTTTCCAATCCTTTCGGTTGGGATTTCGATTCCCTAAGAGCCCATCATGTGTCTGAGTGGAATAAATTGCTTGGGCGAATCAATATATCGAGCAACGACCAGCGCGAGAAGATGCGTTTTTACAACAACATGTATCGCTCATTGTGCAGTCGTAATATTTTCAGCGATGTAAACGGAGAGTGGCGAGATGCAGGCGAAAAGGTACGAAAGATGGAGGATCCTTCTTCTCCGGCCCTGGGTTGCGATGCATTTTGGAACACCTTCTGGAACCTGAATCAGTTCTGGAACCTGGTCACTCCCGAGTGGACCAATCGTTGGGTAAAATCGCAACTGGCCATGTACGACTCCAACGGATGGCTGGCAAAAGGTCCTGCCGGAATGGAATATGTTCCCGTAATGGTGGCAGAGCACGAAATTCCTTTGATTGTTGGTGCCTACCAAATGGGAATTCGCGATTACGATGTGGAAAAAGCCTACGAGGCGGTTCGCAAGATGCAAACAACTCCTGCCCAAAAAGTGGGTGGTGGATTTGCCGGTAACCGTGACCTGGTGAGCTATCTGAAATATGGCTACGTGCCCTACGACAAGGGACGTTTTTCCAATTCACTGGAATACTCCTACGACGACTGGACGGTCTCACAGTTTGCCAAGGCCTTGGGCAAGAAGGCAGACTACAAGATGTTCCTGTCGCGAGGCTATTACTGGAAGAACATCATAGATCCAGACATGGGCTTTGCGCGAATGAAAGATTCAAAAGGCAAATGGTTGCCCGATTTCGATCCTTACAAATCAGGAGCCAACCACCACTATGTGGAAGGAAACTCATGGCAGCTAAGCTTTTTCGTTCCCCAGGATGTTCCCGCTTTGGCAAAAGCCATTGGCAAGGATCGATTTGTGGAGCGATTGGATTGGGGATTTGGCGAAAGCTATAAAACCAGGTTCAACGGAATGAACGACCTCTATTGGAACTATCCCGTTGTACAGGGAAATCAGCAATCCATGCATTTTGCCTTTCTTTTTAACTGGGTGCAAAAACCTTGGCTAACCCAGAAGTGGAGCAGGGCCATCATCGATCGCTATTACGGTTACGGCGTTGCCAATGCCTACCTGGGCGATGAGGACCAGGGACAGATGAGCGCCTGGTTCATCATGGCATCCCTTGGCCTGTTCCAGACCGATGGGGGCTGTTGCGTTGATCCGGTATATGAAATTGCCAGTCCGCTCTACAAGAAGGTGGAAATTGATTTGGGCAAACAGTTTGGCAGGGGAGAAAAGTTCGTGATTGAAGCCAAGAACGCCTCCCGCCTGAACAAATATGTGCAGTCGGCAAAACTCAATGGCAAGCGCCTGCAGGACTTTAAATTTCCTGCCAGAGAATTACTCAAAGGAGGAAAGCTAGAGCTTGAAATGGGCCCTGAACCAAATAAGAAGTGGGGGATTGTGGAGTAACCCGCAGCCTAAACCAATTTATAAATACAGCAACGCCCCATCGAAAGAGTGGGGCGTTTTTTGAATTTTACTGTCGGAAATTAAGTTTTGAAAAATTGGGAATACCAAGTAGTATCCCCAATGCAATTATTTAGACTTATTTTTTTAGTGCTACCAAATGATTTTTCCAACTGTCTGGGATATTATTTATATCCATAACGTGAAGTTGATTCTTTTGAATATTGGCAGTTGGTGATTTTGAAAGCGTTTCGTTTAAAAATTCGGTTTTTAATTTATACATAGCTCCTGTTGCAGGATCAACAATTAATAAGCCAATAACACCGCCAAATAAAATATTTCCCCAATACCATCCATCTACCTTAAAATGAATGGGTACAGTTTTAGTCTCATATCCTTCCTTCTCAAATTTCACATGATATAGAGCTCTTTTAAAAAATTTAGCACTAGCTTTTAGTTTCACTGTAGCAGGAGTATTTCCACTATAAACCTGAACTCCATTAGCATCTGTTATTATAATCTTAGCTTCAGATGGGGAGCTATTAATAGAAATTGGGTAACTACTTTTACTTACAATTGAAGCACAACTAGACATTAATAAAGCAAGTCCAGTTAAACACGAAATCAGTAAAGTTTTTTTCATTTTAATTGATTTAAATTAGTTTTTAGGATTTTAATGCTTATTCAAGCTACTAATTTTCAGTCAATATTCATAAATTAATTATAAAGAATGATGAGAGTGTTTTATCAATGAAACTACTGTTGACAATCACAGAAATCATACTAAGTAAGCTGAGTAAATATTGCCTAAGGGATCATCAATAAGGCTGTAAGGGTTGGGATTATTCGTTAGTAAGTATTTGAGAGTATTTTGAGTAATATTCACAAAAAAATCCCCATCCGGTAGGATGAGGATTCTCGATATCTAAAGAAGTAAAAATTTATTTTACTTCGCTCATTGCTTCACTTACGTTGATACAATAATCACCTATTTTTTCACATTCGCAGAACATGTCGTTGTAGATGATACCTGCTTGTATCTTGTATTTGTTCTCTTCAACACTGATCAAGTGTTCAGCCTTTAAAGTATTTCTGTAATCGTTGATTTCACGTTCAATTTCCCAGGCTTTCTTCACGTTTACTTCTGAGAAATCTTTCTTGGTATTCTCAAGCATCATATCCAGGGCATTGTCAATCAATTCGAACATCTTATTGATATTATCGCGTAATTCTTGTGGGAACCATGCTTTTTGTTCACGCTTGCGTTTCATTGCTTTAGCAAGATTTAATGCAGAATCACCAACACTTTCAATATCACTAACCATTTTAAAGTAAGCACGTACGCGCTCCGAGTTTTCTTTACTCAAGCGAGTTTCCGAAACCGAAGTCAGGAAGTTTGCAATTTCTACCTCCATATCATCACTTTCGTCTTCACGCTTATTGATTTTATCAAATAATTTATTGAAAGACTTATCGTTGGTTTCGTTAAAAGCCTGTTTTGCGTAACCAAACATTTTCTTGGTACTCTTTGCATAGGTGCTAATTTCTTTTTTAGCAAGGAAAAGAGATGCTTCAGGGGTAGATAAAGTACCGGTTTTGATGTGTTGCAGCTTAAATTCTTCTTCAACATCTTCGCGCACAGGAACCAAGGTAGTTACCACTTTCACAATGAATCTGGCAAACCAGATCATTATCAAAACATTCAGTATATTGAATCCAGTATGGAACAAAGATAGTGCAACAGGTACCGAAGCTGCATTTGTAAAAGGATTACCTCCTGCGAAGAAATTCATATTTACCCAAGCAACAGCATCCAGGAAATAAGGCAATACCATTAGCATCCAGATCACACCAAACGTATTAAAAATAAGGTGTGCACGAGCAGCACGTTTGGCTGATGTATTGGCAATCATGGCTGCCAGGTTAGCAGTAATGGTTGTACCAATGTTTTCTCCCAACACCATTGCAGCTGCAATTTCGAAACTAATCCATCCCGAATTACACATTACCAATGTAAGCGCCATGGTAGCCGATGAAGATTGAATCAAGATGGTAAGCAAGGTACCAATACCCAAAAACAAAAGGGTAGAGGCAAAGCCATATCAGTATAATTAGTCAGGAATGTAAGAATTTCAGGATTGTTCTTGATATCAGGCATAGATGTTTTCAAGAACTGTAGTCCAATAAATAACAGAGCGAATCCCATGATTAACTCACCCCAATTCTTTTTATTACGATTTTGAGAGAATAAGAATGGCAGACCCAAACCAATTAATGGCAAGGAAATGGCACTCATACTTACTTTAAATCCCAGAATTGAGATCAACCATGCAGTTACGGTAGTACCGATATTGGCACCCATAATTACGCCAACAGATTCAACCAGTGAAAGCAATCCAGCATTCACAAAACTTACCACCATTACTGTAGTTGCCGATGACGATTGAATTAAAGCTGTAATCAGAATTCCGGTGAACACACCTTTTACCCTGTTCGAAGTCATAGCTGCAAGAATCGTTCTCATTTTATCTCCAGCTACTTTTTGAAGAGCCTCACTCATTAGTTTCATTCCGTAAAGGAATAATCCGAGAGAACCAATAAGTGTTAAAATATCGGCTAATCCGTAATCCATAATAGACTAATTTTGTTTGTATTCAATTTGTTAGTTTGATAAGGTGGGCAAAAGTAAAACTTTTTCAATGTAAAGCAAATGTTAAAAAATAGAAAAGTAAACGTTAAGGCGGTAATTAGATTCGTTCGATTTAAGGATTTTTAACGTATCGATATCATGCAGTATATCAGTAAACTATAGGGATGAGCCAAATTTAGGAGCAAATAAACTCATATTTTTCTTAACAATAATCATGACGAGAATTGATGAGAATGATACTATTTTATAATTAATTATTTAAATGTCAGAAGGTTTGGTGCTTTTTCCTTAATTTTATGTCATTGCCTTGAATGATATAGCTAAAGAAGGCTTGAAGCCATTGTGTATCTTTTGAAAAAATGATTTTAAGTCGTATTTTCGCCGAACTCTAGAAGAAACAGGGAATTAAATAAAATAGTATGTGGAATAGGATTGCAGGATTAATTCTGAGAAATAGAATTTTACTTTTGGTGGTAGTTGGGCTGATTACTTCATTTATGGCTTATAAGGCTCAGTTTGTTGAGATGTCCTATACCTATGCGGCCTTACTTCCCGATGATGATCCTGCATCTATAGAATATGAGAAGTTTAGAAATACTTTTGGGCAGGAAGGAAACATGATGTTCTTTGCCGTGCAAGATCCAGATTTTTATGAGTTGGATAAATTCAACGATTGGATTGCACTTGGTGATAGCCTTGGTTCATTGGATGGTATCGATGCGGTGGTATCTATTGCACATACCTGGAATATCAATAAGAATAAGAAGGAAAAACGATTCGAATTTGGAACCATATTTCCTCACAAGGTAAAAACGCAAGCCGAGCTGGATAGTTTGGCAGCAGTGGCTGAATCATTGCCATTTTACCACGGAAGCTTAATTAACAAAGAAAGCAATACCTACCTTATGGGGATTACGGTTAATGCTAAAATCATTAACTCAAAGGCCCGTGAACCAATGGTTGCCAAGGTGCGTGAAATTACCGATGCATTTACCGAAAAGTACGGTCTGAACATGAAATATTCAGGTTTGCCATACATTCGAGTGGTAACTGCTCAAATGATTAAAGGTGAAATGAACATGTTCATCTATCTTTCGCTTTTGGTTACGGCTGTTATTTTGTTCATGTTCTTCCGATCGTTTAAAGTGGTGTTTTTCTGCATGCTGGTGGTTGGACTAAGTGTAATTTGGGCGGTAGGTTCCATGGTGCTGTTCGATTACAAAATTACATTGCTTACCGCGATGCTTCCTCCACTTTTGGTGGTTATTGGGATCCCGAACTCGGTTTTCCTGATCAACAAATATCATGGAGAGTACATCCGTCACAACAACAAAATAAAGGCATTGCAAAGGGTAGTTGCAAAAATTGGTAATGCAACCTTCCTTACCAACCTAACTACAGCATCGGGCTTTGCAACATTTATTGTGACTTCAAGTCAGATTCTGAAAGAGTTTGGTGTAATTGCCGCTTTAAATATCATGGTGGTATTTGTATTATCGCTACTATTGATTCCTATTATTTTTAGTTTTTTGGCTCCGCCAGATCAAAAAGCAACAAAACATCTCGACAATAAACTTACGGTTTGGTTCGTAGCCAGATTAGAAAAAATTGTATTGAATCACAGAAGTGTGGTTTATTCCATTGCCATTTCACTTTTGATTCTTGGTGGATTTGGCATCATCAAAATGAAGAGTACAGGTTATATGGTAGATGATTTGCCACATGATAACGAAATTTATCAGGATCTTAAATTCTTCGAAAAGAACATGGATGGTATCATGCCTTTAGAGGTAATGGTAGAAACCAAGCAAAAAGCAGGTGTATTAAACACTTCCACTTTGAAACGTTTAAATAAGCTCAATGATTCTTTAAGGGCTTATCCTGAAATATCCGGATCTGTATCGGTAGTAGAAGCTGCAAAATTTGCCAATCAGGCTTATTTTAACGGAAAAGAGAAATACTATAAACTGCCAAGTAATCAAACCAAGGATATTATTCTTTCCTATTTGGCAAAGGCAGAAACAGGTGCCGATTCCAAAGTATTGGAAACTTTCGTTGATTCTACTCAATCTGTCACCAGAATGAGTTTTAGAATGAAAGATATTGGTACAACCAGAATGGCCGAAATGGAAAAAACCATATTAGGACATGTGAATGAGATCTTCCCTAAAGACAAATACACGGTGCATGTAACCGGGTCGAGCATTGTCTTTTTTAAGGGAACTCAATACCTAATCAAAAACTTATTTTTGAGTTTGGCGTTGGCCATTTTCTTGATTGCTTCTTTCATGGCCTGGATGTTCTCATCCAAACGAATGGTTATGGTAGCGTTGATACCAAATCTATTGCCATTGATCGTTACAGCAGCTCTAATGGGCTATTTTGGCATTCCTATTAAAGCATCTACCATATTGGTGTTTAGTATTGCCTTTGGGATTTCGGTGGACGATACCATTCACTATCTTGCAAAATATCGACAGGAACTAAAAGCAACCAATTGGAGCATTCGTTCATCGGTTGTTTTGGCTTTGCGCGAAACGGGACAAAGTATGATGTACACCTCAATTATTCTTTTCTTTGGATTTGGAATTTTTGCATTATCTGAGTTTGGTGGAACGGTATCATTAGGCGTATTGGTATCTCTTACCTTGCTTTCTGCAATGCTTTCAAATTTGGTGTTATTGCCATCCTTGTTGCTGACTCTTGAAAAGGCAATTACCAACCGATCGTTTAAAGAACCACTTCTTCAAATTTTTGATGAGGAGGAAGATATTGAATTGGATGATCTTCGAATTGCAGTAATTGAAAATAAAGAGGAGCAAAAAGAAACCGCTGCTAGTTAATTTTTTATATTTTAGTGAGCTGTAAAAATTACACACTAAACTTATAGCTCACATGTATAGTTTCAAAGAACTCCAGGATGTAGTGCAGAAAGAAATTGATGGACTGGAGTTTTCTACACCACCAGAAGGATTGTTCGAACCCATGAAGTACATTCTTGGGATTGGTGGCAAGCGCCTTCGTCCAATTTTGGTATTACTTAGTGCCAATTTATTTAAAGATGATTTAAAGAAAGTTTATCTACCAGCAATCGGAATAGAGGTATTTCACAATTTTACCTTATTGCACGATGACGTAATGGATAATGCACCTATTCGTAGAAGCAAGGCTACGGTTCACGAAAAGTGGAACAGTAATGTGGCCATTCTTTCCGGTGATGCCATGTCTATCAAGGCATATCAATACATTGTAAGTTGTGAAGATCACCACTTGCGTGATGTGCTTACCGTGTTTAACCAAACAGCTCTTGAGGTTTGTGAAGGACAGCAGTTTGATATGGAATTTGAGGACAGAAGAGATGTACAGATCAATGAGTATTTGGAAATGATTCGCCTAAAAACTGCAGTACTTCTTGGAGGAAGCTTAAAAATGGGAGCGGTAATGGGTGATGCAGATGCCAAAGATGCTGAGTTGCTTTATAATTTTGGAGTTAACCTGGGCATGGCGTTTCAATTACAGGATGATTATCTGGATGTTTTTGGCAATCAAGATGTATTCGGTAAGAAGATTGGTGGAGATATTCTTTGCAACAAAAAGACTTTTCTGCTGATTAAAGCGTTTGAGTTGGCAAAAGGTGATGATAAAAAGGAATTAGAAGGATGGATTTCGGCAAAAGATTTTAATCCGGAAGAAAAAATTAGTGCCGTTAGAGCCATTTACGAAAAACTAAAGGTGAAAGATGAATCGCAAGCGAAGATCGATGAGTATTTTAGCCTTTGTTTAGAGTATTTGGATAAGGTGAATGTTCCGGCCGAAAAGAAAAAGGAATTGTACTCTTTGGTGAAGAAATTAGTAAATCGTTCCGTTTAAGAGTGTTAAAATTTAAGATAAGATTCTCCTTTATTCGCAAAAAATTTTAAATTTGTCATCACGCGATAATAATGATCCAAAAATTTAATAGTAAATGTCACAAAATACAGGCAAAATTGTACAGGTAATCGGACCTGTAATCGATGTAAGTTTTGAGAAGGAAGGTGGTAAACTTCCTGAGATTTACGATTCTCTTGAGGTCGTGATGGAAAACGGTAAAAATTTGGTAGTTGAGTGTCAACAGCACATTGGTGAAAATACTGTGCGCGCAATTGCAATGGATTCAACGGATGGTTTACGCCGTGGAATGGATGTAATTGCTACAGGTTCTCCTATAATTATGCCTGCCGGTGATAAAATCAAAGGTAGACTTTTGAATGTTGTTGGTGAAACCATCGACGGTATTGGTAAGGTAGACAAGGAAGGTGGATACCCAATTCACAGAACTCCTCCTGCTTTTGATGAACTAAGTACTGAATCTGAAGTTTTCTATACAGGTATTAAGGTAATCGACTTGATTGAGCCATATGCAAAAGGTGGTAAAATTGGTTTGTTCGGTGGAGCTGGTGTAGGTAAAACCGTATTGATTCAGGAGTTGATTAACAATATTGCAATCGGACAAGATGGTTTATCTGTATTCGCCGGAGTAGGGGAACGTACTCGTGAGGGGAATGATTTGCTTCGTGAGATGATCGAATCGAAAGTAATCCGTTATGGAGATGAATTCGAGGAAGACATGGAAAAAGGTGGATGGGACCTTTCTAAAGTAGACAAAGATGCTTTGGATAAGTCACAGGTATCTCTTGTGTTCGGTCAGATGAATGAGCCACCAGGAGCTCGTGCTCGTGTAGCTTTATCAGGATTAACCGTTGCAGAGAGTTTGCGTGATGGTGATGAAAAATCAGGCGGTCGCGATATTCTTTTCTTCGTTGATAATATTTTCCGTTTTACTCAGGCAGGTTCTGAGGTATCTGCACTGCTTGGTCGTATGCCTTCAGCAGTAGGTTACCAGCCAACTCTTTCAACTGAGATGGGTATCATGCAGGAGCGTATTACTTCAACCAAGCGAGGATCGATTACATCGGTACAGGCAGTTTATGTACCAGCCGATGACTTGACTGACCCTGCGCCAGCAACAACATTTGCTCACTTGGATGCTACAACAGTATTAAATCGTAAGATTGCTGAGTTGGGTATTTATCCAGCGGTGGATCCATTGGATTCTACATCTCGAATTCTTACGCCAGATGTTGTAGGGGATGCTCACTATACTTGTGCACAAAAAGTAAAAGAGATTCTTCAGCGTTACAAAGAGCTTCAAGATATTATTGCAATTCTTGGTATGGAAGAACTTTCGGAGGATGACAAGTTGGTGGTACACCGTGCCCGTCGTGTTCAGAGATTCTTATCACAGCCATTCCACGTTGCAGAGCAGTTTACTGGTTTGAAAGGTTGTTTGGTATCCATCGAAGATACAATCAAAGGTTTCAACATGATTATGGATGGTGAAGTGGATCAATATCCAGAAGCAGCATTTAACCTTGTTGGAACAATTGAGGAAGCAATTGAGAAAGGTGAGAAATTACTAGCTGAAGCACAAGCTTAAACTAATGATGAATTATTAATTATTAATGATTAGTGGCGTTGAACATTGATCATTAAGCATTAAACATTAATATGCATTTAGAAATAGTAACACCAGAAAAAAGTCTTTATTCAGGTGAAGTTGTTTTGGTTCAGCTTCCTGGCAAGGATGGATCTTTCGAAATACTGAAAAATCACGCTCCAATTGTATCTACTTTGGAAAAAGGGACCATTAAACTGAGACCATACGAAGGAGATGATGTTTTCTTCGAGATTGGTGGAGGAGTAGTTGAATGCAAGAAGAATGTAATTTCAGTATTGACTGATAGTTAAAAATTAAGCTTAATTGCAAATTATATATGAAAGCTCGGATATAATCCGGGCTTTCCTTTTTTAGTTCATTACTGATAATTATTTTTGCATGCATTCAGTATACAGGAATTACCTGTAACTTATTCTGATTATATTTTCATCAAACTTTTTCTTAAAACAATGCCTAAAAAATTCTTAATCATTCGATTTAGCTCCATAGGAGATATCATCCAATGTATGACAGCTGTTGACGGTATTTTGAATCATTATCCTGATGCAGAAATCCATTGGATTGCAAGAAAAGATATGTCCTCTTTTTTAGCCATGGATCAACGAATTCATAAGGTTTGGGGATTTGATCGCCAAAAGGGATTTAAGGGCCTTCTGGAGCAAGCAAAGCAGCTTAAACAGGAAAAGTTCGACTATGTATACGATGCGCACTCAAACATTCGCTCTATCATTCTGAAAACGGTTTTGGTACCAAGATGGAAGCGTTGGTTTGGAATAGGACCCAAATTTACCATGAGAAGCAAGGATCGAATCAAAAGGATCTTGCTATTCAAATTCAGAATTGACCGTTTCCCAATGCCATTTAAAGGCATGCTCTCATTTCGCAAGCCATTGGAAAAATGGGGAATTAAGGATTATTCCAAGGTCAATGAGGATTGGTACTTTCCTGCTGAATTGAAAGAAAAGATGGATCAGCAAGTTTTTGAGAATCTAAAAGGAGAGAAGAGCAAGTTGGTTACCTTGGTGCCATCGGCTGCCTGGCAAATGAAGCGATGGCCGGTTTCGCACTGGCAAAAATTGGTGGGCCTTCTTCCAGATTATCATTTTATGATCTTGGCTGGACCTGATGATGTTTTCTGCAAAGAAATAGAGGAAGTTGCTCCTGATCGAGTGCTAAATTTGAGTGGAAAAACCAATTTGTTGGAATCTTGTTACCTGGTTCAAAAATCAAACTTGGTAATCTCTGGAGATACAGGATTCTTGCATGCTGCAGATAAATTTAAAATACCAGCACTTTCCTTGATGGGGCCAACTGCATTTGGTTTTACTACAGGAGATCACATTAAAACCCTTGAAGTTGATATGAAATGTCGCCCATGTACAAAGGACGGATCAGGTAAATGTAAGATGAATATTTACCAGCAATGTATGGTTGATATTACTCCTAAGTGGCTTGCTGATGAGGTGAAAATGTTAATGGAATCTTAAATCAGACTAATAAGTATTTTAATTTTTCCTACTTCGTATTTTTAATGATATCTTAGTTTTTAAATCAAAACAAGAATTCATGAAAAAATTAGCATTACTACTAATGGTTTTAGTAGGAGTTTATACCAGTCAGGCAATTGCCCAAAACAAAGAGAAAAAAGAATGTAAGAAGGAGTGCTGTTCCAAAAAGAAATGTGAAAGCAAAAATTTTTACAGCTATAAAATGAACTCTCTGCAGGGCGAAGAGGTAAAACTAAAGAAATATAAAGGGAAAGTGGTTTTGGTGGTTAATACGGCAAGTAAATGCGGTTTAACACCACAATACAAAGGTTTGGAAGCCTTGTATCAAAAGTACAAAGACCAAGGATTGGTGGTTTTGGGTTTTCCTTGCAATCAATTTTTGGGACAGGAACCTGGAACAGCTGAGGAAATTGAAGAGTTTTGTCAGAAAAACTATGGTGTAAGTTTCCCAATGTTTGAGAAGATTGAAGTGAGAGGAGAAAATGCTCATCCACTTTATAAAATGTTGACTTCGGAAAAATCATTTGAAGGATTCGATGATTCTGAATCTGGTCAAAAGTTTAAAGGTTTTTTGAGCCAAAAATTTCCGGAAATATACAACGGAGATGGTATTAAATGGAACTTTACAAAGTTCTTAATTAATAGAGAAGGGAAGGTGGTTCAGAGAATTGAACCAAATATTACTCCTGAAAGCATGGAAGAAGATATTAAGAAATTACTATAAAGAAAAGAGCTCCAATTTGGAGCTCTTTTCTTTTATCTACGAAAGTATCTTTAGACTTTTTGAATCTACCTTTAATTTGATTTTTTCACCAATAACAATGGGTTCTCCATCTACATGTCCTAACTGTGAGGTTTGAACAACTTCTACTTCATCAATCTTAAACTCTTTGAACAAAGAGGAATTTTCGATTTTTCTGGTGAAAGTTTTTAAGGTTAAAGATGGGATTTGATACCACTTTGGCTTCTTCAACAGACATAGGTTTAATTTTCCATCATCAATTTTAGCTGAAGGAGCAATGTATGCATTATTCCCAAATTGAGAAGAGTTGCAAAAACTAAGCATCATGCCTTCCTCTGTGAAAAAATTATTATTGTCTGTCAATTTGAATTTTTGACATTCAAATGTTCTGAAACTACTTAAAACAGCCTTAATATAGGATGTAAATCCTCGAGAATTCATCTTCGCAAACTGATGAGCGATAAGCGCATCAAAGCCAATACCTGCCACATTTACAAAACGATACTCATTTATGCAAGCAGTATCCATTGAGTTGATCTTGGCCTGGTTAAGGTGTTGAATTGCCTTTTTTACATTCATAGGTATTCCAAGATGTCTAGCCAATCCGTTTCCTGATCCACAAGGAACAATTCCCATGGCAACATCAGAGAAAGTCAAGGCGCTTGCTATCTCATTGATTGTACCATCGCCACCTATTGCAATCACAAGATCAAATCCTTCTTCTATGGCTTTTTTTGCAAGTTCTGATGCGTGACCAGCATATTGGGTCATTTTAACTGTCAATTGAAATCGGGACTTGTCTGTATGTTTATTCAGTAAACTTTCAATATGTTTTTGTTTGCCATTACCAGAAATTGGATTGATAATGGCAAGTGTATTTAATTTGTTTTGCATACTGTTATTCAAATGCGATTTTCAGGTTTTTATGCGATAGCCTACTTTGATTCCTAAAGAAATCCATTTCTACATTTAATTGTTAAAATTGTATCCCTTGTGGTGAAACAAATAGCTTGCCGTTTGATAATACGTAATTGCATCTCTTAGCTCAGATTTGTTTAATTCACACGATTTTTGATTATCATTCTCTATAGAATAGGATTCAATTCGTTTGGTTGGCAATTGAAGGGTTAATGAATTATTTTTAAGCAATCCAATTTTCTGATAAGTTCCAACTAAAGCCCTATCAGGTTGATCCAGAAGAATATCTTTACCGAAAAATTTAGATGTATAATCCATATTTAATAACCCCATAACAGTTGGAGCAAAATCAATTTGAGAGGCCATCGTATTTACTTCTCTAGCTTCAATTATTCCTGGAGCATAAACCATAAGTGGGATGTGATATTTTTTACAGGTAAAGAGGTTTTACCAGCACTAGAGGCACAGTGATCAGCTACAATTACAAATAGGGTATTGTTGAACCACTCATGTTTTTTTGCTTCACGAAGAAATTTGGCAATTGCATAGTCTGTATATTTCACAGCTCCTTTTCTTCCGCTATGAGAAGGAATATCAATCTTACCATCAGGATAGGTATATGGTCTATGGTTTGATGTTGTCATGATAAAATTGTGGAATGGTTTCCCTGATTTATATGAATTATCTGCAACCTGCATGGCTTTGGCAAAAAGATCTTCATCGCAAACACCCCAGGCATTTTCGAATGTAATTTCATCTTTCTCAAAATTTTTCTTGTCAACTATATTATAGCCACTATTTCCGAAGAAATAGTTCATGTTATCGAAATAACCATTACCTGCATATATAAAATTAGTGTCATATCCTTTTGATTTCAGAACATTACCCAAAGTAAACATCCCTTCATTATTTGGACGTTTCACAATAGAATATCCAGGCGTTGGAGGTATTGAAAGCGTTAGAGCTTCCATGCCTCGAACAGTTCTGGTTCCCGTTGCATAAAAGTTGGTAAAAAATAGTGATTGTTGGGCAATGGTATCCATGTTTGGAGTAATATTGGAAGTTCCTCCAAATCGGGTAAAGAAAGATCCACTCAAACTCTCTACTGTAATCATCATCACATTGTACTTCTTGTCCTCACCTGGATAATTGATTTTTCGAGTAACATCAAACACATCCTTACTAATAAATTCACTATTTGAAGTTTTAATAAGCTCTCGCAAATTAGTGAATGCCTCCTTGTCATCCATCGATTGATAGAAGGATTTGTAATCTAGTTCGTTATTTCTGAAAGCCGAAAATATTTGATATATTCCATTGTGTGCAAGTTCATTGGAATAGGTGTTTTCTTGAATTTCAGCCGAGGTTTTATCAATGGTAAGAAAGGCCATTGTTGGGATCATCCAAAGTACAACACTGGTGATTAATCGACTCACAAATTTGGATTGAGAGTTAATGGATGAGTCAAATTGCTTCTTAACCAATGCAAAGATCCCTCCCGAAAGCAAAAGCATTCCAAAAATGATAATTGGCATTGGATAGGACTCTTTGATATTGGAGATTACCTCGTGTGTATAAACCAGATAATCCACTGCAATGAAGTTGTATCTTACACTAAACTCTTCCCAAAAAAACCATTCTCCAATTCCTGAAAACACAAGAATTCCAATGCTTACGATAAAGAAAGCATAAGATATCCAACGGTGTATTTTGCTGTTGAATATTTTATCCGGAACGATTAAAAGGTAGAATACAAATGGAATGATGAAATAGGAGATGGCTACCAAATCGTAGAACAGACCAAATGCATAGATTTGAAAGAATCTGATGATGCTTAATTCTACATTCTGAAAATCTTTAATTAACAAAATGGTTCTTACCAAAAATGATAAGGCGATAAAAATAAAGCTAAATATGATCAAGCCGCCATAACGACTTTGTAGGATGTTTCTGAACTTCATATTTTTTGAATTGTGGGATTTCAAATTTTAATTCAAAAAAACAAAACAGTTCTAACAAAAATCTAACATCTGGCTTAGATGCCTGAAAAAGAAAATTAAAAAACTTTAAAAGCTTCTCTCAATCGAACTTGTTTTTAAAGAATGTTCGATTGAAATACCAGCTTAATTAATCAAATCCCAAAATTCGATTATCGCTCCAGATTTAGTATGGAAATGATAAAAAATAGAAGAAAGAAATATGAATAATAAAGTGAAACGTTCTCAAACTTGATTTTATACTACGATTCCCTTAGTATTTAATTTCTTGTACCATTGAACAAATAGTTCTATTCCTTGGTCGAATGAAACCTTAGGAGAATATCCAATTAGTTTTTTTGCTTTTGTTATATCCGCAAAAGTTTGATATACATCGCCAGCTTGCATTGGAAGACGATTGATTTTTGGGATTATTTCTGAAGCTTTAGAAATGGCTTCTATCATTTGATTTAAGGTGATAGGATAACTGTTGCCAAGGTTTATGGTTTCAAATACATTCTCGTTTTTAAAAAGGTAATTACAAGTTTTAACAATTCCATCAACGGTATCGTCTACATAAGTATAATCCCTTGCTGTGCTTCCGTCTCCAAATACAGGAATTGGCTCGTCATTCATCATCAATTTCAGAAATTTGTGAATTGCCAAATCTGGTCGTTGGCGAGGACCAAAAACGGTGAAGAATCTCAGGTTAATGATATCAAGCTTGTAAAGGTGGTGATAAGAGTGATTCAAAACCTCACAAGACTTTTTCGAAAAGGCATAGGGAGAAATAACATGATCAACATTCTGATCTTCCGAAAAAGGAACTGTTAAATTGTTTCCGTATACCGATGAGGATGAGGCGAAAGCTAGTTTTTTAATTCCCCTTTCGTTCATGAAATCAAGGATGTTTCGCGTAGCTGAAATATTGCTGTCAATATAACTTTGAGGAGCTTCTATTGATGGTCTTACACCAGCTTTTCCCGCCAAGTGAACAATGAGAGAAACATTTTCCTCTATCATGTTTAAACTACCACTTTTACAAAGGTCTATTTGGTAAAATTTAAACGCCTTGTTTCGTTTGAATCCCTCCATATTTTTAATCTTTATATCGATTGAATAAAAGGGGTCAAAATTATCAAGACCTACTACGTGATATCCAAGATTTATAAGCTTTTCACACAAATGAGAACCTATAAATCCCGCACATCCTGTTACAAGGATGCTCTGTTTCTTTCTATTCTCTTGTTCAATTTTCATGGCCTTCTGAGTTATTCTTTTCCAAAATCACAGTTTCTTCATAGGTTTTGTCAGGAATTGAAATGGGCGTAACCAAAGTGACGTATTTTTTTAAGTGTTCCTTGTTTCGTCGTTTTCCAACTCTTTGCATGTTATTATCATATCGACTGATAATCTCAAGTTTAATTTTACTCAATTGAGCTTTGGTGAATACATCATTGGGGTTTTCTGTAGAGATGACCACGAATGGCTTCTTCTCCGGTAAATTAATCTTTTCTTTTGTATTCCATTGTGTTACTTCTTTTCCAATTTCATATACCAACTCAATTCTGAAATCATGTTTCCCGATGCTATAATAGTTGTATTTATGTAAATCCGGTATATTTCTAATCTCGGATATGCTCTTGAAATCAGGATTTCTGTTTAGAATTCCTCCTGTATGTGGAATAATAAAGATCACCACAATTAAGAGTAATGATGTTGTGCTTAATACCATACCTCTTACATTTCGATTGATCCAACAGATGACTAAACTCATTGCAACGAGTTCTGAAAAGATTGAGAAAAGTGCAAAAGAGGGAACAGACATTAAATTTTGTCTCTGAAACATAAAAAAGGTAACAATAGGAATCGAAAAAGCTATAATGATAATGGTCCAAATATTAATTCCAAATAAAATATGATCTGCTTTTTTAGCACTTTCATTCTTAAAAACAATATATAGGTGATGAAGGAATTGCCCTGCCAATAAAGCGCTAGGAATCAATACGGGTAAAAGATATCTGTCTTTTTTCTCAGGAATCAACGAAAGAAGAATTACTGAAGATAAAGTCCAAATCAAGGCAAACTTGTATTCCTTTTTTGCCTTAAAGTTCTTAAGTGCATACGGGAATAATAAACTTGTAAATATAATAAGTGTCCATATTCCAGATTGAATTGGAAAATTCCAATAGTAATAGAAAGGACGCACGTGGCGATTCATCCACGAACCAGACTCAAGTTTAGCAACTGCTGCAGCCTCTTGAGCATGTGCAATTGAAATGTAAACTGGCCACCAAAAACTAATGATTGCAAATATGAACAAACAAAGTACAATGGGTTTCCAGTATTGTTTTAGGTTTTTTGGTCTGTAAACTGAAAAATAAGCAATTAAAAATGGTAGAAGGAGAGCAAAAAATGCCACTGGACCTTTACTTAGAAAGGATAATCCTAACAAAACACCGATGAACGAAAACTTAATCCATAAACTTTTGCTGTTATGATTTTTAAAGGCGCTGTGAATGATCCAGATGGCACCTAACATGAAGCTGTGACAATATATGTCCCATGTTCCTGTTCTGCTCATATAAAGTACATAAAAGCTGCTAACAAGGACAAGGCTGTTGGTTAATGCTTTTATTCTATTGCCGCTTAAACTAATGGTAAATTGATACATGAAGAAAACCATTAGAGAACCCATTATTCCAGCTGGAAATCTAAGCATGCTTAAATCTTCCATGCCAAATATGTTTCCGAATATTGCAGTAATCCACGTTGGCAGTGGAGGTTTAGCCAGGCGCAATTCTCCATTCATCGTTGGCACAAGCCAGTTTCCTTTTTCAATCATTTCACGGGCCGTAACAAAGTTTCTAGCTCCATGATATTCACAAAGAACTCTTCATTGAAAAGGAAAAACGATACATAGCAAGTAATAATTAGCAAAATGGCATGTGCATATCTATTGTTATCTTGTATTGATTCAAAATTCATTGATTGTTATTTTTCAGTTTTTACCGTGAGTTTTTTTTTGCGGATCAAAATGATATTTCGAGCGTAAACAATCATTCCAAATCCTTGTCCGACGAATAATACCGGATCTGTTCGATAGACTGCATAGGACAAAATCATACATGATCCGATGATGCTTATGATCCAAAATCCTAGAGGAAGGCAAGATTCACCTTTTTTCTCGGAATAAATCCATTGATAAACAAATCGAAATGTGAAGGTTATTTGACCTGCCATACCCCAAATCAGGAGTAAAAATGGAATATCCTTATTCTTAAACAATAGGGTTTGATGTAATTCCCAGTTTAGTAAAATATTAGCAATGGCAATTATTGGAGTGCCAAGGGCCAGAACTCTCGAAATTAAAGGCAATTTTTTCCAGCGGTTTTGCAATTGAAGATTACGGATATAGATCGTATATGCAATGATTTGACCAAAGATGATCGCAAAATCGTTACGTAATAATCCATACACAAATAAAAGCCAGGAGGCCAATATACTTAACTGCCAGAATATTGCGGGCGAAAGAGAATCTCCCGCTTTTTCAGATTTTATCCATTGAACAATTAGTCGTGCAGAGAATAAGGCTTGAGCCAAGAATCCAACGGCATAGATGTACAAGTTTTCTTTCATCCCTGGTTTGATATTTCATAATTGATATATCTTTTTTTCATCCAACGATAGGCAAAGCAATCTTTAAATGGCCCTATCAAGCGGTTGAACAGATGGTATTTTGCTTCGCCTGCAATTCGAGGGAAATGACGAACAGGGATCTGTTTAATTTCACCATTTTGGAGCATGATAAGAGCTGGAATAAAGCGGTGCATGCCTGTAAAAAATGGAATTTTCTGGGCATATTTAGTTTGCATTATCTTTAAAGGACAACCCGTATCAATGGCATTATCTTTGGTCATAAAGCGACGAAAGTTGTTGGCTATGGTGGAGCTCATGTTTTTTACAAAACTATCTTTTCGGTCTTTTCGATAGCCTGTCACCAAAGCATAATCGTGGCGAAATTCCATTAGTAGATCAAAATCGAAAGGAGTTGTCTGTAAATCAGAATCAATATAGCCTACAAATTCTGTGTTTGCATGATCAATACCTGCCTTAAGTGCGGCACTTAAGCCCATGTTTTTACTTAGCTCAATGAATTGAAAACGATCAGATCCATTACAAATTTTTTCAATCATCATTTGGCTGTGGTCTGATGATCCATCATTCACAAATAAGACCTTAGAGGGATAAGGAGAGACTGAAAAATAAGAATTAAATTCCTCTTTAACACGTTCAAGATTATCTTCTTCATTGTAAACTGGAACCACAATGGTTAGCTCAAATTTAGGGGGCGGTAAATTCATGATTTAATATTTTTTTCTATTTCTAGGGAATGTGGAGTGAAAGTATATATTAAATCTAACAAAAATCTAACAGTCAAGTGGTATGAAGGTGAAAGTGTGTTTAAAATTCTTAAAAGAGTATTGAATTTTCATCCCATAGTGATCTGCAATCTTTTTTACAATGGCTAAGCCAATGCCCGTAGAATTGGGGTTTGTACTTTCCTTATAAAAACGTTTGAATATTAATTCAGGCTCTTTTATGGCAGTTTCACCATGGTTTGAAATACTGAATTGATTTTTAGATATTTTAACTTCAATAATCTTACTTATAGGGCTGTGGTTTATCGCATTGGCTGTAATGTTTTGGATTAGAAGGTTAGCCAGACGTTTGTCCATTTTTACTTTACAATCTTCTGAGGCGCTTATATCTACACTTAGGTTTCTATCCTGTAGAATATCATCTAAATTACTAATACGCAATGTAAATAGTTTGCGTAATGATAGTTCTTCCGTTTCATTGAACTGTCCATGATCAATTTTAGCTAAAAGTAGAAGCCCTTTCACAATTCCTGATAAACGATCTGTCGAAAGGTAGATTTTGCGAATTGACTGGATTGTTTTATCATTTAAGTCAGTTTCAGAAAATAGATTTTCGCACTTGTTTCTGATAATTGCTAGTGGTGTTTGTAGTTCATGAGCAGCATTGGCTGAAAATTCTTTTGACTCTGCGTAATCTTTTTCTAATCGATACGACATTTTTGTGATCACTTGATTCAGGTCATCAAATTCATCGATACCAGTATTCTTTAAATTCAATTGATTATTGGAGTTAAAAGAATATTTTTTTAGCAATTCAACGTTTGTATTAAAAGTGCCCCAAAGTATTGTGTTCATTTTTTGAGTAAAAAGGAGGACCAGTACGAATATTAATCCCAGAACGGTAGAAATTAAGGCCGTATAAAGAGAAAAGATATCATCAAACTCCATTAACATCTGGCGAGTGATAATTTGATAGTGCTTTTCATTAATTGATTTATAAGTGCTTAATTCCCTATATGGAACAAGTTCGTTATGTACATCTTCGTATATAACTGTGTCTTTTGTTGTTGTATTTCCAATTTCAGAAAGAGAAACTTCTTTAACGATATCGGTTGGATATACATTAGGGAAATTATTATTTTTCTTAACGGTTTCAGCAATTACCTCTGCTTCAAGTAATAATTGTTGATCAATCTCTTTTTTTAGTATAAAATTACTCAACAGAATGATTACAACATCAGCAATTAAAAATACAAGGATGCCATATCTTAAATAAGTACGGTTAATTTTGGTAAGCAACTTCATGTTTAATGAATTTCAAGTTTGTATCCGAAACCATGAACGGTTTTAATGTAATTTTCGCCAGTATGCTTTTTAAGTTTTTTTCTGAGACGATTAATATGAGTGTATATGAAATCGGAGTTGTCCATGAAAACTGAATTTTCGCCCCATACATGCTCGAATAAACTCTCCTTGGTTAGAACTCTATTTTTATTTTCGATAAAATAAAGCAAGAGATCATATTCTTTTTTGCTGAAATCTACATACTCTCCAGCAATTTTTACAGATCTATCTTGTGTTTCAATTTCAATATTTTCGAAATGGATAATGCTTGCCTGTGAATGAAAATTTCTACGTAAAAGGGCATTTATGCGAGCATATAGTTCAGATAAATGAAATGGTTTTACTAAATAATCGTCGGCTCCCAGGTTTAATCCATCCACACGATCTTCCAGCTTATCACGTGCCGAAATAATAATTACCCCACTATCATTCCAAATGGATTTGATAAAAGAAATACAATCCAGACCATCACCATCAGGCAAACTCAAATCAAGCAAAATAACTGGATAAAACGTTTTATCGAAAAATTGCTTTCCCTCTTTGACCGTTGATGCACAGATACATTCAAATCCTGAAGAGTTTAAAAAATCTGCAATGGTTTGTTGTAAAATTAAGTCATCTTCAATCAATAAAATTTTTTTATTCATAGGGGTTGAAATTAAATAACGGAGCCACGATATTGCAAATAAACATGAATTCGATTTAAATATTGCTATTCCATAAACAGATTGGCAATTTCATGACTAAAGTTTCTGAACCTTACACCTGAAAGATTCGTTAAAATCACTACGCAGATTTCTTCTTTGGGATAAATGATCATGTGTGTGGTTGCTCCAATTGATCCACCTGAATGACCATAGTAGTAATGACCTTTACGATCTTTTCCACTTGCCCAACCAATTCCATACTCAGTAACTTTTCCTTTTGTTGTTTTCTGTGAACGAGTTAATTCATCAATTTGTTTTTGACTCAGGTAACCGGCTTTGCTATGAGCCTTGGCAAATCGCATGATATCTTCTGAGGTAGACAAAAAGCCGCCACCAGCCCATTTAATGCTGTTGTCAACAAAAGGTCCGTTTATAATTTTGTTATTCTTACTTCTTTGATAAAAACCTGTTCGATTGGGAATAATACTATCGGTATGATCGGCGATGGTATTGTGCATTTCCAAAGGATTGAAAACATGCTTTTGCATATAGGAAAGAAATTCTTCTCCGGAAGCTTTCTCGACAATGCGGCTCAATAAGTTCCAACCATAGCTTGAATAGTGGTACTCTTTACCAGGATATGAGATCAGAGGATCATTTTCGAAGATTTCAAGTGCATCATCAATATTGTCGAAATGTTTGGCACTTAAAAATTCATTTCCATTGTAATGACGAATGCCTGCCAAATGACCAGCTACCATTCGACTGGTGATTTTAGCTTGTTTTTTAGGAAAATCGGGTAAATAGAATTGAATGGACGAATCCAATTGAAGTTTGTTTTGAGCCCACAATTGTATAAGCGCATCTGCACTCACAGGTTTTGAGATACTACCAATACGAAACTTTGTTTTAGCAGGATCTACTTTTGTTTGTGCTTCCAGATTTCCATATCCAAATCCTTTGGAAAGAACATTTTCACCTTTCACCGAAACGGTAATTGCCAATCCCGGAATTTGATTTTTTGCAATAAAGTCATTTGTCAATTCAATGGCTTGCTCAATAGGTTTATCATACACTGCTTTTTGACTATGGCATGATAGTGCAAGAAGAACAAAAAGGCATGTCAGTACAGGTTTTGAGAATTTCATAAGTTTAGTTTTGGTGGATATGAGTTAAAATTATAAAATAATTCAAATATGATTGTACTGTTTAAGTTATGTTTCGCATTTGTCAAATCATATGCTTTTGATTAATTTGCGAACTATAAAAACTATTATAAAAAGCTTTACTGATGAGTAAAATTCGCGAATATTTTGATCTTATAATGAACTTCTTGAGTAGGGGAGTATGGAACATGCGTTTGAAAGATTTATCGGGACACCGTTATTTTTTGATTAGGCAATTGCGAATTTACCTTTTGGCAGTAAAAGGATTTTACGAAGATAAATGTCAGTTGAGGGCTTCGGCGCTAACATTTTACTCATTGCTGTCGGTGGTTCCGGTATTGGCTATGGGTTTTGGAATTGCAAAAGGATTCAATTTGGAAGCAAAACTTGAAGCAGAACTGAAAGCCAATTTGGCTGGTCAGCAAGAAGTGTTGACCTGGTTAATTGAGTTTGCTAATAAGATGTTGGAGAATACCAAAGGATCATTAATTGCAGGTTTGGGATTTGTGATTTTGTTTTGGTCGGTAGTAAAGGTCTTAAGCAACATCGAGGAATCGTTTAACGATGTTTGGCGTATTAAAAAGCGAGAACTTGGGGACGAAAGTTTAGTGATTATACAGCCTTGATGATATTTGCTCCGATTTTGTTGATTGGATCGAGTGGGGTGACGGTGGTTTTAAAAACCATGATTGAAGAAATTACACAAGGAAGTAGTTTAATGGAAACGGTTGGCCCTTTTCTAACCTTCCTGATTAATTTAGCACCTTTCTTCTTGGTTTGGATATTATTTACTTTGCTTTATACATTCATGCCAAACACGCATGTGAAGTTCAAATCGGGATTGATTGCCGGTATTATTGCAGGAACCATCTATCAGTTGTTCCAGGTATTGTACATCGAGTTCCAGGGAATGGTAACCACTTACAATGCAGTCTACGGTAGTTTTGCTGCCTTGCCTTTGTTCTTAATGTGGTTGCAATTAAGTTGGCTGGTGGTGTTGTTCGGAGCTGAAATTTCTTTTGCAGAGCAAAATGTGGAGAACTACGAGTATGAAGCTGAAACCACAGAGATCTCTTACGATTACAAAAGATTATTGAGCTTGTATGTTTTGAATCTCATTGTTCAAAACTTTAAACAAGATAACAAGCCATTATGCTCTCAGGAAATATCGCATCAGCTGGAAATGCCTATACGATTGGTACGTGAAATACTATTCAATTTGCTAAATTCCGGCTTGATTTCGGAACTAACCACGGAGAAGGATAAACAAATGGCTTATCAACCAGCCTTTGATATTAATGAGATGACGGTTAGTAAGGTGATTGATTTATTGGAAAAGGCCGGTTCTGACAATATTCCGGTTTTGGAGACAGAAGTCTATGCCGACCTTAAACTCATTGTGGCAGAGTATAGAAATTCTTTTTCGGTTGAGGGAAGAGAAATGCTATTAAAGGATATCTAACCTCACTCTATCTCTCTCCTAAAGGAGAGAAGAACACAGCTTGGTAGAATAATTAGTAATTAACAATGATCAATTAATAATGTGATAGTTTCCATTTTATAGCAGAATAGATTTGTTGTTTTCTCCCTTTCAGGGGAGATCCCAACAGGGAGAGGGGTGTTTTAATATAAAGCTTAAGCATAATGAATGAGAAGTTACAAGAGTTGACAACTAATGTATTAAAGAAGTATAAGATTATTATTGGACTATTTATTATTTCAGTTGTTTTCCAATTATTCTTTCGAGATGTTTCATTCGATTTAATTTTAGGAAGTGCGATGTTTCAGTTTTGTTCTTCTTTTATATTAGGATATGTGTACACTCAGTTTCATATAAAGTATAATTTTATTGAATTCATTAGGGTGTGGAAAATATTTTATGCCATATTGGTTGTAGTAAGTATTTTATTGATATTAACAGGAGTAATAATTTAAAGAATATGATCTTCATCTTCGGAGCCAACGATAAAGTAGTTGAAAAACAACGGCAATACGCACAAGAGCATTGCTACAATTGTAATAATACGTCTAATTGGATATTGGAAAAGAATGCTACTTATGCCAGTTTATTCTTTATTTCGGTTTTTCCAATTAAAACCAGGTACATCTACTATTGTCCAATTTGCAGGAATGGAAGACAGTTGGAGAAAGAGGAATACGAAAGAATGAAGTAAATCAATTAATAATGAGTAATGAACAATGAATAATAGTTGTTAGAGAGAAGGATAACTTCCATCTAATATGAACTGATTTCATCCATTGAATCGCATTAATCACTATTTTTACCAAAGTTTGAATTGACTAAGGTATCCCAAAAGCCAAATCTGAGTACCTAAATTTCAAATTAATGAACAACAAGTCTGTTATCGCGATCTTTGCATTTTGCATGCTTCTAATCTCATCATGTGCGAAGAAAGAGAAGAAAGATCTGCCTAAAATTGCCATTGCAGGATTCTGGATTGAGTCGAGTACTTTTTCGCCTGCCAAAAGCGATGTGAACTCCTTTAAGCAATTAAGAGGAGATGAGATATTCGATTACTATCCATTCTTTGGTGTGGATTCTACCTTACGAAAGCAAGCCCAATGGGTTCCTACCCTAAGAGCTCGTGCCATTCCTGGTGGAGTAGTTACCAAGGAAACCTACGAAACTTTCGTAAGTGAGATATTGGAAAAACTAAAGGTAAACGGTCCTTTCGATGCCATGTTTTTAGATGTTCATGGAGCGAGTAGTGTGGAAGGAATGGATGATCCCGAGGGTGATTTAATCACACGCATTAGAAAAGTGCTTGGAACGGAATGTATGATTTCTACCAGCATGGATTTACACGGAAATGTAACTCCTGAATTGGTGAAGCATTCCGATTTAATTACCTGTTTCCGCCTGGCACCGCACGAGGATGCCATGGAGACCAGAAGAAGAGCCGTGAAGAATCTTTTGGATCGTTTAGAGAGTGGAAAAGGCAAACCAAAATACAAAGCATGGATTCCGGTTCCGGTTCTGTTGCCGGGAGAGAAGACCAGTACCCGTATTGAGCCGGGAAAAAGCCTGTATGCTAAAATCGATCCTTTAACCAAACAGGAAGGTGTGATTGATGCTGCAATTTGGGTAGGTTATGCATGGGGCGATGCACCAAGAAATACCGCTACGGTTACCGCTTATGGCGACAGTAAGGAAGAGGTTGCCAAAGCAGCCGAATACCTGGCAAAAAGCTTTTGGGATGTAAGAAAAGAATTCGAATTTGTAGCTCCAGTGGCAAGTTTGGATGAAAGTTTAAAAGCAGCCATTAAAAGCGATAAAAAGCCTTTTATTATTAGTGATATGGGTGATAATCCAACAGCTGGAGGAGCTGGGGATGTAACCTGGACTTTGGCAGAGCTTTTAAAGAGACCTGAATTCAAGAAGGCGAATGGTCCAAGCTTGATATACGCATCCATTCCTGGACCAAAATTCGTTGAAAAGGCGGTGAAGTTAGGCGAGGGAGCCATGATTGAGGCAGAAGCTGGAGCGAATGTAGACTCACGTTACTCGGGTCCGGTGAAATTGAAAGGAAAGATTGAAAAGATAAGACATGGTGATAAGCACGCTGAAACCGAAGTGGTGGTGAAAGTTGGAAGCATGCATGTAATTGTAACCAAAATTCGTAAACCATACCATCACGAAGCTGATTTTACCAACTTGGGATTAAATCCACGTCAATCGGATATTGTAATGGTGAAAATTGGTTATTTGGTACCAGAATTGTATAACATGCGTGGTGATTGGCTAATGGCTCTTACGCCAGGTGGGGTTGATCAGGATTTAATACGTTTGGGGCACAAACGCATTAAACGCCCAATGTTCCCATTCGATGCCGATATGGAAAATCCTGACCTATCAGCACGAATGATTCCATTATCGAATGAATAAACACAATTAAAAAATATACAGTAGAGACGTACGGCCGTACGTCTCTTTTTTTTTCCATGAATATACAGGTTGATTCTTTAGGAATATTGAGTTCATATGATAATTTTATTGGGTTTGTTTCCTTGAGACTTGCAGAAATGTTAGAAGTCTTAAAATTGTTGTTTTTTAGGGAGGATTGATTTTGAATGCTTATGAAGATTTTTGATAGATAGAAGAAGGAGGAAGTGATGATAGAAGGGATTAGTATTAAGTAAAGACAATTCAAAATAAAATTCATTTTCACATAGGGTATTCTTACATTTAATCATCATAGTATTACACGCTAAACACAAAATGATGAAGAGACTACCTATTATTCTGATTGTTCTAGGAGTATTTCTGCTATCTTGTCAGCAAAATACCACAAAAAATGATACTACACCTAAAGCATCTGAAACTGAAAAGAAAGTTGAGTATCCGAAAGTAGTGGAATTTCCATCTTTGGATTCCTTGACCATTACAGCTCACTTGTATCAAATTGATGAAACATCTCCTTTCATTCTGCTTTGTCACCAGGCTAGATTCAACAAGTTCGAGTATTCGGGAATTGCTGAGAAGCTGAACGAAATGGGCTTTAATTGCATGGCAATTGATCAGCGTTCGGGTGGACCAATTGGAAAAAAACAAAACGAGACCTATTTACGTGCCCTTACAAAGGGATTGGGTATTGATTATGTAGAAGCAGAGCCCGATATTCGTGCAGCAATTCAATACATTCATTCAAACTTTACTGAAAAAATTATTCTTTGGGGATCGAGTTATTCATCTACTTTGGCTTTATATCTAGGAGTAGAATTAGATGAAGTTTCAGCAGTGATCTCTTTTAGTCCGGGAAACTATCTTGCAGATCAAAAAGGCTCATTAACTGATAAGTTGGAAGGGTTTGAAAAGCCAATGTTTTTAACCAGTTCAAAATCGGAAGCGAAATATGTGAAGGAATTACTGGAGAAACATCAACTTGGAGAAAAACAAGTGCAGTTCATTCCAGAAGGTCCAGGGCATCATGGTTCACGTGCGCTTTGGATCAATCAGCAAGGAGGAGAGGAGTACTGGATGGCAATCACAAAGTTCTTAAATGACATAAAGAAATAGTTAGGATTAGTAGAGTAACACAGACTAGGGGAATGGCAATGTGCTGTTCCCTATTTTTTGAATTAAATTTTCGTGAAGCCAAGAACAAATTGTAACTTAAAGTATCATAATCGAAATACCATGAGATACTTATTAATTTTGACATTGCTTCTGCTTTCATTTTCATGTAGCAATCCTGTTGATGAGAAAAGAATCATCGATTCGAGGAAATTTAATAAGATAATCTCGCAGAAAGACAAAACACTGGTATACATCTGGACGACATGGTGTAGTGGCTGTCGCAAAAACCTGAAGCAAACATTACCCAAGCTCATGCAAGATATCAATGGGGAAGAATACCAATTATTGTTGATTGCTGTTAGTAAAAACAGGGAAGAGGTGGACTCTTTGGTAAGCGCAAGTGGATTAAGCAACCATTCTTATTTTCTGGATTTTACCGGACCTGATAAAGGTAAGTTTCAATCCATTGGTATCAGACAGTTTCTCTCCTCCAATTTCCCGAATGAAAAGATCTACATAGGAGGAATTCCTGTATTTTTTCTTGTAAGTAGAGACCAAGAGGTTTTAATTAAGAATCTTCCACATTCTTATAATGAGGTGATGGAAATGTTGAATTGAGAAAAAAAGACCCACCAGAAAACTGGCAGGTCTTGAAATAAAATGTCTTGATGGTCTATGCCTCTTCGTAGAAGAATTTATCAGCGAAAGCTGGTTTCAAATCATCTAACCAAAATGCTTTAGGATCATATTTTGCGAAGAAAGGACGTCCAACCCAATCAGAGTTTCTGCCTTGAATAAAGTTTAGAACAAAAACTTTTTCACCATTAATTTCGCTTACACCAGCAATCTGCACTTTTCCAGGATTAGCTGACATGCTTGGTCCGCGAACTGTACGACATACACCGCTAACCTGAGAGTAAGCCTTTCGGAAGATATTCCAAGCTTCTTCAAGAGTGACAGCAAAATACTCTTGAGCACCAGTTTCACGTGCAATAAACATGTAGTAAGGAATCATTCCCCAGTCTACTTGCTTTCTCCACATACGAGCCCACATATCTGCATCAAAGTTCAAATGTTTCATTAATGGAGATTGAGTACGAATTACTGCACCGGTAGCACGAATATTTTCCACAGCTTGTTTTACAACTTCGGTACTCATTTCGTTAATATGGTTGAAATGGGCCATGATGGATAGATTCAAGCCACTGTCGCTAATTTTTTTGAATACATTCAACAAATGCTGAGCATCATCATCGCTAGTGTAACGATATGGCCAGTAAGCTAATGTTTTGGTTCCAATACGAATGGTCTTCAAGTTTGGAATCTCAGCAGCAATAATGGCATCGATATATTGTTCGAATACTTTTGATTTCATAACCATTGGATCTCCACCGGTAAACAACAAATCGGTAATTGATGGATTCTGACGCAAGTACTCAATAATTAAATCAACCTGTTTCATGGCAAATTTCAGTTCATCGATACCTGTGAACTGCGGCCAGCGGAAACAGAAAGTACAGTATGCATGACATGTTTGTCCTTGTGAAGGGAAAAACAACATGGTTTCAGCATATTTGTGTTGAATACCAACCAATTTTACACCGTTTAATTCAGGAACATTGTGAACTTGTCCTGCCGGGTTTGGGTTCAATTCCATTCGAATTTGGTTGGCAGCTTTGGTAATTTCAGGACGTGAAGCACCGCTTCTAATCAATTCAGCCATTCTGTCGTAATGCTTGGCTGAAAGCATATCTTTTTGAGGGAAAGTTAGGATAAAAATCGGATCATTTTCGAAATTGTCCCAATCGATCAACTCATCAACTACATAATTGTTTGCTTTAAAAGGAAGGACCTCTCCAACAACTTCAATATCAAAAATCTGCTCTTCGCTCAGTTTACTAATCTGAGGAATATTCTTAAAGGTCTTCAGTGTGTAAGCTCTATACTTCATAGGCTAATATCTGGTTTTGATGTTTAAACAAGTAACCGCGTGTGAATACGATTACTCCCCCTGGTTGTAATTACATGTTCAAAATCAAGCTATTAGGATATGGTAGCGCAGATGTATGTGTGTAACTCGTCAGAGTTAAAGGCTACAAATGAGATTCCCCAGATTCAAGTTAAGGAAAAATTGGGACATTTTCCACATAAACTGTTCAATGTCAGCTGTAAAGGAAGACTAATGTCCCAGCGTATCAAATAGCTGTGGCACAAATGTATAATATTTAAAAATTTTAAACAAGCTTGTATTACAGTTAAGTGTTTGTATTAGTGGTAGATTTAACTTTATACACTCTCTAATTTATATTGCAGGAATGAGCGATAAAGATTACTTTTGCTGAGGATCAGGAAGAAGGCATAATTGGGTTAAATACATAATTTAACAGCCTATACTTGCATTCTAAATAAGTATTTTTTGCATATCAGGAATTGAATGAAAAGAAGTGATGTAGAATTAATGGCGCCGGTAGGTTCATATGAATCTTTAATGGCAGCCATACAAGGGGGAGCTAACTCGATATATTTTGGCATTGAACAATTAAATATGCGTTCAAGATCAGCGAATAACTTTACCTTCGAAGATCTAAGGAAAATTGCCAATATCTGTAAAGAGAACAATGTAAAATCTTACCTTACCGTTAATACGGTATTGTTTGATCATGATATTAAGTTGATGTATAAAATTGTTGATGCTGCCAAAGAAAGTGGTGTAACTGCAATTATTGCATCAGATGTATCGGCAATTATGTATGCGCGATCGATTGATGTTGAGGTACATATATCTACTCAATGTAATATTACCAATATCGAAGCGGTGAAGTTTTATGCGCAATTTGCAGATGTTGTTGTATTGGCGCGTGAGTTGGATTTGAATCAGGTAAAAGCCATTTACGATCAGATTGTGGAGCAGGATATTCGTGGTCCAAAAGGAGAATTGATACAGATCGAAATGTTTGCTCATGGAGCTTTGTGTATGGCAGTTTCTGGTAAGTGTTACTTAAGTCTGCACGAGAAGAATTCATCAGCAAATCGTGGAGCATGCATGCAAACCTGCAGAAAAGCTTATACGGTTACCGAAAAAGAATCGGGTAATGAATTGGAAATTGACAATGAATACATCATGTCGCCAAAAGACTTGTGTACCATTGGATTTTTAAATAAAATGTTGGATGCAGGTGTTCGAGTTCTTAAATTCGAAGGTCGTGCTCGCTCTCCGGAATATGTGAAAACTGTAGTTGGCTGTTACAACGAAGCAGTTGCTTCTTACCTTGATGGAACCTACAATAAGGAGAAAATTGAGAATTGGATGGAGCGTTTGTCTACAGTATTCAATCGTGGATTTTGGGATGGATATTACCTTGGACAAAAACTAGGTGAGTGGAGTAACGAATATGGAAACCGTGCTACCAAGCGTAAAGTGCTTATTGGTAAAGGAACAAACTATTTTGCCAAGATTAAGGTTGCAGAATTTTTGTTGGAATCCAACGAACTTGCAGTTGGGGATAACATCCTGATTACAGGACCTACAACTGGCGTGGTTGAAACTACTATAAAAGAAATTAGGGTAGACCTTAAACCAGTAGAAAAAGCAGTAAAGGGAGATAGTTTCTCGATTGCTTTGGATACTATGATTCGTCGTTCAGACAAATTGTACAAGGTTGTTGAGGTAACAAATGATTTGATTCAATAATAATTAATGTAAAGACGTACGGTCGTACGTCTATAAAAATGGTTAAACATGAATAAATTAGTTCTAACATTTATTGCTTTGTTCGCTGTGTTATCTCTTAGGGCTAGTGATTTAAAAGAATCATTATTAAAAAATGGAGACAAAGTGCCTGAGTTTACAGTCACTACACTCGATGGAAAAGAAATTTCGATAAAAGATTTGAAGGGAAAAGTGGTATTGATCAACTTTTTTGCAACTTGGTGCGGACCTTGTATGAAAGAATTGCCAGAAGTTCAAAAACAATTGTGGCCAAAATTTAAGAATGAAAATTTTGTAATGGTTTCAATTGGTCGCGAACATACAAAGGATGAATTAGTGAAATGGAATCAGAAGAAAGCTTTTACTTTCCCAATTGCACCAGATCCGAAGCGCGAAGTTTATTCAAAATTTGCTAGTCAATACATTCCTCGTAACTTTATTGTCGATAAAACAGGAAAGATCATTTGGCAAGGGGTTGGATTCGATCAAAAAGAGTTGGAACAAATGATCAAAACCATTCAGGAAAACTTATAATCCATGCAAGGAAATATCAGAAAAATGCGTACCAATCTAGGGGAGCCAGTGCAGTATCAATTGCCTATTGGTGATGATTTAACTGAAATGAACTCACTAATTGGTAAGAAGATCAGTTTGAAATTTTTGGATCAGATTAATTGTATCCATTGTGGTAAGAAAACCAAAATATCTTTTTCTCAAGGATATTGTTATTCATGCTTTACCACATTACCTCAAACCGATCCCAGCATTGTACATCCTGAATTAGATTTATCTTATTTGGGAATTTCGCGAGATATGGAATGGGCAAAAAAGAATTCTCTTACACCTCATTACGTTTATTTGGCTTATTCTGGCAATTTAAAAGTGGGTGTAACCAGAGAATCACAAGTGCCAACACGATGGATTGATCAGGGAGCTAGCAAGGCAATAAAGCTTGCTAAAACCCCAAACAGACATATTGCTGGCGTTATGGAGGTGGCTTTAAAGGAGTATTTTTCTGATAAGACCAACTGGCGCGAAATGTTAAAGCAGGATGGTACAACCGATATTGACCTTTTGGAGGAGAAAAGGAAAGCTGAAAATAAACTTCATCCCGAATTGAAACAATACCTATGTGATGATGATGAAATTTACAGCATTAACTATCCTGTAGATGAGTTGCCTAAAAAGATTACCAGCTTTGGTTTTGATAAAATGAAAGAATTCGAAGGAGTTTTGAAAGGAATAAAAGGTCAATACTTGATTTTCGAAGGTGGAAAAGTAATAAATATTCGAAAACATAACGGATATCTTATCGAATTGAAAGTAATTTGATAAAAAACGCAAGAAATTGTAGGTAAAAAGAACAAATTTCTTAATACATTTGTATAAACTTGAAAAACTTAAAGAAACAAAACACTTATTGCTAAATTCATATCTGAAATGGAAAACATTAATTGGAAAGAATTTGGTTTTGGTTATACTAAAACTGATTACAATGTTCGTTGTCACTATCGTGATGGAAAATGGGGAGAATTAGAAGTATCTTCTTCTGATCAAATCAATGTTCACATTGCATCAACTGGTTTGCATTACGGACAACAAGCATTCGAAGGATTAAAAGCATTTAAAGGTCCTGATGGAAAAGTTAGAGTTTTCCGTATTGACGAAAATGGTAAGCGTCTGCAAAGCTCATCTCATGGTATTATGATGGCTGAAATGCCTTTAGATTTGTTCCGTGAGGCGGTAATCAAAGCTATTAAATTGAATGAAAGATGGATTCCTCCTTATGAATCAGGAGCTTCTCTATACATTCGTCCTGTATTATTTGGTAATGGCGCACAGGTAGGAGTTAAGGCTTCAGAAGAATATACTTTCGTAGTATTTGTTATGCCTGTTGGACCATATTTTAAAGAAGGATTCAAGCCAACTGACTATGTGATTTATCGTGAATACGATCGTGCTGCTCCTCAAGGAACAGGTATCTATAAAGTTGGTGGTAACTATGCAGCTTCGTTAAGAGGTGGTAGTAGAGCGCATGCTGAAGGATTTTCTGCAGTATTGTTCTTAGATGCTAAGGAAAAGAAATATATCGATGAATGTGGTCCAGCTAACTTCTTTGGAATTAAAGATAACACTTACGTAACTCCAAAATCAAATACTATTCTTCCATCCATTACAAACAAGAGTTTGTGTCAGATCGCTGAAGATCTAGGAATGAATGTAGAGCGTCGTCCTATTACTGTTGAAGAATTGTCAGATTTCTCAGAAGCTGGTGCTTGTGGTACTGCTGCTGTTATTTCTCCAATCCGTAAAATTGTTGATGCTGATAACAATATCGAATACAAGTATGGTGAAGAGGCAGGAGAGCGTAGCTTTAAGCTATACGAAACGCTTCGTGGCATTCAGTACGGAATTGTTGAAGACAAACACAATTGGAATACAATCATCGAGTTTTAATCGATAATTTCGTTCCTTTATAAATATAGAAAGAGCATCAGGAGTTTCCTGATGCTCTTTTTCGTTGTTGTAAGTAATTTCGTAATTAATTTGCCAAAAGCAATCCTTTTATTCGATCATCAAAAGCCGAAAGAGCAGCTTTTGAACCTTCTCCCATGGCTATCACTATTTGTTTGTAAGGAACGATAGAAACGTCTCCAGCAGCGTAAATACCAGCTTGGTTTGTCCTACAATGTGAATCGATTTCAATTTCACCAATTTGGTTGGTTTTAACCTTATCGGCAAACACTTTGCTATTGGCATTTAAACCAATCTGAACAAAAACTCCATCGGTTGTTAAGACTTCTTCCTTTTCGGATATTCGATCTTTGTATTTTAAAGAGTGTACCTTATTGCCATCACCATCAATACTTAAAGTTTGTGCATTGGTGGTAATGCTAACATTCGATAATTCTTTGATTTTGTCTTGTAAAACCTGGTCACCTTTTAATTCATCCATAAATTCAAGCACATGTACTTCTGAAGCGATAGATGATAGGTCAATTGCAGCTTCCAATCCAGAATTTCCTCCTCCAATTACAACTACTTTCTTACCCTTATAAAATGGACCATCGCAGTGCGTACAAAATGCTACTCCCGAACCGATATAATCGCTTTCTCCAGGAACATTTAATTTTCTCCAGCTAGCTCCAGTTGCAATGATAAGTGCAGGAGCAGTGATTGTTTCATTCAATGAAGTGGTAATGGTTTTAATACCATCAACAAGCTCCATGTTTTCTATTACACGATTTTCCAAGATATCAATAGGATAATCATGAAGGTGTTTCATTAGGTTCCCTGATAATTCAGCTCCACTTGTTTTTGGAACAGAAATCATATTTTCAATGGATACCGTTTCAGTAACCTGGCCTCCTACTTTTTGGGCAACAATGGCTACAGAGAAACCTTTACGTGCTGAATATACTGCGGCAGAAACTCCAGCTGGGCCACCACCAGCAACAATAACATCATACTCTTTTTTTTGCTGCAAGGCAGGTGTAAATTCAGTTCCTAATTGGTCTTCTAATTTACTTAGCAATTCACCTAGTGAAGAACGACCAACGTGCAATTGTTTGCCATTTGCATAAACTGTTGGAACAGCTTGAATGTTTAAGCGTTCTACTTCTTCCTGATTAATGGCTCCATCAATTATTTCATGTGAAATATTTGGATTCAGAAAGGCGAAAATGTTTAATGCTTGAACAACATCAGGACAATTGGTGCAGGATAGAGAGATGAAACTTTTGAATTCAACTTTTTCAGAAATGGCTTGAATTCTTTGCGTTAGCATTTCATCTGGCAAGTTTTTCCCAATTCCATCAAGGTTTAAAATTGCCAATAACAATGTTGTAAACTCATGTCCATTAGGCACAGCTTTAAAATGAACATTGGTTTCTGCTCCATTTTTTAGAATAGTAAATGCTAAACCAGTTGATTCTGATATCTCTAAATTTACTTTATCGCTGCATGATGCAACATCCTCTAAAAGCGAAATTAATTCTTGCTTGTTTGAGTGGGTTGATGATACTTGTATTTGAAATGTATATTGGTTTTTAAGCGATGAAAATAAATCAATTACCTGTTTTTTTATTGTTTGTTCTAGCATAGTCTTTTTGATTTTGAGAAAATCTGCCTCAAGGTAGTGTAACTTTAATCGGATTATTTTAAAACTACTTCAAGGCAGACCCGGGTAATTTTATACCATTTTAGATGTCATTTATACATTGGTATAATGCTGATAGATTGCTAACACTCAATTATGAGTGTAACGATATAAGTGAGTATTTAAGCAACTTATCGGTGTTATTCTTAAATTTTGCCTACTAAGTCGATGCTAGGCTGTAAAGTTTCATTCCCTTCTTCCCATTTAGCAGGACAAACCTCTGATGGATTCTTTGCAACAAACTGTAAAGCTTTTAATCTACGTAGCAATTCATCGGCATTTCTACCTACATTACCTGCAACTACTTCGTATGCTACAATTTCTCCTTCTGGATTTACAATGAAAGTTCCACGTTCAGCCAAACCTACTTTTTCAATCATTACATCAAAACCACGAGATAAAACTCCTGTTGGATCTGCTAACATTGGATATTGAATCTTCTTGATGGTATCTGAAGTATCGTGCCAAGCTTTGTGTACGAAGTGTGTATCGGTTGATACAGAGTAAATTTCGCAATCTGCAGCTTTAAATTCATGATAAAGATTTGCAAGATCTTCCAATTCGGTTGGACACACGAAGGTGAAGTCGGCAGGGTAGAAGAAAAAGACAGACCATTTTCCTAATAAATCTGATTTTTTAATTGTTTTAAAATCATTATTTGCAAATGCTTGCACTTCAAAATCTACTACTTGTTTTCCAATTTGTGACATACTTTGTTTTTTATGTGATTATTTTATTGTTTTGTTTTTATCTGCTGCAAATCTAATTTTCGATTTTATATAAATCAAATAGATAATAATTCTAAAATCATAGAAATAATCAATAAGAATAAACCAATTCCCTTATTCATAGGTGTTTGTATGATTTAAAGAAAGTTGGGGAAGGGTAAAAAAATAAACGAGTACAAACTGAATTGTACTCGTTTTCTCATTGTAAGGTGAGATTTAGGATTTATAATCTATTAAATGTTTGGTTCAATATGAACTCAAACGATGTTACTAAATTAATGAATTGCTTTTAAATTTCAACTCGATTGTTCATTAATGCTTTAATTGATTCTGCCAATCGTTCAACACCAATTCTGTTTTGTTCTTCATCCATGAACGAAAAATTAATTCTCATGGTGTTTTTGCCACTTCCATCGCAGTGGAATACCGAACCAAGAACAAAAGCTACATTTTTTTCGATTGCAATCTTAAAAAGCTCTTCTGCATCCATACCTTCAGGCAATTTTAAGAATAAAAATAATCCACCTTCTGGTTTAGTCCAACTTACACCTTCGGGCATAAAATCTTCAAAAGCTTTAAGCATTACATCTCTTTTTCGGTGATACATTTCGATAATATTCTTCAAGTTTTTATCGAACAAACCTTCTTCAATATATTCTGCAACAATCTTTTGTGTGAAAGATGCTGTGCACAAGTCAGTTGATTGTTTGGCTTTTACAAATTTATCAATGATTGCCTCGTGGGCAACGACCCAACCAATTCTAAAGCCAGGGACAAAGATTTTTGAAAATGTTCCCAAACTCATTACTTGGCCTGTATTATCAAGTTCATACATCATTTTTTGTACTTCTCCTTCGAACCTTAATTCTCTGTATGGACTATCCTCAATAATTAGAATATTGTATTTTCGTGCTAATTCTATGATTTCCAATCGACGAAATTCTGGCATCGTGATACCGGCAGGATTCTGGAAGTCGGGAATAACATAGATAAATTTAGGCATTTCACCTTTTTCCTGCATTTTTTCTAGTGTTTCTTCCAATAAATCAGATCGCATACCGTACTCATCGAATTGAATTCCTATAGGAATTCCTCCATAGCTTGAAAATGCGCCTAAACCACCTAAATAGCTGGGTAATCCACAAATAAATTTATCGCCTCGGTTTAAAAATATCTTACCAGCCAGGTCCAAACCTTGTTGTGATGAAGTCAGGATTACAAGGTTATCTGTATTAATTTGCAGACCCTGATTTTGATAACGTTTGGTAAGGATCTCACGAAGTTTACTATCACCTTCTGTTGCACCGTATTGAAGTGCTGAATTTCCTTCTTCATCAAGAATTTTACAGGATATCTTTTTGAGGTCATCAATTGGAAAAGATTTTGGATCAGGTAAACCACCTGCAAACGAAATGATATCATCTCGCTGGGTTAATTTTAACAGTTCTCTGATTACCGACCGCTTCATTCCTTTTGCACTGTCGGAAAGAATGCTTTCTAAGTTAGTTATCATTTTGATCTCCCTTTTGATTAGTTTATGTTATGATTTTTTGAAAATCAGGCATTTTGGCCACTAATAAATTTACGTTTTTATAGCGGTAAAACCATAGAATTATAAACAAATGGGATTTTAAAATGACAATTTATAATAAATATGCATTTAAAACTTTAAAACAATCAAATCAGCTCTCTAAGCTTCTCAAGTTGCTTGTTTTTGTTAACATTTCGCATACTTCTGGCTGTTTTTGTAAAATATTGATGATTTTCTATGAATCGGATTTGCAGTCTGTTCCATTCATCAATACTTTTAATTTTTCCATATTCTTTAAGTTCTCTGTACAGATTTCCCGAAACAGGAATAAAATCTGTTCTTCCGAGGTAATCCAAATCTGCATCACAAATGATCATTTCCAATAAGGATTCTGGTTGTGGTGGATGCTTGGTATGCATAATCAGATTTGAAACTTCATCAATTTGTTTTTCGCTGTATTTGTATTTTGGAAGGATGTGTCTTGCTAGTTTCACACCGAATTCCTCGTGATCGTTGTAAGAAAGAATAAAGCCTGTATCATGGAAAAGGGCGGCAGTTTTGATAATAAGCATTTCTGCTTCTGTAATTCCCTCTTTTCGGCCAATAATCTCTACTTCCGTAATCACATCTATTGTATGTTTTAAGTTGTGATAATACAAGTTTTTAGGAAGTTCGTTTTCCATTTTTGTAAGAATGGTTTCTTCCAAATCATCGTAACGAAGCATTTGAAAGCTTGTTAGGAAATACTCATTAGGAAGTAATCCTTTCAAATCTGCCGACATATTTGGTAAGAATCCTTTTACGAAGTACATATCAATGTTTCCTTTGTATTTTACAGGCATTCTGCCGCGATATTCACAAATGAAAAAGTCTTTTACCAGCATGTATGTCATTCCTGATATATTAATTTCTCCAACAGCACCGGAAGACTCCATTCGACTGGCTGTATTTACCGTATCACCCCAAATATCATAACTGATTTTTTTTGTACCAACTACACCAGCAATAACAGGTCCGGTATGAATTCCGATTCTCAATCCCCAAATGGCCTTTTTCCCATCTTTCGAATTGATCTTCATATTATTCATGTATTGTTGAATTTCCAATGCAGCTAGAATTACCTCAATAGGGTTGGTTCTGTTTTTATTTGGAATACCTCCGGCACACATGTAGGCATCGCCAACAGTTTTTATTTTTTCGTATATTGTATTTTTCAACAACTGTATCAAAATGCATGAAAAATTTATCCAGTTCATCAATTAGATCTTCGGGATTCATTTGTTCTACAATTTTTGTAAAACCATGAATATCTGAAAAAAGTACGGTGACCATTCTAAATCTTCGGGAACTCACTTTTCCTTTGGATTGTAATTCTTCTGCAGTTTGTTTGGGAAGAAGGTTTGCCAGTAGTTTTTCTGCTTTTTCTTTCTTAAAAATTAACTCTTGATTCTTACTGTAAAATTCTCTTTCTATCTCACTTCTTTGTCTTCGAAGTTCAATTCTGAACCACAGAAAAAGAAACACTACAATTATTGAAAGAATTAAGCCAAATAGGATTATATTCTGTGAAAATAAACCAATTTCTACTTGACTCAATGTGTGCAACATCATATTAGATTTTACAAGAATTAAACAGAGAGTGTAATAAGTCATTCCAGAACGATTGTTAACCAAATATAAACGATGAGACTAAAAATAGGCAAGAATTTTTAATTATCGGACTGAAACAGAAAATAATCAACAAACTTTAACTGGTGTAATAAATTTGTTGTTTAAACAAAAAATACCTAAATTGATACCAGTTATGTTAATACATATTTTTACTGTTCCCCCTTTTAATCTAAACTATGGAAAGTACAAAAAGATCTTTACTTGTAGCATGGGATTTTTCAACTGTTGCTGAATATGCACTTGATCATGCAACTATTTTTGCGGAAAATGTTGAAGCTGAGGTTGTTTTAGTTCATATTGTTAAGAAAGAATCTCAAATAGAAGAAGCCAAAGACAAAATGGCGGAGGCTGTTGAGAAAATCTACAAGGAAAAAAATATTCGACCTGAATTCATTGTTCGTGATGGAAGCATATTTACTACTATTAATGATGTAGCCAAGGAAATGAATGCCATGCTTGTTCTTATGGGAACTCATGGAATTAAGGGCATGCAGAAACTTACTGGAAGTTGGGCCTTAAAGGTAATTGTAGGATCCAGAGTTCCGTTTGTTGTTGTTCAGGCCCCACCTGTTCAGAAAAAATACTCTTCGGTTGTTTTACCTGTGGATTTTAAGAAAGAGAATAAGGAGAAATTAAGTTGGGCAGAATTTTTAGGGAAGTTTTTTAAAGCTAAAATGCGCATTATCACGCCTAAAATGCCTGAAGGACAAATGTTACAACGAACAAAAGCCAATTTAGTTTTTGCTAAAAAGTATCTGGAAAGTAGAGGGATAGATTATGAAATTGATACTGCAGATGGAGGTAATGATTTTGCGATGGAAACTGTTGATTTTGCAAAGAAAATTGATGCAGATATTATATTGATTATGACCACTAAAAATATCTCTTTCCAGGATTATATGCTTGGTGCACACGAACAGTTTGTAATTGCTAATTCGGCTCATATTCCGGTAATGTGTGTAAACCCAAGAACCGATTTATCTAAATACGGTAGTTTTTACTAACGCTTATCTTATTAATCTCTATATTTGAACAACGGTTATTTAGCCGTTGTTTTTTGTTTGATATAAATGATAAAGAAAGATGAAATTAGTTTTTGCAACCAATAATATTAATAAATTAAAGGAGTTACAGCATTTACTTGGAGAAAAAGTTGAATTGCTAAGTTTGAATGATATCAGTTGTAATGATGAAATTCCGGAAGATTATGAAACTTTGGAAGAGAATGCAACTCAAAAAGCAGAATACATATACAAAAAATACAATGTGAATTGCTTTGCCGATGATACAGGTTTGGAAGTAAAATCACTTAACAATGAGCCAGGAGTTTATTCTGCTCGTTATGCTGGAGAAGACAAGGATGCCAAAGCCAATATGAAAAAGGTGTTGGCTAAATTGAAAGGAGTAGAAGATAGATCGGCAAGATTTAGAACGGTGATTTCATTGTTCTTAGATAATAAAGAGTACCAGTTTGAAGGAATTGTCGATGGTAATATTCTTGAATCGGAGAGAGGGAAGGATGGATTTGGCTATGATCCAATATTTGAACCTAAAGGATATGAGGTATCCTTTGCTGAAATGGAAATGAGTGAGAAGAATAAAATTAGTCATAGAGGGTTGGCTGTTCAGAAACTGGTTCAATTTTTATTAGATTACAAAAATTAATAAGTTGCTATGAGAAAGATTGCTATCCTTTTTGTTTTGACTTTTTACTTTAGCTTCATTCAAGCCCAAAATTTTGTAGGATGGAGTGAACATTTGCCTTATCGTAAAGCGAAACAATTGGTAGTATCTTCTGATTATATTTACTGTCTTACGGAATCAGGTCTGTTCTCTTATTCATTAATTGATAATGAAATAAAGTCATTTAGTAAAACAAATACTTTATCTGATTCAGATGTGTCATCAATGGCCTGGTCCGAAGATCATGAGACTCTTATTGTGGCTTATAAAAATGGAAATGTTGATTTATTAAGATATAACAAGCTTATAAATATTGATGACATTAAGAATTTTGCTGGCTTTGCTGATAAACAAATTAGGTGCATACATGTAAGAAATGGTATTGCTTATTTGGGAGCAAGTTTTGGAATTATTGCTCTCAATATAAGCAAGCAAGAAATTTCAGACACCTACTTGATTGGAGATAATGGATCCCAGATTCAAGTAAATGATATAATTACCGACGAAACGAGTATTTGGGCAGCAACAGAAAATGGAATTTTTAAAGCCAATTTAAATTCAAGCAACCTAGCTGATTTTAACAACTGGTCTCGAATTACCAATATTGCAAATAATACAAGGGCTTGTGTTGATCTTAGTGTTTTTGATGGCAAAGTGTTTGTGCTACGAAATGCAATTGGATCAGGTAGTGAAATATATCAATACAGCAATGATAATTGGATAGAATTTTATTCAAATGTAGACTCTATTTATTCAATTTTATCTTCGGGTAATAGTTTATATGTAGTTTTAAATGAGGAGATAATAGAGTTTAGTAAATTGGGGGTTGAAATTGGGAATATTTCCAGTTCTGAAACAGGTAATTTCAGAGATGTTTTATTAACAAATGATCGAGTTTTTATTGCCGATTATGAGGAATCTCTTTTGGAACAAAAAGGAAACGAATTTATTCAGATTAAGCCTGACGGACCATTTAGATCAAAGATATCATCAGTTTATTCTGTAGGAAAACACACTTGGGCCAGTTCTGGTATTTCCAATGAGAATATACCAGCAGAGTTGTATGATTTTGTTGATTCTAAATGGCAAAATTTTACAGAAAACAATCTTGCAGAGTTTAATGGCAAAAGTGATATCATTTGCATAACAGGTAACAAGAGAAATGAGTCAAGAGTTTATGCAGGTAGCTGGGGCGATG
Organism: Marinifilum fragile JCM 15579; assembly: GCF_001310955.1. Lineage (GTDB taxonomy): Bacteria > Bacteroidota > Bacteroidia > Bacteroidales > Marinifilaceae > Marinifilum > Marinifilum fragile. The sequence goes on from NZ_BAZX01000002.1 coordinate 120,783, forward strand.
GCATATTTGAATTTGAAAATCAGGAATTAAGTAATTATTACAACTCTTCAAACTCACCTTTAGATAATTCTGAGATCGTTTCTATGGATTCTGAAGAGGATGGAACACTTTGGATCTTAGAAGCAAATTCCAATCATGGAATTAAAGCCTTAACCTATGAGAATGATTGGGTTTCTTTATCCTATAGTAGTTTGGATAATCGAACCGATTTACGAAAAATTATAGCATTGCAAAATGGTGATAAGTGGGTATTAAGGGGTATTGGAAGTTCATTATTTGCCTTTAATGTAAATGGAACAATTGCTAATAATGATGATGATGTAAGTAGTAGCTTCTCTGTGCGAGACGAAAATAATTCCAGCATTAGTTCACAAATTTACGATATTAAGGAAGATAAACAGGGAAGTGTTTGGGTTGGAACTTCAAGTGGAATTGCAGTTTATTCTGATCCGAATGCCTTATTTAGAGCAGGAGATTTTTATGCTTATCGACCTATTATTACTATAGATGGCTCTACTCAATATTTGCTTTCAACCGAAAAAGTTCAATGTATTGAAGTTAATGGAGCAAATCAGAAATGGCTGGGAACAGAAAATTCCGGGGCTTTCTTGGTCTCAGAAAATGGAGATAAACAGTTGACTCATTTTAATACTTTGAATAGTCCTCTTCCCTCAAATAATATCCAAAAAATATCAGTAAATCCTGAAACAGGAGAGGTTTTCTTTGTTACCGATAAAGGCATGGTATCATATAGGGGAAAGGTTACTGAAGGAACAGAGAATTACAACGATTTATATGTGTACCCAAATCCAGTTAGAGAGACTTACAGAGGAGATATCACTGTGAGTGGATTAATGAGCAATTCGACCGTTAAAATTACCAATGTAAGCGGGAATTTGGTTTGGGAAGGCAAATCGGAGGGAGGCCAATTTATTTGGGATGGTAAAAACTTTAGTGGATCAAGGGTGCATACAGGAGTGTATCTGATATTCTGTTCCAATGCTGATGGATCAAAATCTAAGGTCATTAAGCTGTTATTCATCAACTAAACCAATATGCTGTATCAAACCAAAGGCATAGTGTTGAATCGTGTTCAGTATGGAGAAACTAGTCTGATAGTGCACATTTATACCGAAAAGTTTGGTCGCCAAAGCTATATGGTAAAAGGTGGTCGCTCAAAAAAATCGAAAAGTAAAAGTAATTTGTTTCGGCCATTTTTCCTTTTGGATATGGAGGTGTATCACCGCGAGGGTAAAAATATCCAATCATTAAAAGAAGCACGACTTGCAGAAACCTTAAATAGCTTGATTTTTGATGTGCACAAAAGTTCTGTTGCTCTTTTCTTAACCGAAGTCCTTTCGAAAGTGTTACGTGAGGAAGAAGCTAATCAGGAACTGTTTGTTTTCCTGTATAATAGTATCCGTTACCTCGATTTGTCTGATGAATCGGTTGAATTATTTCACCTTTATTTCTTAACCAAACTTACGCGCTTTTTGGGTTTCTACCCACAAACGAACTGGTCTGAAGATGATACTTGTTTCGATATGGACAATGGAAGATTTGTATCAGTATACAATTCGCATGCTCATTGTTTAAAACAAGAAGAAAGTAAAGTGTTGTTTGATTTGTTTAATACTTCAATTGATAAGCTTAATGAATTAAAAATTAGTAACTATACGTCAAAAATACTTCTTCGAGGAATTTTGAATTTTTATGCGCTTCAGAGCCAAGGATTCTCTTCGCTTAAATCTCTTTCAGTGATTGAAGAGCTTTTTAATGACGACTAATTCTTAAATTTTTTTATGCTCTGTTTTGATCTTCCATGCTGATTAAATACATTTGCATGACTTATATGGCCCCATAGTTCAAGGGATAGAATAGTTGTTTCCTAAACAATAGATCCAGGTTCGAGTCCTGGTGGGGCTACCTAACCGAACAGGCTGACAATTTTGTCAGCTTGTTTTTTGTTTTAACCTTCCGAAATCATCTAGATTACTGGATGAAATCTCAAGTAAAGTATTTAATTTTGGTGTTCGATAATTTATCAACCTCAATATATTTCTTGGAGTTTTATTCTTCCCATGGGGCTTTAAGGTAAAATTGGTGTCCACAACCCGAACATCTCCATCTGGGGTTATCTTCTCCTAAGCAACACCCTCCAATAGCTATTTTACCTGCCTCAACATCTTTTAAAATACTGGAAGAAGGATATCCATACACATAGGTTGCTATGCGTGTTGAACCGCAGAAAATGCATTTTCTTGGCTTGTTTTTATACCTTTTCTTACTTTCTGACATATTCAAGAAATTAGTTTTCAATCTCTACTTCTGTGAGTTCTTCCTTAATACCATATATCTGATTAAGCTTAAGATCATGTTTGCTTTTTAGTATCTCAAGGAATTGATTAAAACAAGTCCTTACAAAGAACAAAAACCAACTTACAATACCGAATAATTTAAATCCGTCCTCAAAAAGAAAAACCAATTCATTTTCGGTAATAAAAACATCCATTAATATGGATAGGGCAAAAAAACTTAAAGCCAATAGAAGCAAGACATATTCAGTATCTAAAATATCTTTTCTGAATTTTAACAGGTAGCTTGCAATGAGCGTTAGATATATGAGGTAAACTATTATTTCAGGAATATGAAAATATTTTGGGTAGATGATTTCATGGAACATAAACAGATCATCTAAGAGTAGCATTAATGTAATTAATCCCGAATAGAATAGAAATTTTGGATTTAAGACTTTCTTATTCATCCAACAAACTGCTGAGCTAAAGAAACAGATAGCGACTGTGGAACACCAAAATAAGATGCCAATATTTGAGATCACTCCTGTTAATGGATGTCCATTAAGTAAGTGTATTGGATCACGTGTGAATTTAGACAAAGGAATGTTGAAATAGTTTCCAATTATCGCAATGGCCATTAGAATTATGAAAACAATTAGATAGTTAAGAATCAAAAAAGAACTTAGATTTTTTAATTGATGAATTGTGTTTTGTGTAAACGACCAAATTGTTTTCATAATTTATGGTTAATTTTGTTGTGCGGTACATCTAATTTAATTAAAGTGAGAGTTTTGTGCAAATTTTTAAATGTCACGATAATTAGTTAGGTCACAGAATCTTCTTAAATACTACAATATGAGGATAGATAATTGCTGTATTGCTTTGTTAGGGCATTAACTCATCTTCTGTAAACGGCAAAATATTATTACATTTCACAAGAAATATAACAAACATACCTGTAATTTAATGATGGAATATCTCTCTAAAAGCCAAGCAAGAAAATTGGTATTGTTGTCTCAAAAGTTGCCACCTGTAAATACAAAAGGGAGAGCAATTCAAAATACGCTTGATGCTATCGAGCATTTGGGCTATATCCAAATTGATACCATTTCGGTAATTCAACGTGCACATCATCATACCATTTGGGCTCGAAATCCAAAGTATCAAGCTTCACATCTCGATGACTTGCTTGCGGATAAAAAGGTATTTGAATATTGGTCGCATGCAGCGGCATATCTGCCTATGCGAGATTTTCGTTTTAGTTTAATACGAAAGCATGCAATAGCAAGTGGGTCCCAAAATCACTGGTACGAAAGAGATGAGAATTTAATGAAATCCATCATGAAGCGAATTGAGGAAGAAGGTCCTTTAATGGCAAAAGATTTTGAGAATACCGATAAAAAAAGAAGAGATTGGTCGAGTAAACCTGCCAAAAGAGCTTTGGAGAACCTGTTTATGCAGGGAGATTTAATGATTCCTTGCAGAAATAATTTCCATAAAGTCTATGACCTTACCGAAAGGGTAATTCCAAATGATATTGATGTTTCCATGCCATCCGAAGAGGAATACATTCGTTTCCTGATTGTTCGTTACCTTGAGGCAAACGGTTTGGGATTGGCTTCAGAAATGGTCTACCTGTTGAAAAATACCAAATCCTTAGTAGAAAATCATTTGAAAGAAATGCACTTGAGCGGAGAGTTACTGCAAATAAAAGTAGGAGAGATGAATTATTATGCTCTGCCCAATGTTCTCGAATTGTTGAATAAGCCTTTATCTCGTAGCAAACTAAAAATTCTTTCACCATTCGATAATTTGTTAATTCAACGAAAGCGCATGCAAACCTTATTCGATTTCGATTACCAGATTGAATGTTACCTGCCTGAGGCCAAGCGAAAATTTGGTTATTTTTCCTTGCCAATTCTTTGGGATGGAAAATTGGTGGCCAGAATGGACTGTAAGGCTGATAGAAAGACATCAGTATTACATGTCAATCATTTGGTATTAGAAACCAATCTGAAGAAAACAGATGCTTTTTCCGAAGCCTTATCAAAAGAATTGAAAGCCTTTATGGACTTTAATGATTGCAATTCTCTGAAAGTTCACAGAACAACACCTGATTCATTTCATGTTGCAATGGATAAGTTTTAAAAGGAGTAATATCCTTGTTTTAACAATTAAAAGCAGATTTTTTTATAATTTCGTCCCTATAATTCAGAAAATAAACGATTAATAGTATAGATATGGATATTAAAGCACTTAATGAGGAATTAAGAGGAAAATCTCCAAAAGAGATTATTGAATGGGCAATTGCATATGGTAAAAAGGCTGTGGTTACCACAAACTTTAGACCTTACGAAGCCGTTATTTTGCATGCCTGTGCAGAGGTGAAAAAGGATATTCCTGTAATTTGGTGTGATTCAGGATACAATACTTCTAATACCTATCGTCATGCTGAAGAAACCATTAAGCAATTGAACCTAAATGTAAAATTGTATGTGCCTAAGCAAACAGCCGCACATCGCGATGTGGTTATGGGTATTCCTGATATCAATGATCCTAAGCACAAAGAATTTACCGAACAGGTAAAATTGGAGCCTTTCCGCAGAGCAATGGAAGAGCACAAACCAGATGTTTGGTTCACAAACTTGAGAAAAGGTCAAACTGCTTTCCGAGATTCTATTGATATTCTTTCTCTATCAGCAGATGGAATGCTAAAAGTAAGCCCGTTTTACAACTGGAGCGACGAAGAAATGGACAAATATCTTGCTGAGAACAATTTGGGAATTGAAACCAAATATTTTGATCCAACAAAAGTTCTAGGAAACAGAGAATGTGGTCTACATGCCTAGTGATTTAAATAGGCTTATTTAAAAGCTTAATACAAAATATTTAAACGCCTTCTTCCTTTTGTATGGATGGAGGCGTTTTTTAGTGCCTAAAACCGTATGAAAAGGCTTAATACCATTTGCGGGGGCATAAAACCAAATGCGGAGTCATAAAACCATTTGCGGAAACGAATCTAACCTAGTAGAGACCATTCGAAGAGGTAAACTATCGATTTTACCGATTAATTTGCCAATTCTACCATAAGATTTGTCAATTTTGAGCTTGCGGAATCAATTCTACCATCCAATATATCGATCCTACCAATAAAAAAGCCAATCCGAAGCATGATTTATCAATCCTAGCTATGAATTAAGCCAATCGAAATCTTTAAACTGCATAAAAACCTTCTTTCTTAAACTCCTCCAACTTCTTTTCGAATAGTACCGAGAAATTACTCAGTTCGGCTTTGTGTTTATCTGCAAATGAAAAACGAAAAGGGGAGTGGCGTTCGCATAAGTCTTTAAATTCTGGACTAAAATCTTTTGGGTTTGCAATTACCGAGGAAGCGAATAACAATCCAAAACTACGTTTAATCAATCCCTGGAATGCAATTTCGTTTGGATAAACTTTCTTTACTGTTGCCAAAACTTCTTTTCCCAGATGGTAGGTTTTACACAACATTCTATCGAGATATTGTGAATGCAGGTTTTTAGAGAAACAGGTAAAAACTCCTTCATACAAATCATCTCTGGCATCTTGTAAATCGTCTAATATCTGTAAATATGCACCATATTCGTAAAGAAAATGAAGCTGATCATAGCTCAATTCTCCTGCAATTAAATATCCATCGGCAATAACTGATGTTGCACCTTTGCTTACCGCAATTTCGAAACATTCAATATCACTCATGAGTGTTTTTTTAGTCAATGCAATGCTTCTGGTTTGGGCATGATGAATATCCAGTAAACTTTCGTACACTTTGGGGTAATTGCTTCGATCATAATCGTCCTCTATCATTCCAACCAATTGATAGATTTTTTCTTCCGCTTCGCTTTTTGCAATTACCTCTTCGCCTTTTAATCGCAGCTCAAAACGTTCCGAAAATTCAATTTTATCATGATGGGAGATTCTTCGGGAATCGATAAAATTATCGGTATACGGATAAAGAAGACTATAGGCCAAAGTAGATGAAGTAGTTTCAACAGGATATCCAAACAAGGCTTGAAGACCAAAAACAATCCACTGGTTTCTTAAGGCCTGAAAAAGTTCCTCATTGCCCAAGTTCGAGTCAAATTGAAGGGCTTTTCGGATAAAATCTTTAGTGGCATGAATCATATCATCCGAAAAAATCAGTTGTAATTGATCATTGGAGTACGATAACTCCTCTTTAAAGAAGGATTTGCACTTTTTAAAAAGCAATTCATTTTCGAGGTTCTCTTTTTCGCTGTTCGATTTTACAAAGCTGAGAAATCGTTCACACTTTAATTCCCAAATGTATTTCTCAATAAAAGAGAATTTTGGCTTATTGGCAGGGAATTCTTCCATGCAATTTAGCCATTTGTTTATGAATTGATTTAGAAACTTGTTGTATGCTTTTGTGTGGTCAATCATCTGGTAATTTGTTCATTTACTGATACAAATTGAGAAAAATATCCGAAGCATGAAATTTAAATCGTTCAAAGCCAATAATTGCCTGCTGAATGCATTTTTTGCACAGCTATGGCAGGATATCAGACCTTAATTCGTTGATTCTGAAAAATGAAATCTTTACTTTAGCAGTTTAATTTTTAAAATTTTATCAAACTGTAAGTGGATATCAGTCCAGATTAGTTAAATGATTTTGCATTTTACTGTTTGCTGATCACTGCTTACTGATTACTGTCAAAATATGAAATTCACAATACTTGAACCAATCGGAATGACCGCCTGTAAATATGGTCAGTTGAAAAAAGAATTCGAAGAATTGGGACATGAGTTGGTGTTCTTTGGAGATCGAAATGAGGACGAACAAGAGCTAATCAAAAGAGCAGAGGGAGCCGATGCGATTGTAGTTAGCAATATTCCAATTACCAAAAAAATTATTGATGCCTGTCCAAAGCTTTCCATGATTTCAGTTGCTTTTACCGGAGTAGATCATATCGATATGCAGGCATGTAATGATCGAAATATTCTGGTTTCCAATGCTGCCGGGTTTTCTAATGAATCCGTTGCCGAACTTACCATTGGTATGATTTTATCGGTATACCGTAAGATTGTTGGCGGCGATGCTATGACTCGTTTTGGCGGCGATCGCGGAGGTTTTTTAGGAACAGAGCTTAATGGAAAAACTTTGGGAATAATTGGAGCTGGTGAAATAGGCCTTAGGGTGGCCGAAATTGCAAAAGTTTTCAATTGTAAGGTTCTTGCCTATAGCCGAAGCGAAAAGAGCGTAGAAGGCGTTAAATTCGTCGATAAGGAGACTTTATTAAAGGAGTCGGACATTGTATCATTGCATGTGCCATTAACACCGGAAACAAAAGGATTAATGGGCAAGGAAGAATTCCAATTAATGAAACCAAACGCAATTCTAATTAATACAGCTCGTGGCCCTGTGGTGAATAGCGATGCCTTGTGTTGGGCTTTGGAAGAATCAGAAATTGCAGGAGCAGCTGTTGATGTATACGAAAAAGAACCACCATTGGATAAAGAACATGTTTTGTTTACTGCACCAAACCTAATTATGCTTCCGCACATTGCCTATGCAACCAACGAATCATTCGAAAAACGAATTGATATCGTAATGGAAAATATAAAATTGTGGTTACAAGGCAAACCAAGAAATATAATGAATTAGAGAATTTCCAAAAATCAAATCCCAAGCTCCATTTGGAATTTGGGATTTGTATTCTGGAGCTTTATTTTACAATCTTTACCAACTGTGTAATTCCTGTCAACTTTCCTTTCTTATTATAGGATTCACTTCGAATGGTCCCAATATCTTTCGAAATCCACATTACATTGCGCATGGTAACATTCACAAAGCCGGTTTTACTCTGAACCTCTTCGGAAAGTTTATAGCATTTAAAATTACCCGCGGGTGTATCAATATTTTCTAAAGCTTCAACCTTTCGATTTACAATATTGGTAGTCATATTCATGTTCATTACTCCACCTTCAATCGAAATGGTAATTGATCCATCTTTTAATGATTGTCCTGGTTTTAAGTTTGGCGGATACATCAATTCATCTGTGGTAACTTTAACTTCCATATTCTGAAAAGCTTCCATTTGTTTTTGATTCAGGTACTGATCCATATCAATGTAAAATTCATTGCCTTTACAACGGAATGTAATGGTGTCTGATAAAATTACTTTGTCTTTTGAATTTTCATCCATTGTAGTTTGTAACATGGAGTAAATGGTTTCACCACCTTTATTTTTAATCGATAGTAGTTTTTGGGAATACGAGCCTATTACTTTTCCTTTCTGATTAGTCATTTCGTAATGCAACTCGGTTCCAACCGTGTTGGGAATGTAAATGGTACATTCTTGGGCAAGTATAATATCAATGCTCAAGCATAGAATAAGAATCAGATAAAATATCTTTTTCATGATAGTTGAATTGTGGACAAATGCCGTGGTTTAAAGTAAAAATGTACAAGTTGTCGAGTGGCAACCAATAGAGTGTATAGGATCTTTTAATTGACTATCTAATTTATCAAATTATGACGGGTGAGAAAAATAAATTTTATCAGGATTCTTAAAATTTAAGAGTGATTGGTCTTTTTTTTAATAAAGAAGTAGCGATTTAGAAAATCTTTGATACTTTTAAGTTTAAATCAAGTAATAATATGAAACTGGAAATAAAGGAATATCAATTTGGTGAACGTCCACAGGTAACCAGACCTGATAGAGAAATATTAACGATTCTGGGAGAAGAAGGAATCAGAAAATTAGTAGACGATCATTACAATCTTTTGCGCGAAAGTGAAATAGGCGCTCTGTTTCCTCCTGATGACAAAGAGTTTGAAGCAGCCAAGTTACGCTCATCAGATTTTTTCATTCAAATTTTAGGAGGACCACAATATTTCAATCAGAATCGAGGAGAACCAATGTTGGTGCGTCGTCATCGACCATTTAAAATTACGACTGAAGGAAGGAAAATCTGGCTTGAATGCTATCAGAAATTATTACCGGAACTTGGACTTTCAGATGAACTTTTAATGTCTTATTGGGATTATCTGAATGTGTTTTCAACTTGGATGGTAAATACCGAGGAATAAAAAAAGAGATCTGTTTTGCAGATCTCTTTTTAGTTATTTATGATTTAGTTCTTAATGTAGCGCCCTTCTTTGTCTTTAAAGCTTCCTACTGCGATAATGATAAAATCGATTAGGGTCCAAATACCAAACCCACCTAAGGTTAATAGCATTAATATTCCGGTTCCAATTTTACCAGCATAAAAACGGTGTACACCTAATCCTCCAAGGAAAAAGCATAATAATAACATTGCCACAAAATTCTTGTCGCTTCTTTCTACAACAACTTCCATAGTTAAATTTTAATTTGTTAAACGAATATACAAAATAGCAAAAATTATCACATCCAATGCTAATGCTACATAAAAAAAGCTGATGATTAATCAATCACCAGCTTTTTAAAATTATATTTTAGATGTTCTTATAAGATCAACATTGCATCACCGTAAGTTCCAAATCTGTATTTTTCTTTAATCGCCTCTTGGTAAGCAGCCATTACATTTTCATAACCTCCAAATGCACAAACCATCATCATTAAAGTAGAAAGTGGCAAGTGGAAGTTGGTAATCATTCTGTTTGGTACATGGAATTCATATGGAGGGAAAATAAACTTATTGGTCCATCCTTCATATGGTTTCAAAGTTCCCATAGTTGATACCGAACTTTCAAGAGTTCTCATTACGGTTGTACCAACTGCACAAACATTTTTCTTTTTCTTTTTAGCCGAGTTTACTTTCTCAACCGCTTCTTCTTCGATAAAGATTTGCTCAGAATCCATTTTGTGTTTGGTCAAATCTTCTACGTCAACAGTACGGAAATTACCCAAACCAACATGTAGTGTTACCTCAGCAAAATCGATACCTTTAATTTCCAAACGCTTCATTAACTCACGGCTAAAGTGCATACCAGCTGTTGGAGCAGCAACTGCACCTTCATGTTTTGCAAAAATGGTTTGGTAACGATCAGCATCTTCAGGTTCAACTGAACGATCGATGAATTTTGGAAGTGGAGTTTCTCCTAATCCGAAAAGAGTTTTTTTGAATTCATCGTATGGTCCATCGTATAAGAAACGAAGCGTTCTACCTCTTGAGGTTGTATTATCAATAACTTCGGCAACCAACAAATCGTCATCGCCAAAGTACAATTTATTACCAATTCTGATTTTACGAGCCGGATCAACCAAAACATCCCATAGTCTTTGTTCGCGATTTAATTCGCGCAACAAAAATACTTCAATTTCGGCACCTGTTTTCTCTTTGTTACCATACAAACGAGCAGGAAATACTTTGGTATTGTTGAACACCATAACATCTTCATCATCGAAATAATCGATTAAATCTTTAAAGATTTTGTGTTCAATTTTACCTGTATCTTTGTGAAGTACCATTAAACGAGATTCATCTCTGTTATAGGCTGGATGTAAAGCAATAAGTTCTGTAGGTAATTTATACTTAAACTTAGATAACTTCATAAGGCTGACTGACTTTTAAAAATATATTTTTTTGTTACTGCAAAAAGCGAAGCTTTCCTTTTTACGAAAAAGTTGCAAGATAGTTATAAATTTTCTAAGAATTTTATAAAATCTTCAATTTCAATAGCATCGTCGATTTTGAAATCGCCAATTTGAGTGCGTTGCAGAGCTGTTAAGTGAGCACCACTGTTTAAAGCCTGACCAATGTCACGTGCTAAAGCTCTGATATAGGTTCCTTTACTGCAAACCACTCTAATCTTCAGAACATTTTTGGCAAATTCGAGAACTTCGATTTCATCGATCACCAAAGTTTTCTTCTTGATTTCGACCTCCTGACCTTTTCGGGCATATTCGTAGGCACGTTTACCGTTTACCTTAACTGCCGAATAATCTGGTGGTCGTTGCTCAATACTTCCAATAAAACCTTTTAATGTTTCATCAACCAGTTCACGAGTAATGTGCTCTGTTGGATATTCCTGATCGATTTCTGTTTCCAAATCGAAGGAAGGAGTGGTTGCTCCTAATTGCAAAGTGGCAATGTATTCTTTCACCTGCGATTGATAAGTATCAATCTTTTTGGTGTATTTTCCAACACAAACAATCATCAATCCGGTAGCCAAAGGATCCAATGTTCCTGCATGACCAACCTTAATTTTTTTCACACGAAGCTTGTGCTTGATTTTGAACTTTACTTTGTTCACCAAGTCAAACGAAGTCCACTCATATGGCTTATTCAGCAGAATAAAAGCACCTTGTTGAAAGTCATTGTCGGTTTCGAATCGAATCATTAGAAGTGATTTGCCATTTTTACAATTAGGCTGCAAAAATAGCAATTACTCCGATAATCAGGCAATAAATGGCAAAATAGATTAGTTTTCCTTTCTTTACCAGCTTAATCATCCAGCTGCAAGCAAGTAGTCCAGAGATAAAAGCTGCAAAGAAACCAACGATTAAAGGTGTGACTTCAATGTTGCCATGAGAAGTAAATTCGCCACTTGCCAAACTCAGAATATTTTCACCGATAATAGGAACTAACACCATTAGAAAGGAAAATTTTGCAATATCTGCTTTTTTATTTCCGAGCAATAATCCTGTTGCGATAGTAGCTCCTGAACGTGAAATACCAGGTAGAATGGCAAAAGTTTGAGCTAACCCGATGATCAAGGCATCTTTGAAGGATATTTCTTTGTCTTTTTGTTTGGCATAGTAGGTAAATCCTAGCAAAGTTGCTGTTACCAATAACATGCAACCTACCAAAAGCAAAATACCATTGTTATCGAAAAGTGCTGATACTTCGTCTTTGAAGAAAATACCAACAATTCCAATTGGAATCATTGATACTGCTATTTTAAAAAGATATTGGGTAGATTCATTCCATTGGAAATGAAAAACATCCTTAACCAATGAAATAATATCCTTTCTAAACACAATAATGGTACTAAGTACTGTTGCACCATGAACAATTACAGTAAATGCAAGATTATTTTCAGCGTCAACGCCCAAAAGAGCTTTTCCAAGTTCAAGATGGCCACTGCTACTAACTGGTAAAAATTCAGTAAGTCCCTGGAGTAATCCAAGGATTAAGGCTTCAATCCAATTCATAAAATTAAGTAGTGTGTTTTTCCGATAGTTAATTCGGAATCAGATAGGTAGTATGTTATTTTTCTTCTTTTGGTTTCTTCATAATGGCATAAATTTCGAAAGCAAATCCGAACAATACAACCAATGGAGCAAGTGTAATTCGTCTAAAACTAAAAATGCTTTCGTCGAATACATTAGGATCATCAGATCCGCCACCCATCATAAGCAAAAATCCAATAATGATAATTCCAAAACCAATCAAAAGAAGTTTGTAATTTTCTTTGCCAAGAGCAAAGCCTGGTTTGTTATTTTGTTTGTTCATGTGTTCAAAAATTTATCCGTGTTCGGAAATCAATGCCAAATTTACAATAAATTTTACTGAATCAGCATTTAAATGTCTTAAGTTTTGTTAACTCCTAATCTTTAGTACAATGATCTTGATTCCAATCGTAAATATTTATTCACCGCAAATAAAGTGGAAATCCAGGTGATAAATAAACCCAAAATAACTATAAGTAAAAACAAAGCACCAACTAATTCAGTGTTGTCAAATGTAATAACCTGTCTAAACATTCTCTGTAAAAAGTAGATAAAACCAGAAAGCAGGGAATTTGCAATTAGGGCGCCTAAAAATCCATGTAGAAGACCTGTTTGCATAAATGGTTTACGTATAAAGCTTCCTGTAGCTCCAACCAATTGCATGGTGTTTATTATTAAGCGCTGAGAATATATTGACAATCGAATGGTATTGTTGATTAGTGTAAATGAAATAATAAATAAAACAACACTGCAACCCAAAAGAAAAAAACTGATAAACTTTACATTATCATTTACCAAATGAACAACGTTTTTCTGGTAGTAAACTTCTTGCACTTGAGAATATCTGGTAAAATCTTTTTCGATAACCGCAATGCTATCAGGATTGGCATACTCGGCATATAGTTTTACGTCGATTGTAGCCTGTAGAGGATTGTAACCCAAAAAAGAAATAAAATCTTCACCCAACTCTTCCTGTAGTTCTTTTGCTGCAGTTTCTTTATCAACAAATTCAGTAGATTTTACAAATTCTGTGGCATCTAGGTTTTTCTGTAAACGTCTTATATCCACTTCTTTCGCGTTGTCTTTTAGAATAATGGAAATACCTATATTCTCTTTCACATAGTTAGAAAGTTGATTTGCATTTAAAATGAGCAAACCTGTTAGTCCCAACATGAAAAGAACCAGAGAAATACTAATAACAGAAGTGATATAAGAGGAGCGCAAGCGGCGCTTTGAGCCTTTTTCTTTTTGTGCCATATGTTAGCTTGTTTTAAACCGATTAGAATCAATCATTAATTGGTCACTTGCGAAAATACAATTTTTTGATGAAAAGCTTCATGTTACCAGTTACAAGTTTCAAGCCCGAGAAATGGTTTTTAACAATTGAGTATTGCGATATACATTTTCATAAAATGACACATTCACTCATTCGCAAAGTCTTTTTTGTTAAATTTGTGATTGTATCACTACCAAATAGAAAAATACACATTGGGAATTATTCGACAACAAACCATTAAGGGAAGTTTCGTTTCGTATATCGGAGCGATTTTGGGATTTATAAATACAGGGATTCTTTTTCCTAGATTTTTAGAAGCCGATCAGATTGGATTGATCAATTGGATAGGACCGATGGCTGCCATTGTTGCACAGTTTTCTTCCTTAGGATTTAATAATGTTACTGCACGATTGTTTCCTTATTTCCGAAATGAAAACCGGAACCATAATGGATACTTGTTTATTTTGTTTTGGGTAGGGATGGCAGGATTTGCCTTGGCTTTAATCAGTTATTTCATTCTGCATCCCTTTGCTGTTGATGCTTACAAGGATGAATCTCCATTATATCTGGACTATTTGGTATATCTGATTCCGTTAGTATTTTTTACCATTTTCTTCAATTTATTTGATGCTTATAATCGGGTTTTATACGATGCAGTTTCAGGTACTTTTTTTAGAGATATCGTATTTAAAGTATTGAGTCTTACAATTATTCTGCTTTTCTCAATAAGTTTATTGGATTTTTCAGAATTTGTTCTGTTGTATGTAATTGCCTATTGTTTGCCAACTGTATTACTATTTCTACTGCTTTGGTTTAGGGGCAAAATTTCATTTAAATCAGACTTAAAATTTGTTCGTCCAACACTTAAGAAATCCATGATAAGTGTTTCACTTTATGGCATTTTAAATGGCTTGAGTGATAAATTAGCAAATCATATCGACAAGGTGATGATTGTGAGTTATGTAGGTTTGGGTGCTAATGGAATTTATGCTACAATGGCAAATTTTGGAGTATTGGTTTCGATGCCTGCCCGTAGTCTAAAAAAAATTGCAAGTACGGTTATTGCCGAGGCATGGAAAAAGAAAGATTTGAAAACAATTGCTCAGATTTACTCTCAAAGCGGTTTGCATCAATTTATGGTGGGTTGCCTTTTGTTTGTAGGTATTTGGATCAATATTGATAACGTAATTGAAATTGTAACGAATAGATTTATTGATGGGAAGTACGTTATCTTTTTCATTGGTATCGGGCATGTAATACAGATGGCATCAGGAGTGAGTGGTGTAATTATTCAATCATCGCCATACTATAAAATGCAAGCTGTATTCATGACTGTATATGGTTTTCTGGTAATTATTACCAACCTAATCATGATACCGATTTGGGGAATTACTGGAGCTGCCGTTGCATCAGTAACAGCAACTTTCTTCTTTAACTTATCCAAATATCTATTTTTACTAAAGAAGTACAAATTCCAACCCTTTAATTACCGGTATTTAACGGTGATGCTTGTTGCTGCCGCAGCTTATTACGCAGGAACATTATTACCAAAAATGGATTGGTTCGTATTCGATATTGCCATCAGATCAGCAATAGTTGGAGGAGTTTATTTGCTCTTATCCTTCGCTTTCGGCATATCGAAAGATTTTAATCGGTTTGTGAAAAAAGCAATCGGAATTTAGCTTATCCCTGATATAATCAGGGATAAATGAGCTAGGAATTTTTCCTTTAATGTGTCCTGAAAATCTTTATTCTTTAATGATTTCAATAATCTCAGTGGTTGAGATGGATGGAGTACGCTCTAGGTAAACGACTTCGCAAAGCGATTTGAATTCATCAAACCTTCCTTCCCAATCGTTACCCATTACCAAAACATCGGCATTGTATTTTTTAATATACTCGCCTTTTAGTTCCAAAGATTCCTCGTAGAACACTTCATCAACAACCTTTAAAGATTCGATGATTCTCATTCGGTCTTTCTCCGTGTAAATAGGATTCTTTTGCTTCTTAGAGAAGTTTAAAGCATCGGTAGAGATCCCAACAATTAAGTAATCACCCTGTGCTTTGGCACGTTCTAAAATTCTTAAATGTCCGATGTGAAATAAATCAAAAGTACCAAAAGTGATTACGCGTTTCATATAATTGTTGTTTATCTTTTGTTGACTGTTCATTGTTTACTGGCGAAGATAATGTTCTTGGATGAAATTAAAAATTCTCTCAGAAGCTTTATCATCAATGTTATCGTAGGATTTTTGAATAATTTCTTCTCGTTTGCCTGTAAAACTATCATTATTGCTTAAGTTCTCCATTAAATCTTCCTGCAATTTTTGCTGGTTGGTAGAAATTGTTCCAACAATAAAATCGTTGAAAAAAGTATGTAATTCGCGATCTTTCGTCTCATACTTCTCACGATCGTAAAGCAAGAAGAAAATAGGACGATTCAGCAGGATATAATCCATGTAAATAGAAGAATAATCGCTAATCATGGCATCGGTTTCCGGAAGGAAAGGATAAACATCCTTTACATTATCGTACCATAGAATTCTTTCAAAATCATCGCTGATGGTTTGATATTGTGGCAGCGGATGCAGTTTAAACACAAATACCAAATCGTTTTGCAAGGCAAATTCATTTAGCGATTTTAAATCAAGAATCCCATCAGAAATCCCATCACCACCTGTATCGCGAAAAGTTGGAGCATATAGAATCGATTTGATTCCATTTTTACGCATTTCCGCTACTTTATTGATGGTTTCTATATCCGTGTTTAAAAGTGCGTTTTTATACTTTTCTGGATTTACAATGATGTCGTTTCTAGGATAACCCGTATCAATAAAATGATCGCTTATAAAAGCCGGTTTAAAGAACCTTTCTGTAAAGAACTTTCCAGTTGAAATAAGCGCTTGATATTTCGGTAATTTACCTACAAAGTTAAGAATGAATCTGCGGTACAATGAACTGGTTTCCTGAATGAAAAACTTGTTGTTGCGCTGAATTTTCTTGAACCCAATGCCATGCCATATTTGTACAATTTTTGCTCTCCAAAACAACTGAAAACGACAATTGTCCATCCACGAAAAATTATCTACAACAAACACTTTACTTCTCAGCATAATCCAATAGGTTTTGCATGAAGGATAGTAAAGAATATTGTCGTATTTCTGATTCAATTCGTTGAAAACATCCCTGTTTGCAGTTAGCAAATAGAATTCCTGATCTGGTTTTTCCTCGGCCAAATAGAGAAAGAAGAATTTTACATTGTCGTTAAAGAATCCATCTTTGGCGCCCATTAAAACTATCAGATTTTTCTTTTTGGGAATCAGATAACTTAAAGGAACAAGAAAAATCCACCCCAAAAGAGTGGTGAAGAATATAACAGGTTTGGAATGTTTATTTAGGTTCATTTATTGATTCAATTTTCGAATTTCGTTGTAAACTCTTTCGCAACTGCCATTGTCCTGATAAGTGTGGTACATGTCGCGAATTTTTTTGCGCCACTTGGCATGTGTCAATGGTTGATCGAAATAACGTTTCAAGTGAGTAGTAAACTCTTTTTGACTTTCAGATTTTGCACCAGGACTATTCTCATCAAAATTGATGAAAAATCCTTTGTACTGACTGTATTCTTCCAAATCGTAAGGTAGAAAAACAACTGGTCGATCAAGCAATAGATAATCGATCCAAAGCGATGAATAATCGGTAACCAGAATATCCACGTAAGGAAGCAAATCATATACATCAGCAAACCTGTCTTGATCGGCTTTTATTACTCTTTCGATTGAAAAGAAATCATGTGTTTTTTGAACGGATTTTCGTTTGATATCCTCTTTATGGCCACGAACCAAGATGTATGCATCTTCTTCCTCCAGGAATTTTGAAAGTTGATCAGCATCAAAATCTTCGAAAGGGAAGAAGTGAGTTTTGTGTCCTTCCTCGCGCCAGGTTGGTGCATAAAGTATAATTTTCCGATCCAGAAATGGATTTTTAAGAAGCAAATCAGTATTTAAATGTTCCGGATCAGTCAAGTAATCGTTTCGCGGCAAACCCGTTACCCAAACATCATTCATGTCCATATTAAATCCGGCAGCATGTATGATTTGCTCTAAAGGCGAACTCCCCACCATGTAGGAATAGCCCTGAAGTTGCTTTTGCTTTCCATATTTTCTCCATACGGCAGTTTGTAAACCCATCTTTTTCATTGGAGTTCCATGTCCCAGATAGATGATGTTTTTACACTTTGTATGCAGGTAATATGGAGCAAAAGCAGCAGCACTAATTCCATAGGAAATAATTACATGTTTGCTTCGTAAAAACAGTAGAAAACCTTTAAAAGACCAGGCGTAGACTACTTCGCCCGGAAATTTCTCTTGCAACTGCTTGTATAATGCTTTGTGTGGCGTGAACAAAATGCTGTTGAAATCGTTCTTCACCCTCATGTATTCGAATAGGTATTTCGAGTTGTCGAAATAGTTTTTTTCAGTCAAAAAGAAAAGTGCAATTCTCTTGTTCTTAGGCACTAATTTTTCTATAAAGAAATAGAACCAACGTAGAAAAAACAGTACGATATGCAGAAAAACAATTTTCTGCATAAAGTTTACAAATTGTTGTGGTTTAGTGTATCCGCTAGACATTTTCCTTTTTATAGTTTTTGATTCCAAAAACAATTGCTCCCAATGCTACCACAAAGAAAAGAATCATACTGGTCAATGAGATTTTCTCACCCACAAAGTATCCCTTAGGTTCAAATTTGAATTCAACTTTGTGGTTTCCTGCTGGTAATTTCATGGCACGAAGAACATAGTTTGCTCTAAAGTGTTTTGCTGGTTTACCATCGATATAAGCATTCCAACCAGGTTGATAATAAACTTCAGAGAAAACAGCCAGTTGTTCGGTTTTCGCCTGATATTGGTAGCTAATCTGATTTGGCGAATATTCTGTCATTTGAATGTTGGCAGTTGAATCTGCAATAATATTTAAGCCATTCAATTGATCTTTGAAACGCTGATCAACAATTGCCTCTTTAGCCGGATCAAAGCCATTTAGAAGCATGATTTCTTCATTGGCATCTTTAACCAATTTGTAAGAATTAACGAACCATGCATTTCCAAGTGCGTTTGGATTAATACTTACCTGAGCTCCTTTTTCTCCCTGACTAATAATGTATTTCGCATTCAACATGTCCAAAGCCTTCATGTTGCCTTTGTCGATATGATATTCGTACAATTCCTGAACACGACGCAATTTTGCACCATGATAACCTCCAATGGATTTGTGAAAGTAGGATGGACGTGCATTCTGGAAAGGACCACCAATTTGTTCAAACACTCTGTAATTGGTGTTGTAGGTAACAGCCCAAAGTTGCGCTGCTACTTTTTCGTAATCGCTGGCTTTTCTGTTCTTTCTGGTGTAATCTTTTACTGCCTGATCGGCAATTGCCTTTAATTCAGGATTGTTTTTTAGCTCGTTCTGCAGGATTTGAAAATCTGCCATGTTGGGCATATATGCCAGGTTCAGTTCTTTCTTTTCTACAAATGCATCATTGGTAGTAAAGCGTTTGTTAACTGGGTACAAATCGACTAAAATCAAAACAATTACCGCTGGGATAAAGAATTTTGCTTTCAGATACTCTTTCGAATATGCCCAAACCAAAGCTGCACCTACCAAAATAAATAGGAAGCTTCTTAAAGCATCAGCTCTGAACATGTCGATGCGAGCATTGACCAAATCATTCTGAATTTGAGCGATGAAGGAAATAGCATTCGGATTGGAAGCACTAATTTGAGTAAAATAATTTTGTTCCACATCGCTTAAGAAATCCAATCCAAAAGTTGGGATAAGATAAAGAAGAAGCGCAACACCTCCTGTTAATGCAAATGGCAGAACCAATACATTTAGGTTTAGAGAAGCAAACTTCACCTTTTTCTTCAGTACCTCTGGTTCATCAATTAGCTTTTTAAGTGCTAAAATGGCCAATAGTGGAATACACAGCTCAACTATAATTAGTATGGATGATACTGCTCTAAACTTATTATAAAGTGGTATGTAATCGAAGAACAGATTTGTAAGGGCAGGGAAGTTATGTCCCCAGGATAGCATGATTGCCAAAATAGTAGCTGTTAGCAATCCCCATTTTAGGCGACCTGCCACAATAAATAACCCTAAAAAGAATAGTAACAAGATAAAGGCTCCTACATAAACAGGACCAACGGTAAACAATTGATTCCCCCAGTAATGGTGGTTTTTCACCTGTTCCATATTGTAATAATCAGCAACCGATTTAATCTGACCACCATTCACATAGTTCAAAACCTGAATTCCTTCTTGTGGAGATCCTCCGCCACCTTTAGCATTGGGAATCAATAAACTTAAGGTTTCCTGGATTCCGTAACTCCACATGGTTCCGTAATCTTTATCAACACCAGTGGTTTGGTTGTCCTTGTTACCCAAGCTCAATTCCGATTTACCTCGAATTGTGGATTTACTGTATTCGTATGAGCTATATAAGTTCGTAAAGTTAACGCCCAAAGCAATGATTGAAGCTATGGCAAGTACCCCAATGGCTTTAAAGAAATGTTTCAGATTCTTTTCTTTAAGTTGATGGTAGAATTCATAGATCAGGATACAAACAACCATTAACACGAAATAATAAGTCATTTGTATGTGGTTGGAATACAATTCCATGATCAAGAAGAATGTAGCAATGATTCCACCCCAAAGATATCGCCCTCGTAGAACCATTAAAATTCCACCAAGAGCTGGAGGGATGAAAGCCAATGCATTTACCTTCCACAGGTGGCCTGCTCCAATGATAATAATGAAATAAGTGGAAAATGCATATGCAATGGAACCTGCTATGGAAAGCCATGGATTAACTCTTAAACTAACGAGAAGAATATAAAAACCAAGCATGTACAGAATGATGTACTTCACAGGATCTGGAGTATAAAGCTCCATCATCTGCTTAAAAGTGTACATGTCTTTTGCTTGATAATCCACATTAATTTGGTAAGAGGGCATTCCTCCAAACATGGAGTTGGTCCACAAGGCATCTTCGCCTGTCTTTTCTCGAAAATCAATAATTTCTTTTTTAGCTCCCCAAGCGTGGATTGAGTCACCCTTTTTGTATTGTTTTCCCTCCAAAACTGGCTGGAAGTACATAAATGCTACAATTAAAAATACCAGGATTGATACCAGGTGAGGCAATGCGGACTTAAATATCGACTTAAAGTTCATTTCAATTATGAATTACGAGTTATGAATTACGAATAAAGCATTATGGCAAACCAATTTTGAATATTCCTGATTGGTAATTCATAATTGATCATTCGTAATTTTAAAATTCAGGCTCTAAAATACAAAAAGCACAGAACAATATTGCCCTGTGCTTCACTTAATGTTTTTCCGATTGTTTATTTCCTTACAAACTCTGGTACTTTTGGGTATCAAGCATCCCCTTATAAGTTTTGTAAGTGTAATCATCCAGCCAATGGTAGAATTCTTCAATCTCTTTTTTATTCACTTTAGCTGAACGCCATTTCTTTTGATGCTCTTCTGTGTTTTTGAAAAGTTCCTCTTCTGCTTTTTCAAGTTTTTGAATAATACCAGTTTTCTCAGCATTAATCAATTCTGATACTTTTAAGTATTTGTATCCAGCCGAACGAGAAATAGGATAGCAGCGGTTTTTAAGTTCCATAGCCATCTCATTTAATGGACAATTCTCTTTTCCATCAGCCAATAATACTTTAGGCAAATTCTTACCACCTTTTACCCAAACAGGTAATGCAATTGATGTATTTGGGAAGCCAACCTGAGTCCAGATGGTAGCCATGTCTTTGTCTTCACCATCTTTCACGCCTTCAATCATGATCATTGATGAAGAACCATGACGAGTAATTAAATCACCTGAATTCACATAATTTTCACCGTATGGAATGGTTTCAAACTCTTTTCTAAAATCTCTTTTTAGTACGGGATGTTTTAAACATCTTGAGAAGTTCTGGATTACAGTCTTTGCACTCATGTCACCACAAGCATCAGCTTGATAGAAGATATCCTGAGCAGTTTGGAAACGGATGAAACCATATCCAATGTCTTTCTTTCCTGTAAATGAATAGTTGGTTCTTAAAATGTAACCATTTGGAGCCTGCGCCGGATCGTTAGCGTCGAACTTGGTAAATGTATGGTTGTTTACCTCGTAGAAAGCAACGTTACCATCGGCATCCAATACCCCAAAGTGAGCCGCTAAACCCATTGGTTTAGGAGTGTCCTTCAATAATTGTTCAAACTCTTCAAGGTTTGCACACTGTTGCAAGGCCAACTTCATAAAACGTCCTTCCTGATCTTTCAAAGAAGTCGTATCCTTCATGTTTACATTAAAAGATGCAGAGTTCATGATCGCAAAGCCCATTGAGTTTGATCCTCCCCAAACTTGTTCCCCTTTTTCGTCCTTGGAGTTGATCAATCCGATGTATGGATATTTTCCATCGGTGAAATACATCATTTTGTTTTCAAAGCTTTCGGTGTCGCGAAGTTTCCAAATGATTGGTCGACCATCTTTTGTGTATTTGCCGGAAATTACGGCAGTTGTGCAGGCATGCGATTGCCATACGCTTACCACTGCAAGTAGCAGTAGGCTTACTAAATGTTTCATGTGTTAGTTAGTGGTTTAGTTGTCTTTTCCAATCAAAACAATTGGAGGCCCTAAAATAATTATAAATGATGAATTATTCGTGATGAGGCAAATGTGAATTTATCTATTATTTAAGTGGATGATTTGCCTCCCTCTTTCGTTGATATTTTGTTTTCAAGATCTCAGCTTGTGTAGTTTTTTCCTCTCATAGGGAATGTGCAGAAGGCAAAGAGGGTAGGTGTTTGCGAAGGAATTTGTACAAGAGGGATACTGTTATAAAATAAAAATGGCCACTCTAAAAATAGAATGGCCATGTAATATCTGTAAAAACAGCTTATTTCATTTTTTTGAAAAGCTCTTTCATGCTTACTTCTTTCTTCATGATATCATAAAGTTTGTCAATAGCAACACGCTCCTGAGCCATGGTATCACGGTAACGGATGGTAACTGTGTTATCTTCCAATGATTGGTGATCAACAGTTACACAGAAAGGAGTACCAATAGCATCCTGACGACGGTAACGCTTACCGATAGAGTCTTTCTCATCGTACTGACAGTTGAAATCGAATTTCAAGTCGTTAATGATTTCGCGAGCCTTTTCAGGAAGACCATCTTTCTTGGTCAATGGCATTACAGCCAATTTGATTGGAGCCAAAGCAGCTGGTAATTTCAATACCACACGCTCGTCAACTTTACCATCTTCCTTCTCGATTTTCTCTTCTGTATAAGCTTCAGACATTACCTGAAGGAACATACGGTCAACACCGATTGAGGTCTCAACTACGTAAGGAACATAGCTCTTGTTCAATTCAGGATCGAAGTACTGGATTTTCTTACCAGAGAATTCCTGATGTTGGCTTAAATCGAAATCGGTACGAGAGTGAATTCCTTCTACCTCTTTAAATCCAAATGGGAATTTAAATTCCACATCGGTAGCAGCGTTAGCGTAGTGAGCCAACTTATCGTGATCGTGGAAACGATACTTGTCTTCAGAGAATCCAAGGGCTTTGTGCCAGCTCATGCGAGTTTCCTTCCACTTTTCGAACCATTTCATTTCCTCACCCGGACGAACAAAGAACTGAAGCTCCATTTGTTCGAATTCACGCATGCGGAAGATGAACTGACGAGCAACAATCTCGTTACGGAATGCTTTACCAATCTGTGCAATTCCGAAAGGAATCTTCATACGACCTGTTTTCTGAACATTTAGGTAGTTTACGAAAATACCCTGGGCAGTTTCAGGACGAAGGTAGATTTTGCTACTTCCATCGGCAGTAGAACCCATCTCTGTAGAGAACATCAGGTTGAACTGACGAACGTCGGTCCAGTTCTTGGTTCCTGAAATTGGGCAGGCAATCTCGTTATCGATGATGATTTGCTTCAACTCTTCCAAATCGTTTTTGTCCAAAGCCTCAACAAAACGCTTGTGTACCGCATCCATTTTTTCCTGGTTTGCTTTTACACGAGGATTGGTAGCTCTGAATTGCTCTTCGTCGAACGATTCGCCGAACTTCTTCTTTGCCTTTTCAACTTCCTTGTCGATTTTGGCTTCAAATTTTGCCATCAAATCCTCGATTAAAACATCAGCGCGGTAACGTTTCTTCGAGTCTTTGTTATCAATCAAAGGATCATTAAAAGCATCAACGTGGCCCGATGCCTTCCAAATGGTTGGGTGCATAAAAATAGCCGAATCAATGCCGACTACATTTTCGTGAAGCAATACCATTGAATCCCACCAATACTTTTTGATGTTGTTTTTCAATTCAACACCCATTTGTGCATAATCGTAAACAGCACTTAAACCATCATAAATCTCTGATGATTGAAACACAAAACCGTACTCCTTACAATGGGCAACCAGTTTCTTGAAAACATCTTCCTGAGCCATAAATCTTATATTTTGAGTTTATTATTTTAATTTGAACGAAACACAAAAATACAAAAAAAGCCATTGGTTGGCTTTTCCATATCATTAATTTCTAGTGTTTTTGATAATTTATTTGCCGGATAGTGTGATACTATCGTTTGCATAGCAGAAGATTAAAAAATCAATCTACTTCTTCGAAATCCACATAATCACCTACATCCTTTTTATTCGGATTAGATTTGGTGTTTGGATTTTTATCGATTGTAACTTCACCTTCTCGCTTTTGTTGTTCTTGTTGCTGTCTGTTGGCCTCTTTTTGCATTTTATCAAAAGTTTTCTGCACCAAAAAAGGGAACATTGCACGAATGATCAATTTTAGCAGGTAATAAATACCAACAGCAATAATGATAAACTTTATAAATGCCATATTCTTATAATTTGAATGACAAAGATAACAGAATTATAACGAATGAGTAAATGAGAGCTGAGGAAATGGTGTTCCATAGGCTTACGATTGAAGGAAAATATACCTAAATGTTCTTAGCGTATCAAGTACTTGGTACAAACCGTTTCATAAGCTTGATACGGAGTGTTTCATACACTTAATACGAACTGTTTCATACACTTGATACGGAGCGTTTCAAGCCTATGATACGAACTGTTTCATATACTTGAAACGGTAAAGGGGATTATAAGGAAGTTGTAAGCACTAGTCCACTATGCCTTAATAAACACCTTGGCTTATCCTTTATTCTTTGCTTTAGCTGAAGACTAAAGTATTATCAAAGAAAAATCCCGAACCTGTTCAGCCCGGGATTTTCTTCTAACCACTATTTACTAACCTAAATCTAATTCTATGAAAAAACTTCTCTGTTTTGTACATTACAAATGTAAGATGTAAATGTGCTAAATGGTTTAAACAAAAGTTAATAAAGTTTAAAAGTGCATTTCAGTGCTCAGTTTATACCAAAGAAAAATCCCGAACTTGTTCAGCTCGGGATCTTCTCTAACCACTATTTACTAACCTAAATCTAATTCTATGAAAAAACTTCTCTGTTTTGTATATTACAAATGTAGCTTGTAAATGTGCTAAATGGTTTAAACAAAAGTTAATGAAACTTAAAAGTGTAATGTTGTATCACTTTTAATTATAAAAAAAAGGACTACCCACAGAAGGTAGCCCGGAATTTAAATTGATGTAAACACTCTGTTTACACAGAGCAATATAAAGTTACAATTTATTTGTATAATGGTTTCTTTTTATTTCCTAAAGGTTCAGACCATGAACATTCATCCTTCTTTTTGTTTTTATCCTTACAGCCAAACAACAGGTTAAAGCCAAAGCGCACATTGGCAACTTGAGCGCTGTTAGGTCGAATTGCTGCTATTACATTATCGGTAATGGTATAAAATTGCACTGGACCAAGTTTAGCAGCTACTCCAAATCCTAAATTATTGTAGGAATTGTTTACAGCAGTATAACTTAAGCTTGTACTCAGGTTTCTAAAAAATCTTGCATTTGCCGATAAAGTAAGCGATGATTGAACCTTGCCATTGAAAATTTCAGTACGACTTAAAGCTCCTAAATTCACTTTGTTATGAATTTGGTGCGAACCTCCCAAGTAAATTTTGGTTGGTAAGCCCACAGAGTAGGTGCCAGTCAAATCTGACACACGAAACTCATCTTCGATATCATCCACCAAATCATCAAAAACATCTTCTATTTCTCTGTAATTGGGATCGTTTGAATTTCCCGATTGCGACCAGTCTGCACCATTGTAGGTGAATGATCCGTCTTGAACAAACTCATAACCGTTCGATTTCCAGGTAATGGCACCAATATCAAGTACACTTGCGTAAAGTGTTGTTTTCTCATCCATTTTATATGTCATACCCAAGTCAACAGCAAAACCTTTGTTGTCGGTATTCAAGAAGAAATCTTCATCAAAATCATCACTGTTAAAATTGATATCCTCAACATAACCATTGGCATCGTAAGTAATTTGATTGATCGGAATGGATGCTCTCAATCGATGTTTGGAGTTCAGTATCACCTGGTCACCGGTTAAGGACGTAAAAACAGACATGTCTGACTCTTCCATATGAAGATTGGCAATACCGAAAAGAACTTTTCCTTTTACACCTACGGTCCACTTGTCGTTGATTTTCTTTGAAACTCCCAAGGCAATTTCATGATATGAATTGGCATCAACGCCTAATCCACCCCAGTTGGCAGTTCTTCCTCTGTAGTCATAATTACCATTCTTTAAAAAGGTAATCATCTCCTTATCGAAACTAAAGCGCGAGTCTTCTTTCTCGATTACATCCAGAGTGAAATAAAAGTCTTTCGCTCTAATTCCCAGAGCAAAAAGAGTCAATTCGAATTGCTGAGAAAGAAAGTTTGTGGTTTTTAATGCATCGTGAAAACTATTCACATTTACTACCAAAGAATCGCTTCTAATGCCTGTTCCATCGGTAATTACATCACTGTAAGCAAAGCTGCTATTGCTGTAATTAAAATAGATGGAACTAAGAGCTGGAAAGCCAACAAAGACCTTACACTCTGGCTGTATGGCTGGATTTACTTGGTTCGATTGAGGTACATTCTGCATCAAATACAAGGTGTTGTTCAGTTTTTGAGCCACACCGCTCATAGTCACAATCACAAAAAGTAATCCTGTTAGAAATATCTTGGTTAAAAATCTTGTCATTATAGGATGTTTTAAAGTGCTGGTTTTAGTTGCTTAAGTCAAGTTGTGCTTGTACCGATATGGTGAACTTTAGTTCGTAATCGCCTTTTAGTTTCACCGGAATTCCTCCATTTTGGGTACTTACAATTGCATTTATAATGATGTTTTCAGTTTTGTTGAGATTTGCAATCTGAGATTGCGTTAATTTTATTTCGTGGGAAACTTCCTTAATCGAATTTGGATCAACTACACCAACGTTTGCTCCCGAAGTATAAACCGAAGCAGCATCAATTACTTCATTGTCTTTAATTTCATCAATTACATTGTAGCTGGCATCAGTAAGCTGGATGTTTTCAACGGTAACATCAAGTGGATAACCATTTTTTGCCGTAATTACCACTGCGGCATTCATTACTTTATCGGCATCGTTAATATCAACACCATCAATTGTATCCTTAAGCGTTAGGTTTGTTGCGGTAAATTCCAACGGAATTTCAATTTCGATATCCGCATCAATTCTGGAAGTATTGCTGACAATGTTTGGCTGAGTGGAAATGTCTACCGGATCAGGATTTAAACTTACATTGCCAAAGTAATCCAACCTGTCTGATGGAGGCAGTGCCATTAAATCAACAATGTCAGAATTGTTTTTATCATATGTAATGGTCTCTTCATTAGGAGTGTCTAAAACATCAGCAATGGTTTTAGGATAGTTAACAGGTTGTAATACATCTGGATTTAAATTTTGTGTAGATCCGCTTGAGCTGTAACCAGTGATGTTTGCGTTTATTGCAAAAGGAACACCAACTGAATTGCGCAAATGAACATGAATTTTAGGATCTGCAAAACGGTATTCACCATCTACATCATCCCAAAAGTCAACACCTAGATCAATACTCCCTGTTCCAATGTTAATTGTTTGCTTGCCAAAATCACCTGATGCAGTAATAAAATCGATATTCTGCACCGTTAAGTTGATTCCTAAATCTCCGCTTCCGCTGATAGTAGTTCCATTGTCTCGTATGTATACGGAAAAATCAATATCAATCTCGTTACTGGTAGTGTATGGAGCTTTAAAATTGACTGTAGCATTGCTAAGGGTAATGCTTTCAGGTTGATTGCTTGCGTTGGCCCCTACGCGAAAAGTTCTGGTTACCGTAGTTCCATTTTCGCTTATTCCAGGGAATGTAACTGTTAAATCAACTTCGGTATTTAATGGGTTGCTTAGGCTGAAGTTGATGTTTGCGTTTAGCTGCAAATTAGAAAGAATGATATCAGGATTTCCGGCATCAACAGAGAATGTTTCTGAAAAAGGTATTGGATTAGTAGGGATCGATGAATGCGGAATACCCGGGAAGGTACCAAGTGTTATGGCAAGGTTCTGACTTACCTGATTTGGAAAGTCTAAGACTTCATCTACTGCATAAGTGAAAATATCATTTTCGCGATGTCTTATCACGAGATTGTTTCCTTCCAAGAATATGGTTTGATCGTTTGGATCTAACTCATGTTCGTTTAAAAGATACCAAAGTGTATAGGTTCCATATCCAACAGGAGCAATCATGTTTGGAGTCCATTCAACTTTATCCGATAAGCGATCCATATCGTAGTCGTCAGAATCGATACAAGATTGTGTTGAAATGGCCAATAGTCCACATAGTATAAGTGGAATCAAAAATCGTGATTTAAATATCATAGTAATATAATTAAATAGGCAATATTAGTTTGAACCGAATTCAACTCATAAAACCCTATCCTTAATGTTAAATTTTATCTGGGTCAAAAAAATCAATTAATACATGTAAGAAAAAGATTTGGTACATTAATTTATTGATATTGTTGACAAACGGCCTAGTGTACGGAATAGTTTAATAAGAAGTTGCGATTGTCACCTACATAAAGATTAAACGATTTGTCGCCCGATTTAGCAAAGCCAATTGAAAACTCGGTATTGCCCTTTAACGGGAAGCCGGAATGATTATTTCCTTTTAAATCAATTAAGTAGATTTTGTTTTCGTTTTCGGTGCATATGCCAATTTCAATCTTTCTTCTCGAGAACTTGTAAACATTGGGTCTGTAGCTAATTCCTGAGTCGAATTTCTTCTCTAACTTTTGATTTCCAGAAGCATCGAAAATTTTAAGGAAGTTGTAATCAGCAAATAGATATTCGTTCTTTCCGTCGGAATTTAAATCGGCAGCCGAAAAATAATGTGCTTCCGATAGTTGAGTAAAGGATTTTGACTCTACTTTTCCATTTAAATAGATATAATGAATGGTTCCGTTATTGTCAGTAGTAACCAGTCGGTTACTTTGTTCCTCAAGGTAAAAAGGATTATTCTCTGATTTAGAGAATTGCTTCTTTAGTTTCACCCTTTCAACACCACGACGGTTTAAGATGTAAACCCTAAACTTATCCGCATAAACAATGTAATCTTTACCACCAATCCTGAAATGTTGGATTTCACAAGTAATTGGATTTTCTGCTTTCGCAGGATTCCAACCTGTAATAATCTTACCTTCTTTTGAATAAGCATAAACACGCTGATCTTTACAAGGAATAAAAATGCGGTAGTTTTTGTTCTTGTCGTAATCGAAAATGGCGATGCCATGAGCTGCTTCCGCTTTTAGTCGAACCGGATAATTTTTAACGTAGTTTCCGTTTCTGTCGATTAAATGCAGATGATTTTTGGTTGCAAAAAGGTATTGCAGCTTATTGTTTTTAAATAGATCAATCTGTTCAACCTTACCAATAATCTGCGAATCCAAAGGCTTTTTCCAAAGAATTCTACCTGCTGGATTTACCAGGTAAATTTGATTTTGGATATCTTGTACAAAGATTTCGTTCTCTTTTGTATAATGGTTTTTAACCAGGTACGGCTTGTGACGAAAACAAGTATCAATTCTCGATTCCCAATCGGTTTGTGGAGCAGATTCCAGAACCGGATCATATTCAATAAACAGGTTGTTGTATACCAGATTTCTGTTCGAGCTCAATTGCAAGCCAACTGCCTGAAATTTATTTACACTTTCTTTATGAGTTTGAATCTCTGACTGTAGTTCCTCGTTCAGAAAACTGGTGATAAATTGGTTTGCCTTCGGAGTTGAAGTATAAAAGAAAAAGTTCGCTTTATTTGATAAATATTCTTTGTTTTCCTGGTAGTTTTGATTGCTATCCAAAGTTTTACCCAGAACAGATTCCTGAATAAACTCAGACAATGCATTAATGCTTGGACCCATTACCAAATAGTTGTCGATAAAGGTAAAATAAGCCGATGAGGCATCGCTGAAGAAACTCCCAAATAATTTTTCTGGCAGTCGATCTTCTGGCAATCGGTAGATATCAAAAGAAGTTTCAGAATCGAGCTTGTAAGTTCTTTTGTAGTAGGACAGGGTTCGTTCCTGTTTTTTTGCAAAACCAAGAATTGGTTTTAACATCTTCTCTTTTGCAATACTGGCACTCTTTGTACGGATAATGGTAAACTTTTTATCAGCATTTCCTTCAGCAAAGGCCAATCCAATTTCTTTATAAATGATTGAGAAGATGATCTCTTCAAAATCTTCACCTGTTTTCTTTTTCAGATCATTAATGTCTTTCTGGTAGTCTGAAAGTTTTCCCATCTGGTCTAAAAACTTGCGGTATTTTCCTTTGTGAAGCAGAGGGTCATCAATGCCCAACACAGCCAAAACACCAGTTGTAGCCGGTAGAATGGATTCCATTTCCATCTTTACAGGCTCTTGTTGTAAAAACAGGTTCATCAGGTTTCCTTGACTTGGATCACTATAGGTAAATCCATTCATTAGGATAATTCTATTTCTGAAACTCAAATCAAGTTCAGTCCAGTTCCCTATGTTGGTATAATTGCGAATAAATTTGCTGTGTTCCTTGTTTAAAGAAAAGGAAATTTGTTTTGGAAAAGTCTTTAAATTCAAGAAGATATTTGCATCAACATTCTTACCAATAGTTCTTCTGATTTGTTCAAATCCTTTGGTTTTAGATATGGAATTATCAGTACTTAGCTGTCGAACGGAGTTTTCCAATAATAGCATCGATCTACTGGCCAGAAACAAGCCTTTTGAGAAGGTAAAGTGCAATTCTTTTTCCTTTTTGCTGGCTGCAGGAATGCTGTATAGTGTTGTGTTTTGATAGTTTCGTTCTCGCAAAACCAGGTCTGGCCCAATCCAATTCGAAACAGCTGTTTGTAGTTTCTTTTCTTCCAGGTAATCCAGAATTGGCAGAATGTATAGGTATTCGATGTCATTTTTCCCTTGCAGATGACTGGCCATGGTAAACGATCGGTCCAGCGTAAATTGATGATCGGAGTCAATCTTACTGGCCAAACTATCTATGAACTGAAGGTTCTCGTTGATTTTTGCAATTTTTTCGAACTTGCTTAACTCTGTCCAGATGCCAGTATTGTTCTCCAATTTTGAGATGAGTTGCTCTAAACTTTCAAACTGAACGATTAATTCCGAATTCACAGGAATTGCTGAAAAAGGATAAACGCCTTTGTATTCCTTTTGTTTTTGAAGATATAGGTAGCCTAAAACAATGATTGCCAAAAGCAAAACAATGAAGAAAGAGGTAAGTATTTTTTTCAGCATAGTAAACAGATTGCAAGGTATAGTGTTGCTTCAAAAATAAGAATTTATGCAGTGTTTAAAAAATTATGTGAAAGGCTTTTGAGTCAATGCCTGGATATTTCGTGAATTTATGATTTTGCTAGGCGAAAGCCAGAGTTTTTGATATAAAAAGCCCCGACATAGGTCGAGGCTAAATGTTGAAAATCTAATATGGTTGAATTATAAATCAAATTTGATTCCTTGGGCCAAAGGTAAATCAGTTCCAAAGTTCAGGGTGTTGGTTTGTCTTCTCATGTAGGTCTTCCATGAATCGGAGCCCGACTCACGACCGCCACCAGTTTCTTTTTCACCACCAAAAGCACCCCCAATTTCGGCACCCGATGTTCCGATGTTTACATTGGCAATACCACAATCGCTACCTACGGCAGAAATAAAGGTTTGTGCTTCTCTCATATTCAGGGTAAATATTGATGAGGATAAACCTTGCGGAACGTTGTTGTGCAGTTCAATGGCATCATCAAGCGTACTGTATTTCATGATGTACAGTACGGGCACAAAGGATTCGTCCTGAACAATCTGCCAGTGATTTTCTACCTCACAGAATGTTGGTAATACATAGTTTCCTTCCAATACTTTGTCGCCAAATACAATATTACCACCCGCTTTCTTTACCTCTGCAATGGCATTTTGGTATACTTCAACCGCTCCTTCATCAATTACCGGGCCCACCAAAGTATTTTCATCAAGTGGATTGCCAATTTTGGCCTCAACTTGTTTGTAGGCACTCAGCAATCGGTTCTTCACCTCATCATAAATGCTTTCGTGAATAATCAAACGGCGAGTTGAAGTACAACGCTGACCGGCTGTTCCCACCGATCCAAATACAATGCCCGGAATTGCCATGTCTAAATCGGCAGTAGGAGCAACAATAATGGCGTTGTTTCCACCCAACTCTGCAATGGTTCTTCCCAAACGAGCACCAACTTTTTCGGCAACTCTCTTGCCAATGGCAGTCGATCCGGTAACGGAAATCAACGGAACACGCTTGTCTTCAATAAAATTATCTCCCATTACCGATGATTTCGCAACTACCAGGTTGAAAACACCTTCAGGAACGTTATTGTCTTTTAGTACATTTTGAATGATTTTGTGGCAGGCAATGGCACAAAGCGGCACTTTCGAGCTGGGTTTCCAAATTACAACATCACCACAAACAGCAGCAATCATGGCATTCCAGGCCCAAACGGCAACCGGGAAATTGAATGCAGAAATCACACCAACCAATCCCAAGGGATGATACTGATCCATCATTTTGTGATCTGGTCTTTCCGAATGCATGGTAAATCCGTAAAGCATTCTTGATTGTCCCACTGCAAAGTCGCAAATATCAATCATTTCCTGAACTTCGCCCAAACCTTCCTGGTAAATCTTACCCATTTCCAGGCTAACCAATTTGCCCAAATCTTCTTTGGCATCGCGTAAAGCATTTCCAATTTGTCGGACGATTTCACCTCGTTTTGGTGCTGGCATTTTTCTCCAAACTTTAAAGGCTTCCTGAGCTTTTACCAGAACTTTTTCATAATCATCCTTATCAGCATTTTTAACTTTTGCAATAAGCGATCCGTCAATAGGAGAGTAGGATTCTGTGATATCTCCCTTACAATCGAACCATTCTGTTCCCGTTGATACTCCGGCATTTATCTCTGTTATGCCTAATCGATTTAGAGTTTCTTGTACTCCGAAATTCTTTTTGAGTTCTTGTGAAGTTGTAATTTCCATTTGATTATGAATTTATTGTGGTATTAAGGGTTAAACTTGAGAAGAATACAATTTAATAAAACTAAATCTAAATAGTAATGATTTTTATCAGTTTATTTCATCAGTGTTCAATTCTAAGTTCACGAATTTCAATTGGTTTGTCTTTTTATTCTCAAAAGGTATAAAAATTGAAATGCCGTTGTATTCATAGTGCTTATACATGCTAAGCATCTTCGAGATGCTAAGCATATCAACAGGGAAAGCTGCTTATGTGTTCTGTTATAAGAAGCTACAAGTTTCAGGATTTAATCCTTAATACAGGAAATTTATGTGGTTTTTAAGGAATTCAACTCACAAAAAAG
This sequence comes from Marinifilum fragile JCM 15579, assembly GCF_001310955.1. Classification (GTDB taxonomy): domain Bacteria; phylum Bacteroidota; class Bacteroidia; order Bacteroidales; family Marinifilaceae; genus Marinifilum; species Marinifilum fragile. Next base: position 154,397 of record NZ_BAZX01000002.1, read on the forward strand.
CCCGAACCAATAAATGGGTTCGGGCATGCTGTATTTAATTGAAAATAAAAGATTCTAGCACATAATGAAATTTCTAAAATGCTTCATGAACTGAACTCTTTGGTAGGCGGCAGGATCATTGGCATTCGACTGACACATCTTTCCTTTAAAGTCACGAATGTTTTCGAATCCCTGGTCTTCCATCCAAGAGTAGATTTCCTTTAATAAAATATCAATGTATTCTGGTCCGTTTTTGTAGATAACCGAAGCCAACTGAACGGCATCAGCACCAACCAAAATATGCTTGATAATACTTTCGGAAGTATGAATACCAGTAGTTCCAGCCAATGAACATTTCACTCTATCCGACATGATTCCAATCCATCTTAATGAATTCTTGTAGTCATCCGAATGTGAAAGAATTTGTCCGTTGGTGATACCTAAGTTATGAATATCGATATCAGGACTATAAAAACGGTTGAACATCACAATTCCATCAGCATCCATATCATCCAATTTCTTCACCATATTGGCCAGGTTCGAATGGTAAGGACTAATTTTTAGAGCAACAGGTATGGCAACCTGGTCTTTAACTGTTTTCAGAACATCGAAATAAATTTTCTCGTTTTCTTCGCCAGATCTATTCATATCTGTTGGCAAAACAAACAAGTTAACCTCTAGTGCATCGGCTCCAGCCTTTTCAATTTCTCTCGAAAAATAGGTCCACTTTTCGGCGCTAACACAGTTGATACTTGCAATTACAGGAATCGATACGGCGGCTTTGGCCTCTTCAATCAATCTTAAGTACTTGCGAAGAATGTCTTCATGTGGCTCTTCCTGCATGTAGTCAAAAGTCTCAGGATAAACGTAAGGACGGCTTGTCATGGCATGCATTTGTTCTTCCATTTCCATGATAATTTCTTCTTCGAAAAGAGACTTTAGAACAATGGCACCTGCACCATTTTCTTCCAATTCCACTAATTTTTCTACCGAATCAGTTAAACCAGAGCTGGCAACAATAATTGGATTCTTTAAATCAAGTCCTAGGTAGTTTGTTGTTAAGTTAGGCATATCAGTTAAGTTTTGTTTGTGTGATTTTATTGATTTCCTATCAAATTTAATTGGGGAAATAGTTTATTACAAATCAATAATCTTTATACTAAGATAGAAAATCCTGATATTATTGTTCTGTATTTGCCGGTTTAAATTAAGTTTTACACTAAAAATCAGGATGTAAGCTCAAAGTTGGCAATAAAAAACTACTACAGGAATGACAATACCAAGCTTGCAATTCTTCTTGCAGCCTTATTCTTTTTTCACTTTTTTTGTGGCTTCACATGAATTGACAACAAACTAAACCAACCTTAACTGATTAAAATGGAGAAGAGTGTACAGAAAAAGAAAAGTTGGACCGATAGGTTTCTGAATGTAACAGAGAAATTCGGAAATGCCTTGCCGCATCCAGCTACTTTATTTGCAATTTTTGCCGTAATGGCAATTTTATTATCGGGATTGGCATCCCTATTCGGATGGCAGGCAGTTCATCCAGGAACCAAAGAAACCATCGAGGTGGTAAATCTATTATCCATTGAAGGATTGCATCGCATTCTGATAGAAATGGTAGATAACTTTACCGGATTTGCTCCTTTAGGAATTGTAATGGTAGCCATGTTGGGAATCGGTATCGCCGAAAGTAGTGGCTTAATTGGAACATTAATTCGCAAACTGGTACTGTCGGCTCCTAAAAAGATGCTAACCTTCGTATTGGTACTAGCTGGTATCTTATCGAATACAGCCTCGGATGTTGGATATGTACTTCTGATTCCTTTGGCAGGGATTATTTTTGTAGCGGTTGATCGACACCCAATTGCAGGTATGGCTGCTGCTTTTGCCGGTGTATCTGGTGGATTTTCAGCAAACCTGATTTTGGGGACCATCGATCCTCTGATTGCAGGTCTTTCGCAAGAGGCTGCTCGAATTGTGGATCCTACGGTTACGGTAAATCCTACCGCCAACTATTACTTCATGGTGGTTTCAACCTTTGTAATTGCCATTGTGGGAACCTTGGTTACCGATAAATTAATTGAACCTCGTTTGGGTGTATATAAAGATGCCGATTTACACAAGGAAGAAATTCACGATGTAACAGACTTGGAACGTCGCGGATTACGTTGGGCCTTGTATGTGGTGATTTTCTTAACTGCCATTACCCTTTGGGGATTGATTCCGGAAAATGGATTCTTTAGAGGTGCTGATGGTGGATTTTTAACTTCTCCGCTGATTAAAGGGGTAGTAGCCTTGCTATTTTTAGGAGCAGGAGGATGTGGTATTGCTTACGGATTTGGAGCCAAAGTTTTCAAAAACGATGCAGATATCATGAAGGGAATGGCAAAATCGATGCAATCCCTTGCCGGATACTATGTACTTGTATTTTTTGCAGCGCAATTTGTTGCCTATTTCAAATGGTCGAACTTAGGGGTAATTATGGCCATTAAAGGGGCAGGAGCACTTATGGCTGCCGAAATTGGTATGATTCCATTAATGATTCTTTTCGTGCTTCTATCGGCACTTATTAATATGCTTATGGGATCGGCATCGGCAAAATGGGCCATCATGGCACCAATTTTCATCCCGATGTTTATGCTGATGGGTTATTCGCCGGAGTTGTCGCAGGTAGTATATCGAATAGGGGATAGTGTTACCAATGTAATTTCTCCGATGATGAGTTTCTTTGCTTTAATCATTGCTTATTTCCAGAAATACGAAAAGAATGCAGGTATCGGAACCATTATTGCCACAATGTTGCCATATTCGGTTGCATTTTTTGTGGTTTGGGTAATTGTTTTGATGGTTTGGATTCTTCTTGGATTGCCTTTGGGACCAGGAGCAGGCCTTGAATACAGCATGCCGCAATAAAATTTCAAAAAAAATTGCTGCTCAAATGAAATATTTATTTTGAGTGTAAAAATATGAATCTCAGTACTAGTAGGGCTTTCCGCCCTAGGTGCTGAGATTTTTTTATTCATTTTTTTTCAAAAAAATGCAGTTTTTGTTTTGCGAGAATCAAACAAAGGTCTATATTTGCATCGCATTCAAAAGCAATGCCCAGGTGGCGGAATTGGTAGACGCGCTGGTCTCAAACACCAGTGGGGCAACCCGTGCCGGTTCGATCCCGGCCCTGGGTACTAAAAAATCCTTTCGATGATATTCGGAAGGATTTTTTTATTTTATCAGATACTAGGAATAAGTGAATTCTTTAAAGTTGTAAATCAATTCTCTCTTTGAGGAGAGATGTCCGTAGGACAGAGAGGTGTTTTAATCGACACATATAGAATCCCACTCATATTTTCTGCAAATAGATAGTATTTAAGATATTTTTTTAATAGGTACTAGCTGGACTATTCCATCATAGGTGTACAATTCAAAATGGAAGATTATCGCCATAATGTTCTCTGGTTCGAAAAATATCATCAAAATCAGGGTACGAGTTTTCTCCTAGCTGCATGATGATTTCATGTATAAATTCATCAATGTGATTAAGGAAGTTAAGGATTGGTTTAGAATTGAGTAGTATGAAAGTACCATCATTGGTGTCAATTTTAATATTACCAATCCCATTCAGTAGATTGATTTGATTCGATTTTATTTTTCCATCCTTTGAATCTAATTGTAAGATACAATTCTGATGCACAATAAAATTCCTTAGTTTTTGGAATTTTGTTATTTCTACCCATTGTTTGTTAACTTTCGACATATCTAAGGATGCTACTTTTGAAAGAAATACTTTGGATTTATCTATGATATTACCTCCTGCAAAATGTTTAAGTGTTAGAGGAAATGAAGTAGTTTGTATAAATTCTTCACAAATTAAATTTAATGTAGTTTCAAGTAGGGAATATACCGATATTAAGGTTGAGTGATAAAAGTAGGAGGGTATTTTTATTAATTCGTGTTGATAGATTGACCTCAAGATGCTTTCATGTGCCGGATTATTATTAATGTCATCCTTCATAGAGATATTTAAGTCGCAACTTCTTTTTTTAGAGTCTTTTCATTGAATTCAATATATTCTTTTAGGTAATCAATTTCAAATTGAAATTGACTTCTTATTTTATTTAATGAGATTCTAATGTGTTCAGTGTGTTCCATATATGGATAGGCTAAATAGAAGTCTAAAATTACTGATTTTTATTGTTAAAAAATAGTAAGTTGAAAGTATATCTCAAGTGATAAGTGAAGGAAGTGTTAGAGTTTCGGTTGAAGAACTGTTAGTTAGTAAACTTTATATATCATGTTGTGGTTACTGAGAATCATCGCATTTTATTTTCCAGTATGTTTGGTTCAGGAAAAACAACATTTCTACAAGGGTATTTTAAATTTAAAAAATATCAAAGCGTTAAAAAAGCCTCAAACAATTTATTTATAGTAAGAGGCTTGTGTAACTCTGTGGAATATTGTAGGTATGGAATTAGAAGTTGTTTACACTTCAAAGTATTTCAATGAAAAACTATTATTCCCCAGTGCTTGCTTCCTCCGCTACACTTTCTGTTTCTTCTTCTTCGTTATGCGATGTTGATTTGCTTGAACCAAACAAAACATAGTCATTATAGAATGCTTCGTTCTTGTGTTCCCAAATTCTTTTGCCTACATCACAAAGCTCCGAAATCATCTTATAAAGTTCGCTACCCTTATTTAGGCGTTCTAAGCTTTTTTGTTCGCGAACTGCTATGGCATCGGCCTGAGCATCTATGGCATCATCCAGTGCCTTGGTAGCAGATTCGGCAGCGGTAAAATCTTCAATGGTTAAATTCCGCTTCGCCAATTCATCAGGCATTAACCTGGCGGTTTTAATTACATGCGAAGCATAAGGAATCAATTCCTTGTCGCTAAGCTTTTTTAAACCAGTAAATCGAAACATTTTGTATTCTTTCGTATGCTCACCCAAAGCCAATTTCGATTTAAATGCAAACTCACCAAGAATTTCTACCAATTTGCCTTTGCAATTCTCTTTTTTGTTGGTGGCCAATACCTTTTGTCCTTCCCAAAACATATCCGATTCTACCTCTTTAAAAGCAAGACATTTTGCGGCAACCTCTTCGTGAACATTTTCGGCATAGCCATACTTTTGAAATTCTGTGATATCGCGCTGTACAACCATAGCAACTCTATCGGCACGTTGTATTAATTCAGGATAACTTAAATTAATCGATTTGTTTTCTTTCATAGTTTTAATTTTCAATTGTAATAGTATTGATTTTTTGAAAGTATTAAGTTATTAATAAAAACCAAATTAAACAATTATGTAATAATTGTATGATTGATTTAGTTTTTGTGCCATTAAAACTTTGTGAAAATATTATAAAACTTAAAAGTGAAAAACTATCCTTTCGTAATGGTTTAATATGCTTGGGTTTAGTTTGAGTAGGAGTTTTGGTGTATTGAGTGGTTTTAATTGTTTGAATGTAGTTTTTAATGCATTTTGGTACATGGCAAGGCATAATTTAGTAGTTGTTTGGTATGTGATTATGAATATCAAATAAAACACCTTAGAAGTTGCCAATCCCGCCTTACGATCTGCCAGCCCCGCCATAGAAGTAGCCAATCCCACCTTACGACCTGCCAATCCCATCATAGATATTGTTAAACCCGCCGTACGAACAGCCAATCCTGCCTTAGAAGTTAACAATCTAGGCTTACGATCTGCCAATCCCGCCATAGAAGTTAATAAACCCGACGGGAATGGCAACAAATAATACGGGATTGACAGAAAATAGGGCGGGGCCAGAAGTAAGTAAGTGGGCATTGGCAGTATCTAAGCCAAAAGTGTTAGAAAATAACCCAAGAAGAGCAGAAAATACATAGGCGAGTTTAATTGGTAGGCCAAAAAGAACAATACCTAAGCCAAGGCTAGCAAAAAATAGTGCGGGAATATCAAGAAATAGGTTTGCATTGGCAGACAATAATGGAAAATTACTGAATGCAAAAGCCTGTCCTGAGAATCGGGAAGAGATGTCCGAAGGGCAGAGAGGTATTTGGAATAAATACACAAAAAAACCCACTTACATTGCAGCAAGTGGGTTGTGTTTAAAATATTTTCTTTGAAAATTGATACGATTGGAACACTAGCACCAGCGGTTAGTGCAAGCTCAGACTATCTGAGGATTCCAAATAACTTACTAGTTTATCGTACCTATTCAAAAAACTTGAGTTTAGATTCTCTATAATATTTCTGTAAATACCATATAGTTCCGATAGTTTCGATGATCATTTAATTTTGCGACAATAATTGCTAAATAGATAGTTTGAAATGGATTATAGGCTAAATAAAGCTCTTCTCCTGGGTTTGCGTTTAGTAATTTATTAAGTTTTACTAAGTCACTTTTCTCTTCAAAATATTGCTGACCATAGTCAACATAAAAATTAATTTCATCGCTCACAGATTTTTTTATATTCTTTTCTGTATCAGTCCAACTTGTGGCACTACCTGGATCATCAATTAGATAGGACTTTTGTCTTCCAACTGATATAAATTTTACGTATTCATCATTCCAAGCCTTTTTTTTTAATATCCTCAATTTTCTTGATTACTATTTTAAAATTTGCTTCAACTTGAATGAAATTAGGCCAAACTTCATAGTCTATAATATATTCATCACCATTATTTTTCTTTAAAAACTTATTTTTAGACTTAAAATATTTGAACCCATGTTTACTAAGTTCATTTTCAAGCAGATGAAAAAATAGTTCTTTTCTAGTCATTATATTTATTTACTCGTTTAACAATAGCTTTTACTTTTTGTCCCCCCAACTGCCGCAAGTCTGAGACTTGTGGCAATAACATCAATACTTCTTAACTTTCAACAAGTATATCTTTAAATTGAGATCCGACTCATAATTATTGTACAAATAAGGAATTACTAATGTAGCAATAATTGGTTGGTTCTGCAGTAAGTAAATTAAACCCAGCCATTTTAACAGACTTGTATGTTATGGTTTTAGCCACAAGTCACAGACTTGCGGCAATTTGGGATATAGTTGTATGCCAAAATACCTGACAGGTATCGTAAATTCATGAATACAAAAAAGCCTGTCCCGTTAATAGGGAAGAGATGCTCGAAGGACAGAGAGGTATTTGTAATAAATGCATTAAAAAAACCACTCGCATTGCTGCAAATGGGTTGTTATTACATTGTTTTCTTTGAAAATGGATAGGAGTGGAGAGCTAGCACCATAAGTTTGTGCATGCTCGGACTATTAGGTAGTTATGTCTATGCAGTTGTGGTGTATTCTATTAATTTGCCAAATAAAAAAAATAATACAATTAATACAACTATACCAACACGTACAAATTTCCATTCAGCACTTTCCCATCCAAGGTATTTTACTTTTCGTTGGAATAGAAATCTAAGCACTATAAAACCTAGGAAGTTTAAAAAATAACCAAAATACATATTTTTAATGTTTTGTTTTTCAACTGTATGTTGATAAGAATTTATCGCTTTAGTTAATGATGGTCTCTTGCTACAGAGCGAATCCTTTCCGATAATCGGGTTCATTCATTTATTCGGGATGTTTTTATTTGGTAGATAATCTTCAGTTTTTCTTAATCTACCTTGATTGTCCCAATATTCCCATCTACCAATTTTTACTCCTTCAGAATAATTTCCTTTTTCTTTTAAAATACCATTTTCAAAGTATTGTTTGGACTCTCCATCTTTAATACCCATAACAAATTGACTTGATTCCATCATATTGCCATTTTCAAACCAAGAATAACATTCTCCATTGTATTTTCCATTTTCAAAAATTGCCTCGATCATAATTTGTCCATTGGGATACCATTCTTTCACGAGACCATTTCTTTTGCCATTGGTATAACTTTTTTGGTTTCTTAGTTGTCCATTGTTGTAATAAAATACCCATTCACCAATTCTATATTTTTGGGGGATAACCTCTTTGTTAAAATTACATTTTAGATTAATAATCCCATTTTTATAGGCACCCGATGCTAGCAGTTTTCCGTTTTCAAAGAAAAATTTACCATGTAACAAAGAATCTTTCATTTCTAATATGGCTCTTATTTCACCAGTTTCATAATATAGAGTATCTATAGATTCATTAATAATTTCTTCCTGAGATAAATTGGCTTTATTCAGAATAGTATTAAATGCAAAAATGCATAACAAACCAGTTAATTGTATATTAAAGAATATCATCTATATATTTTGTAAGGTAAATTTATCTATTGGGTATAAGTGGCAAAGTATCTCTTGTTTTGTATGATATCAAGATCTGACTATCTGGGAAATTAATTTAAATTTTGGTAGGTATCTTCAATTTCAAAGCGATACTCCAATTTTAGAATTTCATCGAAGAATAACTTGTAATTTCTAGTGAAGAAAATATCCATTAGTCTCTTAACTTTAGCTGGATCATTGGAATCTAATAAGTAACATTGGACATATCCTTTTTCGATCTCGTTTCCACTTTTATCATATACACTGCGACTTCCTACCCAAATTGAGTATTGAAAGGAATTGTTATTAAGCGGAAAAGTTGAAACTGAAAAATGTGTATTGTTCTTAGTATCCATAACTTCTAGGAATGACACATTTTCATTTCCAGATTTATCTTCTTCCCAATATTCTTTTTCCCAATTAATAGACTTAAAATCTTTCCAGTGCTTATTAAGTGTTGTTGGTCCTAAAATATAGCACCAATCGTCTTTCTCTTTTGGGGTATGTAACCTGCTAATAAATCCTTCATTATTTTCTTTTTGAGGAGAGTTACAGGCAGTAATGCAATAAATCATTATTAAAATGATACTGAAATTTGCACGAGGCAATTTTATAAATTTAAATGGCATAAATGTTTTTTAAGATTAACTCTAGATAGTACATGAATGTTTTAGTGGGTTTGTAGGAACAAATAAACTGTTCCATAAATTAGAGTATTAAAGTAACATAAATTCATGAATACAAAAAAGCCTGACATTTCTGCCAGGCTGTATTTGTTGTTACTATAGTTATTGCCGAAAGTCACACGAAAGGATTGATTTTATAAAACTTTGTTTCGTTCGGTAGCGGGGAGAGTATTTATTTTTCTTTTCCGGGATCAGTATAAGAGGAATAAAAGTTTTCCTTCTTATGTATTTGTACTGGTATGTTATAATACTTGGAAAAAAATACTGCTAGCTTATTAATTTTACTAAATTTAGCAGACTTATAAATAGAAATTGGATTCTCATGTTCGTTTTTAAGAAACAATTCATGAGAAATATTATTTATCTCTCGACCTGTCTGTGCCCTTGCTCCTAAACTTTGAATTATTGTAGAATTTACATGGCTAATAAGAATAATTTCTTGAACTTCGCCTATCACCATTTTTTTATTGGGAAGTCGAAAAAATAATATTCGTGTATAAAATTCACATCTATTATGACTAATCACAAGTTGTTTATAAGAAGAAAGAAATACACTGCTGATAATAAATATTAATAAACTAAAATAATTAAAAGTACCTACTTTAGTCCAATATAACACGGTAAGTATTATAATAGACAATGCTAAAACGACCATCGGTAAAGGATGATAAAATCTGTAAATATTTTTATTCATTATTTTGATCATCATTTGATTTAAATTGTTTAATTAACTCTTGCCATCCCCATAACCATGTACCAGGTCTGTTAATTGAATTCCAAAAAGTTTTTTGTCTTGGTATATTGTAATTTAAATTCTCGTTTAAAAGTCTGGATCCAGTTTGATATACAGCTTGTCGGTAATTTTTAAAGTCACTAGAATAACCAATAGCACTAAAATTAACACAATCGGTACTTCCATCTACAATATATTGTATAACGTCTGAAACAAAGCTACCCATATTAAGTACTTCCTCTCCAGATTCAACAGCAGCTTTGAAGTCTGCACTTAATTTAATATTTAAAAAAGCGTCTTCCATGGTTTCTCGATTCTCCATTACAGTATTGTAGGCATGATCGAATGCTTTATACTGAATTGCAATATCTAATGAACCTAAGTAAGCATATTCTTGTGATGCTCCATGCATAAATTCAGCAACATTTCTTGAAAAATCTGCAATTGAAGACCCCTTATTTCCCCGATGATCCAAAGGAACCATAATATTATTGCGAAAATGATATTTTGCTTTATTATCTCTTGTCATTTTATTAGGTTTTTTCATAGGGGCAGGAATAACATAGTCCTGATCTCGTAATTCAATATTATCATTCTGATTAGTATATGTTCTGATTGGTTTTTGCATGCTATTCCGTGTGGAGTTTACAGTAAATTGTTGATTAATTGGACGATCCCCATCATGCAAAATATATGATACTATCTTTTTACCACTACCAAGTGTAACATATCCTAGTCTAATATTAAAATCTGATTTATAACTTAATTCCTCCAACCCATCCAAATCAATATAAGAAATAGGTTTGTTCCCGGCATACTGAAAAGGTGTATAGTGGGGATACTCAAACTGCAAAGGATCCACACTCACAAACCTGCAAATCCAAGCGGCGTAGTAACGGAAACCGTAGTAATACAAGCCAGTTTCTTCGTCTCTTTCCTTGCCTACATATTTGTATCTTTTTAAGGAAGTTTCAGTTTCTGTTCTTCCCGAACGATATGAAGTTGTTCCAAAAGGATGGTATTCCTCGTAAGAAATAATATCCGCATTTTCATCCAATTCCAGGCTTGCAGAGCCAAGGTGATTATCCAATTGATATCGAACTACAGCTATTGGATTTTCTATCAAAGAACTTTGGTCTACTGTCTTTTTGTCAACTGTGGCAATTTTAGCTTTATTCCCGATACAAAATCGGGACAGGCTATCAGAAATGTGAACAGTTGTTCGTTCGGTTTCCAGTACACCGTTAACAAATTTATGATATATTTTGAGAAGGGAAAGTTTTAAGACACAAAAACCCACTCACATTTTTAGTGCAAGTGGGTTGTGTTTAAATTATTTTCTTTGAAAATAGATACGAGCGGAAAACGCTCGCACCATCAGTTAGTGCATACTCGGACTATATGGGGCATACTCGAACTACTTGGGTATTTCCCTCCATCCTTCAGGTGGTACTTCTCTTATACTATCAGGAACAGGTTGATTAATCAACATTTCATTCTGCTCAGGATTTTTAGAAGAAAATATGACATAATATCTTCCTCCGGGAACCTGTATCTTGGGATTATATGCATCGAACCCCTCATATTTTTTACCCATTATCGTAAATGTATAGTCAAAGTCGATACCCCCTTTGGGTGTTGTCTCTTTTTTTGTTGTTATACCTATTGTATACCTCCCATATTTCTTTAATCCAATGTATTCACTAATTCCTCTGTAAGAAGATATACCAAATATTATTAATAATATAAAACCATAAATAAAGACTTTAATTCGTTCCTTGTTTTGAATCATTTTTTTTATCTGTTTCTTGTAACAATATTTTTAAATAATCATTTTGAGCATTTTCCAATGTTTCAGTTGTTATGGATTGTATCGGTTCACCTCCATATTTCATCAATATATACAGAACAGCTTCCTTTCCTAACCTCTCATCTGATAACCCTTTATCTTGATACGTTTTAAATGTTTGTAATTGCTCATTAACTTGTTTTAACCATTTGACTTTTAATTCTAGTTGTACTTTTGCACTCATAAACTCTCCTAGTGCACCAATTGCAATTTCGGAACCAGATCCGAATTGTAATCCTTCCTCAAAGTTAAATTGCATTGCATTTGAAGCCATGCCATTGAATATATAATTAGTAGGAGCTAAGGCAGAATATATTGGGCTTGACCAATTTATTTTGTCAAAAGCTTTGCCAAAATTCCAATCATTAGTTATGCTCTGATATACAAGTTGTCCTGTGACATCGACGGTACTACTCATAATCCGTGCTCCAGAACTTGCTCCAAAAGCAGCTACAAAACTTTCCCAAATAGGTAAACTACTCCATGATGTACCACTAATTAAAGAAACTTCAGATGCAATTGCAGGAGCTGCCATAACAAATAATGGAGCTGCAATTAGTGCTGGCATCCCATATTTAATTAACCCTGGAATTTCATGTGACTCATATTTCCCTGTATTTATGGGTCGACCTGTTAAACTATATTCATTAGTAACCAAACAACTAACACTATTAGGGAAACGAGTATCATAATACCTATCTGAGTTAATATCATACTTTATCTCCTCTAACCCATCCAAATCAATATAAGAAACCGGTTTGTTCCCGGCATACTGGAAAGGTGTATAATAAGGATACTCAAACTGCAAAGGATCCACACTCACAAACCTGCATATCCAGGCGGCATAGTAACGGAAGCCATAATAGTAAAGCCCGGTTTCCTCATCTCTTTCTTTGCCTACGTATTTGTATCTTTTTTGAGAGGTTTCGGTCTCGCTGCGGCCATTTCGGTAAGAGGTAGTTCCAAAAGGATGGTACTCCTCGTAGGAGATAATATCAGCAGCTTCGTCTAATTCCAGGCTTGCAGAGCCAAGGTGATTATCCAATTGATATCGAACTACAGCAGTTGGATTTTCTATCAAAGAACTTTGGTCTACTGTCTTTTTGTCAACTGTGGCAATTTTAGCCTTATCATCAGAAATGTGAACAGTTGTTCGTTCGGTTTCCAGTACACCGTTAACAAATTTATGATATATTTTGAGAAGGGAAAGTTTTAAGACACAAAAACCCACTCACATTACTGCAAGTGGGTTGTGTTTACATTATTTTCTTTGAAAATAGATACGAGTGGAACACTCGCACCATCAGTTAGTGCATGCTCGGACTATCAAGGGGCTCTGATTAACTACGGTTCATTTAGACATTCACTGTTTTTAAAAAAGTAAACCTGATAAAGAGAGTCATTTCCTAATTTTTGATGAGTATAAGCACTACCGATATATGCCTCACAACAAGAATTATCCATTTCAATAGCTTTCGAGAAATCAACTAGAGCTTTATCATAATCATCATTCATATAATAGCTAAGTCCTCTTTTACAATAGTATTGCACATCCAAAGGGTTTAATTGAATGGCTTTTGTGTGAAATTTAAAAGATTTTTTATAATCCTTCATTCCATAATAAGATAGCCCTTTAACAAAATACGCATAATCATAGTCTGGATTTAATTTTATAGAAGTATTCACATTATATAACGCCAATTCGAAGTTGTTTTTAATATTATATATTTCTGCTAGCATAACATATGTAAGGTAATCATCAGGATTAATATCCTTAGCTCTATTGAAGTATTTCAAAGCATCGTCAATCTCATTGAAGTAATAATGACATAATCCCATATTAAAATTAACTGTGAAGTTATTTGAATTAATGGTTGATGCTAAAAGAAAATAGTCAAAAGCTTTTTCATACTGACCATTTTTGAATAAAGCATCTCCAATGTTAATCAAAGAAATAAATTTATCTGCTCCTAACTTTCTAGCTTTCCTAAAGCAAATTATTGCTTTTTCATAATTTTCTAATTGAACGAAAATAGATCCTTTAAATTCGTAATGCCACAACTTATCTCCTTTTAATTGTATTAATGAATCTATTTTTTGTAGTGCTGTAGAATAATTTTGTGTATTAATCAATTTTTGGATTTGCTCCTTGTGTTCAGTACAGTTTGCGTTTGAACACATTAATATCATCAATAATCCTAGTATTATTTTTTTCATTTTGTTTCAATATTATATGCTGCTATAGGCTCAATTCCAGAATGCTTCCATTCAATCAATATAGCCCATGGATTATTATCTTCAAAAACATAATCATCAGGTAGCTGACTAGCCTTATTTAATTCTCCATTCATAAGTTTAATCATATCTTCATCTTTAAGATAAATAAAAGACTTATTTTCAAAATATTCTTCATATGTTCTACTATTATCCATCATTGTTTTAACAGCATCATATCCTTCGGAAAATGTCATTTCCAACAATTCTTGATCAAGATCATTGAGATAATCATCTAAAACAAAAGAAAAAGGATTTACAATAGAGAAAGGAACATCATCATTTCTCAAAGCTTTTCCCATTTCAACTAAATCCATAATTGGTCCAAATATTTCACCTATACTCTTTGAGATTAACTTTAGCCTCCTTATATCTTTAGTCATGTGTCCCATTCCTCTTGTAGTAACTTTACCTCTTGCATATGAGTACTCAACATCTTTCCATTCGCTGGCACCTCTCATCAAAGCATCTTTTGGTCTTTTTACTTTCCCCCACGAATACTCTGTATTTCCGAAGTTATTTACAAGTTTTCCAGTTTTAATATTATCCTGTAACTTTTTGGCAGCCTTCTTGTCCAATTGGGATTGAACGAAGTCTTTTGTTTTGTTTATACCAATATTAACAGAATGCCTTTTAATTATTTTTTGAAGAGTGGAATCTCTTGTTCGTTCTGTTCTTAAACTATCTCTGAATTGCTTAATTTCTGAACTGTTATATTCTAACTTGGCTTCCTCTAACCCATCCAAATCAATATAAGAAATCGGTTTATTCCCGGCATATTGGAATGGCGTATAATGCGGATACTCAAACTGCAATGGGTCCACCGAAACAAACCTACAAACCCAGGCGGCATAGTAACGGAAGCCATAGTAATAAAGCCCGGTTTCCTCATCTCTTTCCTTGCCTACATATTTGTATCTTTTTAAGGAAGTTTCAGTTTCTGTTCTTCCCGAACGATATGAAGTTGTTCCAAAAGGATGGTACTCCTCATAAGAAATGATATCGGCACTTTCGTCTAACTCCAATGAGGCAGAACCTAAATGGTTGTCGTACTGGTAGCGAATTACTGCTACAGGATTAACTGTCAAAGAACCTTGATTGATGGTGAGCGTTTCGGCAGTTGCTATCTTCTTTTTATCGTCGGAGATATTAACCGTTGTGCGCTCTGTTACCAGTGAATCGTTAACAAATTTATGATATATTTCGAAATCACCAAAATAATATCGCTCTTCTCGAATATTGCCTTTTATTACTACTTTTCGCACACGTTCTCCTCCTGCATTGTACACATAAAAGGCTTTGCTGCCATTGGCATCCAGTTCTACCTGGGTCAACCAATCGTTGTAATCCCAATGCATGGCTTGCAGGTGTGGCATGCTTAGCATATTGCCGTGGGCATCGTAGGTGTACTCCGTCACTCCATCAGTATGTCCCAAAAGGTAATTGTTGTGAGTGTTGTAAAAGTAGTTGCGAGTCCAACTGCCTTCGGCATTTACGCTTTGCATGTTCCCCAGTTGGTCGTAGCTATAGTTGTGGGTGTAATTTTGCATGGCATTGGCAGCCGTGTTGGGCAGGCCAATGTTGTTGGCAAAATCGCTATGCGTTGGCATTGCCAAACTGTTCAATTCACGTCCAGTGGCTTTTGTCAAACGGTACAGGGCATCGTACTCGTATTGTCCTTTGGGTTCAATTACAGAGTTGCTGTAATAGAAAGTTTGCTGTGCCTTGTCAACCTGTTCTACAATATTGCCTACAGGGTCGTAGGTATAATTCAAGTCTTGAAGGATATCCTGCCCTGTATTTCGAGTGGTTAGCAATCGCGTTAAGCGGAAGGTTTTTGCATCGTATTCATATTTGGTTTTACTGCCATTGGCATAATAGATATCTGTGCGCTGTCCTTTCTCATTGTAATTGATGTTGTTGATGTAGGCTTTTCCGCCGGAGCTCATGCTTTCCAGCAATCCAGCCTTGTTGTACTGGTAGGTTTCCACCGAGCCATCAGGCAGGATTTTGCTCACCGGGCGATTAAGAGCATCCACACTCATTTCGCTGGTGTAGGTTGTTGCCATAAAGCCTGGGTTGTTGTCCAGATTTCTGTAGCCTTGGTAATCGACGTAAAAAGTTTTCCCTGTCATTTCAGGATTTCCTTTAAAGTCGTAGCTTACCATTTGTGTGCGGCCACTTTGGTCGTACTGAAATTCCAACTGCCCGATGTTGTTCAGAAAATCTGAGGTACCATAAACCTGTTCTTGTACTTTTATTTCAGTATTGTTTTCTTCTTTTAAGTAAGTAGCTAATGGGCGTCGCAGGGCATCGTAGGTATAAATCACACGAAAGGATTCGTGCGGCAGCGCAGAGCTGTCCCATAGGTATAGTGGCTGCCCACCTGCATCGTTCAGCATTGTGTGTGTTCCCGAGTCGATATTGTGCACTTGCAAGGCTTGTTGCATGGCAAAGGTATTGGTGGTCATCAGCCTGTTTTTGGCATCGGTGACTTCTATTGGTCGACCTGCAATATCAAGCTTGGTATGCACTCGGTATTTGCCATCGCTGCCATTGTCGTCTTCCACCATGTACTCACGGCCCATATTGTCGAAATAACGCACTTGTGGGGTATTGGCATGTGATTCTGTGAGCCTTGCAGCTCTTTCTTTTGACGACTCTGTAGGATCAGTTGGGTCGTATGGATCATAGGGATTGTATGGATCATTTGGATCAAAAGGATCACCTCCTCCTCCAAATAGATCATCCCACCAATTACCTATATCACCACCTCCTCCCATGCCTGGGATGTTATTGGTAATGTACCATTGGCTCTCCAATACGGTGTCATTCTGATCGTAATTGCGCTGTTCCCATGGTGTAAACTCTACTTTGGTAAATGTACCATCCGGAAGGTCGGTTCGAATGTTACGTCCGATAGGATCGTAAAATAGCTTAGGGCTTACACCGTGTTGCACCAATACCAATTCATCTTCGTATTCGTGTGTGGTACTAAAGTAGGGCTCATACTGCCTTACCACCTCTCCTTTGTTGTTGTAAACCGTACGTCCGGTACCTACCCAACGATTTGTTGTCTGTACTTTTTGTACATAGCCATAAATTACCTGCATGGCTTCACCATCTTCGGCCTGTACCTTGGTCATTACCAAGTTTCCCCATCCTCCGGTGTATTCATAACTTTCCACCCAATTGGTATTGCCTGCACCATGTTCAACTCGCATTTCTACATGTCCCTGAATGGGTTTTCTATTGCTTGTCCAGGCATTCAAATTGTAGCTGTATTTCATGCTTGGGTCAGCAAGGGTATCGCCTTCACCGTTGGAGCCAAATAATGCCACTGCCTTAACCATTCCACGGGTATCAAAAGCCAGTTCCTGTCCATTTCCATTGGGATCGGTCAGTTTTTTTACCTGCAATACGCGATAGTCTACCTCGGCTGTGTTTTTAAAACCCAGAGCATCGGTGGTTTCGGTCAGCATCAATTGATAGGTATCGTATGTCATGTGGGTTTTGTTCCCAAAAGCATCGGTCTGCATGCCTGGCAGGTAGAAAGCCAGTTTGTTAAAGCTGACTACTTCCGATGGAATCCACCAAGTACCAGGCTGGTCACCGGTTCCCGGTTCAAACACGTAAGCCGCCTCGTTTGACAAACGTTCTATGCTGTATTTCTCGCCCGAAGGATCGATGCTGTTGATTACATCTTCGGTTAAATCAGCGCTAAGAGATTTGTAAGGCAAGGCGTGAGATGCAATTTCGCCTAGTGGCAAGCTTCCTGTTAAAGCCTCATCGTAGAAGAATGATTTCTGGTGTTGAAAACAGCGCATCTCCAATCCACTTGATGGAGTTGCAGAGAAATCAATTTCGTTGGCATAATCCAAAGCAGCCTGTAAGCTTTCCTTATTGAAAGGAATTCCGGTATGCACCAAGCCTGTAAATTCCAGTTGTTTGCTTTCGTAAGCAATCCCAATCATTTGCAGATTGCTTTCGGAACGGTTGATGTAAGCGTTTTGTGTACAAACCACGTTTAAACTTTTCTGTTCGTTGGTAGCCAAAGCAGAACGACGAGGATAAGCAATGCTAAAAGCATCCAATACATTCCCGTAATCATCGGTGTTTAAAGTTAGCGTATGGGCAATTCTTGGATCATTTGCATCTCTTTCGTAATGGTAAGAGATGGCCTCGTTGTTGATCGGCAAAAACACGGCATGTTTGTTTTGACCCTTGGCTTGCAAGAGTTTTACTCTCATGTTTTTTTCTTCCACCATGTAAGGAAGGTCTTCTTTGCCTGATCCATCCTTGGCATAAATCTCGGAACGTAACAATTGTCCACGCAGTGCACGACATGCTTCACGTTCTTCTTCGTGACTTAAACCTGAAGGCAAAACAGAATCGGGAAGTGTCCAGGCCTGGCTGTCGCCCTTAAAATATTCCTGTGCAAATTGAGAAGAAATTGCCTCTCTGTTTTTGTAAATGCCATTGTGAAACCAGCTTTTGGTGTATACAGGATCTTGATACCCGTCAGTAGAATCTACAAGGTCTTCGGTATCCCATTGTTCTACCATACCAAAACCCCGGAATTCTCGCTCGTATACATCGTAATGTCCGTGGTGGTAAGCATATCGACTTACCAGTTTGGTATTGCTTACCTGCTCAAGATCTTCTACGCGTTCCAGTACCTGAACAGGGAAGGGGAGACGGGTGATCCATGGCTTGCCAGCCAATTTATCCTGCATGTAAAATTTGGTAGAGGGAGCATATTGCAAATTCACCTTGCGGCCCATATTGTTTTCGAAAGCCGTTAACAAATAGGGCTTAATGCCTGATGTAAGTTCCACAAAAAGCAAGTGATGCTGGTGGTGTGGTAATGGGGAAGCCCAAACCAAACAGGACGTACCATTTCCCATTAGATCGCTTACCGATACCTGTGATAAATTATCAACAGCCGGGAAAGCGCTGATAAAGTTAGCATTGTTCCAGGAGTTACCAGCCTGGTTTTTATAGTAGGCAACTTGTGAGGCATTTAAATAGATGATATCGGTTGTGCCCGTGCCATCCACATCCGTTAAAAGTACTCGCGATGGGTTAAAACGATCGGGCGAATCCAATAATGGCGGATTGGCCATTAACACTTTTTCGCCAAAACGACCATAACCCATGTTTGGCCAGTAGCAAACCGAATGGTGTGTAATGCGCACAATGTCGCTCAAGCCATCGCCTGTCATGTCAGCCAGGTAAACGGAATTTTTGGCATCGGAGAAGAGTATAACGGGTGCCAAATCATCATCATGACCCATATCTATTTTACGATAGCCTTTGTATCCTTCTTTCCCTGCTGAAAGGTAGAGTTCGAAGTAATTGCCACGACTAATTAGCAAGTCGCCCAAACCATCGCCCGAGAGGTCGATTTGTTTCACATCTGGATGGTTCATGTCCACATTGGGCATGTTATTGAATGACTGGAAATTTTGCCACTCACCATCTTCATAGCTGTAATATCCATGAATGCCGGGAGCGTGAACAACCATTTCGGCTTGCGAATCACTGTCTACATCACCCAGATAAAAAGAAGCTGCGCGTGCTTGTTTTACATTGGGTTTCAAATCAAGTTGTTGTACTTCTCCAAAAACAGGAGTTGGATCGGTTATGGTTTCGGTGCTGTCGGTCCAGCGAGCGTCACCCAGGTTTGGTTTGTAATACCAGGCCTCGTTTTTGGTTTTTAGCAAAGAACTGATGCCTTCGCCATGCAAATCGGCCCATTGCCAACCTGATGTTGCCAAAGCATTGTAGATTGTCCATCACATCTTGCTTAACGCTATGCAATTTGTCGCTTACCTGTGCTTTGCTATAGGTAAAACTTAAAGGAGGCATTGATGCAGTTTGTGCGCCATCGTGAGCAACATGTTCCACCTGCATGAGTTGTGCCATGTGTTCATCCTTGTTGTACTGTAGTTTGGTAGATTTTACCAATTGGGCATTGGCTCCCAGGTCGTTTGTGAAATGATGAAACATGAGGACACGTTCGCACAAACGATAGGTACGCATTTCGAATCCTGCCCGGTACACAGAAAAAGGGTCCTGACGCTTGTTCCAGCTTGCCGTTGGTGTCACAGTACTTCCATTGCTGTTGTAAGTGCTGTAGTTGCCATAGTCGAATGCTAGTGTAAAAAGCCAATTGCCTGCATAATTTCCATCAACAGGGTCGTACATATTGGTGTTGCCATATAGCACCTGGTTGGGATAGATGTTGGTAAAGGCCTTGTTGTTTGCCAGACGATGTTTTTCGTATACATCAGGTGAAATATTGTCGCTGTTTTCCTTCAGGTAGGTATATCGCATCAGGTTCCCCAATGCGTCGTAAGATTCTTGCAGATACCAGCTAAACACTTTTGTGGAATCATTGGGATGGGCAATTCTGGCAGATGCATCTTTTCCATATATGGATGTAAGATTTTCTTTGGAGATGGTGCGCCAGTGTACTTCGCCATTTGTGGTGTTGCGCCATTGTTCTATTTGGGCAAACAAACCTTCGGTACGAGGTCTGTAGCGTTTAATCACATAATCACCCTGGCTTTGTGTTGCTTCATCAACAGGCACCAAATCTTCGGCTCCTGAAAGAATGAAGGTATCCGATTCGTTGTTGTCATCGTATTGAGGCAAGCCTTTGTCAGTTTTGCGAGTAATGTTAGGAATGCCAACACTCCAGCCCAAACCAAAAGCGGAATTTCCACCACCCGAATTGTAGGATAATCCCAGTTGTGGGGTAAAGCCATTTCGTCCGGGACTAATGGACAGGGGAGCGCTCATCGAGAAGGTTCCGGTTACCGGATTGGTTTCGAACTTTTCGCCAATCCCTTGAATTGCACCACCTCCCTTGGGGAGGTTAATCAAAGATTGAGGCCCTTTTTGAGCCCCATCATTTTTCTCAGCATCAGCGGCCTGCCCAATCGGTTTTATATTTGATTGTGGTAATGCTGATGTTTGAGAATTGCTATGTTGTTCGGATTGTTCCGATTGATTGAAGTTCATGAGAATAATAATTATCAGTTAATAATGAGTAATGAATAGACAGCTTCAAGCTGCTTTATCATAGAAAAGGAAGTCCCGTTGCAAGGGCAGGTTGCCCTTGCGATTCGTAAGACCAATTATTATTTATCGGTATAATTAGGTGACGGGACTTCCGGAAGGAAACACTTCTTACAGCATGATTTGATTCAAAAATGAGAAGTTCAAATTCCGCTGCTAGAATGAATTCTTACCCTATGAAATGGTATATTTCATAACAATCATAAAGTCATCGCTTACAGGAATGTTCGCATTGCTTGATATGTCTACAGTTACCTTATCAGCCAATTCATTGCTGCTGTTTAAACCACTTGTTGTTAGAATGATAGGATCATCCTGAGTTTCACCTTTCAATTTGATGCCTTGTACAGCTTCAACTTCAATGGTTTTTCCTTGTAAGTAGAATGGCAATTGCGACCTCTTAATCTCAATGCTTACATTCTCACTTCCTACTTTAGCCCAAGCTTCAGGGTATTGTGCTTTCAGACTGAACATAGAAGCCAGGCTGTTGCCTTCGGTAAGCTGATTTAAGCTGGTAATCAGATTGTTTTCTGCATTGGTTTTATCTTGCGCAGATCCTTCTTCAGCAGTATAATTGATATGCATAATAACATCGTTAATGCTACTGTAGTCAAACTGACGCATGGCAGTAGGCAAGGATAGGTTCCAAACGTTGGCTGCATCGGCACCTTCAAATGGCAGGTATCGGGCATCGTTGAAATTCAACTCAAACAATCCGCTATCGCTAACTGCGCTGCTGGTTGCCATGTTCTTCACTTTCACATTCTGATCGGCAATGCTTAAATTCGCGGATATGGAAGTGTAAGCCCCAGCCACACAAGGAATGCTTAAGGATACGCTTTTGATTCGGCGTTTTACATGTCCTGGATGATCTAAATCGTAAAGTACTTCAGGAATTACAATCTGACAGGTTCCACTGCTTCTCAAATCCAAAATTTGTTGTGGATCCAACATGGCTAGTGATACATGCTTGGTCAATTCATACTTGCGCTTGTTATTGGCCAGGTAATCGGCTCCATTTTCTTAAGCTCGGTATACAATTTTTCACCAGCAAGTAAGCCTTTATCTTGTGCATTAAAGAAGTTATTGGTTAATGGCTGTCTTACTTTGTCAGGAGTCAGCTCGTAATGGTAAGCTCCTTCTGCCTGCTTGGCCATTTCGAATGCCAGGTTAAAGGCATCGCGATATACAGCTGTAATAGCATCTGCCATTCTGAAATACAAATCCTTATTGGTGAATTTGTTGCTCAATACATCAAAATATTCTTGATTTTGCTTTACCTGTAGCTCATGATTTTCCAAATCTTTAATGGCAATTGCCTTTCGAATTTCAGCCGATAACTCTTGTTGTTTCAATTGCTCCAATTCGCGCTTTGCCATATCAGCCTGGAAATTCCAGTCTTGCTTACGGCGTTCGTAGCCGGCGATAAGACCTGTACGAGTACCCATGTGGCTAGAAATGGAACCTAACATGCTTAAAGCAGAAGACCAATAATGAAGAGGTTTAGATGCTTTTTCTCCTCCAATTTTTACTACCCAATGAGGGGATCCTCCGAAACCAGATCCACCAAATGTTATGTCTGGAATAGCACTTACAGCACCTGCTGACATCTGAAGAGCTTGAGATGCAGTTTGTAAAACCATTCCAGCATCCATATAATTCAACTGCTGCTGCTCTTTACCACTAATCTTTTTCTTCTTGCGATAGTATTTTTCCCTAAACTGGGTATTTTCCTGCTGCAATTTCAGTTGTTCAATGGCCTCTTCGGATTCTTCTACACTCTTGGTCTTGATACTTGTAATCTCATCAATCAGTTTGTTTTCGTGCTGAGTACGAAGTACGCTAATCTTTTCCGTTTCTCCTTTTTCGAGAGCCGATAACAATTGTGATCCCAATGATTTTACTTCTCCACAAATTTCCAACGCACGTTGCAATAGAGTTTGGAATCGGTAATCAGTTGAGTTGCTTTGCTGGATTCAGAAGTTCACCAATTTTAATGCCTGCCATGCGTGCACGGATTAATAATGCCGGATCGATTGGAGGAGCAAACAAGGCAACGGTTCGCTTAATTCCATCAATATTCAGGCTATGACGAATCTTGAATAATCTGTCGGCTACTCGATCCCAGTAGGCAAGCATTTTGTCATTCTTTGGAATGCCAAAGTAAAGCTTGGCCACATTACCATCGTGTTCCATTGCTCCGTATACATCGGTTAGCATTCCTTTTTGATCCTTCTCTTTGCTAAATGGTTTCGAAGCAATTTCCAACTCATTCGACTCTACGTACTTTTCAAAGTAGGCTGCATTTTCTGGCTTAATCAATCCTTCCTCAAAGTACTCAATGGCATTGCCCATGCCATCGCTGTTCATTTCACCATAGGTTTTAGGTACCAAAATTTCCGTTTCAAGAACTTCAGGTTTACGACCTAATAACTGGGCTGCAATCATATAATACTGCATGGCTTCGTTGATGGATTCCGTGGTATCAATGCGGAACTGGTTATCGCCGTGAGCAATAATAATATCCAGGTAACGCATGATTACGGCTTTCATATAAGCACCAGGTCGCATCTGAGCTACATTGTGAGGTTTAAACGGATCGCTGCTCCACATTTCAATCTGCTTGTTCAACTCTATATTCGAAGGGTCCTGATCTTCTTTCATGTTCAAATCGAACAAGAGGTCTTCAATACCAGTTGTAGCATTGTAATCGGCAAATGGTTTAAATTTCCAGTATCTGGAAGCATCTTCACCTTCAGTTTCTCGTGGGTCAAAAATGTAATGCATCCATCTTAATGCTTCTTCATAATTGCCTTCAATCAAGAAACGGTTTGCCAACAGGAATGGAATATGGAAAAACAGTTCCCAATTGTAAATAGAGTAGGCGCCAGCTAAATCATATTCGAATTTCTCTGCGATGTACTTCTTGTTGTCTTCAGGTTCTGTAACTTCCAGTGTATTTTTCACCACTTCGTTGTTCAATTCAAAATCTTTTAAAAGATCTGTATTGGCTTGCTGTGGCAATAGCTGGTGATTTTCATCTTCAATGCCCAAAGGATCAAGAATTCCATCAATACCATATCGTTGTAGATTGGAGCGTAAGCTCTCCATGTATGGATGATAAGACAGTCCGGCAATCATCTCAGGCTTGAAGGTTAATGGTTCTGCCATTAGCAGATCAGCATTCACTGGTTCATAAATAACTTCCTTATTAATTTGTGGTTCTTTAATTACGCACATGAACTCATGCTCATGGGTGAAGTAGTGAGGCATTCTGTAGTCACAACGCTCATCTCTTCTCCACCTGTCATGATTTCTCTCTTCACGATAGTATCTGTCTTCACGATAATACCTGTCTTCGTAGTTACGACATGAATACTCAGGGTGATAGTACCTTCTGATTGGTCTGAATTTAGGTTCTGTATAGGTGTATCGAATCACTTTTTTCAAAAGGACTGAGCTTCGTTCTGCTTTAACTCTTGGAATGAATACCACTGATTGTAGGTTGGTTTCTACAACAAAAGGAGCGTTGCTGATGAAATGCTTGTATTGATGAGGATAAACCAAACGGGTGCGTCCTTTAATGTTTTCAACTACATTGTTGGTATAGGCAATACCATTGGTGGCAGCTACCGGTAATGACAACCATTTCTTGGAATTCTTCATCTGCGCTTTTTGCCCATAGGTACTCATGCCTTGTGGCATTACATAGTCCTTGCCTGTGAAGCTTCCTTGCTTTGTAAGGTGAATATGATTGAAACATTCCACCGAGAAGCTATGACCTTTGTTTTCGCCTAAGAAAGTTTTTGGATCATTCAAAATGTGTAAGTACTTGCTATCGCTGTTGTCATAAACCAGGCGGTAATCATATTTCTGATCTGTTCCTGAATTGTCAACCAATACTTTGTCTTCACAAGTACGCTTGCGAGTCCATTTGTTGTCGATAAGTTCACTCCAGCAAAGCTTCATCTCCAACTGCTTTTGTGCACGTTTTGGAGTAATGGTTGATCCTTCCGATGGATTTTTTACAGATAAATCATCATCGCTAGGTTCCTTGGCTACATCAGTACATTCCAGCCAGAAAGCTACCAAACGATCTTTAATAATGGCAGGAGCTATGTGTTCAGAATTGATCTCAATTCCCATTTTCTCCCATGGCGTCCAGTAGGATTCATTTACCAGTTTGCGATAGAAATACTCGCGAGGTTCGAATCGTGAACGGCCAATTACATGTAATACCGAGAAATTATTGTGCTCTTCGTTGTACAACTGGCAGATTTCAATATTGGCTACTTGTTCAAACTTGGAGATGTAATCCATGTAGGAATCGTTAACCGTTTCTTTGGTAATTTCTTTACCGGTAAGATCTTTTTCCAAATCTTTAAAGAATGGAGTTTTATTGTCGCGCAACTCAGGTTCCAGCCAGTTTTCAGGGTAAAGGAAGATTTTACGATTGGCTTCCCACACACGATACAAACTCATCCATTCCCATTTCTTAGCATCTTCTTTGGTGAATGCAATGTCGGTTTCAAGTCCCAGTTGAATACGTTGAATAAAGGACTGCACTGTTAATGTTGCCTGAAGAATACGGCTGCTTGCAACAGCTGGTGTCATTTGAGTATCAATCATGAAGTAGGAATACAGATCGTAGATATCTGTAAACTGTTCACTCTTTTTCTCAAACAGGTAGTGTACCAATGCATCTCGCTGCTTCATTCTAAGCTGGTTGCGTCCTGCGCTCATTTCTGCCTTGTAAACGGCAGCATTGGCTTTTTCCTGTGCAAGTTTGGCAATGCTTTTAACTGATTGTTCTGCTTCCGCAAGATCGGTCCAGTTCCATTTAATCAGTTTCAGTGCATCGGCAGATTGAATGCCATATCTGTTTAAAAACTGATTTATTTCTCCCGCTTGAAGGAACCATTTCAGGTTGCTGTTGTACTTGTTGGTTTCCAACTCGTCATTGTGTTGCCAGTCTGTTAGAATAGCATGCCAGTCGATATAATTTGAAAGAGCAAGGTTCGCTTTATCAGTTGAAAGAATTTGATTGTAAAAGTCAAATCCATTCTTCCCATCCAAAAGAAATTGCTTGGCCTGGCAAACCGCAGCAAGTTTTGCGAAATCTTCATAGGAAACTGCCTGCTCAGAATCCATAGGCAAGTTGAAGATGTTTACAGGACTGCTATCTATGTGAGTCAAATCTTCCAGATTGATGTTCATTTCCTCAGAAAGAGATAAACTTTTCAGGCAAGACTTGATAGCAGTAAGCAACTTGGTTTCTACAACGGAAGTCTCATCAGTTCCCGGATCTGCAGTATAGTTGGCAAGATCCTTACCATCAATGGATTTTTGTTCCAATACCTTTGAAACGAATGGTAATTCCAATTTTGTGGTAATATTCAATTGTTCTTCAATGACTGGTTGCAGTGCAAGGGCCAAAGCATCTTTCTGTTCCTGGCTCATTTGCTGGTCTTCCTCTAAAACAGGAGAAAACTCGTCTTTTTTATCAAGAATATTAGCAACAATTTTCTTTGCTCTCTTCTCAAATTCCTCTAACTCTTCTGCACTTCCGTGATGTTGCAAGAGGAACAATAATTCCATTACATTCGTTTGATTAGCAATTACGGTTTTTTGAACATTGCTTAGTGTTTCTACACTGTCAACCAAAGCTGTTGTAACATCAAATTGAATGAGTTTGCAGTATGCTAGGAATTCCTCAATTTTTAAACCATAGCCTTCGGCTAACTGCCAAGCTGTGATCATATTTTGAACACCTCTTGCAGTTAATTTTGGCTTTTTGTCAGTATTTTGCTCCAAGAAGCTTGAAAGGGCCAATAGCTCTTCATCAGTTAGGTTCATTGCTTCCTGTAGATACTCCATAAATACATGGGCTTCACCTTCTGAATTGTAAGCTGCAGCATTTAAAGGGACTCCGCTTTCATTACCAATGGTTAACCATTCTGTTAATGTTTCTTTATGCTCTTTTGGCAGATTATTGTCAATAAAGTTTTGGTTGATGAAAGATGTGGTTTTATTGTATTCCAATACAACAGCCTTACCAAATATACATGCAACCTGATTGTCGGACAATCCAAGATATTCCTGTTTCATTTTTGCATAACCAATTCTTTCTACTTCTGCGAAAGTAATCAGTTGGTTGTTGCTGTTAATGGTTTTGTAGTAGGCTTTGTATGCCGGATCCAATAGTAAAATTGCATCCAATACAGGAGTCGACCATTCGGTAAGTATCATCAATCGGCGGAATTGGAACATGCGCATTAAGAATGCCTTCAGCCTGTCTGTTGAGCCAAAATCAAGAAAAGCTGTACTCAATTCCTGTTTTCCACTGTAGTGGATGGTAAAGCGTTGATAGTTTTCACCATCTGTTACGTATGGATTTACGTAGTAGGAGTCAATCAAGGTATTGAATTCATCAAGTGTCATGACTGACTTTTCAATAAATCCTTTTACAGGTAATTTAGTAGGTGCAGGATTAGGGGTTACACCAAAAACAGAATCGAAAACAAAGTCAAGTACAGTGTTTGTATTTGTTGGGTTTTCAGGGAAAAGTACCTGTTCTTCACTGGTCATTCCCAAAACGTCGAAATATGGATTTACCGCATTTTCAACCATCTTGTAGTATGGTTCGGCCAGTTTGGTTCTATTAATTCCCAAGGCTTTGCCAAACAACTTTAGCTCTTCACTAAACAAATCGAAAGGTTTCGACAGCCATGAAGTAATGGTGTTTTTCTTGATTTTATCATACACGGAATATTGTGTGTATTCAGGATCGGTTTTTAGCTGTTCTGCGGTTTTTGTGGTGTCCCATTTATCAATTGAATAATTTCCATTTTCATGATGATAGATTGCATTTTCCAATATTTCCATTACCAAATCGATGTATGGCAAAGGAGTTAATGCATTGGTGCAGTTCAATGGAATTTCCGCAATATCCGGGCGACGTTTAATCAGCTTGTCGTATAAAGTGATTTCATTCTCGGTATCACTTACTTTGAATTGTTTCAATACATTTAGTACATCTACTAAATAAGCAGCCGGTCCTAATACTGATTCACCATGTTTAGTATTCGTTACATCCTGATCACCAAAAAGAATTGACATTTCAGGCAAGCTCAACAATTGAATCTCACTTTTATTGTCGCCTGAAAGTTTCTTGTCTTTAACTATAACAGGCATTCCCGAATTGGCGCTTCCTGAATATTTGTTTAAAATGGCAAGTGCTTTATTTACTTTGTACTCGGCAGTTCTGTATAATTTAAGGCATACTTCATCCTCTAAAATAGCATTCATTTTATTGATGAAATTTTTTCTGCCAGCTTTTACGATGTCGTAAGCCGATAGGTAAGCATTATCGATTAAAGCCTTAATGGTATCATACTTACCTTCAGACGTAATGCTGTACACACGCTGAATAGTAGTCAAGAAGTTAATAAAGTCTTCTTTAGTGTATGCTCCTAAACTTGAATAGAATGTACTTAGAGCATTATCTACTGTGGTGGTTTTAAGGAAATCACGAACAGGTCCTTTTTCAATGTCAAATGTGGAACCGGCAGAATCAACAATGCCATAGAAATGAGCGCTGCTACTCATGCTTTCATCAATTAATTTGACTCTTAAGGCATTGAACATTGTTGTTAAATTGGTCTCTCCTTCAATTGCGAAATCTACATTCGGTTGTGCCAAATCAAAAAGAAGAGATTCAGTAGCAAATTTATCCTCAATCTGATTGTAAATAAAATTAGCGTAAGCTTCTGCTGTTGTTATTCCTTCTGGCATATCATCAGAAGCCAGAATAGTCGATGCATCCTCATTAATTTTAGCAATAATGTCAGTTCTGTTCATTTTTAACAACTCGCTGAATGGCTTTAGAGATCCTGCATCCAAAAATCGGTTTACAAATTTCTCATTGGCATTGCAAACCTCGCTGTATTGAATGGCAAGCTTCAATTGTACTTCTTCATTCACATCAAAAGGCAATGCCAGCCAAAAATCACCCTCCAATTCCTCTGTTAAATCAGTATTCTCATAAGAGAATTGGGCCATTGTTTTGATGAAGGCATCTTTCTTTGTAGCATCAGCCATAACTGCTTTTACAGCATCACTTTCAATGCCTGTGAACACCTCGGTAAACTCTTTGCTTACCACATCAAGTAGCTTGGTTCTAATGTCTTCCAGAGCTTTTGTAATGTCCTTTGTTGGAATTGTACGATCATCAATGGCTTCCTGAATTTTTGCACGTAAAGTATTGTCAGACATGCTAAAGAAAACTGCAACATCTAATTTTACCCCCTTGTTAACCAGTCCAAACAGAATTGCTTCGTGATCTTCCAATCTCATCTGACTTTTAAAATCGCGTGCCTGGCTTAGATTCTGCACATCCTCTTCGCTTACACCAATTAGTGAGGCTACAAATGGAGTCTCTTCTGCACTGTATCCTTTAATCAAGCTACGAGCAGGTGTAGTGCTGTCTGCTGTATTGCTTGCAGAAATTAATTCTTCCTCACGATTAATTATTCGAGAGTATTCGTCCAGAGTATTGTTTTCAAATAAGTAATTAATTTCCTCTTCTTGATTGCTTGTTACCAATTGTGGAGACCAGTAGGAATTGTAGGTTTCGATATAATGATTGTGCAAGATAAGCTGTCCGGAAGTAACATTTTCCGGAATGCGGGTATAGGTTTCCCTGGCTTTTCCATCGGAATAGTAAACTACTTTCTTATCGAGTACCCGGTAATATTTATTATTATCCTCATTAAGTACACGGCGATAAAAAAGTTTTTCAAATGGTGTACTTTCATCAACCCATGAAACCAAGCTTGCGTTTACCTTACCACTTTCAGAAGTATTCGAAACGTATTCGTAAATTTTACGATTTGTCTCTGTGATTACTTCGAACCACTCACCTTCGGAGTAATTGCCGCTTGCGTTAACTACTTCTGTCGTAATTTCATTTGCGGTATCGCCTAAAATAGAAGGATTGGTACTTGCGAATTCCGATAAAACATCCTCATTATTATAGAATTTTAATCGTAAAGCATTTTTTTCATTGCCATAATAAGGAATTTTATATTCTCCATTAATGTTGGTAAAAGCTTTTGCTCCATCAATTAAAGTAGCAGTAGAGCTGTCGTTGTCAGCATCTCTGTATAATTCAATCAGGCAGCCTGCTGCATTCACATAGTTCTGGCGCTTAACAACACCACTTACAGATGATCTTGAAGCAATAAACAGATTCTTTAGATAAAGGGGTTGTATGGTTCTAATTTCTACATTACCATTACCTACCAGGCCAAGTTGTGTGCCTCCCTGGTAAACGAAAAGTTCAACAGGATTGTTGATGTCTGGATTGTTATTAATAATCAGTTCGCTTGCAAGAAACTGAATGCTAAAGCTACCATCAGCTCTACAGGCAGTTTTTTTTTCTGTAGATTAATTTTTTATCTGAATCGTGTTGATAGGCATACACATACAAGCCTTTGCCCAAGCCTGAAGTGGAATGATCGAACACGCGACCGGTAATCATGAACGAACTGTGTTGTTTACCTGATTCAGGTTCAAGTCTTTCAGGTTCTCCTCCTGGACCTAAATCGTCAAATATATCTTTTTCATGTATCATATTGATATTTGTTTATTAAATACTGCTGAGGATCAATGTAAAAGCAGTATTTGATGTTTCAAATTATAGCATAGGATACCCCGGGCAGGCCGCCAGCATACAGTTCTGTCGGTCCGCCAATTTTCAATTTTATTTATTGAAAATTAAGGGTATGCTATTTTGTTTGTTTGAGTTGTATCCCTTGTTAGAGGTTTATGAGATGGTATTACTTTCTTGTTGGGGAAAAGAAGAAAAAGTAATATCAAATTTCAGATCCGGATATTCATTTCTTCATTTAAGGGATAGTAAAGTTGTGTTAGTTGTTAACACATTAGTTTGTTTTTACTTTTCGATGAAAGGCATTAAGACTTTCATTTCTTCGTATTCGATTTCTGGTACAGCATCGAAAGGAATTGAGCTGAATTCAATGGCAGGATCTATTTCCTGATCAAGGGTTTCCACAAAATCGGATTGTTTTTTAATTTCTGCTTCAACTACCTCTTTGTTTTCTTCTTGCAATTCAGTCAATTGTTTTTCGTACTTCTTTTTCTCTTTTACAATGTTTGGGTAGCCATAACCATCATTTGTAACACTTCCTTTTCCATCAGGTTGTGAATAAACGATCACTTGTCCATTTTCATCTAATTCAGCATGAGATGCAATCAATTCATGTCTCTTTTGCTCAAAAGCTTTGTATTCTTCCGATTGCTCACGCAATTTGTCAATGGACTCAATGCGCTCATCAATCATCTTTTCATTCAATAGCAAAGCCAATTTGAACTTGTTGTTTCCCTTCTTGTTAACACGGTTAATTACCTCTTTTAACTCGTACAAATTTTTGTTTTTCATATGTTTAAATTTTCTTGGTTAAGCCCGCACATTAGCATGTTGGTGCTGGCATGTTATAAAATGTTTCTAAGTGATTGAATTCAGTAGTGTAATAGTGTGTCAATAAAACTTTAGGTAAATATTAGATAAGCCTTTTACCAATTTTGATCGTATCTGCCTGCTATAACCCAATGTCCACCACTTACTGTTGGTCCATATTTTGTATTGGTATCATAAATTAAAGTTACAGCAGTACCTCCTTGTATTTCATATTCATAAGTGTCTGCTAAAACGTAATACTTTATATAGCAGGATTCGTTGTCATTCCTATTGAATATATAGATGATTTGACCATCTACACCATTGATTAGATTATAGAATTTTCGGCTATCTGTGCTGCTTCCAATAGAAAAGTAGGATGCTCCATTCGCGTTTAATGTAGTAGGGGAACTAGAATTTGTACTTCCTGAACTGGTATATTTTTTTAACTGTAATTGATTTACTAATAATGTTCCTCGGGCATTAATGTCGGCAGCCAGAAATTCTCCAGCTTGATGTTGAATTCTACCTCCTTGTATGTAAAGTAAATTCGAGGAAGAATTAGTGCCTCTAATATCTATATATCCTGTACCATCGCTTTTAGCCTCTATATTAATGTATCTGTTTGTACCAGTAGTACCAGCATAAAGAGTTCTTCCAGAAATTTTAAACCCACCAATAGTTCCTTCTGTTGCATTAACTTCGCCTGTTAGCGTTACATTATTTCCTACAGCATTATCGAAATTAATGTTATCTGCGGTCAATACCCTTGCGTCTAATTTATCCGCTGTAATGGTCCCTGTAGCAATTTTATCTGCTGTAATTGTCCCAGCTTTAATGTGCCCAGATTCTATAGCATTTGAAGAAATTTTACTTGCTGTAATTGCATTTGCTGCAATTTGAGTAGCTGTAATGGTATTCGAAGTAATTTTATTACCGTGTAAGCTACCTGTTTCAATTCTGTCAGCACTAATATGACCTGAGTTGATTTGATTTGCAGTAATTGTTCCTGTATAGATACCGTTTGCATCAATGGTAGTTGTATAACCTTCAGCAATTGAAGAATCAAAAACAGTAGCATAAGCTACATACCAGGTAACTGGAGCCGCTCCTCCACTTAAATAATAATAGTGTGTAGAACTAAATGAACCTGAATAACCAGCTTTTACGTAGTAGATATATTCTTCAAATCTACCAGTTCCAGATGTTGGAGTTAGCCATTTATTAGTAGCGCCTGTTCCAATGCTATTTGAAGCCCAAGCAACACTATAACCTACTGGAATTTTCGCAATAAACTTACAGATTAGCTCCCTGTTTGCATGTGTTCCAACCGAAAAGTAAAAACCACCATGACCTGGTGATGCGCTTCCATTGGTAACAATTTTCATCATCTGACCTACCTTATTTGGTGAGTCTGAGGAAGGAGTTACTAATGTTCTTATTACGTTGCCATTGGCAGCATTGTTATATGTTCCTGTACCATTCCAACCAGTAATAAAGTTTGGATCTCGGTATAACATTTTTGCACCAGACATTTTAGCTGCTAAATTTGCTTTAACTTGAGCCCCAGCTGTAGTCTCTACACCAGATGTGCCGGACACTTTAGACCAGCTAATGGTAGCATTAGGTCCCATGGCGATATTGTTGCCAACAACTAACTCATTGGTTTTAATTTTTGAAGCACCAATAGAGGCTACACCGATTCTATCAGCATGAATGGTTCCAGCATTGATTTTATTCGCATGAATTGTGCCTGTATATAAACCGGTAGCATCAATATAAGTGTTATTGATAGGTTCAGCTTTAACTATTATTTCTTTTGTACTACCTCCGTCTCCACTTACTGACCAAATCGAAATTTCATTGGATCCAATATTTAAAGTAGCATCAAATTTGAACCATCGGGTAACTACATCTGGGGCACTCATGGCTCCTAAATCAGAGTTATTTAAACCAGCGTGAATACCTCCTTCAAAATCATAACCTTTAATCCATATACTAGCTTTTCCTCCCCATTCCGAGGTGAAGGTATATTTTGAGCCTCCAGCGTAATTGGTATTTGTAGGTACACTAGTTGAACCTGACCAAGCGTATAAAACAGGTGCGTCTTTTCCATCTCTACCATCTTGTCCATTTACACCATTTGTTCCGGGATCTCCTTTGTCGCCTTTTGCTCCAGTGTCACCTTTTGCTCCAGTGTCACCTTTATCCCCCTTAAACAAAGACCATTTGTAATCTGCTTTATTGGAGCTTTCAGTCGAAGATGTTTTATTAGTGGCAATTCCGATGTATAGTGTGTTTGAATTTGGGGTATCATAAAGATTTGTTCCATCAGCAGAATCAGAATATTTAATCCATGTATAGGTTGTGATACCATCTGCACCAGAGTCACCTTTCACTCCTGTATCCCCTTTGTCTCCTTTAACTAAAGACCATGAATAATCAGCAGCGTTATTTGATTCAGTGGCTGATGTTTTATTATATGCAAAACCAATGTATTCTTTACCAATAGGTGAATTTGACAAACCTGAACCTGACGCACTATCAGCATACTTTATCCAGGTGTATGTAGTCACTCCATCATTACCCGGATCACCTTTTACTCCTTGTGGTCCTTCAGGTCCGGTGGATCCAGTGTCACCTTTGTCACCCTTAAACAAAGACCATTTGTAATCTGCTTTATTGGAGCTTTCAGTCGAAGATGTTTTATTAGTGGCAATTCCGATGTAAAGCGTGTTGGAATTTGGCGTATCATAAAGATTTGTTCCATCAGCAGAATCAGAATATTTAATCCATGTATAGGTTGTGATACCATCTGCACCAGAGTCACCTTTCACTCCTGTATCCCCTTTGTCTCCTTTAACTAAAGACCATGAATAATCAGCAGCGTTATTTGATTCAGTGGCTGATGTTTTATTATATGCAAAGCCAATGTATTCTTTACCAATAGGTGAATTTGACAAACCTGAACCTGATGCACTATCAGCATACTTTATCCAGGTGTATGTAGTCACTCCATCATTGCCCGGATCACCTTTTACTCCTTGTGGTCCAACAAGATTGGCTTTTGATTCTGCACTTAGATGTTCCCACTGAAGCGTAACACCTGATCCCAGTGTAGTTTTTCCATCTTTATCCCACACAATAGCACCATTGGCTAAATTTCCCGAACCATTGGAATGTAAAGTCCATCCAGGAGTAGAAACAGAATCAGAATTAATGGTACAATTTGCAATTAAACCTTCCTTGGCATTCAGCCAACCTTCAAAGTATCCGTTTTGTGCCCACAAGCCATAACCTGAAAGAACCTTACCTGTTGAACTGGTAATTCCATCCAAACGTCCGAATCTGGCCTTGGTTTTCCCGTTATATATCACATCATAAAATGGAGCGTAGGTAGAGCTTGAACTCAAATAGAGTAATCCTTTTCTGTCTGTATCTGAACTATTCCATCTAAGAAGAATGTCTCCAATTTCAATTGTACCAGAACCGGTTTTTTCAGTGAATGTGATATACTTCATCAATTCACCTTCATCATCGGTACGACTCTGAGATGTACCTTCACTTTCTACTGTAATGTAGTAGGATTTAATGTTTCCGGGAGAGCTTGAGCCCTGGCATCTTAAAATGTCACCCACTCGGAATGGTTGCTCTTTTGAGAAATAAAGAATGTTACCGTCGACATACTCTATTGTATCCGTATCTGATACTATTAAATCACCATTTGAGATATTAATTTTATTATTGGTGAAAGTATTGCATGTTAGGCCTTCTCTTAAATCGAGGTTATCAAATTCAGCGTTGGCATTTTGTGATATTCTCCAGGTTCCTTTGCCTCCAATTCCAGAGATAAAGGGAGCTGTTCCTATAGTACCTTTAAATGTAGTATCTCTATGCGATATGATTCCTATATTTCTAAGAATTTCAAAATCTTTTGTCCCGTCAGTAACAATTTCCCAACCTTCGTTTACAGCATCGGTGTGTTTGATCCAATCGTTTGAATTTAACTTTAACATTCCATTAGCGAGGTAGGTATTCGTACCATAAACAGCAAAACGGTCAGTTGCATGTATGCCTGTATTAAAATGAAAGGCTGGTCTGTCTGTTTCAAAATGAAACCAAGAGCTATTTTTACTACCTATTTCGCCAACTCCACTGGTATTGGAAATGGTGTGACTACCAATTGTTTTAGTGCCTTCGGAAGTCGTTTCGAACTTTCTGTTTCCATCGTAATTAGCAATTAATCTATTTAGTTCTACCGAAGTATGGTTAACTGTATCTGTACCATTTGGAAGGATTGTAATTGCTTTAAACTCTTTGGTTCCATCTCCATACTCAATATAGAATGGGGTATAGGTTCCACTTCCTCTTTTCTGGAGTCTGATTCCCATTTCTGGCTTTCCATAATCCAGATAATTACCATTATCGGACAATCCGTAATCCATATTGTAGAAGTCCATAAAGTATTCATTTCCATCTCCTCTTACCAATGAGAGGGTAGATTCTTTTGCACCACCCCAAGCTGTTTGAGGAGGACTCCATACATTTAGAAGGGTATGATCACTACCATATCTGCGTATATTCATGATGTCAGTTGCATTTTCTGGTGAATACAACACTGTTTTGTTGAACTTTGCCGAGGAAAGAATGGTTGAATTGAATATTACATCTTCATTGCCTTCATCATATTTGAACACCTGCTTGCTACCATGATTAAGGTAAAGGTCGTTTGAACTGTTTAAGCCTAAAGTGGCTGTTGTTCCGCCACCATCCTGAGAAAGGATGAATGAAACATTATCAGATTCGTTTGAGTTGTCGGAATCAGCCTCTAAAGTAAATGTTAATCCGCCACTTACCCTTAGTTTTGGATTATTGATGTCATTTCTTAAGTAACGGAATGATTCAATGTTATCCAACTTATTGGCATTTACCGATTGTGCTACCGACAAGGTAGATTCTGCTTTGGTTTTAAATTTACGGGTATCGTTGTCATAGAATGCAATTCCATTGCTTAAGGGAGCATCCTCACGAGTGGCAATCATTTGCAGGCTACCTTTATCACCTACACGAGCATATCCATCGGCATCAAATACCAATTGCCCATCGTTAATTCCGTCGTATTTTTTAGCTACCAACCCGGTAAAACTGGTTGAACCAAGGCCAAAGTCAGCATTTTCTCTTAAGGTAATGACATCGGCAGAGGTATAGAATTTTCCGGCATGTGTTTCATACCCATCTTCACCAGGAACAAGGCCAACTTCTTGCTTTACTTGTTCAATCTCCTGTTGTTCCAGGAGCAAGGCTAAAATGGCGTTGTTTGTTATTAAATTTTTTATATCCATAATTAATATCTTTTAATGCTACTTGCATTTAATTAATAATCCCTTATCTGAAGATTTTTGAATATCCGGATCATATCCACTTAGGAAAAAACCATACAACTTTCCGTCGCTACCTGCATTTTGCATTATTCTATTTTTTAGCCGAAAGTGGTATGTACTTTTTCCAGTAGATATTTAATTGTTTCTTGCATGCCACATTTTTGGTTGAATACCAATATAATTTGGTATTGGCTTGAGTGGCATGTAAGTAATGGCACTGATGAAATCATTTCATCGAAGAAGGGGGGATTCAATTTTTAATGAATTTGTTATGCCATTGTTGCTAAGAACTTAGCCTTTGGTGATTACTTTGTTTTTTCTCTTGCTCGCCCATTTCCCCAAATGTGCGAACCAATCATGTAAGCTCCGAAAAAGAATCCGGCCACCATCATTACCAGTGTGTTTAATGCACCAACAGCTGGAACAGAAATTTTGCGTATTCCTGGTTGATAGGGTATGCAAGGCCTGCTCCCAGTATAAGGAGTAGAAATACACCAACTATTGCCAGGGCAAGGAATCTGCGGGTTAATGATCTTGCCGAGTTTTCACTTAGAGTTGTCTTGAGGAATTGCATTTGAGCATCGGCAACTTTTAACGATTGCTGCGCTTTCTCCTCTTTGGTAAAGAAAAGGGCATCGATGCCTTTAATGGCTCCGTCAATTATTTTTTCTGATCGTTTGCTTGATAAAAATCCCATGATTGATAATTTAAACTGTACTTAGCTCGAAATGTGGCATGTCCCAGCCTTTAAATGCGTCACTACCAAATGTGCCACCCCACCTAACATTCAGGTTCATTCGATTTGCTTCTCCCAGAATTACTCCGGCTATAATTGCCAGGTGAATCTTGTCCCAGGAGGCCTTGCCATTTACATAGGCATAGATGTCAATTGCATTTCCTGTTTGGTGATAGCTTTTGATCTTGTAGCCATCGCATTTCGACAGGCCTTTTTGATACAATTGTTGTTGTTCTTCTTCGGTTCTTAAGCCGCCATATTCAGGTATTCCAAAATCAATGGGACTTAAGGCAATGGCGTTATGCATTAGTTGCTGTAATCGCTGATCAACTTTCCCAAGTCGATCCAATGACCTCTTGCTAAAAGTGAATGTCATTGTTATTTCTCCCTGTCTTTTTTGTTCTCAAGAACAATTTTCACCTGCTGTACTTCATCCAGAATTTTGTGAAAATAGTCCCTGTTTTTCTGCACTTGTGTCTCTAATTGCCTAATGCGAATATCTGTTTCTACTTCAAGAGCTTTTACTCTTCCGCTCATGTTAATCCAGCCCCCAAGAGTGATAATAAAAACAGTTAAAGCCATTGACAAAACTTGACCAAGTGTAATGTTTACTTTTTTTTCCATTGGCTATATTTTTAAATTGTTAGTGTGTACACATCTTCCTCAAGAATCTTGCTTAGTCGCTTTAAACCATTTTTGCCGTTTAAGGCACGAATACATTGTTTTCGTAAGTTTTGATATTGTTCTTTCCAATAATCGGCCTGTGCTTTAAAATCACCAGCACTATCTGCGGCCTTAATTTTTTTTTCCAGGCTACGTAGTAGGTCTTCTTCCGATTTGTTTGCTGTTTCGTTAATTATTCTTGCTATAATATTTTTGTCCATTTTTCATTTAAATTTAGTGATTGGTCTATTTGGTTATGTATTTATTTTGTTCCCGTACTATGAATTTATAGAGATTGTTGATTTAGATTTCACAAATACATAAAAAATGACAAATCATTAGTGGTTGTAACTAATTTATTAGAGGATTCAATTTGGTTTTACGCATTTTTTAAATGAATACTAGATAAGTAAATTACTTTTTCTTTGTTTCGATTTCAAAGTTGCAAATCATTTCTATGTGCTCCAAAAAACTATATAACAGTTGTATAGAATAGTCTAATCATTGGACTTTTTACTTGGTACTGATTTTTATTTTACCATATTTATACAAAAGCGAGAGTCGATATTGTATTAAGGATCGATTAAAAGTAAAAGTATCTTTACAAAGACAAATGAAATATCATAATATAATTTTGTGTTGTGTTATTTTTGTAATATACCTGTATGGGTTAAAGATGACATTGTATTAATAAATTAAAATGTTAATAATTATGGATGGATTGTATTTATCAATTAAAAAATGTATTAACAAACATGTGGAAGATGGATTCTTACCTCAATTAAATTACGAGTGGGATCTTAATCAATTTGAAGGTGAGTATAAAAACAATGCATTACCGCTTGTTTTATTCAAACTTAGAACTATAGATTATCCATGTCCTAATGACAAATATCCAATAGGAAAAATGATTTTTGTTATAAAGGTGATTTTTAAGAAAAGAAAGGATGAAAATGAAAGGGAGGATTACAAAGGTTTCAAATTGTTAAAAAAACTACTCTTTCTTCTTCGAAATGTTCAAAGTGAAGAGACAGGTCCAATTACAATTAACAGACTAGAAGCATTGAACTCAAATAAAAATACACATGCATTTCAGTATATAATATCCACACCATACTATCCAGCCATCAATTAGTATGATATGGTGAGTTATATTCAATTTTGCTCCTAATCGTTGGTAGGTTTGAAGAAATCAACAGTCTTTTTATGAAGTATGGTAAAGGTCATGGCGTTTCTGATGAATAATTTAAAGTCCGGCTAGTGATTGGATCAAAAAACCGGAGCTCCTTAATTTATAAACACATGGCGTTTAGTTCGTAACAGAAACAAACTTTTCATTTATCACTGGCATCTAATTCCTTTAATTCCTTTTTTGCATTGGTTCCAAGATAATTGTAAAAAGTAGCTCTGCTAATTCTGAACGTCGGATGAATTAATTCATTAAAAATCCATTTCCCTGTTGCTCCTCTTTTAGAATGTTCTACATATATATTTTGTACCTCGATTATCTTAATTAGTAAATTTCGTTTGTTGTATCCCATGTTCAATGTAAATTTAAATAGTTGGATTTTGATTATCCATTGTTA
This sequence comes from Marinifilum fragile JCM 15579, assembly GCF_001310955.1. Classification (GTDB taxonomy): domain Bacteria; phylum Bacteroidota; class Bacteroidia; order Bacteroidales; family Marinifilaceae; genus Marinifilum; species Marinifilum fragile. The sequence continues at coordinate 194,087 of NZ_BAZX01000002.1, forward strand.
ATTTTTCATAGCGATATTGGTGAGTTTATAAAGCTTATTGTAGAATAATTCTAAACTACAATAGAATTGATAAAGCTGTGATTATATTGATAATAAACATTATTGCTGGTCGAGCTCTATCTATTAGGTGCATGATGAATTAGATAGAAAGTCATTCGTTTGGTTAATTGCCTTTATTTCTTGGAATTGAGTGTACTATTGTTTTTTCAATAAATCATAAGGAGTTTTAATTGATAGATCCTGAATATTATATTCTGCTTTATTTTTTATGAGTACTCTGTGAGCTTAGTAATAAACTTGTCTCCTTTGTTTATTAATTAAGCTTTTTATAATAAATTTCACAATACGCTTCTTCTCTAAAAAATAATAATGCTTAGTAGTCATTTGTTTATTGTTTTTCTTTACTGATTATACATACATTTTTTCTATAAATAACTATGGAGAAAAAAATGCTTGCCCTTTTAAACTTTACTTTATAATACATTGTAATTGTGTTTGGTTGGTTTCGATAATTATTGTAATTAAATAAATTTATTTCAATCATTGTTAATCAGTTGTTTAGAAAAATAAAAATTTCCTTAGTGTCTGATTTACTAATGATTATAAGTATACATTGCTTGATAATTGTCTTTATTTTTACTATCTTTGCTCAAATAATCAGTACAAACATACAATAAAAATTGTATTTCGCAAAATCAATATATATTTCATGAGTCATAATAATAATGATTACAGTCAAAGATTTGAATTAATAATAACCAAACTTGGATATAGTCCTCTTGCTTTTTCAAGGCTTCTAGGCTATTCGCGGGCTGATAAGATATACAATGTTCTCAATGCTAAAAATAAACCAAGCTTTGATATCCTTTCTGATATTACAAGAAAGTTTGAATGCGTTAACATTGAATGGCTTTTGACCGGTAGTGGAGAACCCTTTAAGAGTAAGTCTATAGTAAAAGGGAGAGATGAGATAAATTATCAAAAAGAAAATGATAAATCAGAAAAGCAATTTGTAATTCCTAAATGTATTACGGTTGATAGCAATGAAAAAGAGAATATATTAATGCTAGATGTAAGAGCATCCGCTGGCTACCCCGAAAATATAGATAATGCCCAATATTTGGAACAGCAACCTGCGTTTTCAATACCACGTCCTGAATTTCAAGGGGCTACTTTTAGAGGGTTTCAAGTTTCAGGAGATAGTATGGAGCCCACTTTAACAAATAGTTCTTGGGTTTTTGCTATGGCAGTTGATGATGCTGAATTCATAAAGGATGGCCTAGTATATGTTGTTGTGCTTAAGTCTGGGGTGGTTGTAAAAAGAGTTTTAAATCGCTTGAAAGAACGTAAACAGTTAATTCTGAAGAGTGATAATACTAGCTACCCCATTAAGACCATTAATCAGGAAGATATTTTAGAAGTTTGGGCAGTAAAATCATACATGAGCTTTGATTTAGGGAATCATTCTGCCAATTTGTATCAAATGATAAATAATTTAGAAATAAAGCAGTTAGATTTTGAGAATAAAATTGAAAGGTTGACTACCATTATTGAGAATTTTGAGAATAACTCATAACTTTATTAAAGATAAATCCTTTCGAAGATATTCGGAAGGATTTTTTTTATGGATATTGTTGAGCTAGGATATTTTTCTTGCGCCAGTCTATAGAAAAATTGAAAATTCAGCCTCTGGCGCAATTCAGGGCCTCATTTTTTTGCAAATTGATTGCCTGTGGCCAGCAAGGAGGTCAATTTTTCCCTTGGCCATGTGCTGGCGTCAGCCAGCAGCTCAAAAAATTGCTCGGCGACCCTCTGTCGCAATTTAGGAGCTCAACTTTTGACTTTTTGACCCTCTGGGGTGAGTCAGATAATCAACTTTTTACTCGACGTGAGTTTGGCTAGAGAAAAATAACGTTACATTCCTTTAGAAATAGATGTTTAAGGAAAAATCGGTTCTAAGAAGGTAAAATCAAGTTCTAGTAATTTTAAAGTATTATTTTTCTTGAATACAAAAAAAGCCTGACATTTCTGCCAGGCTTTTTTTGTTTAGGTTCAATTTTAAATTTAGCCGAACCATATGAAAGAATTGATTTCATCGAATTTCGTTTCGTGCGGTAGGGAGGTCCATAGAATCATGTCTTCTATACTCTTAAAATTATCAAGAACAAAATGTTCTTACTTTAGAATTAAATCCAATAGGATGGATAGGATCTGTTTTTGCTCAAATTATTAAAAAGTATTGCAATAATTGTTATAACAATAGCTCCTGAAAGGACGGGATTAACAATAAATGCAAGTCCTTTTGCTCCCAGAATAACCACGATTGGGTCGGCTCCGGCAGGTGGATGTGTTGTACCTGTTAATTGCATTAGTCCAATAGCTATGCCAACACCAAGGGCCAATGAATACCATTCGTTCCCCAATATGTAAAAACAGCCAATACCAATTATTGTTGATAATAAATGCCCGCCAATAATGTTTCTTGGCTGTGCTAACGGACTATTTGGCACCCCAAAGGCAAGCACGCAGGTTGCTCCGAATGGGGCCATTAAAAACGGAGCATTAAAATGATAGGTTAGGAGCGAAACTGCCATTATAGCAACAAACCCTCCCAGTCCAGAGAATATTGAGAATTTGAATCCCAGACTGCCTGGACTTGATGAGCTGGTTTTTATTTTTAAAAGATAATCTCTCATGATAGAATTTCTGATTTTAAAAAGTCGATAGTCTTATCAACCTGATTTTGATTTCGATAAACTTGACTTGTAATTAAACAAGCTTCAAAAAGCATATATATTTGAAAGGCTTTCATATTATCGGCAATATTTTTTGAAAAGAATTGTTGCAGATCTAACTTGTGACTTTTGATGATTTCGTATATCTCTTTATTTTCACTTTTAAGTTCAGAAAGCATATTCAAGAAGACACAGCCACTAAAGTCCTCCTTCTTGTTCATGTATTTAAGATATTCAAATGATTTTAATATGATCTCCCTGAAATTTTTTGCTTTACAGGTAAATTCAGTTAAGCCACCAAACCATACCAAATGTCTTCGCTTAAGGTATTCAACAGCTAACTTTTCTTTAGATTCGAAATGGTCATAAAAGCTTGCTTTGGCTACTTTTGATTCTTTTATAATTTGATTAACACCAGTTGAGTTGTAACCTTGCCTATGGAATAGTTCAATGGCAACATTCATTATTCTTTCTTTCGGTTTTAATTTTTCCATGATGCAAATGTATATAAAAACAGAAAAGTCTGTCTGTATTTGTAAAGAAAAATATCAAAAAAGTTTTTATCCGCTAACTTATAAAAGGAAGTTCGATGAAATCAATCTTTTTGTATGCTTTGCAAGAACAATTGTATTTCCACTTATATAATATGAGATTGTTCGATAAAAGTTAGAGTATTTAATTAGTATCAATTTATTAAATACAAAAAGCCTGGCAGAAATGTCAGGCTGTATTTGATATTTTACAATTGATTTCGTGTAATCCTTAGTTTGATTTATGAAATAGCCAATCAAAAGAGGAAATCCGTTGTATAAAGAATACTTCCTTCCATATAAATTCTTTGTAAATGAATGGATAAAGTATATTTGCATTCACAAAAACAAAAAACACTATTACTAACATTAACAAATTAAGTATAAATGAGCATAGATCTTATATTCATGCTTACGCGGGATGATAAAACAGTACAAGATGCCAGAAAATATGTGAAAGAAATTGTGGCAGAGGGAGTAAAACATATCGGTTTTAAAGATATGGGATTGCCTTTAGAAGAGCTAAAAGAGTTAACACATGATTTGAAGCAGGAAGGAGCTACAGTTTATTTGGAAGTGGTAAGTTTAGATTCGGAGAGCGAAATCAACTCAGCAAAGGTGGCAATGGATTTAAATGTAGATTATCTGTTAGGAGGAACAAGACCTGAACTGATTGCTCCTTTGGTGAAAGATCATCCACTAAAATATTATCCTTTTGTGGGTCGAGTTGAAGATCATCCAAGTATTTTGAAGGGGACAATTGCTGAAATTGCTGCTCAAGCTGAAGAAATAACCAGTATTGATGGGGTAGATGGGTTGGATTTATTGGCTTATCGCCATTTAGAAGAAGATATCCCTAGTTTGATTACGGATGTATGTAAATCATCAAAAAAACCGATCATTGTAGCCGGTAGCATTGACAGTGTAGAAAGGATAGAAACGGTTAAGGCAAGCAATGCTGCTGCTTTTACTGTAGGGACAGCTGCATTTGAACAAGCATTCTCTGCCAATAAGCCAGGAATAGGTGGACAGGTTGAAAGTATATTAAAAGCTTGTTCGATCTAGAGCTTAAAAACGATATGTATTTAAAATTTTTACATTCTTTAACACATCTTCTCATTTATTAACTCAAATGTTAAATACATTTGTTACAGACAAAGAGATAGATTAGGTTTTTTCATAGAATAATAGATTAGGATTTTAAATAAAATGCCCGGCTTACCAGCCGGGTTTTTTATTTTATATGCATTGCAAAAAAAAAGAGTTTAAGTTTCTTTAACTTCCTTTGAGCCCATTTAACGATTAATTGAGATAGTTTTACAATAGAGAAAACAAACAGGAAGTTTCTCTAAGATTTAGGTTAGTAAATAGTGGTTAGTAAAAGAAAGCTTGGGGTGGTGCCTAAGCTTTTTTCGTTAGTTGCAAGTACTTGTAAATACTACAATACGCACGGAATTTAGTTTGGGATAAAATTTATTTTAAACAAAATATGGAATAAAGTGAACATATTTTGTAGATTTGTATATCAATTAATAGTTTAATCTTTATTAATATAAAATCCCAACTATGAAAAAATCAATAGTTATATTATTTGTGCTGATTGGATTTTCATTGAGTGCACAGAATACAAAACTTGAGGTATTGAAAGAATTTGTTGCAGGTTCTATTAGTTTTAATGATGAATTTGCAGATTTAGGACAGCCAATTGTAACCATTAATAAATTAGCAGAAAAACAGGCTGATAAAACAATTGACTTAACCAAAGACAATATCAAAGAAACTTTAGAGCTTGCAAAAACTTACAAAACCTGTATTATTACGGTGGGTGTACATACCATTGTGAAAATTACTGATTTTGAAAATTGCAGTCCAAGTGGTGCTTGGGGAGCAAGTATGCCAATGGGAAAAGGATATGTTCAGAAAGCTGGTGTTTTGAACGAAAAGAATGACTATATCAAAAACATTATTGGTCGTCCAGGAACTCAGGAAAGAAAAGTTTTTCTCTTTAAATAAAGAAATCAAAATAATTAAAAACGCCGATATGAATTTATATCGGCGTTTTTGTTTTTATTGATAGTCGTAAATTTCGAAGGTTACACGTCTGTTGTTTGCTCTGCTTTGATTGTCGGTATTTGCGACAAGCGGATTTTTTTCTCCGTGGGGAATGATGATAATTCTATTGTCTGGCACACTATTTAGAAGTAAATAGTTTTTAACTGTTGTAAGACGTTTGTATGCTAATTCTATATTTGAGTCATCGGAACCAATATCATCAGTATGACCATGCATTTTAAGAATGTAAGAAACATTTTCTACCATCATTTTGATAACGGGAGTTAGTTTTCTGCGAGAATATTCGGTTAATTCATATTTACCGAAGGCAAAATAGATATTCTCCAATCGCTCTTCCATTTCAATTCTTTCTTCCTTTTGTTCTGGACAGCCATTGTTTGCTGCAATTCCGGGAATTTCAGGGCAATAATCTTCACTATCTACCACGCCATCCTGATCGGAATCTACAGGACAACCATTTTCATCAACAATGTAGAATGGTGGAGTACCCGGACAATTGTCCTTTTCATCAGGCACACCATCCCGATCTTCATCGGTCATTTTCTCTTCTTTTTCTATCTGTTCCAGTTCGTGGCGCAAACGGTCAATCTTTTTGTATTTCTCAGCCAATAAGGATTTTAAAGTGCTTATATCATTGTCTAGAATCCTTTCCGGTTCTCTTTTCTTTTTTGATTTTAATCGATATCCGATAAGAAATTCATGATTATTGGATGAATATCTTCCTGTTTTTTGGATGCCAATATCGTATGAATATCCAATTACAAAGTTCTTTAAAACATTCACACCTATATTTAACCCAACAGAAAAATCGTCTCTGTAATTTACTGCGAACCAGCCTTTGTCTGCAAGTTTGGCAATAACATTTGCATCAAACTGAAAAGGAGAGCTATCTGCATATCTCATCATAAGGTATGGTGTAACGCTTAAGTCTCTTATTCGAGGGATTTTAAACTCGTAACCTCCGCTTAGCATGGCATGACGAACCAGTTTGTATGATGATTCAGATCCATCTCTGCTTTCACTTACCGAGTTGTTTAAAAGTTGCGGAATGGTTAAACCCACCACTACATTTTTATAGGTGTAATACAAACCCATATTTGCCATGAATTCGGTATTTTTAAAATCTGTATTAATCAGGTAAGGATCGTCGGGATTTGCTCTTAAATCGTTCATGTTTACCCTAAAATCGGATATTCCGGCAGATAGACCAAATCGTAAAAAGTGATCGGAAGCAATTTCAAGCCTGTAAGAATAGCTTGCAAGGGCTTGTGTGTTGTCAAAAATCCCAACATTGTCGTTTACCAGACTAAAACCAAGCCCGTATTTTGCTTCTTTAAGAGCAGCATCGGCAGTAAAAACATGTGTAACCTGACCACCATCAAAATCAGCAAATTTCTGATTCCTTAACAAGTATGCACTAAACAGGTTGTTGGCTCCTGCAGCTGCGGGATTGTATACTGTTGGATTGATATAGTATTGGTCGAGCAAGGGAACTTGCTGTGCCTCTAGCTTACTTCCGCAGAAACAAACCAGAATAAAAATGAATATCGGAATATATTTAGTAACGTAAAATGGTTTCATTGGTGAGTGGTTTTAATTTCCCAGAATTGATAAGCTTCCTTTTACAGGTTTAATTTCTTCTGATTTAAATTCAATTAGATAATAGTATGCACCATTAGGTAAGATTGAACCATTAAAGCTTCCTTTCCAATCGTTTTGATATGATTTGGAGTGGTAAACTTCCTGACCGTAAATATTAAAAATGTATACTTCCGGATTTCCTAGACTAGGAGCGTAATGAATTTTCCAGGTATCATTTATTCCATCTCCATTAGGAGTTAAAGCGTTGTTAACAATGATCTTCTGATTTTCATCGAGTTTTATTTCAACCAATTGTCCGGCATCAGAAGAGCGACAGGCATTTCCATCAACTACCAAAACCTGGTAAGTGCCAGATTCAAGATTGGTAAGTTCATAAACCGGATTATCGCTTGTTGTGGTTTCTCCCGGATTAATGATGTAGGTATAAGGTGCAACACCATCTGAAACCGAAATTACAAGCTTACCATCGTATCCCGTGTGTACATCGGTGCTAACAATCTGCAATTTAGGATTGCTTTGTAATGTATAATTAGGTTTTGCTGCAATTAGTTTGTCATTGCAATTACCAATGCTTACATACAAGTTAGAGTTGATGTTTGGAACAATATCTTCAAATACAATTGGACCGCCATCTCCAACGATTTCCGAAAGAATGATATCGCCATCTTGAAGGATGTATTCAATGCCAGAAATGGTACTGGTTAATTCAATATCAATAGATTCTCCTTCACAGAATTCTTCAGGAGTAGCAAAGTTTTCAACAGAATTGGTACTGATATCGGGAACCGTGATCAATTTGGTATTGTCAAGAGCAAGTGGATAAGTACAAACCGTTTCATGAGCATAAACCGTGTATGTACTGCTAGTGCTCGGATATTGTTCTGGAAATTGGATGGTACCACCATTTCCAACTACATTAGGTTCGATTAGTTGGCTGCCATCATGCAATTGATAAAAAATATCAGCTTGACTGTTTTCTACCGAAATAATTACCTCTTCGCCTGCACAAATGGTATCGCGATTGCTTAAAATGATTTTGCTAATATCCGGAGAATGGTGAACATCAATATCAACGGTGTATCGAATGTCAATCGGATCCAAACATCTTTCACCTAATGCTTCAATTCGGTAAGTGGTTGAATTACTAGGTGCTGTTGGTTCAAAGCTAATTCCTTCGTTATTACCTGTTATTGGAGATCCAATGGCTGTGCTTCCATCCCAAAGTTGATATTGAACTTTTGTGTCGGTTGGAGTTAATGAAACTACAACTTGTTCGCCTTCGCAAATGGTGTGTTTATCGATTGTAGGATGAAGGTGAATTTCAGGTTGTAAACCCACATTAACCCTTATGCTTTCATCAAGCTTTTGCTGAGTGCCACAAGCTTGGTTTGTGGCAATTACCTGGTAGGTTACCGAGCGGAAAGGTGAGAATTCAGGAAAAGATAAGGCTGAGCCTGTTCCATCAATGATATCCCCTTTCAAATAGGCACCATCAAAAAGTTGATATTTTACACCAACTTCACTGGAATCAATAGAGATAATAGTGTTCTCTCCAACACAAATTTCTGGTTCTGTAATGCTAACATCCATTGTTGCGATTGGCAATGGAACCACTGTTAAATCATATTTGTTTTCTAATTCAAGTCTGTCATTGCACCCAACCATATTGGTTTCTACAATGTAGGTTGTACTTGTTGTCGGCGAAACTGAGGTAAAGTTAAGTGTCCCGCTGTTCCCTGTTGCCATGTCTAAAACTGATCCGGATTGATCTTTTAACCAATAAGACAATCCAGCTTCAGAATTTTCAACCGAAATTACCACAGGTGTATTTAAGCTCTCGCAAATTTGAGCGTGATTGGCCGTAACTAACAAATTTAATTTAGGTCCGGCGCTTACCGCAACAGTAATGGTCTCTGACAGATCAACACTTTCTCCAGTACTCGTGTTGGTAGCTGTAACACTAAATGTTGTAGTTGCTCTTGGTTGTGAGCTAAATGATATTTGGGAGCCAGTTCCATGAATTGGAGTACCCTCGTTCACACCATTGGCTTTAAGTTGGTATTGAATACCAACTTCACTACTTGCTAAAAAGATGCTTATTGTTTCTCCTTCACAAATTGCTGGTTTGTCAATACTTAAATCGATCGTGCTGTCAGGTGGAATCTGTGCACTAATTGCAATTAACGGATTAGATAATAAGAAGTAAACAAATAAAAGAGCAGTATATGAGTAGGGGTAAAAATGCTTCATTCAAGAGGTTTTGGTTATAATGGATTTAAAAGCTTGCAATTAAATGTTTTGGAAAAAATAGTTGAATGAGATATAAATTCAGCATCTCTTCTTTAAGATTTTGATTTTTTTAAGATTCTATTCAACTTTTTAATACTTTAAATAAGTAGGTTTGATTGTTTAATCAAATTGGTATTTAGGTTGTTATCTAGCTTATGGATAAATGTGTAAAAATAGAAGCAAAAACATATAGCTATGATTTACAAGTTGTATTAAACCCAGATGAAAAAATTGACAAAATGACAAAAAATGAAGGTAAGTGTATTTTATTTTAGGGTCATTCGATTATGGTTAATTGAAAGGATTCCTAAATTATCGGGATGAACTCCCAATATATTTTTATACATTTGTTAGAATTACATAATATGGATTGAAAATATGATGAATGAAGAATCAGTTAGTGTGCTAAGCAAGCAAGATAAGTTGGACAGGAGATATTTGAGAATGGCATTGGTGTGGGCCGAAAATTCATATTGTAAAAGAAGACAGGTGGGAGCCTTATCGTAAAAGACAAAATGATCATTTCGGATGGGTACAATGGAACACCTTCTGGCTTTGAAAATGTATGCGAAGATGAAAACTTTAAAACCAAACCTTACGTACTACATGCAGAAGCCAATGCTATTACCAAAGTCGCAAAATCGGGGAACAGTAGTGAAAATGCTACTTTGTATGTTACCGCTTCCCCATGTATCGAGTGTGCTAAGTTGATTATTCAGGCTGGAATTGTTCGTGTGGTTTATTCCGAAGAGTATCATAGCTCTGATGGAATTGATTTATTGTCAAGAGCCGGCGTTGAATTAAAATATATCAATCTGAACGAAGAGAATTAAAACAAAATACATGAGTTACAATAATAAAAGAAGTGCAATATTTCTGCCAATTTTACTGACTTTAGCCATTATAGTTGGTATGTTTATTAACTCCCTGTTTCAAGGGAATAGTAGTGGAGAATCAACCATATTCCAGCTACCTAAGGCAGAAAGCAAGTTGGAGGTTGTTTTAGATATGGTTGAATCAGATTATGTAGATACGGTTAGTTCTGCAGATTTGGTGGAGCAGGCAATTCCTGCACTGCTTAAGGATCTTGATCCTCATACCATATATATCCCCGCAAAGGATTTGCAAAGAGTAAACGAAGATTTGAAAGGAAATTTTGGAGGAATTGGAGTACAGTTTATTCGTTACCAGGATACTGTTGCAATTGTTCGTGTTATTCCAGGTGGTCCATCGGAATTGGCAGGCATAAAAGCTGGCGATAGATTGGTAACCGTTAATGATACCTCCATTGTTGGTAAAGAATTAAAAGATAATGATATCATTAGTCGATTAAAAGGGCCAAAAGGTACTCCGGTAAAAGTTGGTGTTTATCGCAGAAGTACGAATGAAACTTTGGAAATGGAATTGTTGAGAGGATCTATACCAGTTCCGAGTGTTGATGTTGCTTATATGATTAATGATGAAGTGGGATACATTAAAGTGAGCCGTTTCGCAGCAACAACATACTTTGAATTTTCAGAAGGATTGGAGAAGTTGCAATCTGAAGGAGTAAAGAAATTGATTGTTGATCTTCGAGGAAATACAGGAGGTTATTTGTCTGAGGCTACCAACATGATCAATGAATTCCTTTCTGAGAATCAAATGATGGTTTATACTGAAGGCAAATCACAGCCTAGAACCGATTATAAATCAAATGGGAATGGTAGATTTCAGGATTTGCCGGTTATTGTTCTGATTGATGAGGTTTCGGCTTCGGCAAGTGAAATCTTTGCAGGTGCAATACAGGATAACGACAGAGGTAAAATTGTGGGACGTCGTTCGTTTGGTAAAGGTTTGGTGCAAGAACAGAGACGACTGCCTGATGGTTCGGCATTGCGTTTAACAGTGGCACGTTATTACACGCCAACAGGCCGATGTATTCAAAAACCATACAACAATGGCAAAGAAGAGTATTACAATGATTTGAACCTTCGATTTATTCATGGTGAATTTGAGAAAAAAGATTCCATCCACTTTAATGATTCATTAAAGTATACCACTCCGGGTGGAAATACCGTTTATGGAGGAGGAGGTATCATGCCGGATGTTTTCATCCCTGTGGATACTTCGGGCTACTCGAATTATTTCCGCGATCTGAGAAGAAATGGCATCATATATCAGTATGCATTTTCTTTTGTAGATCAGTACAGAGAGCAAATGCAAGGTTTAAAAACTCACAAGGATGTACTAAATTTTGTGAAGGATAAAGCCATTATTAAAAATCTGGTAGCTTACGCTGATAAAAAAGGAGTGAAACCAGATTCGAAAGGATTAAGACAATCGCGTAAAGTGATAGAAACGCAATTGAAAGCTTATATTGCTCGTGATTTAATTGATGATATAGGATTTTATCCAATCATTAGGGAACTGGATAAAACCTTGATAGAAGCAGAAACACATTTTAACTAGACTAAATTACAAGTTGTAAGCTTCAAATCTAATGATAAAAGCATAGTAAAGACTCTCTGAAAAGGGAGTCTTTTTTTTATTGTTCTTGCGGCTTGTTACTTGAAGGTTATTATATTCTGATACTTCTTTTAATTCTATAAAAAAACAAAGCCAATTAAACCTTCCAACTTTTCAAAAGTCAAAGAACCGAATTCGATTTTAAAAAGCGCTGAAATTAGTAAATGAGAACATTAAAAATTTTAGATAGATGAAACGATCAGTAATAGTTGGAATGATTTGCATGTTTGTAGTGGCTGGAATGTCGAACCTATATGCACAACAAAATAGAGGTGAACGCGGACAGAGAAGCGATCAATGCAGAAAAGAGATGCGTTGTAATCTTAGCGATGCACAAAAAGAACAAATGAAAGAAGTACGTGTCAAGTATGCCAAGCAGAGCTTAGATATCAAGAATGAATTAAATGAGTTGCGAGCAAAGCAGAAAACTTTAGTTTCGGCTGAAAAACCAAATAAATCACAAGTTTATGCCAATATCGATAAGATGACTGCTTTAAAAAAGGAATTGCACCTTCAGAAATTAGATATGCGAATGGAAATGCGTTCGTTTTTAACCGAGGAGCAATTATTGCGCGCCGATGCCCGACCAAATCACCGAAAAGGAATGAAACAAGGCCGTGGAGGAAATGATGGAATGACACAGGGAAGAATGCATGGCAAGCATGCACATGGACAAATGCAAGGCAGAAAAGGTATGGGTGCACAAAAAGGCATGCATGCTGGCAAAGGAAATATGCTTGACTTGAGTGATGATCAGCAGGCAAAAATGAAAGAATTGCGTTTGGCTCACATGAAGGATACCAAATCTTTACGCGATGAGGCAGAAGAACTACGATTGAAGCAAAGAAACTTAATGACGGATGAAAATCCAGATAAAAAAGTATTAATTGCCAACGTAAAACGTTTGGCGGATATCCAAAACGCTTTGGCAAAAAAGAGATATGAACATCAAATGGAAGTTCGCGAAATCCTTGATGAGGATCAGTTGGTGATCTTTATGAGTAGAGCAGGCAAAGGCAAAGGTTTTCATAGAGGCCACAACAGGTGGTAATAAATATTTTACTTATAACTAAATTGTAGAGGTTCCATTTTGGGACCTCTTTTTTTTTAGGACTAGTCATCTCGAATTGTTGGAAAAGTGAAAAGGTAGAAAAGTTGTGAAATTTAAAATATCAGGCTTCAGTAAATTGGAGTTGAACCCTTTCTTCAAATAGAATAATTATATGCTACTTTAATTAAAAAAGAACTTTATTGGTGTAGAACGATTGTAAATTACATAATTTTCAAAAAAAATCTTCACTTTTCTCATTTAAGCAAATGAGTTTTCTCATCAAATTCTGATTTTATTCTCATCGGTTGATGAGAATTGGTAAAACATCTCTACAACCTGCCAATAGTGACGTTTCTCTCATCTGTATTGCTTATTTGTTCCATTTGTCAAAAAGTTTCTCACCAAAACACTTGTTTTTTGATGAGAAATCGAATCGCTTTTTGGGAATTTATACTTTACATTAGGACGACAAAAGCAATTATTTTCTTCTCAAAATAATTAGAAAGCTTAGCGGTAATGAAGCTTGCAAATGAGAAGCAATAAGTTCGCCAATTGTGTTATTGAGTTTTTGATAGAAGCGTTTAGGTTCCGAATAAAACCGGAAAGGTAAGCAATAGAAGCGATTAGGTTCCGCATAGAAGTGGAAGGATAGCCAATAGAAGCGTTTAGGTTCTAATTAGAAAGGTTTAGGTTGTTTATAGAAGCGTTTAGGTTATGCAACCCCAAATTTAGGATTCGGAAACTAAATGGAACACTAGGAAACCTCAATTTTTGGGTTATACAACCTAAACCGAAGCTTAAAGAACCACAAATTATCGGTCTCGAACCCAAACGGAACAATAAAAGACCTAAATGGAACATTTCGGAACCTAAATACAGGAAGATTAATGATTAGCATTAAACACATTTATACAAATTTCAAATAAACATATAGTTAATTTTATAATTAAACCATAAGTAAAACTTAAGCATAATGGGAGATTGAGAGAATTTATAACTAAAACTGTTTTACAGCACACTCTAAACTGGGTTACATTTTGATCATAACAAGAATTAAGGGTTGTAATATTAATTAAAATCATAAAAAATAAAAAAGAATTTTTTAATACTAGTGTTTGCTTTTATTGCCATTGCTAGTATGGCTCAAGAAAAAAGAATTACAGCTAGCTATTATAATTCCAATGAGTTTGGTTTGGCATTATTCAACAACAAAAATTTTTATCCTGAATTTAGGGTAGAAGCCAAAAATGAACAACTAAAAGATGCTAGTTATTCTTTCTTTTTGAGAAATGAATTTAATCTTGATAAATCTCTGGATATTGATTTATCATGGGGCTTGGTTTTTCCTATTCTAGTGAAGAGGATGAATACATGAGACTACCTGTTTATATCACCAAAAAGAAAGTTTTTTGTGATAATCTTAAATTGATGGTAGGGATTGAATTCAAGACTGAATTGGCTGATGAATTTAAATTATTACCCAAGATAGGGGTTGGTATTAATTTTTAAATAATTACAATGAAACTGCAATGGATAATACAAAAGATCGTGGTCATTTGTATGCAGTTAGTCGATATGTAAATATGGATGGTAGAAAAACATATACTATAATTAATCCAGTAGTTAAATTTTATAGAGGTTCAAGTGGTTCAGGAACAGCTTTTGTTTTTGATGATTTTGAGTAAAACAAACTTTTATAAATTAAATAAGGCTGCCAAAATTGGCAGCCTTAAATTTTATATTGCTTTCGAAAACATTTTATCGCCACCTTTTTGTGAGTAGCGCAGTTTGTTATCGAATGGTTTGGCAATGTTTCTCAGGAAAATCATACCCAAATCGGTAACAATTAGTTTTTCCTCGTCCAACTCTATGATTCCTTCCTCTCTCATTACTGTTAGTTCTTCGGTAATGCTTTCAGGTAGGTATTTTTGTAATTCATCGGTAAAGAACAACTCACGACGACAGGTAATGTCTAAAATGGCACGTTTTACGGTCAAATCTTCATCTGTAAGGAAATAACCTTTGACCAAATCCAATACACCTTTTTCACAAGCTGCTTTGTACAGGTGAATTTCCTTTGGATTTTGTGCGTAAGCATATTTTGCATCAGAAATAGATGAGGCGCCTAAGCCAATCAGTAATTCCGTGTGGGAAGTGTTGTATCCCATAAAGTTTCGGTGCAGGCGTTTTTCTTCCCTGGCCACGAACAGTTCGTCGTGCGGCAATGAGAAGTGATCCATACCAATATCGCTGTAGTTTAGTTCTGCCAGTTTTTCTTTTCCTAGATCGTACAAAGCGCGTTTCCCAGCACTATCCGGAATATCGGCATCGGTAAACATGCGCTGACCTTTGGTTTTCCAAGGTACATGTGCGTACGAATAGTAAGCAATTCTATCAGGTTTCAGCTCCGAAACTTTCTCGAATGTGTCGCGAACCGAAGAAATTTGTTGTTTAGGTAAACCGTAGATCAAATCAAAATTTACTGATTTATAGCCAATTTCTCTGGCAGTTTCGGTTACCTCTTTTACAATTTCGAAACTTTGCTTGCGGTTAATCACACGCTGTACTTCTGGGTCGAAATCCTGAACTCCAAAGCTTACTCTTCTAAATCCAACATCATACAAAGCTTGCAAATGCTTTCTTGTGGTATTGTTTGGATGCCCTTCGAAACTGAATTCATATTCAGGATGCAAAACGGCATGTTCTTTAATGCCATTAATCAGTTTTTTAAGGTTTTCCGGACTAAAGAAAGTTGGAGTACCTCCACCCAAATGCAATTCTCTTAGAACAGGCTTTTCACCAAAAGTATTCAGATAGATTTTCCACTCCTGCAGTAATGCATCTATATATTTGTCTTCAACGCCATGATCGCGTGTGATGACTTTTGTGCAGGCGCAATAAGTACAAAGACGTTCGCAATAGGGAAGGTGCACGTAAATACTAATTCCTTTTGTCGAATTCGATTCATCAAAAGTGCGTTTAACTATTTTCAACCATTCTTTTGCATCTGGTCTTTTATCTCCCCAAAATGGTACGGTTGGATAACTTGTGTATCGTGGTACAGGAACGTTGTACTTTTCGATTAAGAGCTCTTTGTTCATGGAAAATTCTTTTGCCTTATTCATACAAAGATATCTTTTTTTGTCAATTTCTGTTATTGTATTTAATTCTTCTTGTTTGATGATATTGAACTCAAATTTAATATTTTTATATAAGCCTAAAACCAAAAGATATGGATATCAACGTAAAAGAAAATTTTATTGAAAAGTTTAAGAAGTATTTTGGTGAAGAAACCAATCTTCCCATTGCTTTTTGGTACGGAAACGATCGATTGCAAGATGAAGAAATCAGACCGAAAAATTGGATGTGTATTATTGGTCAGTTAAACAGGATAAGAAATGGAGAAAGCTTAAGTTTTTCAGCTGATTCGGTAAGTTGTGGTGGTGGAAAAACCTATTGCGGATTTGCAGAATTTGTGCCGGGATTGGCTAACTTTCTTTCTACAGGAAAGGAAAGATATCTTAAGAATAGTGATATTGCTCAGAAAGTAATTAATCAGTTTCCTGTTTATAATGCTCCTGCCAAATACATCAGTTTTAAAAGGTGGGATCAATTGTCAGAAGAAGATGAGCCCGAAGTGGTAATCTTTTTTGCCAAACCCGATGTTTTGTCAGGTTTGTTTACATTAGCCAATTACGATCAAACCGATTTGCAAAGTACAATTGTACCTTTTTCATCGGGTTGTGGTTCTATAGTTACTTTTCCCTATCAGGAAAGTAAAAAAGAAAAACCGAAGGCGGTTCTGGGAATGTTTGATGTTTCAGCTCGTCCATATGTACCTGAAAATACCTTGAGTTTGGCCATTCCCATGAAAAAAATGCTTGATATGATCGCCAATATGGATGAGAGTTTCTTGTCAACTGACGAATGGGGGAAAGTAAAAAACAGAATATGCAGATAATACTTTAACTATGAATAGAAATGAAATAGTGATTGTGATTAATCCGGGATCAACCTCAACAAAAATTGCCCTATACAACAGAGAAGGACTGGTTAAAGATTTTGTTGCGAGACATTTGCAAAAGGATTTAGATCAGTTTCATCATGTTACCGATCAGTTTGAATACAGATTTGAAATGTTGAAAGACTGTTTGAATGGTATGCTGACTGAAAAAGATTTTTCAGTGGTTGGTATTGTAGGGAGGGGTGGAATTGTAAAACCTTTGGAAGGAGGAACATATCGCATTAGCAATGAGTTTTTAGAAGATGCACGTACAGGAAAATATGGAGATCATGCATCGAACTTGGGAAGTATGCTGGCCAACAAATTGGCAGAACATCTTGGTTTAGATGAAAGTTATACGGTTGATCCTGTTTCGGCTGGTAACATTATCGAAAAGGCTCAAATTTCCGGTGTTCCTGGTATTGAAAGGAATCGCAGGGGACATCCCTTAAATATGAAAATGACAGCAAGAAAAATTGCGGCTCAGCAAGGAATTGCCTATGAAGATGCCAAGTATGTGATTGCTCATTTGGGAGGAGGAATTTCCATTGCCTCGGTTGAAGGTGGAAAAATTACCGACGTAAATGATGCTTTGATGGGAATGGGACCATTTTCTCCGAACCGTGCAGGTGCAATTCCCACGCGTGGCATTATGGATTTGTGCTACTCGAAACCAAGAAAAGAGGTGGAAACTCTTCTAAGCAAAAACAGTGGATTGAAGGCCTATTTGGGTGTTGACGATTTGCGCGATGTTTTCGAATTGATTGAAGAAGGGAATGAAAAAGCTCAGTTGGTTTATGATGCCTTCGTGTACCAGATTGCCAAGGAAATTGGTGCTTACCATACAGCAATGAAATGCAAAGCCAATGGAATTATTATTACAGGAGGCATTGCTTATTCCGATCGTTTTATTGCAGATTTAAAGGATTATGTTGGCTGTTTAACGGAATTCTTTGTATACCCCGGAGAAAATGAAATGGAAGCACTGGCGGAAGGTGCATTCCGCGTAATTGATGGCAAAGAATTGGCATTGGAATATTAAAAAAACTTAACCTAGATTCATAAAATGAAAGTTGTTTTTTCACATGGTAAAGAAAGTGGCCCTTGGGGAACCAAAATAAAGAGATTAAGCGAAATCGCTAAGAAAAAAGGATTCGAAATAGATAGTTTGGATTATCGGGCATATTCTAATCCCGATGATCGTGCAAGTCAGCTTTTAAACTATTTAAAGGGAGAAAAGAAGGATTTTATATTGGTTGGTTCAAGTATGGGCGGATATGTTTCTTTGGTAGCTTCAGAGAAGATTAATCCGAAAGCCATTTTTCTATTGGCTCCTGCTTTATATTTAGAAGGATATGCGAAACAGGAGTATCCGATTAATTGTAAGAATATTCAAATTGTTCACGGAAAATCGGATGAAGTTATACCTTACGAGCATTCGGTTCGATATGCCAAAGAGTCGAAATGTACACTGCATTTAATTGAAGGTGATCATCGATTGAATGCATCTTTAGAGAAAGTGGAAAGTATTTTTGAGAGTTTTCTGGAGAAAATTTTGAATTAAAAAAAGCCAGCTTAAAAGCTGGCTTTTTCTTTTAAATATACTGAGTTTAGAATTTTCTAAAACCAATTAATCTGCGAACTTCTTCAATTGTTTTAGCAGCACTTTCACGTGCTTTTTCAGCTCCCAATTTGGTTACCTTGTGTAAGTATGCATCATCTTGCATGATGTCTAAAATACGCTCGCGAATCGGGCTTGTAAAGTTGATAATATCTTCAGCCAACTGTTTTTTCATATCGCCATAGCGAATTTCACAATTGTTGTACTTGTCGTTAAAGAAATCGTAAGTATCCTTTGCAGAAACAATATCCATTAGTGTAAACAGGTTCTGAATTGCTTCAGGTTTTTTCTGGTTCATTTCAGTTGGACCACTGTCCGAAACGGCTTTCATTACTTTCTTACGGATATCTTTTGGATCATCAACCAAACAAATTGCATTTCCTTCCGATTTACCCATTTTACCCGATCCATCTAATCCAGGAACTTTAATAAACTCGCCTGTGTATGAATAAGGTTGAGGAATTGGGAAAGTTTCTTCGCCATAAATGTTATTGAAACGACGCGCAAATTTACGTGCCATTTCCAAATTTTGCTCCTGATCTTTTCCTACTGGAACTTGATGAGCTTTGTGAATCAAAATATCCGCAGCCATCAGTACAGGATACGTTAACAAACCTGCATTAACATTTTCTGGTTGTTTACGAGCTTTATCCTTAAAAGAAGTTGTTCTTTCCAACTCACCCAAATATGCATTCATGTTCATCAACAAATACAATTCAGGAATTTCTGGTACATCACTTTGTACGTAAACTGTTGCTTTTTCAGGATCAATTCCACAAGCCAGGTACTCAGCTAATACGCGCTTTACGTTGATGTGAAGATCTGCAGGAGTTGGGTGCGTAGTCAGGGAATGCCAATCAGCAATAAAGAAAAAGCAATTGTTATCGTTTTGCATTTGCACAAAGTTCTTCACCGCTCCGAAGTAATTTCCCAGGTGTAAGTTACCTGTAGATCGAATTCCACTTACTACTGTCTTCATTATTCAATTCATTAATCGCTCAAATATGAGCTGTTTATACTTAAAAATTTTAGTTCGACAAAATTATGAAACCTATCCGATAAATAAAATAGTATTAGGTAATTCTATCGTTATTGAAAATTTAATTTGATTTTTTAGATTTGAAGTTTGGGATTTTAAGACAGAGCTTGCACCGTTAGCCAAGCCCAAACCACATATCTGCAAACTTTACCGGCCGCCATAAAAAGTGCCATCCAGTATGGATTGGTGCGTAATAATCCTAATCCGATTGGAATCATATCCCCTATAAAAGGAAGAAAAGCAAAAAAGGCAAGCGCATTTCCTTTATTTCTGAGAAACTCTTTGGATTTAATCGCTTTATCAGGTTTAATTTTTAGCCATTTTTCGATTCTCTCCAATTTACCCAAGTATCCTAAATAGTAACCCGTTAAGCCACCTAACCAATTGCCTAAACTTGCAATGGCTACTGTGAGGCTGATATCAAAACCAGAATAAACACAAAGACTAAGAATAGCCTCTGAGCTAAAAGGAAGAATGGTTGCTGCCAGAAAACTTGCTAGAAACAATCCCCAATATCCATATTCGATGAATTCAAGCATGCTGCAAATGTATAAAAAGCAAATGCTTTTATTAAAGAACTTTAACTTTTCCGCTCTTCTACTTTTCAAGACTTTTCAAGACTTTATTATATCTTTGTATAAAATTTAGAAAAGTATATATGGAGACCACAAGACAAAGCAAAGTTTCAAGATTATTACAAAAGGATTTAGGATTGATTTTTCAGCAGGAAGGACGAAATCTATTTGGAGGAAAAATGATATCGGTTACCACTGTAAGAATTAGCCCGGATTTGGGACTTGCAAAGGTGTATCTTAGTATTTTCCCTTCAGACAAGTCGGAAGAAACGCTTGAGGTGGTTAGAATGAACACCAAAAACATCCGTAGAATTCTAGGAACCAAAGTTGGTAAACAATTAAGAGTGGTTCCCGAATTGGCATTCTATATCGATGATTCTTTGGATTATATTGAGAATATCGACAACCTATTGTCATAAACTCTTCCACCGAATTTGAATCTACCTTTTCACATAGCCAGGCGATACCTGTTTTCCAAGAAAAAACAGAATGTTATCAATATCATTTCACTAATTTCAGTAGTTGGTGTTACGGTTGGTACCATGGCTTTGGTGATTGTGCTGTCTGCCTTTAATGGTTTGAATCAATTTATTGATAAGCAGTTTAGCAGTTTCGATCCCGATTTAAAAATACTTCCTGCAAAAGGCAAAACATTTGTTCCCGATTCAATTTTCGGACAAATTAAAAACATGGAACAAGTGGCATTCTATTCCGAAGTTTTGGAAGAAAATGCGCTTCTCAAATATGGTAATCGTCAACGACCTGCAATTGTAAAAGGAGTTGATGAGAATTTTAGCTTGATGACAGGTATTGATACCATGATAACGGATGGGAGTTTTGTGTTGGATACAAAAAAGTATCAGTTTGCCGTGTTGGGGTATGGTGTAGCATTAGATTTGGGTGTAGGATTAACCTTTGTTGATCCCATTAAGTTTTATGTGCCAAAACGTAATGCCACTGTCGGACACAATCCAATGAATTCATTTAATACCGAGGTAATATGGCCATCAGGATTTTTTCAGATTCAAGCCGATTTTGATACACAATATACCTTGGTTCCTTTAAGTTTTGCACGAAAATTATTCAGTTATCAAAACGAAGTAAGTGCCATCGAGCTCGGAATAAATGATTCTGAAGATATTGATGAGGTAAAATCGGAAATACAAGAAATGCTTGGCGATGATTTTCAGGTAAAAAATCGTTTCGAATTACACGATGTCATTTATAAAATGATGAAGACAGAAAAGACCGCAGTCTTTTTCATTTTATCATTTATTTTGGTGATTGCCTCCTTTAATATCATAGGTTCATTAACCATGCTGATATTGGATAAAAAAGAGGATGTTAGCACCTTAAGAAGTTTGGGTGCCAATGAGAAAACCATAAGGCAATTGTTTCTAATCGAGGGTTGTTTGATATCCATTTCGGGTGCGCTTTTAGGGGTAGTTTTGGGCATAATAGTTTGTTTTCTACAAATCAAATTCGGATTTGTAAAATTGGCCGCAGGAAGTTTCTTTATGAACTCTTATCCTGTAAATGTGCATCTTTCTGATATTTTTATCATCTTTATAACGGTTGTATTGATTGGGTATTTCGCATCGCGTTTTCCAGTACAATACATTACCAAAAGATACTTGCAGTTTAACTGATAAGTATTTCCTACTACCGATTAATAAATAGGAATCTAGTTGATTTCTAATGGCAATAACTTATTAAAAATTACCGAAATGAAGAAGATTTTTGTATTCTGTGTGCTAGCATTTGGAATTTCAATCTTTGTAAATGCTCAGCAAACAGCCTTAACTTCCGATGGAAAAGTTGTGATTCTTTACGACAATGGAACCTGGACTTATGCCAATGTAAAACTTCCCAATACAGATACTAAGGAGATTCAAAAGAAAGCAGGAGAAGTTACAGTACCAACCAATGTATCTGTTGTAGATAATTCTCCTATTAGTTTGAAAGATGCCACCCTTGAAAAAATGGCATTTATTGAAGGACAAAGTGAAAAACTTTCGAAATATTTTAAAGACAAAAATATTGTTCGTTGCGATTTTACTTTAATATCGAAAGATGGAAAAGCCGTATTGAAAACAGATTGGAAAATTATGAACGGTGAAGCCTATTCGTATTTTGGATTCATAAAAGAAGGAAACAAAATCTCTTTGGAGTTAATAGGCGGCAAAACAATTGATTTGGTTTATACCAAAGAGTTTGAGCCTAAAGAGTATGAGAAATATGGATTTTCGACTTACTCAGCAGAACTGGAATTAAACGAAGAACAAATTCGTTTGTTGAGAAATTCGATTGTTTATAAAGCACATATGACTTGGAGCAGAAGAACAGAAGAATATAAAGTTGTTGCGCCTTCATATTTTATAAAATCATTACCTCAAATTATTGAATAATGAAGAACTTATTGCTTGTTGCAGTACTTCTTTTTTGTGGCATTTATACAGTAGATGCTCAAATGAGATTGAGAACTCCAGATGGAAGAGTTGTATTACTTTATGACAATGGAACATGGAAGTATGAAGAAGTAAAAAAGTCGGACCCTAAACCAAAGGTTCCAGTTAAATCAGACATTGAATTATCTAAACCAATTTTACTGAAAAAGGCCAAATTAAAATCTGAAACAGTTATAAAAGGAGTCAGTTTAAAACTCAAAAAGTTTTCGGAAAACAAGAATATTGTAAAATGTGATTTTCAGTTGGTAGCAGATGAAGAAAAAGTGATTCTTAAAACCGAATGGAAGATAATGGATGAGGAAGGTTTTCGATTTTTTGGTTTTATCACAAAGAGGTCAAAAATCGATTTAGAATTGTCTAATGGAGAAATTGTAAGCCTGAATTATTCAAGAGATTTTGAGCCCAAAGAATATCCGAATTACGGTTTTACGATATTTAAAGCTGAACTTACTTTAAGTGAAGATCAAATTAGAGCATTACAGAAAGGATACATCACAAAATCAAGTATGCAATGGAGCAGGAGAGTTGAAGAATACGATGTTTTTAACCCTGATTATTTTATTAAAGAGCTTCCTAAGATTTTAAAATAGTGCTTGGTTAAGAGAGCAAAAAACACAAAAAATGCAAAGATGAGATGTCTTTGCGTTTTTTGTGTCGTTTAGTTTGTGATTTTTTTAATCTTCTTCTATTTGTAGTTCGCCCCATTCTGAAGTAATTTTATTCAGAATTACCATTAAATCATCATAGTGATCCGCACGAAGCATATCGATACGAGTTTGCTTAAAATTGTACAATCCTTTAAACATGCCTGCCATATGTCTGCGCATGTGTAAGATTCCTCTTCTTTCATCAATCCAGTCAATAGCAGCATCGATTTGTTCTTTTAGCATGTCTACCTGTTGAGCAACGGTTGCGGGAGGAAGCAATTCTCCAGTTTTCAGATAGTGTTTCACATCCCTAAAAATCCATGGTTTTCCAACGGCAGCACGTCCAATCATAATGGCATCAACACCATATTTATCAAAGGCCTCTTTTGCCTTTACAGGATTGGTAATATCACCATTTCCAATAATCGGAATGTGCATTCTTGGATTGTTTTTAACCTCACCAATTAAGGTCCAATCTGCTTCACCTTTATACATTTGGCAACGGGTTCTTCCGTGAATGGTAAGGCCTGCAATACCAACGTCCTGAAGTTGTTCTGCAAGCTCAACAATAATTTTTGAATCAGCATCCCAACCCAATCTGGTTTTAACCGTTACGGGAATATCTACTACTTTTACAACTTCTTCTGTGATTTTTAGAAGCTGTGGAACGTTTCGAAGCATTCCAGATCCTGCACCTTTGCTGGCAACTTTTCTTACCGGACAACCAAAGTTTAAATCAAGAAAATCAGGCTTGGCTTCTTCAACAATTTTGGCAGCTTCAACCATTGGATCAACCTCTTTCCCGTAAATCTGAATGGCCACAGGACGCTCTTCTTCCAGGATGGTAAGTTTTTTCATGGTTCTGTTTACCGAACGAATCAATGCATCCGCTGAGATAAACTCCGTGTACATTAAATCGGCACCATAACGCTTACACAACACTCTAAATGGAGGATTGGTAACATCTTCCATTGGAGCCAATAAAACTGGCTGTTTCCCTAAGTCCAAATTTCCTATCTTCACTTCAGCTTTTTTTATATTCGGTAAAAATTAGTGCACAAAGATATAATAAAGTCTCGAACAGTCGAATTGTCAAATTACCACACACATGATTTGCTTCATAACGGAGTATTGATTTGAGATTTGGAATTTGATAATTGCCTTTTGTTGCTAATTTTGTGTTTCAACCAAAAAAAAGAAACATGTTAAAAGGATCTTTTAGTCATCATAGCCCATTTACCCATTTGATAATTAGTTTAATTGCAGTAGTTGTATCTTTCCTGCTAGCCATGTTTGTAGGTACTGTGTTGGCATTAATATTTTTTGACATTAACATTTTTACAGATTTACAAGCAATTGATATAAACAGTGATACTGTAAATATTTCGGTTTTAAAATTTTATCAGTCGGTTTATTCTGTTGGAATGTTTATAATTCCTCCTTTTATTATTGCATTTTTGGTAAGTAAAAAAGTTCGTGAATATTTGTTTTTAGCCGAAAGTACAAATGTATCAAAGGTATTGTTGGCAACATTTATTATCATTTTTTCACTTCCCATGATTAACCTTCTGGCGCAGCTAAATTCCCATTTAAGTTTACCGGAATTCATGTCGGGTATCGAAACCTGGATGAAAAATAGTGAGGAACAAGCAAAAGTTGTAACCGAGAAGTTTTTGGTTATGAATTCAACTTCGGATTTACTGGTGAATCTTGTGGTTATTGCATTGATTCCAGCTATTGGAGAAGAGCTTTTATTTCGTGGAGTTTTACAGGGAATCTTTGGAAAGCTAACAAATAATATTCATTGGGGAATTATTATTACGGCATTCTTCTTTGCGGCACTTCACATGCAATTTTATGGCTTATTGCCACGTATGGCAATGGGAATACTTTTCGGATATTTATTGATTTGGTCACGAAGTTTATGGGTGCCAATAATCGCACATCTGGTAAATAATGGAATGGCTGTTATTACCAAATATTATATCGATAAAGGAAATGTTCCAAAAGAAATGGAAACCATAGGAGCCAACGAAAATTATTGGTTCACAGGTTTAATTTCGGTCATAATTGTATTGTTGTTGCTACGAGTTTTCAGAAACATTTGTAAAAGGAAGGCTTAGAGATGCTTTCTCGGCCATTTTAACTTGTTCTAACTTTTCAAGTTCACCTTTTCTCCAAACATATACAACACCGTATTCTGAACATTTTTCACGCTTTTCTTCATCACTTAGCGATCCAAACTTCTTTTCAACCTGGTTCCAAAGATCAAGAATAAGCTTATCAGCATCTTCACGAAACTCTGCAACTTTTTCGGAGAATCGATGGGTATTATTTTGTAGTGTTTTTTGATAATTGAATGCTTGTTTAAAATTGTCACAATTAACGCGCACCAGTGCAATGGAAGGACTGTAAATTGGATTTCCCCCCATTCTGGTTCTTTCCTGCTCACCTTTAATCAATTTTTCTCCCCACTCAATTACTTTCGAATCTTTTAATAGGGAAGGAGTGGCTTTCGAATTTTTGCGAATGCCGTAAAATTCACGTACCTCAGGTTTCATTTCACCTCGAATGATGCAAAAGTTTAAAACTTGTATAAAATGAGATACATACAAGCGAGCTTTTCTCAGTTTCTCGTTGTACTCTTTGCTTTTACTCGATTGCTGACTTAATGCCTGCCTGTGATTTCTTATGGCAAGCTCGTAATGAGGAACAAAAGTTTCGATTCTTTGGTACAAAGAGTAGGAGAAAGCCAAGTCAAAACGATTGACTCTCATACTGATACTTAAGGCTGCTTTAAGAGCACGTACACGTGCCGTGTCGGTATTTGGTAATCTGCGGTAAGGCATTAATTAATATGGTTTAAGCAATAATGGTATTGTGATTTGCGAATATACAAAAAATATATGTTTCTATTTTACCGTTCGCAGTTAAGATTTTATATAAATGAAAATTATAAGTGAATCATAGAATAATTATGCATACTTTTATGCAATAATAAAATTGTAATTATGGAATATACATTGATTTTAATTGTTGCTCTGTTTTTCACTCAAACCTTATATTCCCAGAGCGACACAATAGTTTATTACAAAGGTCATGCTCCATGCGATACAATACATGGTGCCGATAGACAAGTGGTATTCCAAAGGAAGAATGATAAGAAGTCCGTTATGATGACTTTTGAGTTAAAAAACAACCAATGGAAGCTTGAAAAAACAGAGATCATAAAGCGAATGAGAAATGGACGTTATGCTATCGGTGGTGGTACCAATAATATTATCAGATCTTATAAAAAGATAAATGGAGGTTATCAGGTAGAGGAGTATAATTATGAAGGAAAATTAAGGAAAAAGGGTTTAAGCAAAAAGATGTTTCCTTTGCATAGAGTTGGACAATGGCAGAGCTATACGACAATAATGTAGTAGGTATTGAGGTATTTAATGAAGAATTAATGGTTCAATCATACACTATTTTTAAAGGTAGAAATCTGCCTAACAATATTTATGCAAATGCAGATACTATTGCCGAATATAAAGGAGGAGATGATGGATTTGCTAAAGATTTGGCACACAATATTGAATATCCAAGAATTTGTCAGGAAAATGGAATATCTGGATGTGTTTTGGTTTTGTTTGCAGTTGATGAATCAGGCATGCTTGCTGATATTCAAATTTTGAAAAAAGTAGACCCTTATCTTGATGAAGCAGCAATTGAAGCCATTAAAGCCTGCAATAAATGGAGACCTGCGATAAAGGATGGAAAACCAGTGAAATTATATAATATAGCTCCTGTGAATTTCCTGCTGCGATAAATTTTCATACAATGGTCCACAAGAAATGACCTGATTAGGCTTAAAATTTTAAAACTATCTCTATTTGGAGGTAGTTTTTTGTTGATTTTCATTATTGTAGAACAATTCCACAGAACTTGTCCATTAAATTCCACAATTGATAATTTTTTTTCTTTTACAAGTATTTTTGACCACCTGTAATAAAAAGCATAACTGCTACGTTTATAGATTGTTAGTTTAATTGTGGAATAGAGTAGGGTATATTCGCTTGATTTCGGTATTTTAATTGTAAAGGATTTAAGATGAGAAATTAAACGAAATTTTTAATCGAAACCAGTTGTAAAATACTGGAAAATCACATTCGAAAGATTATCAACTAAAATTTAAGGATATGAAAAGAAACATTGTTGCTGTAGGAATGTTGTTGGCTTTTTCAGCCGCACTTTGGAGTTGTTCAAGTTCTGATGATAAAACACCAGAACAGAATCAATCATTAGAACAGAATCTTACTTCAGAGACTCAATCATTAGCAGTTGCTGTTGATGAAATTACTGCCTCAGAAGGATATGGACTGATCACCATGAGTGATAATACAAAAGAAGGAACAGAAGAAGAATCGGACGAAAGATTTTCATATGGTCACACCATTACTCTTGAAGATATTAAAGGTGTTTATGAGTATATTCTTCCTGTACCAGATGAAGGAACTAGTACTAAAATGGGTAATGGTTATTGGAATTCAGCATTTGAAAGAGTGGGAGATAGTGATTTTTTCGTAATCAATTTACCTCAGGAAAAGGCTACAAGACCTTGGAAACTGTATGTAGGGGAAGATGGTGATTCAGAATTAGATAATGATTTTAATATTACCGCTTCACAATACAACTCTTCAACAGTAATGAATAGCGAAGGGTTTGAGTTTGACTACTTATTAGATGCTGATATTACAATTGAAGAAGAAGCTGCGGGAGCAATTTTTGTTGATTGGAACATGAACATGTCAACAAATATGAGCTGGGATTATGAATCAGAGTTTAGCTTCCCTAATGGATATTCTGTGGGTCATGAGTTTCAGTTTGGCGATACAACCGAATTCGCTTACAATTTGAAGAAAGATGGTGAAGTATTATTCATGGAAGAAGTGGAATATATTCGTTCTACAGAAGAAGCTGAAGCAGAATACGAATATGCTCTTACAATAGGCAATATAAAGATTGTGAAGAATTCTTCAAGTGAAGAATACATGGTATACCGTAATGGTGAATTAGAAGAGGATGCTGTAATTACTGTTCTTCATAATGAAGATACAACTACAGGCGAGGGAGAAGAAGATGAATCAGATCATGCATTCTGTAGAGGAGGACTTGACATCAAAATTACTTTCACAAATGAAGATGGTACTCAAGAGGAAGTAATACTTTCAGAATTAATCGGTGAGGAAACTCTTGAACAACTTGACGAGATCTTTAGCTCGATGCACGATATGTACTTTGTAAACAAATTGGTTGACAGAGTAGCAAAGGAAGCTTACGATATTAATATGGGTGAAGGAGCTGGAGAATAAATTTCAGCTAGAAAATACAGATTAAAATCCGGCCAATAGGTCGGATTTTTTTGTGCATCTTTATTTCAACTGTCACAATAATAATCCAGATGAAAATAATTTGTATAAGCTTACTCTTGAATTTCATTTTCTCCTCTGTAAATTCTCAGGATAAATTGGATTATTCTGAAGAAGGCAAAGCAAGTTTCTATTCTGACTATTTTGAAGGAAGAAAAACCAGTTCTGGTGAGATATTTTGCCAAAGGAAGTACACAGCAGCTCACAAGAGCCTTCCTTTTGGAACTTTGGTAAAAGTGGTAAATATGGAAAATAAACGCTCTGTAATCGTCTTAATTAATGATAGAGGTCCATTTGTAAAAGGACGCGTTATTGATTTATCCAAAGAAGCCGCAAAACAATTGGGAGGTTTAATTGAGGGAATTTATCGTGTTCGGATTTCAATCCATAAAAAGGATGAGGATTACATTCAGGTTAAGCAAGTTTTGAAACCTGTTCCGAACCAATCATTATCTTTATTCTTATATTAGGAAAGTTCCATATAAGAAAGTATAAGTGCCTATAAAAAAGAGCGCTACCCTAAAGGATAGCGCTCACTATATTTGGATTTCAGTCTAATTAATCCTTGATTTTTGCTGCTAAGAACTCACGGTTCAAACGAGCGATGTTTGCAATAGAAATTCCTTTAGGACATTCTACCTCACAAGCACCAGTGTTGGTACAGTTACCAAAACCTAGCTCATCCATTTTAGCTACCATGTTCTTCGCACGACGAGAAGCTTCAACACGTCCTTGTGGCAATTTAGCCAAGTGAGAAACTTTTGCTGAAACGAATAACATAGCTGAAGAGTTCTTACAAGTAGCAACACAAGCACCACATCCGATACAAGCAGCAGCATCCATTGCTTCTTCTGCATCATCCTGTGAGATTGGAATTGCATTACCATCAGGTACACCACCAGTATTTACAGAAATGTATCCACCAGCTTGTAATACTTTTTCAAAAGCAGTACGGTCAACAATCAAGTCTTTGATTACTGGGAAAGCACCAGCTCTCCAAGGCTCAATGGTGATTGTTTCGCCTTCTTTGAATTTACGCATGTGTAACTGACATGTTGTAATGTCATCATCTGGTCCATGAGCACGTCCATTGATAAACAAGCTACACATACCGCAAATACCCTCACGACAATCGTGATCGAAAGCGATAGGCTCTTGTCCATCGTTAATCAATTGCTCATTCAAAATGTCCAACATTTCAAGGAAAGAAGTACCTCCTGAAATATCATTGATTTTGTAAGTTTCAAACTTACCTGCAGTTTTAGCGTTTTTTTGACGCCAAACCTTTATAGTTAATTCTTTAATTACTTTATCTGCCATGGTTTACTTGTATGAACGTTGTGTCAATTCTACAGTTTCAAACACTAAATCTTCCTTATGCAATACAGGCTCTTGGTTTTCTCCCTTGTACTCCCAAGCTGATACATAAGTGAAGTTGTCATCGTCACGTTTTGCTTCGCCTTCCTCAGTTACTGATTCTTCACGATAGTGACCACCACAAGATTCGTTACGATTCAAAGCATCACGAGCCATCAAATCACCCAATTCAAGGAAATCTGCTACACGACCAGCTTTCTCCAACTCGATGTTCATTGCATCGAAATCACCAGGGATACGAACATCATTATAGAAGTCTTCTTTGATCTTAGCAATCTCAGCAATTGCATATTTCAAACCTTCTTCGTTACGAGCCATACCTACGTAATCCCACATAATGTTTCCTAAACGCTTGTGGAATGAATCAACCGATTTGCTACCTTTTACATTGTATAGTCTCTGTAGACGCTCGTTAACAGCTTTCTCTTTCTTATCGAATTCTGGGTGATTCAAGTCGATACGAGGAGTTTGAATTTCGTCAGCTAAGTAATCACCAATTGTGTATGGTAATACGAAGTAACCATCAGCTAAACCTTGCATCAAAGCAGAAGCACCAAGACGGTTACCACCGTGATCAGAGAAGTTAGCTTCACCAATTGCATACAAACCAGGAACAGTAGTCATCAGGTTATAATCAACCCAAGTTCCACCCATTGAATAGTGGATTGCAGGATAGATCTGCATTGGCTCTTTGTAAGGATCTACGTCAGTAATCTTTTCATACATCTGGAATAAGTTTCCATAACGAGCTTCGATTACATCTTGTCCCAATCTTTCGATTGAATATTTAAAGTCAAGGTAAACGGCTTTTCCTTCAGCGTTAACACCGAAACCAGCATCACAACGTTCTTTAGCAGCACGAGAAGCAACGTCACGTGGTACTAAGTTACCGTATGATGGGTATCTTCTTTCCAAGTAGAAATCACGATCTTCATCAGCGATATCATTTGGTCCCATTTCACCTTTTTGCAATTTAATTGCATCTTCTTTTTTCTTTGGAGTCCAAACGCGACCATCGTTACGAAGTGATTCAGACATCAAAGTCAACTTAGACTGCTGCTCACCGTGAACAGGAATACAAGTTGGGTGAATCTGTACGAAACATGGGTTTCCGAAGAATGCTCCATTTTTGTATGCTTGCCAAGCAGCACCACCGTTACATCCCATTGCGTTGGTTGATAGGAAGAATACGTTACCGTAACCACCAGTTGCAATTACAACTGCATGCGCACCGTGACGTTCAATTTCACCAGTAACCAAGTTACGAGTGATGATACCACGCGCTTTTCCGTCAACAATCACAAGATCCAACATTTCGTTACGCTCGTGCATTTCGATCTTTCCTTGTCCGATCATGCGGTTCATAGAAGCGTAACAACCTAATAATAGCTGCTGTCCGGTTTGACCACGAGCATAGAAAGTACGGCTTACCAATACACCACCGAATGAACGGTTAGATAGAGTTCCTCCATACTCACGCGCGAATGGTACACCTTGAGCAACACATTGGTCGATGATGTCACCACTTACCTCAGCCAAACGGTATACGTTTGCCTCACGTGCGCGGTAGTCACCACCTTTAATTGTATCATAGAACAAACGATAAATAGAGTCATTATCGTTTTGATAGTTTTTAGCAGCGTTAATACCACCCTGAGCAGCAATAGAGTGAGCTCTACGGCCTGAATCCTGGTAGCAAAATGCTTTTACGTTGTATCCCATTTCTGCCAAAGAAGCGGCAGCAGATCCACCGGCCAAACCGGTACCTACAACGATAATATCTAATTTTCTCTTATTCGCAGGACTAACTACCTTAATAGCAGCTTTGTGTTTCGACCACTTTTCAGCTAATGGTCCGGCTGGAATTTTCGAATTTAATACTGTCATAACCGTTTAAATATTAACAATTAAGCAAAAAAGTGTAAATACAAAGGAATAATAATGAATCCGCCAGAGATAATAATTGCGTAGATGTAACCCGCTCTTTCCAAACGTGCTCTCCAAATAATATTACTCATTCCGATAGATTGGAATGCTGACCAGAAACCGTGAGCCAAGTGTAATCCCAATAAGATTGCACCAACTACATAAAGACCAGTGTATACCAGGCCTGTTGATCCATTAGTAAATAGGTTCTTTACCAATTGATAATCGTCATGTACATTTCCTTGAATTTGAATTGGCACGAAGAAATGCATCAAGTGCATTGCAATGAAAACCAACACAAGACCACCCAAAACAAACATGTTTCTTGAAGACCAGGTACTGCTGTTACCCAAGTTCTGCGAAGCATACTTTTGAGGACGAGCTTTCTGATTTTGCAATGTCAAAATGATTGCATAGATGATGTGCACGATAAAGCCACCAAATAAAACTGGCTGTAAACCAAAGCGGATTACCGGCATTGCCATAAAGTGTGCTCCTGCATTAAATAACTCTCCTGTGCTATCAAACATCAAGAAGGAGTTCAAGATCAAGTGCACCAATAAAAATAGTACAAGGAAAAGACCTGATAAACTCATTATCAACTTTTTCCCAATAGATGAACTTAAAAAACTGCTCATAAGTTTAAAGATTTAATTAGACTGTTTATTTATAAGCTTTTACTATAATTCCTTGCAAATGTAGACGCTCCCCATGGCTGAAACAATATTTAGGAACATATACAATTTATTTAGATTGATTCTAGGATAATCCTATGATTCAGGTTTTTAGAAAATTAGAATTATAAAACTAGGTATAATTCTAGCTATAAACCAATTAAGGAATATTTTCCGTAATGTTTTTTTTTAAAACGATGCAATTTATTAAATATTTGTATGTTATAGAACAAGCTTTTTTGATATTCTACTAATTTAGAATGTCATTAAAACTTGTAAAAAATTGTTTTATCCGATAAGAATACAATTTGCTCTTTTGCTGTGTGTTACTTGTTAAAATATCAAATTTGCATATGGATCAGTATTTAGAACTGGAAAATTGTCGATTACGATACAGAGATAATGGGAAGGGAAATACAGTAGTTCTTCTTCATGGATATCTTGAATCAGTAGAAACATTTGAAACTTTTGCCAATGATCTTTCTCGATTGGCCAGAGTAATTACCGTTGATTTACCAGGACATGGATCCTCAGAGTTAAAAAGCGATTCTTGCAGTATTGATCAGATGGCAGAAGCTGTTAACCAATTGGCTGAACATTTGAATTTGAAGCGAATTAATATCATAGGTCACTCCATGGGAGGATACGTAGCATTGGCTTACGCCGATTTATTTACAGAAAAATTGGAAAGCTTTTGCTTGTTTCATTCAACGCCAAATCCGGATACCGAAGAGAAAAAAGCCAATAGACAGAAGGAAATTGAACTGGTGAAAAATGGGAAAAAGGAGCTGATCTGTAAAACCAGTATTCCTAACACCTTTTCGAATAACAACCTGAAAAAGTTTGAACACGAAATTGAAAGAATCACCAAAATTGCTTGTAATACTTCTGATAAAGGAATTATAGCTGCCTTGGAAGCCATGATGAATCGTCCTGATCGAAATCATGTGGTAAAAGCTCTGGATATGCCCAAGGTGAGTATCATTGGGAAAATGGACAATTTTATTCCACTACAGGTAGCTGGGCAAATTGCCAAAGAGAATAATTTAACTCCTTTTGTATTGCAAACATCAGGACACATGGGGTTTATTGAGCAACGACAGGAATGTTTACGTGAGATTTTCCGTATTATTTATGAATGTTGATTTTTAACCACTAAGGATAACAAAGTATTTTACGAAGGAGCACAAAGTAAAATGAATTGAAAAGTCTCACTAAAGGATTAAATATACCTTTGTGAGACTTCGTGATATCCTTTTGAGTACTTCGTGGTTAATTTCTATCTTTCCCCATAAAGCAACTCATATTCTTTTTTGCTGGCAGTATCATGCCATTTTTCCGGAACTACTTTCCAATTGTTGTCACATTTAATGTCAACCATTCCTTTTTCCTCTATCCACTTCATTAGGTAGTAGCGAAGGTCTTTGGTGGTTGAGTTAATCAATCGAGTGGTTAATTCTTCTTTCGTTAGGCCAGCACCTTCGGTTAGATGGTTACCACCACCATTTCCACGATAAGAATTTAAAGCTACTCTATAGATTTTATTATCATCGAACTTTTCACCCGAACTCAAGCCGGAAATCTTAATTCTTTTCCCGTAAGGCTTCGATACATCAACGGTATAATCAATTCCTTCGGCCGAATCGTAATTGAAAAACATGGTGGTTAATCGGCTGCCTTTTTCAGTTGTTGAAATGTATAGCATCGGATCATTTGCCGATTTCATTTGCTGAAACCAGTTGTTGTAGCTAAACTCCAGAAAATCTTTAATTTCTTTCCCGCTAAGATTCATGGTGTATAACAAATTCTCAAATCGATATAGCTTAAACAGATCACGAACCTGTAGCTCACCCGAGTCGATAGTGGCGTTGTAGGATAGAGGAGCAGCAAAAGAAATATCTGCATCAGCCAAATCCATTTGAATGTTCTGAATCAAATCAATAAAAGGAGAATCGCCAAACATGGCATCCTTTGTGGATATGCTTTTTTTGAAGCTTCCTACTTTTCGCGATACATAAGCCTCTACTTCTTTAAACAAAGGCGTAAAATGTTCAACGTATGCTTTCGATTTTTGAACATCGGAAATTTGTACCAAATTTGGTTTTAAAGTTTTGTCGTAGGACTTCTTCTCGTTGTTCCATTTTAAATCAACCACAACTTCAGCCAAAAATTGAGCTCTACTTTTAGGATTGATCACCAAAACTTTTTCTTTATCCGTATTTTCGAACCACGCAATTTGCTCATGATGATCGTGCCCACAAATCACCATATCTATACCTGGAACTTGCTTGGCAATCAGAATAGAAGCATTTTCATGACTCATCTCATTTTCATGTTCTTCACCAGCACCCGAGTGAAACAATCCAATCACAAAATCAGGCTGTTCTTTTTCCTGAATTATTTTTATCCACTTTTGGCTGATTCAACCATCGGTTCGAAATGCATTCCCGACCAAATTTTCTCTGGCAACCATTTCGGAATTGCAGGGGTGATTAAACCCAAAACTGCAATTTTTACACCTTGTTTCTCGATTATGGTATAAGGCTGGAAATATGGCTTCCCATCGGAGTTCTTTACCGCATTAGCAGCCATCCATGGGAAATTCAACTCATTTACCACTTTATCGTATACCGCATGTCCTGGCTCAATGTCATGATTCCCAACCGTAGCTGCATCGTATCCCATGTAATTCATTACATCAGCACAAATGTGTTTGGTTTCCGTTTTTTCGAAGTTCGAATAGTAAACCAAAGGATCGCCCTGAAGGATATCGCCATTGTCTAATAAAATTACTTCTGCATCAGCTTTTTTTCTCTGCTCGCTAACATATTCGTATACCTGGGCTAGCGAGCTGAAAGTTTCCTGTTCGTTTACCAAATCGTATGGAAACAATGCTCCGTGAACATCACTGGTTCCGTATATTTTTAATTGTAACTGTTCTGCTTTTTGAGGTCCACATGCCGAAATCATCAGCATGATAATCATAGCATAAAAGATTGATTTTAGTTTCATCCGTTTTGGCTTATTTTCTGATAATGTGATTTGAAAAGGACCGTAAAGTTATAAAAAAGAACAAAATATTTTATGTATGATAAGGATCTATCTAAAGAATACGCCTGAAGATGTATCTGGAGCATTGGTTCTTTTTCTGGCTTTTTCCAGTACCTCTTTCTTTTCATCATCGTTGTAAAGCGACCAGTTTCCAATTTCTTCTGTAGTTCGCTGACATCCAAAACATACGCCGTTACTGTCTTGTCGACAGATTTTAATACATGGTGATTTTACTTCTTCCATATTTTAGTTTGTTTATTTAAATTCATTACAAATAAAGATTAAAAAGTCTTTTTTTCAAAATTTGAACTTGAATTTATCCCAAAGAAAAATCCCGAACCTGTTCAGCCCGGGATTTTCTTCTAACCACTATTTACTAACCTAAATCTAATTCTATGAAAAAACTTCTCTGTTTTGTATATTACAAATGTAGGGTAGAAATGTGCTAAATGGTTTAAACAAAAGTTAATGAACCTTAAAAGTAAAGATGATTAGAACAATTTTTTGAAAATAGATACGAATGATTGAATCAGTAGCTGACAAAAGCATAGGATAGCTTGGCTTATTCATACACAAATTTAGATCCAGAATTTTCTCCCACAAAACACTTAAGGTTCTTGCTTTTATTTTTTATTAGTACATAATATGAGTTGCCTACTTTCTGAAGAGTATCGCCAATTTCCACCAATTTATAGATTCCTTCATTATCATTTAATGAATGAAAATAAAATGAATCTCTGCTCTCAATATTGACCACTCTAATAAATAATTCTTGCCTTGTATTTCTATCTATATACTTATTTATTACTTCTGCTTTATATGTTGATCTGTAAAATCCCTGATAACTTCTTTTCTTTAGGCTAAATGGATTAATAAATACAAGAATAATACATCCAATAATTAGAATGATGCTTTTGTGATATTTCGTTAAAAGTTTAGTTATTTCCATAGCAATTAATTTACCCAATTTGGTTTGCACTGACTAGCGAATTGTCTTGGTAGTTCCTAATTCTTTAACTCAATTATTCTTCTAGCTCGCTCTTCAGTGTTTTTATCTTTAATGACTTCTTCCAAGAGCTTTTCAATGCTATCTTTAATAATAAAACTCATCTGTTATTTTTGATTTAGAATGTTTTATTCTATTAGTTGTATCCTTGGATTTTTGGCTTCAAATCAATTCGTCTTCTCCTTCGAATTTCTCAAAAAAGACTGCACGTATCGTAGTTCCGAATAGCTGTAATCATTCCCCAATGCTTCTTTTACGGGGTTTAAACTATCGGTGCCATGTTTTTTGAACTGCTCTTTAATTTTTTTGATTTTTTTTCTTTCCACAAACTCTTTTAAATCGAGCATGCCCAAGCCTACGTAGTGAGCCAGGTGCGATTCGATAGTGGTTTGTGACAAGTTGCGCAGGGCTGCAATTTCCCGAACATTTTTGCCCTCGGAATACATGTCGTAACTCACCTCCTTGGTGTTGGGTTTCTTTGGTTTTTCTTCTGGTTCGGGCGTAAAATTAAGCATGCCCAATCCTTTTTCTTGCCTGTATTCCATTACCAGCTTTATTACCTCGCCACCATATCGTTCAATTTTCTTTTTCCCAAATCCTTTTACCGCTTTTAGCTGGTCGGCCGAGCATGGCAATAGGTTGGCAATATCAACCAAGCTGCGTTGCGAGGCAATCATATAAGCAGGAGCATTTATATTCTCCGATAGCTCTTTACGCCAGCTTTTTAATTTTCGAAGCAAGGTAGGATGTTCCACATTTTCATCTACCACATCGCTTTTTCGTTTGGCTCTAAAACGAACTTTTTCCAAATGTGCCTTGGCCCTGATATCCAAATAAGAATCAAGCTTAAACCCATTGAGGCATGCCTTTACACAGCTAAGTTTCACGTGCGAAAGCTCGTGCAATTGCTTCAGGTATTCTTCAATCAGCTTTTCAATGGCCTGATTATCGGTTTCAAACGAATGATTGTTTAAGATGGAAATTAGATGCTGATCGAGCTTATCGGTGAAATACTTGCAGCCATTTTTTATTCTTTCCTGTGCTTCCTTGTTGTCATCCAATTTTTCATCGCCAAAGCAATACCTTTTTAAACTTGGAATAAACTTATCGGCAACAGTTAAAATTTCGGTTTGGAAGGCATCGAAACCAGCTTTGATTTTTTCAGGCAGATTGCCCTGGAAAGCTTTCAGGTTATCTTGTAGTTGCTTGTTGATGTTTCGATAAACCCTGTAAAGATCGGAGTAGGTAAACAGCTCTTCCAACAGCTGAAACTGGAAACTTCTTTTTGCCATTTCCAATTGTTCTTCCCTTGGCGGATTTTTCTCGATGTATTGGGTGAACTGAGAAACAGAACGATCGCAAATGATACCGCTTTCGCTTAATTTGGATTTTAATACCAAACCTTCGAGAGTTTTGCATCGGCTCAAAGCCACATAAACCTGACCATGAGCAAAGGCTGCATTGGCATCGATTATGGCCTTGTCGAAAGTCAAGCCCTGGCTTTTGTGAATGGTGATGGCCCAAGCCAATTTCAGTGGATATTGAGTAAACTGACCAACCACATCTTCCTGAATCTCTTTCGATTCCTGGTTGATGCTGTATTTAATGCTTTGCCACTCTTCAGGATGTACCTCAATTTCGGAATGATCGTCTTCACATTTTACCAGAATGGCATCTTCTTCGAATCCGGTAACGGTACCAATTTTTCCATTGAAATATAGTTTTTCGGGCGAGCTATCGTTCTTAACGAACATTACCTGAGCACCTTTCTTTAATTTCAAATCTTCATCGGTAGGATAGGAGTATTCGGGAAACTGTCCATCAATTCTGGCACTGAAAGATTCTGTTTTGCTTTTAAGCTTTTCCAGTTGTTCTTCGTTTATTTTTTGAGCTCGCGCATTGTGCGTAGTCAATGTAATGTAGCCATCCTTATTTGTGGGATTAAAATCAGGCAAATATCTTTTTTCCAATTCTTTGAATGAGGCCTGGGAAAGATGGTTGTTCCTGATTTCGTTTAAGATTTGAATAAAATCCTGATCTTTCTGGCGATAAACATGTTTTAACTCGATGCTAATGTGTTGCGAGGAACGAAAAGCACGACTGCTAAAGAAAAAGGCGGTATCGTAATGCTGGCTGAGCAAACTCCACTCCTCATTTTTTACGACAGGAGGCAGCTGTTGCAAATCTCCAATCATGAGTACCTGTACGCCACCAAAAGGCAGGTTTCGGTTCTTGAATTTTCTCAGCACTTCATCTATTCCATCCAGCAAATCGGCACGAACCATACTAATCTCATCAATAATGAGAAGATCCAAAGATTTAATTAGGTTGATTTTTTCTTTGCGGTATTTGCGCACCGAAGCCTCGCTTGCATTGGGTTTTTCATTCAGGATTTGACCAGGGAGAATGGGGCCAAATGGCAACTGAAAAAAGGAATGTATGGTAACCCCTCCCGCATTAATGGCTGCCACACCCGTTGGTGCAACCACGACCATTCGCTTAGGCAATTCAGCCTTAAGTTGTTTCAGAAATGTGGTTTTACCAGTACCGGCTTTTCCTGTCAGAAAAATTGTGGTATTCGTATTTCTAACGAATTTATGTGCAAGTTCGAGTTGTGAATTGGATTCCATTTTGTTCAAATCAATATAAGATATTAAAAGTACAAAATGTTTATGATTCACCCGTTTTTATATGGAATTATTGATTTCTTTTGACTCAGTGGCGAGAGTTGTCGGAGATGGAGTAGTGAACATAGCAAGTGTATCCTAAAAAATTATCTTGCCTTTTGGTTAAGGGAAAGTTTTGAGGTGTTGCGTTCTTCTTTAAGGTTTTAAGTTGAACATGTATATGAAGTTCTTTTACTTTCTGATCGGTTTCTTTTAAATTGATATTCGAAATGATCCAGGGATATGAAATATCTAAAGCTTGAGAAAATATTTTGTATTCATTCATGTCCGAGATTTTTTAAATCGAACCCTGAATCAATACTCAGGGTTCGAAAGAATGATTATTTGCTTTTGCTAATACGAATAGATCTAAAATGCGTATTTAAAGTGCAGAAGAAATCTTGTGCTACTTACAAGATCAGAGTCTCCAACCTTGCCGTCGGCCTGAATTGTTCCGTAGGCAGTACCAGTGTGAATAATCTCTCCACCAATCTTCATTTTACCAGCCAGGAATTCAATTCTTGGAGCCAGCTGGTACAGATAGTCGATGTTTGAACCGCGGCTGTATAGGCCAACGAAGCTATCTCCATTTTTAGCCAAATCATCATCTGCTCCCAGGTTGGCGCTATAACCAGCGTTGAAACCGTAACGAACATTTCCTGTTGTTGTGAAAATATCAGAAGTCAAGTTCCAGGTTTTAATATTTGTGTACTCATAATCGCCATTCGACTTTACATTTTTCACTCCATAGCCACCAATCATGGTGAAGTTGTACATGTTTTGTCCGTAGATACTCTGGATGTTCCACTTGAACTTTTTGCCTGTGATGCCCAACCAATAGTTCATGTAGTAGCTTCCCAGTTTCTCATCGGTTTTAATTCCGGCAGAATTAACCGTTAAAGGCATAAGGGTTCGGTAACCTAAAGTAAGTCCTGTAGAAACTGCATTTGACAATTTGGTTTCGAAACGAGAACTGATCTCAGGAATACTTGACTGCTGAGCGTACTTCACGTTTGCACCCTCAGGTCCTGTACTTTTAAAGTCCATCTCAGAAAGCAGAGCGAAGCTTAATTTGCTATTGTTGAATTTTCTGGTGTATCTCAACTGAGGTGCACGATTCAACAATCCAAAAGGAACTCCTGCTCCCCAGTGCAATACTCTTGGGAATGCAGACTCAATGAACATTGGATGCCAGTATTTACCCGCAAGCAGTTGATCTTTGTCCCAGTCAAGCTTGATGAATGCATGACGCAGGCGAAGCAATCCGCTTTTATCGTTCGAGGTTCCTACAAAGTCACCTTCAATAACGGCTGTTCCTTTTGCTCCGAAAGCTTCAAAACCACTTACCGTAGCATTCAAACGAGACTGAATGGTAGTCATAAAGAACTCTGATCGATCGTTTAAATCATAGCCTTCCAAATCTAAAGATTCAGGAGCTGGATAAAGAAGGATTGCTCCTTCTCTGGCATTAATGGTTTTGCGTGTATCGAAATAGGTTTCAGCGGCAACAAAGCCTTTGATTTTAACGTTCACTTTTTCCTGTGCCTTTGCAAGAGATCCAAAACAGATCAATAATGCAGGTAGTAAAAATCTAAGTGTTTTCATTTTTGTACTGATTTAGTTTGTTAGGTTTTATTGATGTTGCAGTTTCACTTTGGCCTGAGACTTTTTGTAAGCCACGAATAAGAATGCTCCTAGACTTGCAAGGGCTGTGAAAATTCCCAATGGGTAAGCCATGCTTTGCGAGATTCCAAATCCTTCAGGAGCAATTAGTATATAGGTTGTAATTACTGCTGTCATAAAGGTAGCAGGTAAAGAGATGAACCAGTGACCTCTTCCTTTGTGTACCATATACATAGCAGCGGTCCATAGTACTACGGTTGCCAAGGTTTGGTTTGCCCATCCAAAGTATCTCCAGATAATGGCAAAGTTTACTTGGGTAAGTAGGAAACCTATTGCGAACAATGGCAGGGTAATCAACAGACGTTTACCAAGTGATTTCTGAGAGAAATTCAAAGAGTCTGCAATGGTCAAGCGAGCACTTCTAAAGGCAGTATCCCCAGACGTAATAGGAGCAGCAACAACACCGAAAACAGCTAATAAACCACCAATTTTACCAAGAAGGCTGTTACAGATTTCATTAACCACCCAAGCTGCATTGTGTCCTGGTTGCGACATGGTTTCTCCCAATTCGCGAATACCACCGAAGAAAGTCATGGCAGCAGCGGCCCAAATCATGGCAACAACACCTTCTGCAATCATGGTTCCGTAAAATATTTTTCTTCCCTGCTTTTCATTGGTCATACAGCGAGCCATTAGAGGCGATTGTGTAGAGTGGAATCCTGAAATGGCACCACAGGCAATGGTAATGAATAGTAGAGGATAGATTGGATATTTATCAGGAGAGGCGTGAAAGTTCATGATGTTCGATGGAACCAGTTCAGGAATTTCATAACCGCCGAAAATTAAAGCTCCGGCAATTCCGAATGCCATAATTAACAGACACAAACCGAAAATTGGGTAAATCTTACCAATCAACTTGTCAATAGGAATCATGGTAGCCAACAGGTAATAAAGGAATATAACACCTACTAGGATGGAAACATTGAATCCTGTTAATCCATTAAGGATACTGGCAGGCCCTTTGATAAAAACAACGCCAACCAATACCAAAAGCACAACCGAAAATACACGCATGAAGTTCTTAAAGGCTGGACCTAAATATTTTCCTACTACTTCAGGAATACTGGCACCTCCATGACGAACAGAAAGCATTCCTGAAAAATAATCGTGGACAGCTCCGGCGAAAATACAGCCAATAACAATCCAAATAAAGGCAACAGGGCCCCATAATGCACCGGCAATTGCTCCAAAAATAGGACCCAGTCCTGCAATATTTAAAAATTGAATCAGGAAGATCTTCTTCCAGTTCATGGGTACATAGTCAACACCATCTTCTTTCGAAATGGCAGGTGTAGTTTTTTCTGAATCAGCTCCAAATTTGCGTTCTACGAATTTACCGTAAACCACATATCCAAGAATCAGAGCGACAATACAAATAAAAAAGGTTACCATAGTAATTCTGTTTTGTATGAGTACTAAATTTTACTTCTACAAAACAAGTGGAAACGATTGCGGAGGGTAAGGGTAGTTTTGCGCAAATTGCGCCAAAATACCCTCACAAGTATATGGGGGTAAATACGTACAAATGAACTGTAAGTAGATTAAAGTCAGATCTTTGTACTGTTGTTTGGAATGAATTTAATTAGAAGTCTGTAAGTGTCAGATTTTGAGTTTAAATCTCAATAATATTGTTTTTAACGGCATACATTACCATGGCAATGGAGTTGGCACAATTGGTTTTACTCAGCAAATTGGCTCTATGTCGCTCCACGGTTCTAATGCTAATATAAAGGGTATCTGCAATTTTGTTATTGCTGTATCCTTTGCAGATTAGCTGCAGAACTTCCAGTTCGCGATCGGTAAAGTGAACCACCTCAGAGGGTTTTTTTTGTTGCTTGCGTTTATTGAGAATACCCACCAATAGTTCTTGAGAGAAGTAACTTCCTCCGGCTCCAACCATGTTTATGGCGGTTGATAATTCATCAACATCGGAGTTTTTAAGGAGAAAACCTTTCACCCCAGCTTCCACCATTTTGTCGTAGTATTGTTCCTCTCCATGCATAGACAGGACAATAATATTGAGATTCGGATTCTCCCTTAGTGCATGTATGGTCGCATCAATACCGTTCATTTTAGGCATATTGATGTCCATTAGAACAATATCAGCTGAGGTAACCTTTAGCAAATCCAAAAACTCCTGTCCATTTTCAGCTTCCCCAACCACGTGAATTCCTTTCATATCATCAAGCAAAAAGCGCAATCCTTTACGGAAAATTTTGTGATCGTCAACGATGATTATTTTTTGTTCGTTCA
The DNA here is from genome assembly GCF_001310955.1 of Marinifilum fragile JCM 15579. Classification (GTDB taxonomy): domain Bacteria; phylum Bacteroidota; class Bacteroidia; order Bacteroidales; family Marinifilaceae; genus Marinifilum; species Marinifilum fragile. The sequence continues at coordinate 237,275 of NZ_BAZX01000002.1, forward strand.
TGTTAGAAGTTTTAAAGGTTTACATTTACAACAGCCATCATTCCACCTGACTCTGGACTGCTCTGAATGCTATGAGAGCCATTCAGAGATCGTATTCTACTTAAAATGTTGTAGAGTCCCATGCCTGAACTTTCGTAGTTGAGTTCGTCCGGCTCGAATCCTTTTCCATCGTCAATATATATTAAATTCAGCAAATTGTTCTCCCGTGAGAGTTTGATCTGAATATGATCGGCATCGGCATGCTTGATGGTGTTGTTGATTAGCTCGGTTACGACCCTGTAAATCACAACTTCAACTTGCTGGTTAACTCTCGACTCCAAATTCTGGGTATCGAACGAAATGTTGATGCTTTTTGAAAGGTTGATTTTGTTGATGAATGAGTTGATGGCATTCACCAATCCGAAGTCGTTTAAGATATGGGGACTTAAATTATTTGATATTTCCTTGATATTGAGTAGGGTTTCACTCACAATTTCTCTTGAAGCGGTAATCATCTGTTCATTTTTTGGACTTAGATTGGCCTTCCCAAGTGCTGATAGGTACAGGTTTATACTGGAAAGAAGTGGCCCGATGGAATCGTGCAGATCCGTGGCAAATCTTTTTCTTTCATTCTCCTCGGTTTCAATAACGGCATTCAAAACCTTGCGTTCAGTCTCTTGTCTGATGCTGATATCGCTAACTACTGCCAGAATGAGTTTGCTATCCGACAGATCTATTAGACTGATGTGCACTTCTATGGGGAAAGTTGTATTGTCTTTCCTTTTTTGAATAGATTCCAATTTCACCGCTGGATTGTCAGCATTCAGTTTGCTCCAAAACGATTTTAGTTGGTTTAGACTGTATTTATGGTCAAGAAGGGTAACGCTGGAACCAATGATTTCTTCCCGGCTGTATCCTGATAGCTTGCAGGCAGAAAGGTTTGCATCTAAAATTTTCCCATCAAAATCCAGGACAATGATTTCATCGGCGGCTTGCTCTATTAAGGAGCGCCAGCGCTTCTCAGAAGCACGTATTTTCTTTTCGTCTTCTTTTATTTTGGCCTCGGCCTCTTTCCTTTGGGAAATATCCATGAGGGTTCCTACCAGGTTTATGGCTTTTTTATCCGAGGCAAAGTCAAGGCTTTTGGCCTTTGCTTTCAACCAAATCCATTCGTTTTTTTTCGATAATAATCTGAATTCAACATTAAATAGGTCTATTTCTCCCAAGCTTAACTTCTCTCTGTTTAAAATGAAACTTTGTAAGTCGTCAGGGTGGATAAGATTTTCAATAAACTCAGGAGTGTTTTGTACCAAATCTGGATTGTAACCAAGCTTTTCCCAGATATTTTTGCTGATGTAAGTGGTATGCTCCACAAAGTTGTGCTCCCAAACTCCATCAGAATTGGCATCCAGCATTCTTAACAATCTATTACGACTGCTTTTTAGCCTTTTGTTTCTTTCCAGAAGTTTGTTTTCGGTTCGTTTGCGTTTGATTCTCAAATAAACTACGATCAGAACGATAAGGGTGAGAAAGGCAATGATGATATTGATACTGGTTCTGTGTTTGGACAAAAAGCTTGGTGGCTGATTGATGACTGTACTATTTTTGGGAAGATCCTTGACCATTATCCCAAATCGTTTCATTTGCTGAAAGTCAAACATGAAACTATTGTATCCCTCAGTAACCAAAGGAAGGCTATTGATGTCCGCACCATTTACAACTTTTACAGCCAGTTCAGCCGCTAATTGTCCCTGTTTCACTCCACTGGTGAGCATACCTCCAACAATTCCCTGGTTGAAATAAAATTCCCAGGAGCTGTAGATTGGAAGGCTTGTGGCTTCGCGGATAATTTCAATGTTTTCCTGGTAGGAGATGTAGTTGCCTTCTTTATCCCTACTGAAATTGATGAGTAAAATGATGTTGGAATCATCCAGTTTTTTAACCTGTCTAACCAAATCTTCTATGGATAGGTTTTCCAGAAAGATCAAATTCACATCTGTATTTAATTCAGGCCAAAAAGAAATGATATGGTTCCGGTTGATAATGGCAGATGTAGTAATGTTATCGTTGATTACGACCAGGTTTTTAGCTTTTGGATGTAGACGCAGGGCCTGCTCAATGGTTTGCTTAAAATCAATGAATTCAGTAACACCGGTGATGTTGGTCATTCCTTCGATTAGGCTGTCTTCAAATTGATCGATGGAACAAAAGACTATGGGAATATCCTTAAAAAACTCTTCTTGATGGTCTCGTGTAAAATAAAGAGCATTGTTATCGGAGGCGATCACTACGTTGTAATGAATTCCCTTGTGTTTGAGTCGGTATAGTTTTACAAACTCTTCAAGATACTCTTTGTCATATCTTCTTTTGGTATCCATGTACTCAAACTGAATCTCAATGTTTTCATGTTTGTTGAGTACCGACAGAATACCTTTGGTAATATTATCGGTCCAATTCAATCCCTGATGGTAGGAGTGAAGCACCAAAATCTTTTTTCTTCGCGCAGAAGCATCAAGGCACGATAGGATCAGGAATACCACCAGAAGAAGTAGCAAATACTTGTATTTACCCAGTAGTTTTTGCATTGCTTATCATTCTATTTCAATAATTTTATTCTTAACAGCATACATTACTAATGACGTAGAGTTTTTGCAACCTGTTTTACTAAGTAAGTTGGCACGATGACGATCAACAGTTCTGTGACTGATGAAAAGGTGTTCGGCAATTTCTGCATTGCTAAAACCATCACAAATTAGCTTTAAAACTTCGAGTTCTCTGGTTGAGAGTTTAACCGTATCGGTTCTAAGTTTTTGCAATCTTTTTTGGTCCAATATATCCACAAGTAACTCTTGAGAGAAGTATGATTTTCCTGCGATAACAGCTTCGATGGCGGCGATTAGTTCATCGGCATCTGAGTTTTTAAGCAGGAAGCCTTTTACTCCTGCATCCAGCATTTGGTCGTAGTATTCTTCTTCACCATGCATCGAAAGAACAATTACTTTAAGATCTGGATATTTTTCCATTGCAATTCGAGTGGCTTCAATGCCATTCATCTCAGGCATATTAATATCCATTAAGGCAATATCGATTGTTTCATTTTCAGCCATTTTAAGAAACTCCTTTCCGTTCGAGGCTTCTCCAATAACAGTAATGTTTGGAATATTACTTAATAAGAAACGCAATCCGCTTCTAAACATCTTGTGATCGTCAACAATTATTACCTTATTTTCTTCCATTTTGCAATTATAATTTTATTTCAATAACAGCCATCATTCCGCCGCGTTCCGGATTACTTTTTATTTTGTGTGTTCCATTTAAAGATCGGATACGACTTAGCACATTATACAATCCCATTCCGCTTGAAGTACCAGCATTTATCTTTTTAGAATCAAAACCTATTCCATCATCAATGTAAATTAAGGATAAAAGTTTGTCTTCAAGTGAAAGGTTGATTTCGATATTTGTGGCCTTGGCATGCTTGATGGTGTTATTGATAAGCTCTGTTACTACCCTAAAAATAACAACTTCTACCTGGTGATTCAACCGTTCCTTCATATTTTCGGCATAAAAACTGATGTTTATGGCCTGGGAAACATTAATCTTATTGGTGAATGATTGAATTGCTTTTTCTAAACCAAAATCATTTAAAATATGAGGACTCAAGTTGTTTGAAATTTCTTTAATACTTACCAATGCTTCGTTTACGGCGTCTAAAGAGGCACTTATGATATTATCCTTGTCATCTTTGGTTTTTACTTTTCCCAGTGATGAGAGGTATAGATTTATACTTGAAAGCAATGGACCAATGGAATCATGCAAATCGGTTGCAAATCGCTTTCTTTCGCTTTCTTCAGTGTTGATAACAGCATTTAAAATCTTACGTTCGGTTTCTTGTCTGATACTGATATCGGTACCAACAGAAAGAATTAGTTTGCTATCCTGAAGCTCAATTAAACTCAGGTGAATTTCAACAGGAAAAGTGCTACCATCTTTACGACGTTGCACCGATTCAAATGAAACTGAAGGATTTGAAGTGCTTAGTTTCTTGCGATAAGTATGAAGTTTTGAACTGCTGTGAACCGTATCAATTTCACTATAATTTAATTCCAGCAATTCGCTTTGCTTGTATCCCAACCATTTGCATGCAGCAGAATTGGCATCCAAAATCTGACCATCAATATTGTAAATCAGAATTTCATCAGAAGCTTGTTCAATTAGCGAGCGCCAGCGTTGTTCCGAGACTCTAAGTTTTTTTTCTTCCTCACGAATTTGTTCTTCGGCAACCTTACGTTGGTTAATATCAATCAGCGTTCCCACCATGTTTAAGGGTTTTCCATCTTCGGAATAGTCCAGAATTTTCCCTTTTGCCTTGAACCACATCCATGTTTTATCCTTGGAACAAATTCTAAATTCGATTACAAACATTTCGCTTTTACCCGATCTGTTCTGCTTGTCTTTTTGTTTAATAATAATCAGATCCTCTGGATGAATAACCTTACATAGTAATTTCCGGGTATCTTTTTTGGTTACTGAATGGTACCCAAGTTTGTCCCAAATGGTTTTACTAATGAAAATCTCATTAGTCTTAAAATTGTGCTCCCATACACCATCCGAATTCGAATCGAGCATGTGAAGCAACCTGTTTCTACTACTTTTTAATTCCTCATTTGCATGTTCAAGGTTTTCGGTTCGTTCCTTGACCAATTCCAAGAGGTTATGGCGGTGATGTTCGAGTTCTTTGTTTTGTTTTATAATTTGCTCAGTTTGCAATTCCAGTTTTTCATTGGCAAAAATGATTTCTTTGGTACGTTTGGCAACTCTTCTATCCAGTTCTTCATTAATTTTTTTTAATCTTCTTTCGTTTCTTTCTCGCTTAATGGTAGTGTATCTAAGAATGAAAATAATTACCACCATAAAAATAATCATTACAACCAATGAGGTTTGATATTGCTTTATGATTGAAGGCGGTTGATGGCTGATAAAGCTACCTTTGGGCAGTTGTCGGGGTAGGATTTTAAATCGCTTCATCTGTTCGAAATCAAACTTGAATTGATTGTAGCCATCCTTTATAATTGGAATATCCGAAGCTTTTTCACCATTTAATATCCTTAAGGCTGATTTTGCAGCCAGTTCTCCTTGTTTAAACCCACTAGTTATCATCCCACCAACAATACCTTCGTTAAAATAAAATTCCCAACTGCTGTATATTGGTAGGTTTGTGACTTTGCGTATGATTTCGATACTCTCCTGATAGGAAATATAGTTTCCATCTTTGTCACGACTAAAATTGATAAGGTATATGATACTTTGTGGATCAAGGTTTTTTACCTGATGTACAAGTTCGTCAATTGATAAATTTTCAAGAAAAACCAATTCGGCATCGGTGTCAATTTCTGGCCAGACATCTCTTACAGTATTTCTATTTAAAATTGCTGATTTGGTTTGATTATCGTTAATCACTACCAATTGTTTGGTTTTTGGATGTAGTTGAAGTGCAATTTCGATGGTTTTTTTCGAATCAATTTCTTCGGTAACACCTGTAACCTGTTCAAAACCAATAATCAAATTAGACGAAAACTGATCGACTCCGCAAAATACAATTGGGATTTTATCGAAGTAACTCCGATAATAGGTTCTTACAAAATCGAGGGCATTGTTATCGCAAACTATAATAACGTCGAACAGATTTTTTTGATGTTTTAAATCGTAAAGTTTTGCAAACTCAACCAAATATTCAGCTTCGGAATGCCTTTTGGTATCCATGTATTCAAAGATGATTTCAATGTCATCATTTTGATCAAGAACGGATAAAATTCCTTCACTGATATTATCGGTCCAATTTAATCCCTGATGGTAGGAGTGAAGTACAAGAGCCTGCTTTTTTCGAGCCGCGGTTTTAAAACTGCACAAAAAAATTGCTATGCAAATAAGCAGAATTCCTAATGATATTTTTTTTAGCAGCTTCATGTCCTTCTGATAATGTGGTATCCATTTATTTGAATGTTTGGAAAGATACTAAGCTTAATGATGTTATACAATGTTATAAAATACCCATTTTTTGATCCAGTTCGGGCATTATTAGTCCTAAAATAATAAAAGGCTGACCCTTATTAAAGAATCAGCCTTTTTTATATGATAGAATAGTAAGAATTAATTATTCATTACCAATTACTCATTATTAAATGAATTATAGTCCAAGAACCTTAACGCCTTGTTTAAATACTACATCTTTAGGAATTCCCGCAGAGTTTACACGATCAAGATCTTTTTGTAAATCTTCACGGATATAACCTCTTTCAGCAATCATTTGTTTTGCCATTTCGTAGTTACCATCACCCTGAACAATTAGAATTTGTTTTCCTAATTCGTTCATAGCAGCTTTCATTTTTTCGAAATCTACTTTATAAGTTCCAGTTTCAGGATTTCTTGTGAAAGCACCTTGCTCTTCGAAGAAATAGAAACGCATCATGTTTGCTTTACCATGAGCACTTGCAGCACCAAAGCGAACCGAACGGAAGATACCAGCCATGAAAGTAACATAGTTATCCATTAGCTTGCTCTTGTCCATTTCACCCCACTCAGCCATTTGAGTAATCATGTATAAACCTAAAATGTCAGCTTTACCTTCTTCGATAGAAGTGTAAGTATCTTTAAGAGCCTTACGAACGCTTACCTTATCTTTTAAAGTGTACTTGATACCCAATCCATGAGCAACTTCGTGGAACATTACATTTTCGAAGAATGCATCGAAAGTAACATTTTTGCGCTGGCTTTCGTCAATCAACAAATCTGAAATAGGAACCAAGATTTTATCGAATTTAGCTTGCATAGCATTTTTTAACTGAAGCTTTCTACTTCCTTTTGCAGCGTGTACACGAGGATCGTTTGGTAGGTTAATCGCGATGTTTTTGCTACCTGCGTTACAATCACCAGCGTAGTAAATTACATCGTAAGCATTCATGTCTGCATTGGCATTTGCTTTTTCTGCCTTGTACTCAGGAGGTACAGGAAGACCTTCTTGTAAACGAGGCAATAATGAAGCAAATTTTGATAGTTTTTCACTCCAAACTTTGTCTTTCACCAAAATCTGACCAGAGTGAGAAGCTTTGTATCCGTAAAGAGCATCTTCGTAAGTTTCGATAGGACCAACTACGAAATCAAGAGTGTTGGTTTTCATATCCATCCAAGCCAAATCAGAAGCCAGGTAATCATCAGTTAAAAGAGCTTCAGCACGAAGTTCCAGGTATTTCTTTAAACCAGCATCTTCAGCCAATTCAGCAGCTTTCTTTAATAATTCAGCAGCTCTTTTAATTTCTTCAGGATATACTTCGTGGTATGAAGCAACTCTTAATTTGCCATCTTCATCACGAACGATTTTGGTGTACCAGTCAGTTTTCATTTCATCCTCGATAGCATCAAATTCTTCTTTGGTCATATCTTTTGGATAGAAATTAGCACCCTTTGGCTTTGCTCCAAATCCTTCAAGGAAAGCATTGTTGTCATCTAATCTGTCCCAAGCACCATAGTTAATTTTAGAATAAGCAATAGCTGCAGGATCATTTAATTGAGAAAGGAATTCTGTTTTATCTCCAATAGCATCTTTCCAGAATAATTCTTCCATGATATCAGCTACCTCAATTAAAATAGGAAGCATTTGCTTCTCTTTTTCTGTCAGAAGATTTAAATCGGTAGTTAGCTCGAATTCAGCATACTGATCTACCAATTTTTGAGTTGGAGAAACCACTACTTCTTTTTTTTCTTTTTGATTACAAGCTACTAAGCCAACAATTAGGCCTAACAACAACGTAACAGATGCGAGTTTTTTCATTTTTACAATGATATTAGTTAGAAAATGTTGTTTTTGGTATTTGAAATAAGGGTAAAAGTTGATTGAATATTTTTACCTTGCATGATCTTTCAAAACATTCAAAATTACAAGCAAAGATTTGTATTATCAAGACTTGTGCATGGAAAGGCAGCAGTTTTGAATTTTTTTAAACAACAAACAAAACAATCATGAAACTTAAAGTAGTATTTACCGCTTTACTTGCAGTAGCCTTTATTTTGCCTGTAAGCGCAAAAAAGAAGAAGGAAGAAAAAAAATCCTACCAATTTACCATTGAAAAACAGCTGGATGCAACTTCGGTTAAAGATCAGCACAGATCGGGAACTTGTTGGTCATTTGCAACTGTATCATTCATCGAATCGGAACTATTACGTATGGGTAAGGGAGAGTTTGATTTATCGGAAATGTTTATTGTAAACAGAAACTATCACCTTAGAGGAAAAGATTACGTTCGTTTCCATGGCAAGAAAAGCTTTTCTGCAGGAGCCGAAGGTTGGGATGCCATGAATGTGGTAAAAAAGTTTGGAATGATTCCTCAGGAAGCTTATTCGGGAAATACATTCGACGAAACATTGCCTGTTCATGGGGAAATGGATGCAGTTTTAAAGGCTTATGTGGATGCTGTTGTAAAAAACAGAAACAAAAAATTGACTCCTGTTTGGATGAAGGGATTCGATGGAATTCTAGATGCTTACCTGGGAGAGGTTCCGGAAATCTTCAGCTATAAAGGAAAGGAATACAGCCCAAAATCCTTTGGTGAAGAATTGGGTATTAATCCAGATGATTACATCACCATTACATCATACAATCATCACCCTTTTTATGAATCATTCATTTTCGAAGGTCCTGATAACTGGTCGTTAGGAGAGGTGTACAACTTGCCAATGGATGAAATGATGCAATGTGTGGATACAGCCATTGAAAATGGATACAGCATTGCCTGGGGTAGTGATGTAAGCGAAGATGGTTTTGCTTTCAGAAAGGGAGTAGCTGTTGTTCCAGATACGGAAGTGAAAAACATGGCTGATTCAGAAATTTCAAAATGGCAAAATATGAATCGCGATCAGAAAGCTGCTTATGGAACCGAATATCCAGTAAAAGAAAAGGCAATTACTCAGGAAATGCGCCAAATGGCTTTCGATAACTATCAGTCAACTGAAGATCATTTGATGCACATGACAGGGATTGCAAAAGATCAAAACGGTACCAAGTATTATTTGATTAAGAATTCTTGGGGAACAGATTTGAATAATCACAAAGGATATTTTTATGCGTCGAAAGCATTCGTACAGTACAAAACTGTAGGATTAATGATGCACAAGGATGCAATTCCTGCTGCCATTAGAACAAAACTGGGATTGTAAGAATTAGGAATTACCAATTGCGATATGAATGCGCTTCGAAAGGAGCGCATTTTTTATTATCTCTTGCTGGTGCAAGCTCGCGCTATCGGGAAACTTCGTTTCGTGGGACAGCCAGGGGTTTTCTCAAAGGACGGAATAATCCCCGCCCGGAGGTTAGGAGCTGCAAAAAATCCCTCTGTGACATTTCTGTTCCTGTTGATGGCCGGGTCAGGCGCGTTTCAGCACTTTGTGCCTTAGCTTTTGAATCAGGTGATGCTGTCTCTTTTTTTTGATTTGTACTACAATAAGAACCGAGGTGAGTATCAGCAAAATTGCCAAAGAACTCTTCACATCCATTTTTTCGTTGAAAACAAATATCCCTACGAATACACCGGTTAGCGGTTCCAGGGTGGACAGGAGGGAAGCGGTTCCCGGGCCCGTGTATTTCATGCCCTTGTAGAAGAGCACAACAGCGAAGAATGTGGACCAAACCGCGAGATTTAGGGTGTAAAACAACGAAGTGGGCGTGAAGTGGGTGTTCAGCTGGTTGGTCAACAGGGATTTCGCAAAAAAGAGGAGGGCGGTAATTCCGAATATCCAGAAGGCAATCGTTAGAGGGGGAAGTTTTTTTAACTCCTCACTCGCCATGCCCAGAATGTAGATGGCATACAGAAAACCTGATACAATTGCCCAAACAATTCCGGTTAGGTTTATGTTGCTCTCTGTACCCACCGACAGCAGAGCAATTCCTGTTACAGACAGGAGTAGGGCAGTGGTTTTCCGGACAGTAAATCTTTCTTTGTAGATAATGGCTGCAAACGATATGGTGACAATGGGGTAAACGAAATGCAAGGTGCTGGCCAGACCTGAGGATATGTACCGGTAGGAGAGGAACAATGTGTAGGTGGTGAGCATGGTTCCTACAAATGCCAGAAACAGGATCAGTAGAAATTGTTTCTGGTTGATTGTAAGCGTGATTTTCCGGATGAGGCAAAATAGGCCGATTAGTATAAAGGCGAAGCTGTACCGATACAATAGCAGATTGTCCACACTAAAGCCTTCGGCATAGGTTTTCAATGCAAAAAAGGGCATGAGGCCAAAAAATATTGCGGAGAGCAATATCATGAGCGTTCCCTTGGTTTGTGGGTTTACCATCGTTTTATTGCTTATATTACGGTGGGCAAAGCTATGAAAATATGTTGAGTAAAATTATCTTCTGACCTGGCAAAATCTCATTTGGGAACAAAAAGAAAAGCTCTTGCTGGTGCAAGCTTAATCAATATCCAATTTGTATTTATACAGTAGGCCTTCAAGATTAAATGCTGAAAATTTCGCTTTCTTTAATATATTAGATTCAGGGTCAATGGAAAAGTTACTTGCCGTTCTAAAATTTACTTTTTCGAGATTGGTATTTAAAAATCTTGCCCCTGTTAAGTCACAATCGGAAAATATGGAAGATGATAAGTTCACTTCTGAAAAGTCAGTCTCTTTTAAAGAGCATTTATCGAATTTTGTTTTCATCAACTTTGTTCCAAAGAAGCTTGAATAATCCAAGAAGCAATTGTGAAATGAAAAAGAGAACATAAATTTGTTGCATTCCGAAAAATCAACTCCAAGAATTTTACATTCTTTGAACTTTGCGTTTCGAAACCCCGCTCCTCTAATTTTCGCCATCGAAAAATCGCAGTTTTCAAAGGTGCAATCTTCAAAACTGTTACCAATAAGGTCGCTTTTTGAAAAGCTACATCCCACAAATTTGCATTCAAAAAACTCTCTATTTCTTAAAGATTTTTCTGAATAGTCTATATTTTCAAATAATTTTCTTTCGTGTATTTTTATTTCAATTGTCATTAATCTTATTCTATGCTAATTACTTAGTAATTCAGACTCTTGGCAGAAACCTCCATATCAATTCCTACTATTTTTCCATTCCATTTTTAAAGAATTATAAACGTAATAAATTTATTTCGACACTTCAAATGTTTTGTAGACTTTCGTTGCATAAGGTAGGTGGACTGTTTTTTCCAGATCGGCAGGTTTGTGCTCTAAACCTCATATCAAAGTAGATCTTCTTCAAAAGATAACGCGACAAAATACTATCTTGACTTTCACTGAATAATAATTTGGAATGGGAAAATGTCATATAAAGGGCAGGGGGAGTAAACAAAAAAAACACCTCCTCCCAGCGTGGGAAGGAGGTGAAAAAAAGTCTGAGGAAAAAGCTTCCTCAAACAGGTATTTTCTAATATTTTAAAGCCTTACTCAATTTTCACTTTATCGGTTACTACATAATAACGAGGATCATCGATATCTCGAATAATTACAGTTCTAAAATGATCATCTGCAGTTTGAAGCAGTTTGATACAGTCCTCACTTAGGTGCTTCAATTTAATAGTTTTTCCAGCACTTTCGTATTTCTGAACCAGATTTCTAATGGCCTCAATTCCCGAGTGGTCAGAGACTCTTGATTCAATAAAATCAATTTCTACGGATTCCGGATCGTTTGCCACATCAAACTTGCTCATAAAGGTAGTAATTGATCCAAAAAACAGAGGTCCCCAAATCTCATAAACTTTGGTTCCATCTTCTTTAACAGATTTACGGGCACGAATTCTTCTTGCATTCTCCCAAGAGAATACCAGTGCACTTACAATAACACCCACAAGAACAGCAATAGCCAAATCGAAAATTACGGTTAATCCAGATACCAAAATCAATACAAAAGCATCTGATTTTGGAATTTTATTTAGAATACGGAAGCTCGACCAAGCAAAGGTTCCGATAACTACCATAAACATTACACCAACCAATGCTGAAATTGGCACCATTTCGATATATGGAGCAGCAAATAGGATAAATGCCAATAAAGTAACAGCAGCAATAATTCCAGATAACCTTCCACGGCCGCCAGATTTCACGTTGATTAATGACTGTCCGATCATTGCACAACCTCCCATTCCACCGAAAAATCCGGTAACGATATTGGCAGCACCCTGTGCCATACACTCACGGTTACCATTACCACGGCTATTTGTAATCTCATCCAATAGGTTCAATGTCATTAGCGATTCGATCAAACCAATTGCTGCCAATATAGAGGCATAAGGCAATACAAATTTAATGGTCTCCCATGTGAAAGGAACCACGGTGAATAGTTGTGACTGGAATGTTGGCAGACTACCCTTTAAACCAGAACCACCACCATCTCTAATGAATGACCCAACGGTGCTAACATCTAATCCACCAAAAATTACAATGGCTGAAACCACTACAATACCTGTTAAAGCGGCTGGAATTTTCGTGGTTAATTTTGGTAGGAAGAACATGATTCCCATGGTTAAAATTACCAATCCAATCATGGTGTAAAGTTCAGTTCCATGCAACCATACTGCTTCTCCAGCTATTTTTTCGGTAAACATTCCCAATTGAGAAAGGAAAATTACGATTGCTAAACCATTTACGAATCCCATCATTACAGGATGAGGAATCAAACGAACAAACTTACCAAATTTGAACACACCAGCTAAAAACTGAATGATACCTGTAAGAACAATTGTTGCGAATAAGTAATTCAGTCCCATATTTTCTATAGGAGTAGCCATAGCCATTCCCATTTCGTTTCCTTCCTTTACAAGATTAACCAAGACTACAGCCATTGCTCCGGTTGCACCAGAAATCATACCTGGACGACCTCCAAATACCGAAGTAATTAATCCAATCATAAAAGCTGCATATAAACCTACCAATGGATCAACACCAGCTACAAATGCAAATGCAACAGCTTCTGGAACCAAGGCTAGGGCAACGGTTAAACCGGATAAAATATCATCTTTAGAATTCTTAGCTTTCTTTTTGAAAAAATCTACCATGTTTTAAAACCTAAAATTTTGATTAAGGGCGCAAAAATAGGTTTTTGGTTTGAACTGGCATGCACTTTATATCAAGAAATTGTAAATATTTTGAGCGAAAACGATGGAATGACAATTTATAATGAACAATGAGTAATTAATAATGAATTTTTTGTAATGAGATAAGTACAAAATGTGTTTTACTTGATGTGGAATTTTGAACTTAAATTGATCAACTCATAAATCCAAGTAATATATTCGAATGAATAAATGTCAGTGTTTTAGCAGAAAATATTTTTTCTGCTATGACTAATTTCCTTAAATTGATATCAGCAAAACAATCCTGTTATTCACACTCTTGCCCGAAAGGGATTATATGATTTGGTTTGATAAATTGATTTATCAGTATGTGATGAAAAGAGTTATAAAGGACTACAAAAGTATTGGAATGGATTTGTTACAGTTGTTGATCAATTCCTTTCCAGATGGAATCTATGAAGATGATTTAATTAAAATCACCACGCCGAATGGCAAGAAAATAAATGTAGTAGAATTACGTACGGAAGATACAGTATACCTAATTAAAATGGATCGCGAAATGCAATCGCAAATGGATTCTTTTACCGGAGATTTTGAAGGACTAGATCCTTATTCGGATGGATACAGAGATGGAGTTTAGCTTGTGTGTTTCGCAAGCACTTTGTTTACAGAAGCTATAATTCCTTCCTTATCGTAACCACATTCTTTGTAGAGTTCTTGCTGAGTTCCTTGTTCAACCCATCTGTCAGGAACTCCAAGACGGGTTATTCTGCTTTGATATCCATTATCACTCATAAATTCTAGAATTGCTGATCCCAAACCTCCAACAATACAACCATCTTCAAGTGTAATGATATTGGTGTGTTTCGAGAATACTTCATGTAGCAAGTCTTCATCAATTGGTTTCAAATATCTCATGTCGTAATGAGCGATAGACATTCCCTCTTTTTCCAACTCTTCAATCGCGTCCATTGCTTCTGTTCCGATTGCTCCAATCGATAAAATGGCTAAATCTTCGCCATCGTTTAGCTTTTGGCCTTTCCCAACAGGAAGAATTTCAAATTCTTGTTTCCAATCAATAATTCTACCTCTTCCGCGAGGGTAGCGAATAGAAAATGCACCCATATTTTCCTGTTGAGCGGTAAACATGAGATTGCGCAATTCAATTTCGTTTAATGGAGCTGTGATGGTTAGATTTGGAACACAACGCATAAAAGCAAGATCGTAAACACCATGGTGAGTAGCACCATCGGCACCAACCAATCCACCTCTATCCAAACAGAAAACAACATTTACACCTTGCAAGGCAACATCATGAATTACCTGATCGTAGGCACGCTGCATAAATGATGAGTAGATGGCACAAAATGGAATTTTTCCCTGAGCAGCCAATCCACCTGAGAAAGTAACGGCATGTTGTTCTGCAATACCAACGTCAAAGGCTCTTTCAGGCATTGCTTCCATCAGTTTGTTCATTGAACTACCTGTTGGCATTGCAGGAGTAATCCCAACAATTTTGTCATTCATTTTGGCAAGATCAACCAATGTTTCCCCAAAAACATCCTGAAACTTTGGTGCTTGTGGTCCATTGTCTTTAGCTTGAATGATTTCTCCGGTTTCCTTATCGAATTTACCAGGAGCATGCCAATAGGTTTGGTCGATTTCAGCTTGCTTAAATCCCTTTCCTTTTTTGGTAATGCAGTGCAGGATTTTTGGTCCAGGAATCTTTTGCAAATCACTCAGTACTTTTACCAAATGATTCACGTCGTGACCATCAACCGGACCGAAATATCTAAAGTTAAGCGCTTCAAAAAGATTACTTTGTTTCAATAAAATAGTTTTTACACCATTTTCAACTTTTTGAAACAACTTTTGAGTATTAGGATTTATTCTGTTGAATTTTCCTAGAAGTCTCCATACGTCGTTTTTAACCTTGTTGTAGGTTTGCGATGTGGTAATATCCAGAAGGTAATTGTTCAATCCACCCGTATTAGGATCGATGGCCATATTGTTATCGTTCAGTATAACTAATAAGTCAGCATTATTACCGGCAGCATTGTTCAAGCCTTCGAAAGCCAAACCTGCCGTCATCGAACCATCACCAATTACAGCAACTGTTTTTCTATCAGTTTCACCTTTTAATTGGGCAGCTACAGCCATTCCTAATGCTGCAGAGATAGAAGTAGAAGAGTGACCTACAGTAAAAGAATCGTACTTACTTTCCTTACGATTTGGGAAACCACTAATTCCTTTGTACTGACGATTGGTATGGAAAACATCTTTTCTCCCCGTAAGGATTTTGTGTCCGTAAGCCTGATGGCCAACATCCCAAACCAAGTTGTCATATGGAGTATTCAAGACATAATGAAGGGCAACAGTAAGTTCAACAACACCCAGACTTGCACCAAAGTGACCTGGGTTATTTGATACCTGTTCAATAATTTCTTGTCGCAATTCAGAACATACCTGAATCAAATCATCTTCAGAAATCTTTTTAAGATCTTCTGGATAATTAATATGATCCAATAATTTTTTATCTGTTTGCGACATGTACGAAATTCCTCCTTATACCGTTAAAAATATTGCACGAAGATAATAAATAATTAACAAGTAATGTTGCTGTGTTATTCGCATATAAAACGCCGTATTCATATATTTGTTTAGGTAATACCAAATTAACTAAAGACTAAGCAATAAAATTATTTCTTTTGCACTTCTGCTTCATTAAAAAAGCTGTGTCGTAACTCTGCTATGACTTACTTTTTTATCTTGCACAAGCACAAAATATTCTAATTTTAAAAAGCTTATCCTTTAATGAAATTGGTGTAAGAGAGTTCTATTACTAATAAAAGTATTATTTAAAATGATTAAAAAATTAAACCCATCAATAATCGCTTTGTTATTAGCGATAAGTCTATTCTCATGTGTTCCAACCAGACAGTATCAAGAACTTCAGAACAAACAGGCCAATTGTTTGGAAGAACTTGAAATGCAGAAGGAGAAAAATCTGGAATTGAGTGAAAGTAATAACGAACTGAAAGGAAAGCTTGATGTTTTAAAAGGGAAGTATGATAATATTCTTTCCGATACCATTGCTTTATCCAGAAGATTACAATCAGCGCGAGAAAGGTTAAGCAGAGCAGAACGAAGCAATCGAGATTTGATGGATCAATTGGCAGGTATGCAGGCTGGAAATGCTCGAGAAACAAAAGCTTTACTCGAACAAATCCGTAAAGCCCAAAACGATCTTCAACTGCGGGAAGATGAGGTTTTGGCTCTTGAAAAGCAAATGGATGCCCGAAAGCGAAAGTTGGATGCACTTCAGGCAGAATTAGGTAAAAGAGATCAAAGACTTAGTGAACTCGAATCAGCGCTAAGAAGGAAAGATGAGGCTGTAAAAGCTCTGAAGGATAAAGTGATGAGTGCATTGACCGGTTTTGAAGGAAATGGTTTGTCAATTAGTACCAGGAATGGAAAGGTTTATGTTTCTATGGATGAGAAGCTTTTGTTTAAATCTGGTTCTTATACTGTTGATCAACGCGGAGTTCAAGCATTAGGACAATTATCAAAGGTATTGGCTCAAAATAAGGATATCAATGTAATGATAGAAGGACATACCGACAATGTTCCTTATAATGGAAGTGGAGTTTTAAAGGATAACTGGGATTTAAGTGTAAAAAGAGCAACTTCAATTGTGAGAATCATTATTCAGAACAAGGGAGTAGCTCCAAAACGATTAACCGTTGCAGGTCGTAGCAAGTATGTTCCAGTTGAAACCAACGCAACTTCGGCAGGTCGAAGCAAAAATCGTAGAACGGAAATCATTTTGACTCCTAAGTTGGATGAGTTGTTTAAGATTTTAGAAAGTAACTAGGTTTTGAAGAGACGCTCGGCTGTGCGGCTGTGTGATAAAATTATTTTTACGCTTGAGTGAAAAATTAAAGTTATGAAGTTGGAAAAATCTATAATCGGAATGGTACATGTGCAAGCCTTGCCGGGAACACCAAATAATAAGCACAGTATCGAAGAAATTTGTGAAATTGCAGTTCAGGAAGCTAAAACTTACGAAGAAGCTGGTTTGGATGCAGTCATGATTGAGAACATGCATGATGTTCCTTACCTAAAGGGTGCGGTTGGACCAGAAATTATTGCAAGCATGGCGGTGGTAGCAAAAGCCGTTCGGGAAGCGGTTGATTTGCCATTGGGCATACAAATTTTGGCTGGAGCTAATAAAGAAGCCCTTGCTGTTGCCAAGGCTGCGAATTTTCAATTTATTCGAGCAGAAGGCTTTGTGTTTGGACATGTGGCGGATGAGGGTTATATAGATTCTTGTGCAGGTGAGCTATTGAGATACCGCAAAGCAGTAGATGCCGAAGATGTGAAGATTTTTACCGATATAAAAAAGAAACACAGTTCGCATGCCATTACTGCTGATGTTGATATTGATGAAACGGCAAAAGCCGCTGAATTTTTCTTGAGTGATGGACTAATTGTAACAGGATCGTCAACAGGGAAAGCAGTTTATCTTCACGAATTAAAGAGTTTGAAGGATAAAGTTCAGATTCCGGTATTAATAGGTTCAGGGATTACTGCTGACAATTTGGAAGAATATTGGAATTATGCTTCGGGTTTTATTGTTGGCTCACACTTTAAGGAAAATGGGTTTTGGAAGAATCCAATATCTAAAGATCGTTTAAAGGTATTTATGGAAAAAGTGAAGCAACTTAGAAAGTAGACTTTCATAAATTAAAAATAGAATTGTAAAAGTCTAAGAGATAAGATCTCTTGGACTTTTTTTGTATGTACAAGCTAATATTTAAAGCGATCTTATACAATCTAAACTAGAAAATCCGTTCTTTAACGAGAAAAATAGTTAAGGAACGAGAAAAATAGTTGGTAAAACGAAAAAAATAGTTACATTTGAAATGTCAACATTATTCATGGTATATAAAAAAGGCAATTTAAATGCATACAAAACGATTAACGAAACGGGAAGAAGATGTAATGAAGATATTGTGGAATGCAGGTAAAGGTTTTGTGAAAGACTTGCTAAAACAGCATTCAGAACCTAAACCACACTACAATACATTTAGTACAATCATTCGCGGATTAGAGGAAAAAGGCTTTGTATCTCACAATTCCTATGGTAATACGCATGAATATTATCCGGTAATAACAAGAGAGGAGTATCGGAAACTATTCATTAAAAATGTAGTATCGGATTATTTTGAATCCTCCTATAAAAATGTGGTTTCATTTTTTGTGAAGGAAGAAAAACTAAATGTTGATGATCTTAAGGAACTCATTGATCTGATTGAAAAAAAAGGAGAAAAGAAGTAAGCTATGGTCGAAATGTTTTGGGAATATCAAATTAAAGGAGGAATTGTACTGGCAGTATCAGTTCTTTTGTATGTACTCGTATTATCGAATGACAGCTTTTTTAAGCGCAACAGGTTGTGGCTGGTTGGTAGCCTTTTATTACCATGGATAGTGCCATTGATTACCATGCCTGTTTGGATGAAAAGGATGTTGTTTACTGATATGGGTGCCATTGTACCTATACATACCTTTGTATCGGTAGGTCAAATGAATACGGATACAGTTCAGGCAACAAATCATTTTTCTTTTTCGATAGAGTTTTTGAGCATTGTGCTGTATGGGCTGATTAGTGTTGTATTCTTAGTCAGGCTTTTTTACGGTTATGCCTCTATTTTAAGTTTAAAAAAGAGCGCAGAGTTTAAATCCTATAAAGGATTTTCGTTAGCAGTTCTGCCAGACTCAAAGCTTGGACCTTTTTCTTTTTTCAGAACCATTTTTATTCCTAAAGAATTGGAAAAAAGCAGAGAGAGTCAACTTATTTTGGAGCATGAAAGAACGCATTGCGCCGGATGGCACTCTATCGATCTTACTTTAGTTGAATGTATGCTAATCTTTCAATGGTGGAATCCTTTTGCATGGTGGTTACGAAATTTAATTGCCAATAATCATGAATTTTGTGTTGACAACATCATGTTAAAGAATCTGCCAGATCCGAAAGATTATCAATACTCCTTACTCAATCTTGTACGTGGGCAAGGACAAAACCATTTGGTTAACAATTACAATCAAAGTCTTACTAAAAAAAGGATAATCATGATGAACAAATCAAATAAAAATAGAACGATAGATAGATTAAAAGGATTACTCTTATTGCCTATATTGACTTTTAGCCTATTGGCATTTACCAATCCTAAGCAGGATGAAGAAGTAAAGGTTGAAAAGAAAGCGGAACAAACAATCGCAAATATGTTGGATTTGCAGAAGTATATTGCCAGAAACGTAAAGTATCCTGTAAAAGCTCAAGAGAATTATACACAAGCCGATGTAATTGCCCATGTTACTATTGATAAAAATGGACAAGTAAAAGGGGTAAAAATAGCTCAGAATAGCCAGGATAACTTGGTGCAAATCGGTGAGGTTGTAATTACAGCCTATAAAACTTCTGGAGCTGCTCAAATTAATGCTCAGGCAGGACTAAAAAGTTTGGAAAAAGAGACTACACGGATTCTAAAATCCTTACCAAGATTGACTAATCAGGCTTGGATGGGGAAGAAGCTTGAATTTGAGCTTAAGTTTAAATTGCAATAAAAGAATAAAGCAAAAAAAAGCTGCCAAATGGCAGCTTTCTTTTTATTATATGGTCATTATATCTTTCTCTTTTTCTGCAAGCATAGCGTCAATCTTTTTACCGTAACTATCGGTCATGTTTTGCACTACTGCTTCAGCATCTTTTTCAAGATCTTCTGATAATCCTTCTTTAATTAATTTTTTCAACTCTACGTTGGTATCTCTACGAGCGTTACGAATACTCACTTTGGCATTTTCACACTCTGCTTTCGATTGTTTTACCAGGTCACCACGACGCTCTTCGGTTAAAGCAGGAATATTAATACGGATAACTTCACCATTGTTATCAGGGTTGAAACCTAAATTTGCATTCATAATTGCTTTTTCAATAGGAGAAATCATGGTTTTTTCCCAAGGTTGAACAGCAATTGTTCTAGGATCAGGAACACTCACATTAGCAACCTGAGCTAAAGGAGTCATGCTTCCATAGTAGTCAACCATAACACCATTTAACATGCTAGGACTAGCTTTTCCGGCACGAATTTTAAGTAATTCTTTTTCAAGATGGTCTACTGCAGCTTCCATCTTTTCCTTTGCATCATCCAGATACATTTGAACTTCTTCGGTCATAGGAGAAAGATTTTAATTGTAATTATTGATCAATGTATGTGTTTACAAAAATATAAATTTTTAGCTATTGGTTTTGAGTATTTAGCTATTAGCTGACATTCTAATTTTCGAATGATTAAATTTTTTAACAACTTAATTACAAATCAAGAAATTAGACCTTACTAAAGATAATACTTTTTTCCAAATACCAATCTTAAAGGCTAAAGGCTTTAGTTATGTACTACAGTTCCAATATTCTCTCCTTCAATAACTTTCTTTAAGTTTCCTTTGGTGTCCATGTCGAACACAACAATGTTCAAATCGTTTTCTTTGCACATGGTTGTAGCGGTTAGGTCCATAATACGAAGGTTGCGATTGTAAATTTCGTCGAAAGTAATATTTTCAAACTTGGTTGCCGATGGATCTTTTTCAGGATCTGCGGTGTAAATACCATCAACGCGTGTGCCTTTTAGCATAGCATCTGCTTCAATTTCGATGCCTCTTAAAGAAGATCCGGTGTCGGTGGTAAAGTATGGATTTCCTGTTCCTGCAGAGAAAATGGTAACATAACCATCGTTTAGGTAATCAACGGCTTTTTGCTTCGAATAAAACTCACCAATTGGTTCCATTCTAATGGCTGTAAGTACTCTTGATTTGCATCCGATTGCATCAAGGGCAGAGTTAAGTGCTAAACTATTAATAACAGTAGCCATCATACCCATTTGGTCTCCTTTTACACGGTCAAATCCTTTCGCAGCACCACTTAATCCACGGAAAATATTTCCACCGCCAATAACAATTCCTACTTGAACGCCAAGTTCGGTGATTTCTTTAATTTGTTCTGCATAATCGTTCAAACGTTGCGAATCGATACCATATTGTTGTTCACCCATTAATGATTCGCCACTTAGCTTTAAAAGTACTCGTTTGTATTTTGCCATAATTTTATCAGCTGTAAGCTAAAAGCATAATGCTAAAAGCTTGAGTTTTATTATTTAGCTACCGGCTTCAAGCAATTTTCTTCAAGCGGTTTGTTGTGATTCTAAAGATAAATAAATTAGATATTTAAAAGTTACCAGCTTCTAGCTTTTTGCCAATAACTTTTAATAGTATACAAAAAAAGAGTTCCGAAAAGGAACTCTTTTTATATGTAATAATAATTGTATTAAGCATTCAAAGTAAAACGCTTCATTGCAGTAACAGTAAGGTCTTTGTCAGCTTCAGCAAGATATTGCTTAACTGATTTCTTACCATCTTTTACGAAGTCTTGGTTCAATAAAGTAACCTCTTTGAAGAATTTACCTAAACGACCTTGAGCAATTTTGTCAAGCATTTGTTCTGGCTTACCTTCAAGACGAGCTTTATCTTTAGCGATTTCCAATTCTTTAGCAACAACATCTTCTGCAACGTCTTTCTGATCGATTGCGATAGGTGCCATTGCTGCTGCTTGCATAGCAACGTCTTTACCCATTTGTTCTTCAACTTCTTTGTTGAATCCAATCAAAGTCGCCAATTTGTTACCTGCGTGGATATATGCAACTGCTGATTCAGCTTCGATTGTTTCGTATGTACTTAAATCGATTTTTTCGCCGATAACACCAGTTTGCTCAGTAACATGCGCTTCAACTGTTCTACCATCCATTTCCAAAGCTTTCAAAGCTTCCAAATCAGCTGGCTTGTTTGCCAAAGCAAGATCAAGGATTTGAGTAGCAAAAGCTACAAAGTTTTCATTCTTTGCTACGAAGTCAGTTTCGCAGTTCAAAGTAATCAATGCACCTCTTTTCTTGTCTTCTGAAACTTTTGCTAATACAACACCTTCAGTTGCTTCTCTGTCGGCACGTTTGTTAGCAATTGCCATACCTTTTTTACGAATGATTTCTACTGCTGTGTCAAAATCTCCTTCTGCTTCAGTAAGAGCTTTTTTACAATCCATCATTCCTGCGCCAGTTGCTTTACGCAATTTGGCTACGTCTGCTGCTTTAATAGACATGATATATCGAATTTTTTTGTGTGAATAAATTACTCCTTATCATTCTTTTCTGCTTCAGTAGCTGGAGCTTCTGGTGCAGCTGGAGCTTCTGCTTTAGTCGCTTTTTTAACTTTAGCTGATTTCTTATCTGAAGATTCTTTTTCTTTCTCTACTTTTCTTTCAGCTAAACCGTCTTTAATAGCTCCGGTAACTTTATCAAGGATAATAGAAATTGAGTTAGAAGCATCGTCATTCGCTGGAATTACGAAATCAACACCTTCTGGGCTTGAGTTAGTATCTACCATAGCAAATACAGGAATACCCAAACGGTTAGCTTCTTTAACTGCGATGTATTCTTTCATTACATCAACTACAAATAATGCTGCTGGTAATCTGGTCAGATCAGCAATAGAACCTAAGTTTTTCTCTAATTTAGCTCTTTGACGAGATACTTGTAGTCTTTCTCTTTTTGAAAGGTGGTTTAAAGTTCCATCAGCTTCCATTTTATCAATAGAAGTCATCTTCTTAACTGCCTTTCTGATAGTAGGGAAGTTAGTTAACATACCACCTGGCCAACGCTCAGTTACATATGGCATGTTTACAGCACTTACTTTTTCTGCAACAATAGCTTTAGCTTGTTTTTTAGTTGCAACAAAAAGAATTTTTCTTCCTGATTTAGCAATTTGTCTTAACGCTGCTGCTGCATCGTCAACTTTAACCGCTGTTTTGTGTAGGTCAATAATGTGGATTCCGTTACGCTCCATGAAAATGTAAGGAGCCATTTTAGGATTCCATTTTCTTGTTAAGTGACCGAAGTGACATCCGGCTTCTAACAATTCTTCAAATGTAGTATTTGACATTTTTTTGTTTTTTTAATCGTTTACATTCATTTTATGGCAATTGTCAAGTAGTTCGAAAATCGAAGTCTCAACAATTTAGATACTAAACCTGCCACAAAAACATTAACGTTTACTAAATTGAAATCTTTTACGTGCTTTAGGTTGACCTGGTTTTTTACGCTCAACCTCACGAGGATCACGAGTCATGAAACCTGCAGTTCTAAGAGCAGATTTTGATTCAGCATCAATTTTTACTAGAGCTCTAGCGATAGCCAAACGAAGTGCTTCTGCTTGACCTTTTACACCACCACCATCAAGGTTTACTTTGATGTCATACTTATCAGCAACCTCAAGAAGGTTTAATGGCTGAGTAACGATGTATTGTAGAGTTCCGGTAGTAAAGTACTCTTTAAGCTCTTTTTTGTTGATGGTAATCTGACCCTTACCTTCGCTAACGTATACACGAGCAACTGCTGCTTTTCTACGTCCGATAGCATTAATTACTTCCATACCTCTTATTTAATAGTGTTTAAATCTAATTTCTTTGGCTGTTGTGCTTCGTGCTTGTGCTCACCACCTACATAAACGTAAAGGTTAGAGTACAATTTTCTTCCTAGACGGTTCTTTGGAAGCATACCTTTAACAGCTTTTTCAATCAATCTCTCTGGGTGCTTAGCCAAAAGGTCAGCTGGAGATTTAATTCTTTGTCCACCAGGGTGTCCAGTGTAAGAGAAATACTGACGGTCAGTCATCTTGTTTCCAGTCATACGAACCTTTTCAGCATTAATAATAATCACGTTGTCTCCACAATCAACATGAGGAGTGTAGTTAGGCTTATATTTACCTCTAAGTAGCTTAGCTACTTTAGCTCCAAGTCTACCTAACACTTCATTTTCTGCATCGATAACAACCCACTCTTTGTTAGCGGTTGCTGCATTAGCAGAAACGGTTTTGTAACTTAATGTATCCACTTTTAAAACTTTTAATAATTAATACTTTAATACAATTATTCCAATTTGGCTTGCAAAAGTACAAGAATCTCCCAAATACACCAATTTTTTTCTTGATTAATTGATGGATACTTAATCAGTTGTGGATAATCGGGATGATGTGGAGTGATTAAGTGTATCAAAAAATCAAAATTGATATATTACCCAGTATTGAATTTGGTACTTGCTAAGGGTAGTCAAATCAACATGTTGGGGAGGGATTCGTTCTCAAGAAAGCCCATCGTCACAATTTCACTGCAAAAGTATGAAATAATTTTTGCTTCACCTGTAAATTTCTTGCTTTTTTTATTTTAAAATGATTTCTGATTCTTTGATATGCAGTTGATAAGATGTGAAATTGTTATTTTGTGGACGTTTAATTTCGAAATAGATTCTGATGATAGAAAAATTAGGGAAAGATTTTTTTACTCGTGATATAAAATTGGTTGCGGAAGAATTAATAGGGAAGTTGATTGTGCGCAAAAATATCAACGGTAAAGTTGAAAAATACAGAATTACTGAGATCGAAATGTATATCGGAGAAGAAGATTTAGCATGTCATGCAGCTAAGGGGAGAACGGCCCGTACCGAAGTGATGTATGCTGAGGGTGGTTTGGTGTATGTTTACTTGATTTACGGAATGTATTGGTTACTAAATATTGTAACAGGAGCCATAAATAAGCCTCAAGCTATTTTGATTCGGGGAGTAGAGAATATAAATGGACCTGGCAGAGTAGGACGAACTCTAAATCTGGATAAAAGCTTTTATGGTGAGGATTTAACTTTATCCGAAAGGTTATGGATTGAGGATGACGGGTATAAGTTTAGTTTTACATGCCACCCTCGTATTAATATCGATTATGCTGGTGAAATCTGGAAAAATAAATCTTTCAGATATATTATGAAGTAGTATATATTACTTATTCCATTTTACTTTCTTTAAAAAGAAATCACCGTTAATTCTTAAATAGATGGCAGCAGCCCAACTTTCTGCGGAGTTTTTAAGATCGTAGTATACATCTAACTTACTGCCAAAGTGAATGCCGTTGGCAATTTTATGCTCGTAGTAATAGTTTAGTGTAGCCAATTCTTTTCTATCTTCAAAATATCCTGGAGTATCCATTGCAATGGATTGGAATAGTTTCGATCCACGTGAAGAAGCAAAATGATAAGCATTCCAGTAACCTAGGTTTAGCTTAGACTTTTTTGTAGTGATACCTACTTGTGGATAAAAAGCATGTCCTTTATCGAATAGGTATTCTTTTTCTGAAGAGTTATCTGAAAAGAAATAACCCATTGCCCTTACATACCAAGATGTGATCTTTGAATTTGATATATTTTTTTCCAACACAAGTCCGGAACCATAATTTCCTATTGTTTGAACAGATCCTTCAGAACTGTCTATTTCTCCACCTCGATGAGCAAAAATTACTTCTAAAGGCAAGGATAATTTGGTTTTTGAGGATTGATTTACTTGCCAGTTTCCTGATAAACCAAACGTAAATCTTTCCTGAAAAGGATCATTTTCTAAAATAAACTTCTCCCAGTTAATCCAGGTTTGAAATTGTAGTTTGGGAGTATTGTATAAGAATTGAAAACCATTTTCGGCAGTTTCCATAAAGTATCTTTCTGGTTCGAACATTGGTTCTGAAAGTTTATGGTTGTCGTTTTGATTTAAACTACCCATAATAAACTCAATTCTATCCGATGGTTTATAGATGGCTGAAAATATAGGTTCTGTTTCAGTAAAATCTTCTCTACCCGAATATTTTTGAAGACGAACACCAGCTTCAATTCTAAAATTGGAACTTGGATAATAAATTAGTTTGGGTGATGCAACATATCCAACCCAGGTAGCACCATTAGAAAACTCACTACTATATTCATTGTTTTTTACAAAATTCAGGTTTTCGAAACGAAGAAATAGCTTGTTGCTGTCTGCTGCGTGAAACTCTTTATGGTGCATAAAAGGAGTATTGACCTGGGCAAAAGTGTGATTGATAATTGTGGTAAGGGACAATATCAATATTAGGGCATTTAGTTTTTTCATCTGTGTAGTTTACTTTTTACGCTGCAAAAATACAATTATCTATCTTGATTGATTGTTAATAATATATAAAAAGTTTAAATCGAATTTAAATAACGAAGGCTTTAGTTAAAAAAAATGTAAAAAAAGATATGTAAATATAAGGTAATTTGTAAATTTAACAATCTACTGATTATATTATAATATAATTCGAGAATTAAGAAACTAAATCAAAACAGGTTATGTGAATCGCACAAGGTTTGTAAACTTATGCGAATTGAAGGGTTGAGGATGTTGTGTGATTGACATGATCATTTAAAACCAAACAAACAATGAAGAAAATTAATGTTCTTTTTGCCTTTGTGTTGGGAGTAATTTTGTTTGCTTGCACGCCAAAGGAAAAGTATCAAACTGTTCAAAACACAGACGAGAATGGCTATCGGTACGAAACGGTTACCAATGATCCTATGGGAGTAAGAATTTATACTCTTGACAATGGACTAAAAGTGTACTTATCTGTTAATCGAGATGCACCAAGAATTCAAACCTTTATTCCGGTAAAAGCTGGTTCTACCTATGATCCTTCCGAAACTACCGGACTTGCTCACTATTTAGAGCATATGATGTTTAAAGGTACTGATGATTTTGGTACTGTAGATTGGCAAAAAGAGGAAGCCTTAATTCATGAGATTTCTGATTTGTATGAAGAGCATAAGTTTGCATCTACAAAAGAGGCAAAAGCAAAGGTTTATGCAAAAATCGATAGTGTTTCTGCTTTGGCTTCAAATTTTGCTGTAGCAAACGAGTATGATAAGCTGGTGTCATCAATAGGAGCTAAAGGGACTAATGCTTATACTACTTACGAACGAACAGTTTATATGAATGATATTCCTTCGAATGAACTTGAAAAATGGTTGAATATCGAAAAGGAAAGATTTAGCAAACTGGTTCTTCGTCTATTTCATACCGAATTGGAAACGGTTTATGAAGAGTTTAATATGTCTCAGGATAATGACTTTAGAAAGTTGAATTATGCCCTAATGTCTGGTTTGTACAAAAAACACCCTTACGGAACACAAACTACTTTGGGAAGAGCTGAGCATCTTAAAAATCCATCAATGGAAAATATTCACAAGTATTTTGATACTTACTACGTTCCTAACAATATGGCAATTGCCATGTCTGGAGATTTGGATTTTGAAGAGACTATTAAATTAATTGATCAGACTTTTGGAAAACTAGAATCAAGAGAAGTGTCTAAGTTTGTTGCTCCAGTAGAAGATCCAATTACAAAGCCAATTGTTAAAGAGGTTTTTGGTCCTGATGCAGAAAGATTATCAATGGCATTCAGATTTGATGGTATTGGTTCAGAAGATCAGAAATTTGTAACTCTTATTGATGGTATTTTGAATAACTCAAAAGCAGGTTTAATGGATTTGAACCTGAATCAGAAGCAAAAAGTGTTAAAAGCTGGTTGTTACGCAAGTTTTAATATTGATTATGGAATGCATTCATTTTATGGAGTTCCTCGTCAAGGTCAAAAAATGGAAGAAGTAACAGAATTGATTCTTGGTGAAATCGAAAAAATCAAGAAAGGAGAGTTTGAGGACTGGATGCTTGAGGCTGTAATCAATGATTATCGCTTAGGGAAAATTAGAGGGCAAGAATCAAATGGAAGAGCTCATGAGTTTGCAGTTACTTTTGCAAACAATGTAGCTTGGGCTGACAACCTAAAAATGCTTGATGAACTTGAATTGGTTACAAAAGAACAATTGGTTGAGTTTGCAAACAAGCACTACAATAACAACTATGTTGTAGTTTACAAGAGAAAAGGTGAGGATAAAAAGGTTGTAAAGGTTGAAAAACCGGCTATTACTCCAGTTAAAATCGACCGCAAAAAACAATCGGAATTTTATAAGGACCTAACAGCTAAAGAAACTCCTGCATTAAAACCTTTATGGGTTGATTTTGAAAAAGAAATCCAGTCAGAAGAGCTGAAGCCTGGTGTAACTTACGATTACTTGGAAAACAAATCGAACGAGTTGTTCAAGTTGATTTACATTTACGAAATGGGTAAGAATCATGATAAAATGTTGCCTATTGCTGTAAATTACTTACCGTATATTGGAACAGATATATATTCGGCTGCTGAATTGCAAAAAGAATTGTTTAAGTATGGTTTATCCTTTGGTGTTGAAGCTGGAGATGACAGGTGTTACGTATATATCTCTGGATTAAAAAAATCATTCGACAAAGGCGTAGAGTTGATGGAACATGTGTTGTCCAATGCTAAGGCTGATAGTGATTCTTACTCAAAGTATGTTGATGGAATTATTAAGGAGCGTGCAAATAGTAAGTTAAACAAAGGAGAGATTTTGTGGGGAGCAATGTATAGTTACGCGAAATATGGAAAAAAATCGCCTTATACAGATATCTTACTAGAAGATGAATTAAGAAATGTGGATCCAAATCAGTTAACTGAAATGTTGTCTCAGTTAAAAGACTATAAGCATAGAGTATTTTATTATGGAGCTGAAGGGAAGCAACAAATAGCTGAGAATTTAAAAGCAAATCATAAAGTTTCAGAGCAGTTAAAAGAGATTCCGGAACCAACAAAATATCCTGAATTGGATTACACTAAAAATGAAATCTTCTTTGTTAATTATGATATGGTTCAGGCAAACATTATCATGTTAGCAAAAGATGAAAAATTGGATATGAACCTTATGCCAGAAATCAGATTGTTCAATGAATATTATGGTGGAAGTATGGCATCAATTATTTTCCAGGAAATTCGCGAATCAAGAGCTCTTGCATATTCTGCCTTTTCATCTTACAGCACTCCTTCAAAATTAGATGATTCTGGCTACTCATTCTCGTTTGTTGCAACAAGCGCTGATAAAGTGAAAGATGCTACTGAAGCATTGGTTGAGTTATTGAATGAAATGCCTTATGAGGAGAAGCAATTTAACGAAGCCAAGACAAACATGCTTAAAAAGATTCAATCAGAACGAATTACTAAAGAAAGAGTTTACTGGACTTATTTGAGTAATCTTAGAAAAGGTGTGAATCATGATTACAGAAAAGATGTTTACGAGAAGGTGAAGAATCATAATATTGATGATTTGAATAAGTTCTTTAAGAAACATATTGCCAATAAAAACCATTGTTATTTGGTAGTTGGTAACAAGAAAGATATCAATATGAATGTACTTAAAAAATTAGGTAATGTTCATGAGTTGAGCTTAGAAGAAGTATTTAATTATTAATTAGGGGTTTAGTATTTATGACTAAATGAAAAGGCCTCTTCCTAAAAATGGAAGAGGCCTTACTTTTTTGAATACTTTTGGTAAAGCAGGTGAAAAAGACAAACCCTTCTTCACCAAATTGGGGTAAAGATTGCATTCAAATTTAAACTGTTTCGCAGTTTGTATCTGGTAGAACCATTGCAAGAATAAAATAAACCAACAACATTAAAGGATTGAATAATGTTAGGATTAGATATCCTGCCCTAATAATTACCGGATCGAGTTCCGGATTTATGTATTGAGAAATACCACCGCAAACACCTGCTATCTTTTTATCTCTTGATCTGAATAATCGTTTCATGCCATCTGTTTTTAATTACTCTTCATCTTTGTCGATACTGTAATGTGACAAAGTTTTCAATTCATCTACATGAAAGTCTCCAAAAAAGGAAATCAATGATGTTCTGTTTTCATTGTAGTGAAGGATATGGAATTCGCTAAACTTTTTTCCTCTTCCTTTGGCAAAGAAATGAACATCGTCATCATCTTTATCTCTTTCCTCAATCAAGACTTCTTTGTAAGAGTCTCCTTTCGAAAGCTGCGATACAACAATCTTTTTAAATTTAGATTCATTGCCGATTTCGTGTTTGAAGCTTAAGAATTTAATAGTTTTACAATCGCCTGTTACGTTTTTTTCCAATTCATCTTCGTCAATATCAAAGTCCAGGTTTTTTAGGAAAGATCCTGCGAAACTAAAGCTGTTGAAGCCATCAAGATTGGAATATTTAGCATGTAATTTTTCTCCTTTGGTTTGAGCCTGAGAAAGAATAGGTAAGGCTATTGCAATCAGAATTACTAATAATTTTCTCATAATGTTTGTTTTAAAATTAGCCATGTTTGCACCTATTGTTGTGTGTGATGAAAAAGGTATCGGTGCAAAACATGGATAGAACAACTAATTTATTATTTAACTAGGCTTAAGCCTTCTTTTTCATGATCCATTTTTCGCCAAGCATGTCGAAATCCCAGGTGTTACTTACATTGTCGATGTCGTGAATAATTTTGCTCATTGATTCATCGAGGTAAATAACTTTTCCTTCCGGAACTTTAACAGTAATATGTAATCTTTGATTTCTCCATTTGGAATCATTTTCTAATGTGAAAAATTGATTAAATACGATTATAGAGTCATTTTGAACCCATTTGTAATTAATTCCTTCTGCGTTTTCCACAGCTCTATCTAAAGTTCTTCCGCGAGCTTTTTTCTTTAGTTTGATTTCAAAATTATCCGAATAACTTCTTTCTATATCCAAAGTAGGTTCACCTACAATAATTTCTTCATCATCATTCATGTATACTTTAACATTATCCAGGTCAATATGGCCTTCGTACCAATGATCGCCAATGTTATTTGTGCTTTGTAAATACAATGTATCATTGGCTATTTTTTCGATTGGTTGATTTTCAGAGTATCTGGTGCTGCTGTGCATGTAACCTTTGATCTGTGAAAAACTTAGGCTAATTAAAAGTATAATCCCTGTAAGCCAAACTGCCAGAGCTGTAAAACCTATAATCTTGTTGTTGGTTTTAAAGTTGAAAAGCAATTTAATTCCTGCAAAAATCAATAGCATTAAAGGAATGGCAATTACAACAATGATTCCAATGGTAAATAAAGTAATGCTTGTTCCGTCGAGGAATAATTTAGGGAACATTGTGCCTGGAAAATGGAAGTCTGCAAAGGGTCCAAAGAAGCTATGAGCAAAAATCATAGATCCAATAAAACTTATAAGAGAAACAAATCCTGCAAAAATAAATCCAATACCCAGTAAAATGATAATCACTTTAAGTACCAAACGGAGAGCAGAACCAAGGAAGTCAACAGATCTATCGAAACCATCTTTTACCTGAGGTCCGTTTTTTTCTCTCATTTTATCGAAGTTTTCTTTCACTTCTTTGTATTCGTCTTTTATCGATTCTTCGATATTGGATATGTTGACCTTTTTGCCTTTCATCTCAAGTTTTTGACTTGTAGTGGTTGCTTTAGGAACAACAATCCATAAGATAATGTACAGTAGGAAAGCAAAACCATATCCAAGAAAGAAGAATAGTACGAATAGTAATCTGAATACGACTACATCGATACCGAAGTATGCTGATAAACCACTTGAAACACCTCCAAATACTCTTTTGTCTGGATCGCGATACAACCTGCGTTTCTTTTTGCTGGTAGTTGTGGTTTGTGATTGGTTTTGTGATTCTTCGGTAGTTTCATCATCAGTTTCGAAAATTTCTTCTGGTCTACCCATAATGGTTATTACCTCTTCAACCATATCAACATTTACGACCTGGTCTTTGCTACTTAGTTTTTCCTGAAAAATCTCTGCAATTCTGGATTCGATGTCAGAAATGATTTCTCTTCCTTCTTCGCCAGCACCATAGTGACTGTTGATCGTTCGCAGGTAATCTTGTAATTTTTCAAAAGCATCTTCATCGATGTGAAATATACTTCCGCTTATATTAATTGTTAATGTCTTTTTCATAGTGTTAACAGTTTTTGGACTTACTTTTTAATCGTATTTACGGCATCAACCAATTCTTGCCATGAACCATCAAGTTCCTTTAAAAATTCATTGCCTACTTCTGTACTTGTGTAATACTTTCTTGGAGGTCCTTGTGTCGACTCTTCCCATCGGTAGCTTAATAAACCGGCATTTTTTAGCCTGGTTAGTAAGGGATAAAGTGTCCCTTCCACTACAATCATTTTGGCTTCTTTAAGTTCCTTAATGATGTCTGATGCATAGGCATCACTTTTTGAGAGAATGGAAAGAATACAATATTCCAGCACTCCTTTTCGCATTTGGGCTTTTGTGTTTTCTATTTTCATACTTGGAATATTTATATTGATTAAATTGCAGATCTAATGTTACCAGGGAAATTTCTGAAGTTTTTAGACCTTTTCTTTTTTGCTGTTACTATAGTTGAGTTTTGTTTTACAGTGATTGTATCCTTATAAACTTTACACCTTATTGATGTATCCATATTTAGTTTTGGATTGTTATAATCTTCCATATTTCCGGATACGATGTCCTTACAAACTTTAAGATTTTCTTTAAAGATCAAGATTCCATTATCTAGATATCCTTTTTCATTGGTTATTTCATCTGCAGGAGATTTACCACCATTATTGCATTCGATTTTAAAAAATGGCACTAGAAATTTATCAATTGTTAACAATTGAGCCTTTGACTCTAAGGAGAATGCTGTTACTGTTAATATCAGAAATGAGATTCTCAATATTTTGTCTTTTAATAAGGGTTTCATTGTTGTAGGTTTTTATAATACTATCTCTAACATATAAGTTTGTATTACAAATATACAGATAAAAAAAGGTAATATGCAATACATAGTACTGGATATTTTCAAGAAAAACACATAAATACTTGTAAATCAATACAAAAAAAATTAAAGATATTTTATACTATATTTGAAATTCTCTTAATTTTTTATTAAACCAGTAATTTTGTGAGGATGAAACAGGTGTATCAAAGAAGAAGTAAGTGCATTGGATGTGCATATTGTGTAGGGGTGGCGCCTGGTTTTTGGCTTATGAATGAGAGAGACGGGAAGTGTGATTTATTGGGAGCAAACCTTATAAATAACGAATTTGTACTTGATATTTTCGATGATGAGCTGGAGCAAAATCAGAAGGCTGCAGAAATATGTCCCGCAAATTGTATCAGAATAGAATAAAGTTATTATAACAATAAAGAGCAACCGTTAAAAAACAGTTGCTCTTTTAATATTATATCGGCGTAAATGAATTATGTCGTTTACTTATTCTTTCGAAGCTCTTTTTCTGTCGTGTTCAGAAAGTAAGATCTTACGAAGTCTGATGTTATTTGGCGTTACTTCAACATATTCATCACCTTGAATATACTCTAAAGCTTCTTCTAATGAGAAAATTACTGGAGGAGCCAATCTAATCTTATCATCAGTACCTGAAGTACGCATGTTGGTTAGCTTCTTTGTTTTGGTAACATTGATATCTAAATCACCAGCACGAGTATTTTCACCCACAACCTGACCTTTATAAATTTCGGTTTGCGGAGCTACGAAGAATCTACCACGATCCTGTAGTTTACCCAATGCATATGCAAATGTAGTACCTGTTTCCATAGCAATTAATGAACCATTAATACGTCCTGGAATTTCACCTTTGAATGCTTGATATTCGTGAAAACGATGCGACATTACAGCTTCACCTGCAGTTGCAGTCAAAATCTGGTTTCTTAAGCCAATAATTCCTCGCGATGGAATGTGGAATTCAAGGTGAATACGATCAGCCTTACGTTCCATGGTTAACATTTCACCTTTACGCTGAGTAATTAATTCGATGGCTTTTCCTGATACATCTTCTGGAAGATCGATGTATAGAATCTCCACTGGTTCACATTTTTCACCAGCTATATCTTTAATAATTACCTGTGGCTGTCCAACCTGAAGTTCGTAACCTTCACGTCTCATAGTCTCTATCAATACAGACAAGTGAAGTACGCCACGACCAAATACATTGTATGAATCGGCCGAATCGGTTGGAACAACGCGTAAAGCCAAATTCTTTTCTAATTCTAATTCTAAACGATCGATCAAGTGACGGGAAGTTACATATTTACCATCCTGACCGTAAAATGGGGAGTTGTTAATAGTAAACAACATACTCATTGTTGGCTCATCGATTGCAATTGGATCTAATGGTTCAGGATTTTCAATATCACAAATTGAATCTCCAATATCAAAGCCATCAATACCTACTAAAGCACAAAGTTCACCCGATTTTACACTTGATACTCTTTCTTTACCTAAACCGGTAAATACGTGTAATTCCTTTATGCGAGATTTTTTAATGCTACCATCACGTTTGGCAAGGCTAACATTCATACCTTCTTTTAATTCTCCACGATGAACTCTACCTACGGCGATACGGCCAACATAGTTCGAGAAGTCAAGAGATGTAATAAGCATTTGAGGTGTTCCTTCCAAAACTTTTGGCTCTGGTATGTATTCGATAATTGCATCAAGAATTGCAGTAATGTCGTTGGTTGGAGTTTTCCAATCTTTTGACATCCAACCTTCTTTAGCAGAACCATAAATGGTTGGGAAATCAAGCTGTTCTTCCGTAGCTTCAAGATTGAACATTAGTTCAAAAACTTGTTCTTGTACTTCTTCAGGACGACAGTTTGGTTTGTCAACTTTGTTTACGACTACTACTGGTTTCAAACCTAATGCAAGTGCTTTAGATAATACGAAACGAGTTTGAGGCATAGTTCCTTCAAAGGCATCCACCAACAAAAGTACTCCATCGGCCATATTCAAAACACGCTCAACCTCTCCACCAAAGTCAGAGTGACCAGGGGTGTCAATAATGTTAATTTTTACATCATTGTATTCAAGAGATACGTTTTTCGACAAAATGGTAATACCTCTCTCTCTTTCCAGGTCGTTATTGTCAAGAATAAGGTCTCCCGGATTTTCATTCTTTCTGAAAATGTTACTGTGCATTATCATTTTATCAACCAAAGTGGTTTTTCCATGGTCAACGTGAGCGATAATCGCAATGTTTCTTAGTTTCTTCATCTCGTATCTTCTTTATGACTCTGTGTCTTAAAAATCAATCAATATTATTGAAAAAGGCTGCTTTCATTGTAAAGCTTCTCCTTGTAAATGTCAAGATCTGCACACAAAATTTGTGAATTAATTGTGGCAGAATCGATTGCGCTGCTAAAAATGCGGCTGCAAAAGTACGGTTTATTTTTGTGAATCAATCTATTTAGATGGAATAATTTAAAGTTTGAAAAAATTAACCCTTTAACTTATTGCTTTATTAAAATTAACTTAATATGATGTTTGGATTTTTACAGATAGATTTGCTACTCTTTAAAAACGAGAGAATGTAATTTAGAATCAAATCAATTAAAGCTGTGATAAAAGGAAAAAACTGTACCTTCGCAGAATTATTGACGAATTCAAGAATTAATTTGTTTTATAGGAATAGGGGTATTTGCTTTTAAATTAAAAACTTAGTGGTGTTGGGATTGTGTGAAATGATTGAAAAACATTATCTTCCGCATCCTAAATTTTAAAAGTTATGAACTTATAATTTGATATTAAATATTAGTTTTTTAGAAAAAGATGCCTCGATTTTTAATAATCAAAATGTTTTTTAGACGAACTATTAATTTTATTGGATGAACCTTAAATAAATGATTGTTGATTATTTGTTAATAAGTTTTAAACGAACCATTTTTGTAATTCTTTACTCCAAGGAATGTGAGATGATTTTGTAGCAATTTTGCTACACTATTACTAACCTAACAATTCATTTTATGAAAAATGTAATGAGAAGTATTTTGACAATGGCAGCTGTATTGATGCTGTCCGTTGCAGCTATTGCTCAAACCACCGTAAAAGGTGTAGTCGTAGATGGAGGTTCTGGTGAAAGTTTACCAGGAGCTTCAATTGTCGTATCAGGAACCGCTTCTGGTACAGTTTCAGGTTTTGATGGTTCTTTTGCTTTGCAAGTGCCTCAAGGAGCATCAAAAATTGTAGTTAGCTTCGTAGGTTTCCTTGATAAGGAAATCGCTTTATCGGGAGCTCAGGATTTAGGTACCATTAAGCTTGAGTCTGACGCTGTTGGTTTGAAAGAAGTAAGTGTTTTAGCATCAGTTGCTATTCAAAGAAAAACTCCGGTTGCTGTTTCTACAATTTCTGCAGAGAAAATTGAAACTCAATTGGGTAGTCAGGAGTTTCCTGAAATCATGAAAATGACTCCAGGTGTATACGCTACTAAACAAGGTGGTGGTATTGGAGATTCTCGTATTAATGTTCGTGGTTTTTCTCAAGAGAATGTAGCTGTAATGATTAACGGTATTCCAGTAAATGACATGGAAAACGGACGTGTTTACTGGTCTAACTGGGCAGGTTTGTCAGATGCAACAAGATCAATGCAGGTGCAAAGAGGTCTTGGAGCTTCAAAATTGGCGATTAACTCTGTTGGTGGTACTTTAAACATTTTAACTAAAGCTTCTGAAGCTAAAAAAGGAGGTTTCGCTGAGATTTCTACTACTGATTTCGGAATTAGAAAGTACAAGTTAGGCTTAAATACTGGTTTAATGTCAAATGGTATGGCTGTTACTTTTATAGGTTCTAGAACCGAGGGTGAAGGGTATATCGATGAAACTTGGGCAGATGCTTGGTCATACTTTTTAACTGTAAGCAAAAACTTTGGTGATAAGCATAAATTGGTATTCACAGTAAGTGGTGCTCCTCAGGAACACGGACAAAGACCAGGTAGCAAGTACGACATGCTTTCATACGAGCAGTTTGAAAAATATGGAACTACTTATAATAAGAACTGGGGTTACTTAAAAGGTGAACGCATTAACGAGAAAGAGAACTTCTATCATAAGCCACAAGCTGGTTTAACTTGGTACTGGACCATTAATGACAGAACCAATTTGGCAACATCGGCTTACGCTTCAATTGGAACTGGTGGAGGTTCAGGTTATCTTGGGAAATACAAAGGAACTTGGCAGTATGGTCCTAAATTGAATGATAACG
The DNA here is from genome assembly GCF_001310955.1 of Marinifilum fragile JCM 15579. GTDB lineage: Bacteria > Bacteroidota > Bacteroidia > Bacteroidales > Marinifilaceae > Marinifilum > Marinifilum fragile. The sequence continues at coordinate 274,233 of NZ_BAZX01000002.1, forward strand.
GACAACAGAATTACGATGAGATCTGGAATGCTAACCGTGCAAATGGTTTAGCTGATGAAGGTGCTGAAATGATTCTAAGAAACTCAATGAACAACCACAAATGGGTAGGTTTATTGTCAACTTTAAATCATGACCTAAATGACAACTTCAAATTGATCTCTGGTGTAGATGGTCGTTACTACAAAGGTGAACACTATAGAGAGGTAAAAGATCTTTTAGGAGCTAAGTTTTGGGATGATTCATTCAAATCAGGAAATGCAAGAGCTAAGAAAGATGATAAGATTGACTATTATAATGATGCATTCGTAACCTATGTTGGTGCATTTACTCAAATTGAGTATTCTAAAAACAACTTGTCTACATTTATTGCTGGTACTATTTCTGATACTTGGTACAAGAGAAAAGATTACTTTAACTATAAAGATACTGAAGGTAACAGAGTTCCTGAAACTAGTGATACCGAAAGAGTTTTTGGTTACAATGGTAAGGCTGGTATCAACTACAATATTGACGAAAAGCACAATGTATTTGCAAATGCTGGTTACTACTCAAAAGCTCCGACCATTGATGCGGTATTCTTGAATTACAAAAATGACTTAAACCCTGATTTAACCAATGAAAAAGTATCTGCTTTTGAGTTTGGTTATGGATTTAAATCTAAGAACTTAGTATTGAACTTGAATGCTTACTACACCAAGTGGAAAGATCGTTTCTTGGGTGCTACTTATAGAGATGCTTCTGGTGATAGTTATAATGTAAACTACAACAACGTATCTGAAATTCACACCGGAGTTGAGTTGGAAGCTAAATTACAAGTTGTCAAAAATCTGGATATTCAATCACAGGTTTCTGTTGGTGACTGGTACTATGACAAAGATGTTTCTACAGATTTGTATGACGATCAACAACAATTGGTTCAGCAAGGTGTAACTGTTGCAACTAAAGATTTGAAAGTTGCTGATGCACCTCAAACGCAAGTTGGGTTTGCGTTAAATTATAAATTCCTGGAGAACTTTAATTTGAATGCAAACTGGGTTTACTACGCAGACCTATATGCTAACTTCGATGTGAAGGATAGAATTATCAACGAAGGTAAAGATGCGGATCGTGAGCAATCATGGAAGCTTCCTTCGTATGATGTATTAGATTTAACACTTTCATATAACTTCGAAATTAAAGGATTAAAGTCAAGAATAGTTCTAAATGCATACAATGTATTGGATAAGGATTACATGGCTGAAGGTTTTGATGGAAGAAATCATGACAAAGAATCATTCGTTGGATTCAAAGGATGGAAGAGAAACTTTAACTTAGGATTTAAAGTTAACTTCTAAGAAAAAATTTCAATTGATATAAAAGCCGGATCCATTTGGGTCCGGCTTTTTTATATCCTATAATAAACCCCAATAACGTATTAATGAGAAGCTTATTGTGTAGAAATCTGTGTTTAATGACATAATAAATATCCTTGACATTGTATGCAAACTGTAGGAACTTGTTTGGTGTTAAATAAATATTAATCAAATCACTTAAATTTAATGTTATGAGTAAAATAAATTTATGGTTACAAGACAATATTTTAACGCCGAGACCTAATGATTATTATGCCCGGGTAAAGCCAATGGGGAACATAAAAATTGAGGATATTGCCAAGGAGATTATTAAAGGGGGATCCGAGCACAACGAGGCAACCATTATTGATATCCTTTCGCGCAGCAATCAAGTTATTATTGAAAAGATAGCGCAAGGCTATAATGTGAATACAGGAGTGTTTTATAGTCACATTACGGTGAATGGAGTTTTTAATGGAGCTACCGATAGATTTAATCCTGATGAACATCGCCTAATTGCTTCTTTTACCTCTAGTAATGAATTGAGGGCTGAACTTAAGAAAACACAGGTGGAAATTGTTGGAACCCTAACCAGCGAGCCTGTGGTAGGAAAAGTAATTGATAGCTTAAGCGAGAAGGAAGACAGTAACATCACTCCTAATAATGTAATTATTGTGAAAGGAAATCGCCTTAAAATTGTTGGAGATGATGCTTCCGTGGGTGTTTACCTTATCAATCAATCTGATGATACACGCCACAAGTGCGATCAGATCATATCCAACGAACCAAAGCAACTGATGGTAATGGTTCCTGTATTAAGTGCGGGAAATTATGTGTTGGAGATTGTTACGCAATATTCATCAAGCAATTTACTTTTAAAAGAGCCAAGGAAAACGCAATTTGAGCATGTGTTAATTGTTGAATAATAGTTGGAAAACAATACATATAGAGTCCGGGTACTAGTTTTCGTATCCGGCTTTTTTGTTGGATACTCCCACAAGCACTAGTGGGAGACCCCCATAAGTATTAATGGCGATATCCAATAGCTACTAATGGCAAGTTGCCATAGCTATTAATGGTGGTCTCCCATGAAATTATTTAGAAGTGAAATCGTAGATTTAATTTGCAAAATACTATTTCGGGTGCTCATAGTCTCACTTTGTTCGGCAGCTTCCTTTTCCATTGATGGAAAAAGGAAGAGCCCCTGCGGCTTGAGCAGTTGAAATACGAAAGTATAAGTTTTCACAAAAAAGGCTGAACCCACTACAGATTCAGCCTTCCTAAAAATATTATCAGTGTTTTTATTTCTCTTTTACAAGATAAACAAACACTGGCAGGTGATCGCTATAACCACCTACGTAGTTGTCAAATGAAAAAGTTCTTTTCGGATATCCCTTATAAGGACCACTTTCGGTAAACATGAATTTCTCTCTTAATATTTCTGATTTCAGATAAGTAAATCCACTCTTTGTGTGTACCAATGGATTTGAAAGAAGAATTTGGTCGAACAAATTCCAGCTATCGCGGTAGGCAAGGGTTCCAATCCCATTTTTGTATAGATTTTCCCAAGGATTATAGAATAAACCTCCTTGTACCTTCTTTTTGTTTGCTTTGGTACCAATTACTTTCTTCACACTTTCGTTAATCGGATCGTCGTTTAAATCGCCCATGATAAAGATTTTTGCGTTGGCATCATCTTTTAGAAGTGAATCAGCAATGGAACGAGTAACTGCAGCAGCACCGTTTCTATTAGGACGGCTTTTCTTTTCACCTCCATATCGCGATGGCCAGTGATTTACAATTACATGTACTTTATCACCAAACAATAATCCACTTACCAACAACTGATCACGAGTGTACAGTGTATCTCCGTTTTCTTTAAGCGGTTGGTATTTGTATTTTTTCTGATCTAAAAGTTTAAAATGCTTCGGATTGTACAACAAACCCACATCAATACCACGCTTATCAGGCGATTCGAAATGTGCAATTTGGTAGTTTCTGTTTTTAATTGGAGACTGTTTTACCAAATCTTCCAGTACTCCACGGTTTTCAATCTCTGAAACACCAAGAATTGATACTCCCTCTTGTACGCCATCTTTTCCCATTAGAGAAATGATATGAGCCATATTAAAAAGCTTGTCTTCGTATCTGGTTTTGCTCCATTTTCTTTTTCCTTCCGGTAGGTATTCTTCATCACGCTTGTTTGGATCGTCAATTGTATCGAAAAGGTTCTCCAGATTGTAAAAACCTACGCAGGCCACTTGGTAATCCTTCTTTTGTGCGAACGACTCACCAGATGAAACCATTAAAAAAGCCAATAATAAGGCTGCTATTGTTCTCATTCGTATCATGTGAATTCTGTAATTATGGCAGAAAATGCTCTGCAATAGTTTAATTCTAAATTTCTATATAAAACAAGGGAATGGAAACTATCCCAATCAATCGGGGAGAATAGATTGATTTTACAGTCAAAATGGTTGGCAACGAATTGCGTTGCAATATTAAAGCTTTTTTAGGGATTAAAAAAGCGGAATGAATTAGGAGAGAATAAAAGGATATTTGCATTCGTATGACATCTTGGTTTTAGTACAAAATCACATGAGGATAAAACATTAATTATTCGTCTTAATAATTACTTCAAGCTACATTAATCTTTAATATGTAACTGTTAGTCAAAAGTTATGGCCTGAAATGGATCATTAGCAGCTGATATTGCATTACTTAATCAAATTAACCAATTCTTAATATGAGATTGTAATTTATATTATTAGTTTTGCAATCGTAAGACACACCATTTTATAGTCCCTCAACAAATACTTCGTTGAAAGCAAATTTATGGCTTTTGGAATTTGCTTTTACCAGGGGAGAGGTAGGTAGCTTTCGAATGCCTAACTGTACTAATCAAATTTTTTATTTTCATGAAAAAGATTCTTCTGTTTCTACTAATGGGAGTAATTTCATCTTTTGCATTACATGCCCAAACCGGGAATGTAAGTGGTAAGGTGAGAAACTCTGTAGACAGAAATTATCTATCTCAGGTAAAGGTTGAAGTATTGGGTACCAATTTAAGTACTTTCACCGATACTGAGGGTAATTTTCTGATCTCTGAAGTTCCGCAAGGTAAACACTTGTTGGAGTTTATTTTACAAGATTTTAAAAGCGTGTCGATGGCTGTAAATGTTGTCGCAGGAAGCACAATTGACCTTAAGGTGGTTGAATTGGTGCCAAGCGCTTTAAGTCAATCCTTAAAGGATTTTGACTTTTCTTCCTTAACCGATGAAGAATTAGATGATGAAGGTTCGAAAGAGAACATCTCTGGCTTGTTGGCAAGTTCTAAAGATGTATTTGTTTCGAATGCAGGTTATGTCTTCAGTCAGTTACGATTCAAAACTCGTGGATACAGTACTGACAATACCAGCATCCGTATGAACGGAATGCTGATGAATGACATGGAGAATGGTAGAGGATACTGGTACAAGTGGGGTGGTTTAAACGATGCTACTCGTAACCAGGAAATTCAATATGGTTTGGGTGCTAATGGATTTGGTTTTGGAGGTATTGGTGGTACTACCAATATCAATACCAAGGCAATCGATCAAAGAGTAGGAACCAAATTGGTTTACTCTCGTTCAAACAAAAGCTACAGTAATCGTGTAATGGCTACACATTCAACAGGATTAATGGAGAATGGTTGGGCATTTACAGTATCTGGATCTCGTCGTTGGGGTGATGAAGGATATGTTGATGCAACTTTTTACGATGCTTACAGCTATTTCTTATCTGCTTACAAGCAATTGAATGACAATCACAGCTTAAACCTAACAGTATTTGCTGCTCCTAGCGAAAGAGGTAAAGGTGGCGCATCAACTCAGGAGGTTTACGATCTTGTTGACGATAACTACTACAACCCATATTGGGGATATCAGAATGGTGAAAAAAGAAACTCGAGAGTGAGTAAGTCTCACCAACCAGTTTTCTTGTTGAATCATGATTGGAAAATCAACGAGAAATCCAATCTGAAAACAGGTGTTTCATATACTTTTGGACGTAATGGTAGCACCAGGTTAGGATGGTTTAATGCTCCTGATCCACGTCCGGACTACTACAATAAGTTACCAAGTAACTCTGCAAATCCAGAAGAAGTTGCAAGGCTTTGGAAAACTGATCCAAAAGTTCGTCACATCGATTGGGATAGAATGTACCAGGTGAACAGCAACGATCCTAATGCACAATACTATGTGGAAGAGAATCGTTACGATGCTGAGCAATTGATGGCAAACACAACATTTACCAAAGAGATTAACAGCAACTGGAATTTAACAGCTGGTTTGGATTATACCTATTATATAGGTAGTCGTTTTAATAAAATGGATGATTTGTTAGGTGCTCAATACTTATTGGATTACGACAAGTATGCTCCAACTTCAATGAGGGATAATGATTTGAATAATCCTGATAGAAAAGTAAAAGAAGGTGATACTTTTGGTTTCGATTACGATGTTCATTTGAGAAAAGCAGGATTCTTTGCTCAAACCGATTTCGTGTACAACCAGTGGGAAGGTTACATTGGTGCAGAAGTGAGTCAGACAAAGATGTGGAGAGAAGGTAACATGAGAAAAGCCATTTTTGCTGATAATTCATTTGGCGAAAGTAGCAAGAAAGATTTTACCAACTTTGGTGTTAAAGGAGGTTTAACCTACAAGTTAAACGGGCGTAACTACTTTAATGCAAATGCAGCTTATCAAACCAGAGCTCCTTTCTTGAGAAATGCATTTGAATCGGCAAGAACTAGAAACAAATGGGTTGACAACCTGGAGGAAGAAAAAATCATGTCTTTCGACGCAGGTTACCAATTGCGTACTCCATTTGTTAAGGCAAGCATTAAAGGATTCTATACTCGTTTCGAAGATCAAACAGAAGTTAGAAACTACTTTACAAGTAATTTTCAAAACGGACAAAGTGCTTTTGTAAATGCAATCTTAACAGGTATTAATAAAGAACATATGGGTGTTGAACTTGGTGTGGAAGCAAAACTAACACCTACTTTGACAGCGATTTTCGCAGCATCTAAAGGACAATACATTTACGACTCAAGACCTCAAATGAAAGAGGTTGCTGTGGATATTGATTTGGCTAGTGAGACCAATACGGTTTATGCAAAGAATTTCTATGTTCCAGGTACACCACAAACGGCTGCTACATTAGGTTTGAAATATTCTTCTCCTAAATACTGGTGGGCAGGTATCAATGCTAACTATTACGATGATATCTATTTGGATTTCCATCCTGCAAGAAGAACATCAAAGGCTGTTGAAGGCATGACTCCAGGATCAGAAAATTGGAATGCTACGATTAATCAGCGTCAGCTTGATGAAGCTTTCACTTTGGATTTGAACATTGGTAAATCATGGAAGATTCATGATTACTACATCTCCTTAAATGCAAGTGTAAACAATGTTTTGGATGATACAGATATCGTTACCGGAGGATACGAACAGAGTAGATCAGCTGTAGATTCAGATCGTAATTTTGGAGATAAATTGTACTACTACTATGGTCGTACCTATTTTGTGAACCTAAGTGTTCGTTTTTAATCTAAAATCTATAAAAACTAAGATATAATGAAGAGCATTAAAAAGTTTTTCTACGCTGCATTAATTACAGCGGGTCTTGCAACCAGCTTTGTAGCTTGTGTTGACAATGATTTTGACCAACCAGAGATCATGGTGCCTAAATATGAAGGTACTTCAAATACCTCAATTACTGATTTGAAAGCAAAACATACAGCAGGTCAGTTTGAAACGATCGAGGAAGATTTAGTAATTGAAGGATACGTTGTATCTGACGATACTGAAGGAAATTTCTACAAACAAATCATCGTTCAGGATAGCCGTGAAGGTGCTACTGGTGGTATCGAAGTAAAAATTAATGAAAAAGGTCTTTCTTCAATGATGAAACCTGGACAGCAGGTATTCATTAAAGTGAAAGGCTTGGTTATGGGAGATTACAATGGTTTGATCCAACTTGGAGGTGGAACATATCAGGATGGTAAATATACAAACCTTGCAGGTATTGATCCAGGTTTGATTAAAGATCACATTTTCTTGAATGGTCTACCTGTAGAACTACAGCCAAAAGAAGTTTCTCTTGAGGAACTTACAGACAATGACTTGTACAATTCATTGGTTAGCACATTGGTGAAGATTACTGCTGCTCAATTTGCTGATGCAGATGGAAACTTAACTTATGCAGAGAAAGATAAAAGTGTGAACCGTGATCTTATTGGTCCTAAGGGAAATAAACTAATTGTTCGTAACAGTGGTTATAGCAACTTCTACGATGAAGTATTACCTCAGGGTTCAGGTACTATTGTTGGTGTATTGAGCAAATTTGGAAATGACAAACAAATGGTGATTCGTTCTACAGAAGATGTTGACATGACTGGAGATCGTTTCGAGATTTCAACAGGTGGAGATGTTACTACTGGTACAGATAAAGTATTTATCTCTGAGTATGCTGAAGGATCTTCAAACAATAAATATATCGAGATCTACAATGGTACTGAAGGAGATATTGATTTAGCGAATTATACTCTTCGTGCAGCTCCTAATGGTGGTGAATGGACTGATCCTGCAACTTTTACGGGAACATTGGTAAAAGGTGCTGTATATGTAGTATGTACTGATGCTGCAAGTGCTGAGATTAAAGGAAAAGCAAACTTAGAATTATCTTATCCTAGCCCTGTTCACTTCAATGGTGATGATGCAGTAGGTTTATTTAAAAAAGATGGTGAAAATTGGATATTGATTGATGTTGTAGGAAAGCAAGGTGAGAAGCCAGAAAATGGCTGGGATGTTGCAGGAGTTACTGCAGCAACAAAAGATCACACATTAATTCGTAAACTAGAAACAACTCAGTCAAATCCTGATTGGTCAACTAACATTAACGAATGGACTGTTGCTGACAAGGATGACTTTACAAATCTAGGTGTATTTGGAGAAAGCACAGGTGGAGGAAATACTGACCAAACTGCAGTAGAGAAAATTTTTATTTCTGAGTATGCAGAAGGATCATCAAATAACAAATACATTGAAATTTACAATGGTAGCACTGCTGATATTGATTTGGCTAACTTTACATTACGTTCAGGACCAAATGGAGAAGCTTGGGGTGATGCAATTGAATTGTCAGGTACATTGGCAAAAGGCGCGGTTTATGTAATTTGTGCAGATGCTGCAAATGCTGATATCAAAGCTAAAGCGAACCTAGAGCTAGCTTACCCAAGTCCTGTACACTTTAATGGTGATGATGCCGTAGGTTTATTTAAGAAAGATGGTGAAAATTGGATTTTAATTGATGTCATTGGTAAGCAAGGAGAAAGACCTGAGAATGGTTGGGATGTTGCAGGTGTAACTGCAGCAACAAAAGATCATACTTTGATTCGTAAGAATGAAACAACTCAATCGAATCCTGACTGGTCAACTGCAGTTAACGAGTGGACAGTTGCTGACATGGATGATTTTACAAATCTTGGTGTTTTTGGAGATAGCACAGGTGGTGGGGACACTGGTGGAGATACTACCCCAGGTGTTAATTTAGGAGATAATACAGTATCAGGAGCTTCAGATTTATTCATTTCTGAATATTTAGAGGGATCTTCAAATAATAAATATTTGGAAATTTATAATGGTACAGGTGCAGAGGTTGATTTGTCAAACTATTCAATTAAAGTTGGTGCAAATGGTAAAATGTTTGCTGATGCAACAGATATTCCATTGAGTGGTAAATTGCCAAATGGTGCTACTTTCTTAATTGCTAATTCTTCTGCAGCTTTGACTTTACCTGATGGTATTACAGCTACAACTGATTATTCTACAGCTACCTATTTTAATGGTGATGACGCTGTTGCATTATTAAAAAGTGGTACTGTAATCGATGTATTTGGAGTTGAGGGCGAAGACCCAGGTAGCTCATGGGATGTTGAAGGTGTTACTGGAGCAACTGCAAATCACACTCTAGCTAGAAAGGCAAGTGTTTCAGGACCTAATACTACATGGACAACTTCTGAATGGGAAGTGAAAGATAATGATACTGTTTCAGGTCTTGGTTCTCATACTATGAACTAATACCATTCAAGTATAGATTATAAGGGGCACTCCTAGGAGTGCCCTTCGTCATAAAATATAAAAGGGTAATTATTATGAAAATGAAACAATTGTTATTATTGCTGTTAATGTTCAACTTCTTCATGTTCTCTTGTGACTCAGGAAGTAGTGATAATTCAGCTCCAGATACTGATATCGAACAACCAGATCAGCCTGATAATGATAAGAATCCGGATAGAGAGAACTATTTGACTCCTAATGTAGATTCGGAAGGTAAGATTATTGTGAATTATACTCCAAAAGAGTATGTGAAAACAGTGGAAAAAGGACAGCACATGATGTCTGTACGAATTCCAAAGAACTATTATACCTCTGCATCTACTCTTAAGGGTAATGATTTAAGAGAGGAGTTGCAAGAAATTATCTCTACCGGCGCTATTAAATTGGAGTATACAAGCAGTTCATCATACGATGTTTGGGACATGTGCGAAGCAGGTGACCAGAATCCAGCAGATGAAAGGCAAGTATGGCAGATTTATACCGAAACTGGAAGAGCTAAAAATGATCATAGTGCTGGTGTAAGCGACGAGTGGAACAGAGAGCATGTTTGGGCCAAATCGCATGGAGACTTTGGAACATCTCCAGGAGCAGGTACCGATGGTCATCACCTAAGAGCATCTTACAGTAAAGAAAACAGTACCAGAGGCAATAAAAACTTTGCTGATGTGAATGGAGCAAGAACATATAATACGGATTTCTATGAGCCGCCATTAAGCGCTAAAGGCGATGTTGCTCGTGCTATTTTTTATATGGCAGTTCGTTACGGATTTACAGTAGATAACCGTGGTGTAATAAATAGTGAAGCTCGAATGGGTAAATTGGATGATTTGTTGAAGTGGAATGAGTTGGATCCAGTTGACCCTTATGAAATCAGAAGAAACAATATAATCTACGATTTCCAGAAGAATCGTAACCCATTCATCGACCATCCTGAATTGGTGAAGTATGTATTCGGTGACAAAAAGGATGCTGCCTGGAAAGAGTAAAAAAACAATTAATAATTGTGAGTTACCACATAGAAAAAGCGGTTGATGATTCAACCGCTTTTCTTATTTCTTGATTAGTTTTTTCGAGATTCTTGTTCCATCCTTCATGGCAAATGTAAGGATGTATATGCCTTTTGGCAGGCTGGATAAACTTAAGGAGGTTTGTCCGCTTTCTTCCAGAATTGGTTTCCCCGTTAGGTTTATAATCCTAACTTTTTCTACATTTTGTTGATTTGTCAGGTAAATGGTTCCGCTGCTAGGGTTGGGATAGAAAGCTGGGTTGGCATCATTGGCAAAATGATCATCTATACTTGTGGATCTATCTGTTATAAAAGCCCATTCCGTTTTATCCGAAATTCCAATAAAATAATTGCCATTGGCATCCTTCACAGCCTTTTCATCAATTAAAATGTAATAGCTTTCACCTTCTTCCAATTCGTTGCTTAAACTAATTGTAATTACATTGTCATCATATTCAATGCTTGAATTGGCAGCTCCCAAATATTGTATCAGTTCGTTCTCAGAATTGTAAATTTTGAATCCATCGCTATTATTTCCGGCACTTACAGAACGATTAAAGTCCATGCTGATTTTAATATCAGTGTTCACATTTTCAGCTTCATTTAGAGGAACTCTGGCTATGATTTCAAGAGGGTCCAGTACCATATTACCAGTTGAAAAGGCCCAGCTGTAATTGTTGTCTATTCCTTTAAAATATTCCCCATCGTTACTTTTAATGGCATTGCTTTCTATTTTGATATAGTAACTATTTCCAGACTTAAAATTATTGTAAGGAAGTATTTTAACAGTTTTGCCATCGAAAGTAACCAATGAAGTATTACTCATTTTAATGGTTTCGAAAATGCCATTATCATCCTTGTTGTGAATGATTAAATTTCCTTCCCCTGGCAATACCTCCTGAGTGAAATTGATTATTAATTCAGCATTCACCTCCACATTAGATGTGTTGTTTACAGGAATACTTGAAGTAATATTGAATTGGTCGGGGCTTTCATTTAACCAAATATAATTGACATATTCCGGATGGTCTATAAACGGATTTCTATTCCCCTGAATTTCGTAGATTTTTTCATTGCGATTACGTTCCCATTCACTTACGGGATCTTGTTTGTGCCATTCCAATAAGGTTGACTTTCGACCATGAACAGTTTGACCTGAATTGAAAAGGCTCATGTTATTGGTCATCTCACAATCAGGTTCTTCATTGGTTCCTTCATAACGTACTGTCATGTAGAAAATCATTCGGGCAACATCACCTTTCACTTCATCCCTTGGTTCCCATGAATCTCCATCGGAATAACAGCCTGTTGCTTCAGAGTTCTGCTTTCCTCCATTATCAAAAAACTTGTTCCATCGATCGGTATTTACACTTCTGTCTGCAGGACGTAAAGCATGTATATCGGTGGCAGCTCCAGGATCGTTATATGGATTGCCTAAGCCATAGGATTTTGCCCAAATGTGTTCTCGGTTCCAAGAATCTGGATCGTTACTTTGCCCATCATCTTGTCGCGATTTTTTTTCACTCCTACCTGTATATATTAGAATTAGATTGTCCGGATTGTTTGGGTCTTCATCTGTTTGTTTTAATGCATCCCAAACGTTTGGATTGCCACTGCTGTATCCAAGTACTTTTTGTGATTTAATAATATTGTGAAGAGTGGTTTTTAATTCTTCTCCTGATTTACCTTCAGCATTTTGGTAATATTGCTCAACAGAAATTTGTGCCAATGTAGAAAATACATTAGCTAAAAGAAAAATTAGTATATAGAGTTTTGTGCGTAGAATTCTAATCATATACAAATCCTTAGTACGTTATTAATACCTTGGTTGATAGCATAAAAATGGTTGTGGTTGTATATACTACGAACAAATCACAGAAAAGTGACTACAGTTGCACGGAATATTGAGGCCAAATTATGAAATATCTGCTAGATGGCCTTATTTTTCAATAATATTTTGATGAAAAAGACATAAAAAAATCCCGCCGAAGCGGGATCAAGAATTGTTAACCATTTTGCGATGGTAATTCTTAAGACTTTTTATTTAATAGTAATTTATCGTAGAAATAAAGTGCAACTACGGCAAATAAACCAATTGCTAAAATCACATACCAGATGTTACCTGGATTGTAGGTATTCCAAAGAAATTGAGTCAATTCACTTTGGTTCATACCCATTAATTCGCCAGCTCTATTAAAATATTCAGTAGCAGAAAAATCTTTAGAGATAGCAGGGATATCCAAACCTCTTTTTTCAACTTCTTTAACCAATAGAGTTACCTTATCTGACATGCTACCGTATACATTACCCGAGATTACACCACCAAGAGTACTACCTGCAAATACAGGCAAGAATGAACATCCCATGTATAATCCAACTTTATCTTTTGGCGCAATTCTACCAATGTATTCCGTAATTTTTGGAGAACTGGCCATTTCACCAATCGAGAAAATAAAGATCGCTGTAATTACAAACAATACATTTTGAGTGTAAAGAGTTAATGCCATACCAATGGTACAAACTAAAATTCCACCCATCATAGCCTTCAATGGTTTTAGCTTCATAACAATGGATGAAATGATAATCTGGAAGATGATGATGAACATGGCATCGAAGTTTACGATAAATTCTGAGTCCATTTGACCACCTTGACCATAAGTTTCAGTTACTGCTGGTATAAAACCTTCGAAGAAGTTGTAAATCGAAGAGGTATCAACCCATTGTGTAATAAATACCGGTAAGGTAAAGAACAATTGATAGTACATACTCCAGAATGCTGCGACAAGAAGAAGGAAAATCACGAATTTAATATCGCTAATTGCTGTTGCAATATTCTTAAATACATTGCCAATTGCTTCTCCTAATGATTCTTGTTTCACTTCTCTTTCAGGTTCCTTGTAGAACAGAATCAGGATGAAGTTGATTAAGATTACACCAGCTGAAATATAAAATACTGTAGTGTATCCACTGTCTTTATAAGCAAGTGTTACCAATGGTCCAATAAAGGCACCAATGTTAACCATCATGTAAAAGATTCCAAAGCCAATTGATGAGGTTTCTTCATCAGTTGTTTTTGCTACCGTAGCTGATATAATAGGCTTAAATAAAGCTGCACCTAATGCCAAATATAGATACATGGCAAAAACTCCGGCAAAAGTATTAAATAGAGGCAAGGCAATAAAGGCTGTACTATATACAACAAATGAAATCCCTAAAACACGTTTGTATCCGTATTTGTCGGCAATTGCACCGGTAATTACAGGAAGGAAATATAAAATACCTGTACCAACTCCCATAATTATTCCTTTTTGTGCTTGCGATAATCCCAGAGCTCCAATATCTGTTGATCCTGTCAGGTAGTTGGCAAATAACATGAAAAAGCCATACCATGCCCATCGTTCGAAAAGTTCAATGGTGTTGGCTACCCAAAAGGTTCTGGGAAATTTTTTAAATACTTTAGTGATACTCATAACTAAGAAGTTTTTGGTTGTGTAGGTTGTTTCGGTTGTTGTTTAAAATTTGATTACAATTCCATTTCCACTAAACAATACTCTCTGATTTTTACGTTTGTGAAAATAAAGGCCTGCAAAATAGCCAATTCCTCCGCCTAAAACAACATCTGAGAACCAGTGTCTGTTTCTGTACATTCTGGATAAACTTACCGATGCTGGAATTACATAGATCCATTTGCTGTATTCTTCGGCAAAAGGAGTAAACACAGACCATGCAACAAATGAATGCCCGGACGGAAAAGATTTGTTATTGTTATCGTTTCCCCCAAAAGCATCAAAATGCATACTGCCATACATCTGATAAGGACGAGAACGACCTGCAATAATTTTAATTCCTTCAGTTAATATTGCTCCGGTAACCAAAGCTTTCGCAGAGTTTAGTGCTGTATTGGAAAGTCTTTCGTCTTTTATAATTGTACCAATTGCCCATGTAGCCACTATCGAAGGTGCAATGATCTTTTTTTCACCAAATTCATTAAAGAAATTTGTGTATTTGTCGCCAAAAGCAAATTGATTGTGCCTAATTCTGTCATTGGCCCATTCGTCCATCAAGAAAGCACCACCAAGTAAACTTCCAAAAATAATTAGGTTCTTGCTACTAAAAACTTCTTTGCCTAAGCCTGGGTTTAGGATGTTTCTTGAATTTTTAAAATAGGGAATAGAATCTTGTGGAACAGGATTAAAACCTTTTGATTGGATTGTGATGACCAAAAGAGTTAGAAGTATTAGTAGCTTATTTTTCACGGGTCAAATTTTTGAACCCAACAAAAATAGAAGATTTTTTGAATTGGAAAGGAGGGATATGAAAAAAGCCACCCAAATTGGATGGCTTTTCTTTTGCTCCCCCTCTAGGACTTGAAACTATCCCGAAGCCTCGGGACTGATTAAAAGTCAGGATCGATCTTTTGTAAAAGATCTTTAAATATTTTCTCGCCTTCGTTTGGAATTAATAGTTTTTCAATGAATTTACGGCTTTTCATGTTTTTGATTTTACGCTCCATTTTTAAGGCAATAGTTTTGTTGAGTCCTACTTCAAACCATTTTTTAAGTTCCCAAGGTATATGCTTAGAAGTGTACTTGTTGTCAATAGGATTATTGTGCATGAACATCCTTCTGGTAATATCGTTAGTATAACCAATATAGTATTTGTCAGAAGAAGTAGAGTATAGTATGTAGATGCAAAACATGCATTGAATTTAGTAATAATTCTAAATTCATAAAACGAAAAAAACCATCCAAATTGGATGGCTTTTTCTTTTGCTCCCCCTCTAGGACTTGAACCTAGGACCCCCTGATTAACAGTCAGGTGCTCTAACCAGCTGAGCTAAGGAGGAGTGTATAACTCCTAATATATTTTAAACCCATTAAGAAAGGTATTTTGCTCCCCCTCTAGGACTTGAACCTAGGACCCCCTGATTAACAGTCAGGTGCTCTAACCAGCTGAGCTAAGGAGGAGTATAACTCCTAATTTTCCTCTACATCTCACGTTTGAACTGTGTTTCTTGAGGAAAATTGCGATGCAAAACTAACAGGTTTTCCTCAATAATGCAACAGCTATTTCAATATTTTTTCAAAAAAGATTCATTTTTTTTCTCCCTGCATTCTGTGGAATAAACAGGATTTGTTCCTATCTAATTGTTTATCAATATTGATGGGGAGTGAAGGGTGGAAAAGTAAGATTGTAGTAAAAATTTAAGAAATACAGTAAAGATTACTTCCGTATGTTGAAAAAGGCATATAAAAAACAGAATTTCCCTGCTTTCAGAGACGAATTTTATTGTAATTTTGGATAGTAATTTTCAAACGATAATTCAAATATCTAAAACAACACATACATGTACGGAAAATTCAAAGACTATCTTGCAGAAGAGATACAAGGCATTAAAGATGCAGGTTTGTACAAAAACGAGAGAATCATTACAACTCCTCAAGGAGCAGAAATTAAGGTGAACACTGGAGAGACAGTATTAAATTTCTGTGCGAATAATTACCTTGGATTATCATCACATCCACGTGTAATGGAAGGAGCTAAAAAAGCTTTAGATTCTCATGGTTATGGAATGTCTTCGGTTCGTTTTATCTGTGGAACTACAGATATTCACAAAGAATTAGAGCAAAAGATTGCTAAATTCTTCGGTATGGAAGATACCATTTTATATGCAGCTGCTTTTGATGCTAATGGTGGTGTTTTTGAGCCATTGTTTTCAAAGGATGATGCAATTATTTCAGATGAGTTAAATCACGCTTCTATTATTGATGGAGTTCGTTTGTGTAAAGCGGCTCGTTACCGTTACAAGCATGCTGATATGGCCGACTTGGAAGAACAATTAAAAGTTTCTCAAGCTCAGCGTTACCGTATCATCGTAACAGATGGTGTTTTCTCAATGGATGGTGATATCGCTAAATTGAATGAAATTTGCGATTTGGCTGACAAATACAATGCATTGGTAATGGTTGATGATAGTCATGCATCAGGTTTTATTGGTGATACTGGCCGTGGAACTCACGAATACCACAAATGTATGGATCGTGTAGATATCATTACTTCTACATTAGGAAAAGCATTAGGTGGAGCATTAGGTGGATTTACTACTGGTAAGGCTGAAATTATCGATATGTTGCGTCAACGTTCACGTCCTTATTTGTTCTCAAACTCATTGTCTCCGGTAATTGTTGGTGCTTCTATCGCAGTATTCGATATGTTGAGCGAATCAACTGAGTTGAGAGATAAAGTAATCTGGAATGCTCAATATTTCCGCGAAGGATTATTAAAGGCTGGTTTCGATGTGAAGCCATCCGATTCTGCAATTAACGCTTTGATGTTATACGATGCAGTACTTTCTCAGCAATTTGCTGCTAAATTGTTGGATGAAGGAATTTATGTAATCGGATTCTATTATCCAGTTGTACCAAAAGGACAAGCTCGTATTCGTATTCAGCTTTCGGCTGCACACGAAAAAGAGCACTTGGATAAAGCTTTGGAAGCATTTATCAAGATTGGTAAAGAACTAAAAGTGATCGAATAGAACACACAATAAAATATTGAAACCGGAGGCTAATTTGAGTTTCCGGTTTTTTTATAATTTAGTTCCATCAAATTAATGAAGTGAAGATGATCAAGCGATATTTATTCTTGTTTTTAGTTCTGAGTTTTTCTTTTGAATCTTATTCTCAGTACTACAAAGATCAAAACTATTTTATTGGTGGATCAATGGGTTATCAATTGCCTTTAGGTGATTTTGGAGATCAGGCAAATGGAGGTCCAAACTTTCGTTTGACTGGGAGAAAAATGCTGAACAAGAAATTAAGTGTTGGTGCAGAATTGTCTTTTAGTCTGCTAGGACAAGATAAATTCTGGGATGGAAGCCATTTGGGAAGTTATGATGTAAGCTATAATATTGGTTCAGCATTGCTACGAGCATCATACTATTGTGATGCTTGGGACAGAGATTTTAAGCCTTATGCCTCCCTTGCTTTTGGATATTTCTATTATCGGAATGAAATAGATTATACAGCTTCTTCCTTAGGGTCAAGCAACGATAAGCGAACTATTACTGAAAATAAAGTTGGTTTGGCTCCAAATATTGGATTTTTATATCACATATCTGATACATGGAGCTTTGATATGAATCTGAGGTATACATATATCCCTAACTTTCCTGATTCGGTTATAGCGAAGGATGAAAATGGAGAGAATTATCAATATTATTTAGGATTCGATAAAATATCACTCCCCGAATTATCAATAGGTTTCTTCTACAGGTTTTAAAATAGTCCATGAATCTTTGCTTCAACTTTATCCACAATACTGTTTAAATCAGCTGGATTTTCAAGGAAATCGATGTTGTCAGCATCCACAATTAGCAAATTTCCATTTTTGTAGTTGGAAATCCAGTTTTCATATCTGTTATTCAAGTTCTTCAAATAATCCAAGCGGATAGTTTCTTCGTAATCGCGACCTCTTTTTTGAATTTGATTAACCAGCGTAGGCACCGAAGAACGCAAGTATATTAATAAATCGGGTGCCTGAACCATTGAACTCATTAGTTGAAACAGGTTACAATAGTTTTTAA
Organism: Marinifilum fragile JCM 15579; assembly: GCF_001310955.1. Classification (GTDB taxonomy): domain Bacteria; phylum Bacteroidota; class Bacteroidia; order Bacteroidales; family Marinifilaceae; genus Marinifilum; species Marinifilum fragile. The sequence continues at coordinate 292,320 of NZ_BAZX01000002.1, forward strand.
AGTCGCGTTCCGACATTAAACCCATATCGAATAGGTTAGGAGCAAATATTTTGGCGTCCTCGAAAATGGTACGATCCTGTACCACATTTTTTCCCGAATTACGGATTTCCATAATCTGGTTAAAGCGGCTTTTTAGGAAATAGATCTGCAAATTGAATGACCAACGTTGCATGTCGTCGTAAAAATCATTCAGGTAAGGATTTTCATCCACATCTTCATAATGAGCTTCCCATTTGTAATGTTTAGCTAATAATTCTGTTAAAGTAGTTTTTCCTGATCCGATGTTACCAGCTACGGCTATATGCATTGTATTATAATTATCTGTTACAATTAAAAAAGTCCATGAAGTTGAGCATCTATTTTAGTGATTACAGAGCTCAAATCTTTGGGGTTATTTAGAAAGTCAATATCATCAACATCAATGATTAAAAGTTTCCCGTTTTTATAACCATTGATCCAGGCTTCATATCTTTCATTCAATCTCTTTAAGTAATCCAATCGAATGGTTTCTTCATAATCACGACCTCTGGCCTGAATGTGTTCTACTAGTGTAGAAATAGAAGCTCTTAGATAGATCAATAAATCAGGTGGTTGAATTAAAGAACTCATAATATTGAAGAGAGACAAGTAATTGTCAAAATCTCTTTTAGGCATCAAATTCATTGATTCAAGGTTTGGAGCAAATATGTATGCATCCTCATATATTGTTCTATCCTGTATGATATCTTTCCCAGATTCGCGTAAAGCTAAAACCTGATTGAATCTGCTATTTAAAAAATGGATTTGCAAGGCGAACGACCAACGATTCATATTATCGTAAAAGTCATTTAAATATGGATTGTCGTCCACATCTTCGAAATGAGCTTCCCAGCCGTAATGTTTTGCTAATAATCCAGCCAGAGTTGTTTTTCCGGCACCAATGTTTCCCGCTACAGCAATGTGCATGTTTATGTTTAATTATTAGTGGAAAAATGCAACTAAAATTAGTAATATTTTTTTGGATATCAATTCCTTATTAATTAGAATAAATGTACTTGGTTTTTAATCAGAAACTTATGATTTTAATTGATATAGAATTTTCATTAGAAATGAAAATTCTATCCTTATTGCATCTGATTATTGCCTTAGAAGAATCTTCTTTTGTATGAATTAATTGATCGGATTGATTTAAAGTATGATATATATGGATACCAGTTTTGTTCTGATAATAAATGTGGTTTCCTATTAGCTGGAAGTCTTGAATATCTTGAAAAGATAGTTTTCGAACAAATTGACCATTTTGATCCAACTGCAAAATGCCTTTGTTTTCGTAGAGTAGATACAAATAACTATTGTGTTCAAACATTTTAGTGATTTCAGCTTCATCAAAAAAGGATCCCAACAAAATCGATTGAGCAGCTATTTCGCCATTGTTGGTTATGTGAAAGGCTTGCTTTTCTATTGAATTGTACATCCAAAAACCACCTATTTGAGAATTGCATACAAATTCAGTTTCGTTATCCGAAAAATCATATAAATCGATTTCATTGCCAATGTTTGATAATTTATTGTTCAGATAAATAATCTGGTTGAAATCTCGATAAAACAATAAAATTCTCAAAGGATCTGAGACATCAATAGAACTGATGCTTCCGAATGAAGAATCAGAAAAATTACAAACTAGTTTTCCCTCGGAATTGTACTTTGATAATTGTGACCCATTTACCACATATACATTTTCCATGTGATCAATTTCGAAGAAATCACATGTAGTGTTAATTTTTGTAGGTTGATATAAGTTAAGGACAGATAAAAACCAGATGAGTAAAACCTGCATATGCTATTGGTTGTCTTTAAGCAATTCTTCAATTAATGTTCGATTATTGGATAAACGAGGAACTTTATTTTGCCCACCAAGTTTTCCTTTCGATTTTAACCAGTTGTAAAATAATCCTTTCTTGGCAATGCTTACAATTGGCTTTTCGAGTGTAATGTTTTTGTATCGTTTGGCTTCGTAATCCGAATTCAGACTCATTAATGCATTGTCCAGTATGTAATTAAATTCATCAATGTTTTGTGGCGCTTGCTCGAATTCGATCAACCACTGGTGTGTTCCTTGCTGGTTTTTATCCATGAAAACCGGAGCTGCAGTATATTCCTTAATCACCGAATTGGTTTTAGTACAAGCTATTTGCATTGCTTTTTCGGCATTATCAATAATTAACTCCTCACCAAAAGCATTGATATATAGTTTTGTCCTTCCTGAAATTTTAAACTTAAATGGCGTTTTTGAAGTAAAATGAATGGTATCGCCAATTTGATACCTCCAAAGTCCTCCATTGGTTGTAATAAGCATTGCATAATTTTTATGCAATTCAACATCCTCAAGGCTTATGGCTATAGGATGTTCATCATTCACATTTTCCAGTGGAATAAATTCATAATAAATTCCATAATCAAGCATTAGTAACATGGCTTCATCATCCAGATTATCCTGAATCCCAAAAAAACCTTCCGAAGCATTGTATGTCTCCAAGTAATTCATCTGAGATGAAGGTAATATCTCTTGAAACTGCTCACGGTAAGGTGTAAAACTTACACCACCATGCACGAAAAGCTCCAAATTTGGCCAAATTTCATGGATGTGATTTTTGCCTGATACTTTTAGAATATGTTTCAGTAGAACCAAGAACCATGACGGAACGCCAGAAAGACTGGTGACATTTTCGTTAAGTGTTGCCTCAGTCATTTTATGCAATTTTTCCTCCCATTCATCCAGCAATACGATTGACGTATCAGGAGTACGAATGAAATCAGCCCAGAAAGGTAAATTTTGAATCAAGATGGCAGACAAATCTCCATAATAAGAATCATTGTTGATGTTATTGATTTGATGACTACCTCCCAGAGTTAATCCTTTTCCGTAAAGAATTCCAGTATCAGGATAAAGCGATGTATAAATGGCTAAAATATCTTTGCCTCCCCTAAAATGGCAATCTTCAAGTGCTTCTTTACTAACAGGTATAAATTTGCTTTTTGAATTGGTAGTACCCGATGATTTTGCAAACCATTTGATTTCTGAAGGCCAAAAAATGTTTTGTTCACCATTTCTAAGGTGTTCAATTTGTTTTTCAATGTCTTCGTAGGTTAATATAGGAAGTCTATTCTTAAAGTCTTGCAGTGATTGCATCGACTTAAAGTCGTACTTTCGTCCCCATTCTGTACCAGATGCCTGGTTCAGTAAATGGATAAGAGTTTCTTTCTGGATTTCAATAGGATGCTCCTTAAAAAAATCTATCTGCGAAAGTCTTTTGGTATTTAACCAGCTGACAAGAGAGTTGATAAATGCCATTTTTTAGTGTTTTTGCTGTCTTAAATATAAATAATTTTAACAGGTATATTGTCTTAGTTCATTCTAAATTAAGGCCATTATGTTGGTTTTTCTTATCTTTGATCGTCTATTGATAATTATAACTAACCCATTATGAACATACTTGATATCCTTATTGGTTTGCCTTTAATTTACGCCATATATAAAGGATTTACTAAAGGGCTAATTATTGAAGTTGCAACTTTACTAGCTTTAATTTTAGGAATTTACGGCGCCATTCATTTTTCAGATTTTACTGCAGAATTTATTGAAAATCGATTTGATTACCATTCAAATTACATGGGAATTATTGCTTTTATTGCTACATTTTTAATAATAGTGATTGTATTAAATGTTTTGGGTAAGATGTTGAATTCCTTAATTGAGGCCGTGGCTCTAGGTATGGTAAATCGATTGTTGGGAGTTGTGTTTGGATTGATAAAAGGGATTCTCATAATAAGTATATTGGTATATTTTGTGAATTTTTTAGATCAGAAATTCGATTTCATTTCGAAGGAGAAAAAGGAAGATAGTTTGTTCTATCAGCCAATGGTCCAAATATCCGAAACCTTATTTGATATATTTGGCTCCGATATAGGAGATACCACTGAAAAAATAAAAGAAGAGGTCCAAAAACAACTACCTGTTAAAGTGTAATGAAGCAAAGAATTAAGAAGTATATAAGGAAATTACCTAAAAGAAGAGTTCAGCATTTCGAAGGATTTTGTCCCAATTGTGAGTTCCCTGTAAATGGGAAATTTTGCTCGAATTGCGGTCAGTCAACTAAGAGTTTTCAACGTCCGTTTTGGACTGTTGTGTCCGAATCTGTTGGCGATGCACTATCTGTAGATAATAGGCTAATACATACTTTGGTGCCTCTGTTTTTAAAGCCGGGTTATTTGACCCGAGAGTTTATGCGAGGGAGAAGAGCCAGGTATACACCACCTTTTCGTTTGTACCTGTTTTTAACCTTTTTTGCTTTTTTGTTGCTCGCCTATAATCACAAACCAGAAAGTGCAGCAGCCAAAGAGTTAGCCATTGAAACTGATGATGGTAAGAAATTGGATATGGTGTCTTTCTTGGAAGAAATGGTAAAGGAGGAGGAGTATGATGTAGATAGTCTGAAAGTAGACTCCTTGGCAAAGGTCGATGAAAAGAGTGGGATCGTAACAATTAATATTGGCAAGAAGAATGTTGCCAAAGATTCTTTGAAAGGAGCTGAGAAAAATGTGAACAGCCTGATAGAAAACAGTAAGGTGAAGAAATTAATTGAAATGTGGAAGTTAAATCCTTCTCTGATGATGGATAATGCATTCAAGAAATTATCACAAACGCTATTGGTAATTCTGCCTCTTTTTGCATTGTCTTTGGCTTTCTTGTATATCAGGAGGAAACACTACATGCTGGAACATTTGTTGATTTCTCTCAACTTTCATGCTTACATCTTTGTACTTGTTATTATTAGTGAATTATTACTGATGTTGAATGTGGAGTTTCTGAATTCATTGGCCATATATCTTTACTTATTAATTCCAATTCAATTGTTTTTGACCATGAAATTCTATTACAAACAATCTTGGGTAAAGACCTTTTTTAAGTTTGTGTTTGTTTCCTTTATCTATAATATTTTATTTTTTACAGGAATTATTATAAGCTTGATTTCAATGTTAGCTTAAGAACCAATTTAATAGGGGAAAAGAAACGGTAAAATTCTTATCTTTGTCGTTCGATTAAAAAAATAGGATAAATATATCCAAGTAAGGAAAAAAATAGAAAACATGAATTTTATTGAGGAACTACAGTGGCGTGGCATGATTCACGATATGATGCCAGGAATAGAAGAACAACTTCAAAAAGAATTGACATCAGCATATGTGGGAATTGACCCAACTGCAGATTCTCTTCACATTGGTCACTTGGTTGGTGTAATGATGTTGAAGCACTTTCAGGTGGCAGGACATAAACCAATTGTATTGGTTGGTGGTGCCACAGGTATGATTGGTGATCCTTCGGGAAAATCTCAGGAAAGAAACTTGTTGGATGAAGAAACTCTTCGTCACAATCAGGAGTGTTTAAGAGCGCAGTTGTCTAAGTTTATGGATTTCGATTCAGATGCTGAGAACGCTGCTGAAATGGTGAACAATTATGATTGGATGAAAGATTTTTCATTCCTTGATTTTATTCGTGATATTGGAAAGCACATCACTGTAAATTACATGATGAGTAAAGATTCAGTAAAAAAGAGATTAAGTTCTGAATCAAAAGTAGGAATGTCTTTTACTGAGTTTACTTACCAGTTGGTTCAAGGAACAGACTTTTTGGAGTTGTACCGTTCCAAGAATTGTAAATTACAAATGGGTGGATCGGATCAGTGGGGAAACATCACTACTGGTACCGAATTAATTAGAAGAAAAGAAGGAGGAACGGCATGGGCCATTACCTGTCCGTTGATTACTAAAGCTGATGGAGGTAAATTTGGTAAAACTGAATCAGGAAATATTTGGTTAGATCCTAAACGTACTTCTCCATATAAATTTTACCAATTTTGGTTAAATACTTCGGATGAAGATGCAGAGAAATATATCAAGATTTTTACTTTGATTCCAAGAGATGAGATTGCTGCTTTGGTTGAAGAGCATAATGAAGCACCACACTTGCGTAAACTTCAGCAACGTTTAGCTAAAGAGGTAACCATTATGATTCACTCTGAAGAGGATTACAATACGGCAGTTGAAGCTTCTCAAATTTTGTTTGGTAAAGCAACAGCTGATGTATTAAAAAAACTGGATGAGGATACTTTCTTGTCAGTTTTTGAAGGAGTTCCTCAATTTAATGTTGATAAATTAGAATTCGAAGCAGGAGTTGATGTTTTGGAACTTTTGGCAGTTAAGGCTGAAGTATTTCCATCAAAAGGAGAATTAAGAAGATTGTTCAAAGGAAATGCAATTAGTATTAACAAGGAAAAGGTTCAGAATGCAGAGTTAATAGTAACAAAAGAACACCTTATTGCGGATAAATATTTTCTTGTTCAGAAGGGGAAAAAGAATTATTTCTTAGTTGTGGCTTGTTAATTTGATGGTATTGCTTTATTTTTAGAGGATAAAGTAAAAATCAAAAACCAAATCATAACCAAAAAATTGAAATTTATGAAACTATTAAAGTATGCCTTAATGGTATTGTTCTCTGCAGGAATGATGAGTTGTGGCGGCGGTGGAAGTGATGATCCTGTGGATGAGAAAAAACCAACAGGAAGCATTTCAAGTGCAGCAACTGTAAACGCAGGCGATAATTATACTGTATCATTTTCAGCAAGCGATGATATGGAACTTAAATCATACAGAGTACAAATAGCATTTGAAAATGCAATTGGTATGACTGTAAAAACTTATCAAGATTTCTCTTTTGATTCAAATTCGGACTTAACAGATGCTGATGGAAATAAATTGCCAAGTATTGATGGGAAGAAAACAGCAAGTGTAAGCTTTCCAGTTTCGACTCGTTTTGGAGAGAATACTGTTGCAAAAAAAGGAATGTACAAATTAACAGTTACATTAACCGATGCTTCAGGAAAAACATCTGATCCCGTGACTAAGGATTTCCAGATTCAATGATTTGAATTGAAAATATACAAAAAAGGATCGGCCAGCCGATCCTTTTTTTATGCTTTAAACTCTATTCCAAACAAGGAAATATCATCTACTACAGCTTTATTTTTTTTGCCAAGATCTATGTGTCTGGTCAAATCAAGAAATGTATCTCTCAGGTTTTTATTGTTTGAGAATAAGTTGCTTATCAATTTCATACCTATCTCCATTTTATCACCTACCTCTAATTCAACTAATCCATCTGTAAAGCAAAGTAATTTTGAATGATCTTTAATGGTAACTTCTCCTACCGATACCTTTGGAATTTCATCAAGCATTCCCAAACCAATACAACCTTTTCTTAATTGTGTAGTCTCTTCGGTTTTGTAATTATACAAAATTGGAGGATGATGACTTGCATTTACATATCGAAGTTTTCGAGTAGCATAGTTGTATATACCTATGAAAAGGGTTAAGAATTTTTCATCGCTAGAGCTTTCACAAACCTTTTGATTTAATTTATTCATCAAGTCGTCCAACGGAGTATCCGGGTTAAAAAGAGCTCTTAGGGTAGCCTGGAAATTTGACATGATTAAGGCTGCAGGAATTCCTTTTCCGGAAACATCGCCAATACAAAATCCCAATTCCTGATCATTAAAATTGATAAAATCGTAATAATCGCCACCAATTTCGAAATGAGGTTGGTAATAACCTTGAGATGCAACATACCTGTTTTGCGGCAACGAGTTTTGATTCGGAATTAGTAGGTTCTGAATTTTAGATGCAACTTCCATTTCTTTTTTAATAGCCTCCTGAGCGATCAATTGCTTGTGCATTCGCTTGTTCTCCATGGCTACAATTATAATATTCGAAATGGTTTGTATAAAAGTCAGGTGCTTAATGGCCGGACTCATTCCTTCCATTTCTTCATCTATATCGCCAATAAGAATATAGGCAAGAACTGATTTTTTATGAAATACTGGAATTAAGAAATCAAATATGCTAAGATGTTCAGGAAAGTCAGTTGAAATATAGGTAATTTCATCATGTCTTGCCAAGTCTGTTTCGATTTTGATTGTATCAATAGTATCGTTGTTAACGCCCAAAATGAGCAATTTCTCCCAGGCAGAATTAAATTTAAAAACAACAATTTTACCTATTTTAAGCTCATTAAAAAGAATGTCTTTGTATTGTTTTAGTAAATCATCAACCGACAAGTTTTCGTTAATTGCTTGTGTGATTTTCAGTATCAGATCTAACTTAAACTTACTGTTTACGCTTCGTTGCTTAATCACTATAGTGGGGTTTTAAAGATAAGGTTACCACTAATGTAGTAAATAATGGTACTACAGACAATTCGATGGAATGGAATAAAAAAAGGATTCCATTAAGAATCCTTTTTATATGATAAGATTACAGATATTAAGCTTTTACGCGCTCAACATAGCTGTGATCACGAGTGTCAACTTTAATAATATCACCAGTATTGATGAACAAAGGAACCATAATGGTTGCTCCAGTTTCAATGGTAGATGGTTTTAATGAGTTGGTTGATGATGTATCGCCTCTAAGTCCTGGTTCTGTATAAGTAACTTCCATAGTTACGTGCGCAGGTAGTTCTGCATAAAGTGGAGTTTCAGTATCAGCGTGTACTACCACCTCAACAGGATCTCCGTCTTTTAATAAATCAGGAGCATTAAATAAAGATTCTTCAAGTGCAATTTGTTCATAAGTTTCTGTGTGCATCAGGTTGTAACCCATGTCATCTTTGTAAAGAAACGTATGTGGACGTCTTTCAATTCTTGCAACATCAACTTTAACTCCAGAGTTAAATGTGTTATCGATAATTTTGCCAGTTTTAACGTTTTTAAGCTTAGTTCTTACGAAAGCTGGACCTTTTCCTGGTTTAACGTGTTGAAATTGAATAATTGTATATAAATCATCCTTATAATGGATACACATTCCATTCTTAAAATCTGCAGTACTTGCCATGATATAATGAATTTAATTTTATAATCGTTTTCAATTTATAATGAGCTTTCCACCTCATTAATTTTTGCAAAAGTAATTGAAACAATTAATAATCTAAAATATTAAGTGTTTTTGTTTGATGTAGATAGCTGTGAGAAATAAAGAATTTTAATTTTCACGAAGCGAACTTGTTGAAAAATTTGAAAAATTTATCAGATCGCAACGAAGAGATCCTAAAAATAAATCGAACTGGACTCGCACCGGAATTTTGTTGGCATCTGCGGAAATCCAGATTTTCATATCATCTTCATCCTTAAAAGCACGTCCGGTTTGAACAATGGGAATAAACTTGTAACACTTTACATTTCCAATTTTGCTATTTATATTTTCGTATCCCATAAATCTAAATTGCAGCAGAAACTCTTCATCTGCGAAATAAGTTTGGATTTTAATTATTTGACCAATTTTTAAATCTGAATTAAAATGATACGCCCTAGCAAAATAAAATGCTGAAAGGATATCATGAATCCCTACGGGAACATCTTTAATTCCCGATCGTTGACTATTAATTTGATTTTTTTCTCGGTCAAAGGTAACCTCGTTATATCGTTTATAACTTCCTTCTTTGATATCCCGAATAGCTTTTATCGGAAGCAATGTTTCTTTATCGAAATAGCTCTCGTAGGTATCCTTAACCCGGTAAAGGGTATTGAATAAACCAACAGTACGTCCCGTTAAAGCAGCATGATATACTTCTTTGCCATCAATTTTATCGAATTTAAGTTTTAAGCTGGCTTTTCCACCTCTTACAATGCCATAATGGATTACATATTTTAAATGTTCCCCTTTGTCAGCTAATGTTGCAGGAGTATTAGAATATGCACTTGTTGATAGTGCAAATAAGGAAATTAAAAATAGTATAAATCTCAGCATACGCATTGTCTTTGTTCTTACTTAAAGATATTCTTTTTAGGCGTTGTTGCTACAAAATCTTTCAAATAAAAAGGTTCAAAATAAGCAACATCTTCCAATTCGTTTTTGTTGAATTTATCCTCTGCCAATTCAATCATTCCAACAGCGGTTGCATTTACATCATCAAGAAAGATGCCATTTTCATTTGCAATAACATTTTTACATTTTCCTGAACCATCACCAAAGAAAATAATCTCTTGCTCCGAAAGTTCATTTGCAAATGAGTTTTCATCAATAATATCAGCAGAAATATCTTTTACCAATTCAGCTTTTGCGTTGTAGAATGCTGTATAAACCTCCATTCTTCTGGCGTCAATCATAGGGCAAAACAAAGCTTTTTCCGGATTCTTAACCACAGATGATAAATCAGAACTGTTTTGCAAGGCTTTTGTCATTGATTGTAATGTGCTAACTGCTATTAAAGGAATTCCTGCTCCGTAGCAAATGCCTTTGGCTGTTGATACACCAATTCGCAAACCAGTATATGAACCAGGTCCCATGCTAATTGCTACACCATCTAAATCAGCCGTGCTTAAATTGTTTTCTTTTAATATATTTTCGATGAAAACAGTAAGATGGCTTGCATGTTTCATGCCTTCTTTGTTTTCTTTTAAAGCCAATAAGTTCCCGTCTTTTCCTAATGCAACAGAGCAAATTGCTGTTGATGTTTCGATATTTAAAAGTAATGCCATGTTCTATTTTTTTAAATCACTGCAAAATAAAGGATAAAATGGGAAACTAATTACAATTGCTTAAATAAAATTACCTAATATTTATTGCTAACAAACTTATTGATATTAGGATAGCATTAATTTAATTTTAAATTGTACCGTTTTTAAAAAGAAAACTCCCGACTAATAAATCAGCTGGGAGTTTCGAGTTGTTATGTGTAAACTTGATTATAATTTTATCTCAATGCCATTGTAAAAGTCAAGAATCTTTGTTCTGAAAATGTATTCGTATTTTGCTTGAAGCAAGTTTGATTTGGCTTGAAACAGGTTGTTTTTTTCCTGGTTGTAATCAACGGAGTTTACCAAGCCTAAGTTAAATTTTTCTTCGGTATAGCGGAATGCTTCTTCGGTTGAGGAAACAGCTGTTTCGCTTGAAAAATATTTGTTCATTGCCGCTTTAGCATTTGCATGAGCCTGTTGAATTTCTTTTCTCAAGTCATTTTTTCTGTTTTCCATATTCAACTTAGAGCGATCGATATTAATTTTTGCATTGGCAATATTTCTGTTAACAATACCTCCATTAAAAATAGGAATTCGTAGATTGAAACCAAACGATTTTCTTTCACGATTTGATAACTGATCTCCAAGTTTCATTTCATTACGAATAATAATTGGTTGAGGTCTATTTTCATCATCTAAAATTAAATCTCCATTTTCATCTTTTAAAAGTCCTCTTTCTTGAAAGTCTTTAGAATAACTTGAACCCCAATATCCAGACATAGAAAGCGATGGAGCTCTTTGGCCTTTTGCAATTACAAGTCCTTTTTCAGAACTTTCCAACCTGTATCTTGCAGCTTTCATCTCAGGTCTGAATTCCAAGGCATTAATGAATACGGATTCAGGATCGACCATAGAACGAGTTGCATTCAGTACTGGCAATTCAGGAATTCTAATGTCGAATACTGTAGGATTTTCAAGATCTAGTAATTGTGCTAAATCAAGCAATGCCAAATCAAGATTATTTGAAGCATTAACTACTTCAAGTTCTTCTCGAGCTGCTTGTGCACTTTGTTCCATCAGAGTTCCTTTTGGAAGCGTTCCTGCTTCAACCAAAGCTTCAGTTCTTTTAATTTGTAGCTTGGTTACTTTCAATTTTTCTTGAGCAACTTGCAACAGTTCTTTATTGAAAAGTATATTCAAGTACGATGATGTAATGTTTAAAGCCAAATCTTCTTTCGCTTTTTCTACATCTTGAAGGCTGGCCTTTAAGTCAAGCTCATTTTGTTTTATTGAATTGTACTTTTGAAAGCCTTCGAATAGCGTTACACTTGCTGATAATCCAACAGAACCACTTTGTGTATTCATATCACCATAAGTGTTATCTGCTGTCAGGGTGCGACCATAGCTAAAGTCATACCCTGTGTTACCATTTAAATTTGGCAATAGATCAAACTTCGATTGTTTTGTATTGTTAGCTTGAACTTCAGCATCAAGTTTTCGAAGCTGCAAATCAATATTGTGTTCTTTCGCATAGTTGATGCATTTTTCCAAGCTCCATTTTTCTTGAGCATTTACAGAAGAGAATATAAATGCAATCGCAATTAGCGGTAATAATAATTTTTTCATTTGCTTAATGTTTTATAATCCGTACTACGGTTTAGGCAATTATAAAAACGATTTTGATATGATAAATATGAGCAATATTGAGCTCTTTACAAAGCTTGCTTAATCTTTCTTTTCTTCTTTTTTCTTTTCTTTAATCATATCTGATTTTTTCTTCTTCTCACCCTTAAGTTTGTCGTCTTTGGTAATACCATCTAAAACCTCAATATTGATTCCATCAGATAATCCGGTTTTAATGAATCGTCTTTCAAATTCTTGAGGAGAAGTTTCTACTTCAACAAAAGTTGAGTCATTTTCAAACTCCAACAAACTTTCGTTTATAGCAAGTACTTTTTCTCTTTTATCCAAAACGATTTCAGCATTTGCGCTATATCCTGATCTAATAAAATATTTGTCGTTTAGTTTAACCGAAGCTTTAATTTCAAACTGAATCGCACCATTTTCTTCAACTCCTTTTGGAGAAATATACTCAAGATTAGCATCGAATTTAACATCCTCAATTGCACCAATGGTAAGTTTAAGATTCATTCCTTGATTAATTTTTCCAACTTCAGTTTCATCAACTTTACCTTGGAAAATCATTTCACCCATATCAGCTACGATTGCTACGGTAGTACCATCATTGAAAGTATTAGATTGAATTACAGAATTACCTTCTTTAATTGGAATATCCAAAATCATACCTTCAATTGTTGAGCGTATAATTGTGTTAGTTGCAGTTGCCGATTTCTTGGTAACCCCTTCTTTAATCAATTGCAAGTTATCTTTAGCAGCCTGCAATTCTTCTCTGGAATTACGAAAAGCCAACTGTGTTTTTTGGAAATCAGATTCTGAAATAACTTTTTTGTCGTATAATGCTTTATCGCGATTGTAATTGATCTCAGAATCTTCAAAGTTAATCTTTGCAACATTAACTCTTGATTCGGCACTATTCAAGTTAATCATATCTGGAATGATCTTAATTTTAGCAATAGGATCACCTTTTTTCAGCATTTCACCAGCTTCAACATATAGAGTTTCGATAATACCTGAAACTCCTTGAGGCTTAATTTCAATTTCTTTTCTAGGCACAACGGAGCCTGTTGCAATTGTCTTTTTAACAATGTCAGTAATCTCAGGAGATTTTGTGTTATAAACTACAGGTTTGTCTTGCGACTTTTTATAAAGGAAAAAAATGGTTCCTACAAAAAGGACGATTAACCCTACAACCATTAAGATTCTTAGAACTTTTTTCATGACTTGTATTATTTTCAGATTTATGACTTTTATTCGTATCTCAAAGCATCAACGGGCTTAATTCTAATGGCTCTTTGTGCTGGTAAAAGTCCAGCAAGAACTCCAAAAAACACCAAAACTCCGAGTGCTATAAATGCTACATTAATATCAACGTAGGGATTTAAAATTTGTGGGTTAGGGCTTCCTTCTGTTGCTTTGCCAATTAATTCAACAATAACAACTCCAAGTACTAGTCCCCAAAATCCAGCAAAAGTGGTTAAGAATACCGATTCGTTAATGATTTGACCAACTACCAATGCCGGTTTTGCACCAATTGCGCGTTTAATTCCTAGCTCCTTGGTTCTTTCTTTCACAACCACGTGCATAATATTACTCACCCCAATCACTCCGGTGATGAGAACACCAAACCCAATGACCCAAAACAGGAATCCAATACTATTAAATAAGCCAAAAATCTTATTGAAAATTTTGGCAATATTGAAATTCCCAATGGCTTGTCTGTCTTCAGGATGTATCGAATGACGGCGAGCTAAAATTTCAAATATTTTATCCTCTAATTCTGCTACAGATTCACCAACCTTTGCTGTTGCCAGAAAAACATAGAATTTATCACCGTAATTGTAAAGCTGTTGTAGGGTAGTGTATGGCAATTGAATGATATCATCACGATTCCCCATGTTATTACTTAAAGGTTTAATTTCACCGATGATTTTGAAAAAAATACCGTTCACTTTTAGGTATTGTCCAATTGGATCCTCATCTTCTTCGAACATGAGTTCTTTAACACGAGGACCAATGGTAATTACTTTTCGGAATTCCTTCAAATCATTTTCGTTGATAAATCTTCCAGAAACTACTTCAACAGGATTTACCATGTTCATTTCAGGAGATGTCCCTTTAATTCTAAAGTTTCCTTTTTTCTCTTTTCGAAATGTATTGTGAGTTGCACCACCACTCCAGCCATTAATGTCAGGAGCGATATGTTCCAATTCAGGAATATTTTTTTTGAGTGCTAGCAAATCGTCATTGGTAAATTGGTAAAATCTGTTCCGGGGTAAGCCCTTATAGGCTTTGGTTGTTCTTTCTACCCAAAACACTGTTGAATTGGTTGCAAAGTTTCCCAAAGAAGATTGAATGTTATTTTGAAATCCTCTTCCTATTCCAAGAAGAGTTACCAAAATAAGAATACCAAACATCACACCTAAGCCAGTTAGGATGGTACGAAGTTTATTCTTTTTTAGTGCGGCAGTAATCTCCTGCCATTTATCTAGATCGAACATTCTAATGTCGTTTATAAATTCGTATTATTCGTCTCTTAAAGCTTCAATCGGTCTGATGGCTGCAGCTTTTCGTGCTGGGAAAAATCCTGCCAAAGCACCGGTAATTACCAAAACAATTGTTGCACCTATTGCTATTCCAAGGTCAACTTGTGGGTCAAGGAAATATATTGCTGCTGGAGCATACACTTTTTCGATAATGTCAAATTGATTGATAGCTTCCAATAATCCTACCCCTGCAATTAGTCCTATATAACCCGAAGCAGCAGTAATAAATATTGCCTCCATTAAGATTAAACCAACAACTGAACCTGGAGATGCGCCAATGGCTTTTCGAATACCAATTTCTTTTGTACGCTCTCTAACAACAATCATCATGATATTGAAAACACCAATTACGCCTAGTACAATGGTGAATATTCCTATGATCCAAACAAACATTTCAATTGCACTAAATAAACCTGCGAAAGTTTGAGAGTTTTCAATATTATTCTGAATCCATAGTGCATTTTTATCTTCCTTGCTGAAGTTGTGTCTGTCAGCCATTTTATAGGTAATCTGCCTTTCGATCTTTTGGCTTTCCTCAACCGAAACATCATTTAAAGTGAAAGAGATTCTACGGATATGATCGTTGTTGTTAAATATTTTTTGGGCTACAGTAATCGGAATGTATATTTCTCTTGAGTTGTCATCGAAACTTGACTGATGAAAAACACCAATTACTTTAAACTTGATATTATTAATGTTGATGTATTTGTTAAGAGCTGTTTCTTTGGGGAAGAGTACTTTTTTTACCTCATCCTGAATGGCTACAACTTTTCTGTGTTCATCCAGATCTTTTTGATTAAGAAACCTTCCCTTAATGATGTCAAAGTTTTTAATTTCCTTGTAAGTATCATGAACAGGCGAAACATTAAAGTTTCCGAAATTATTTTTATAGGAAATTGTTTCAGCTCCTGGAATGTATGACATCGCCGAAATCGCATCTATCTTTTGAATTGACTTTTTCAGATTCAGGAAATCATCATTTACCATTTGAATCCTTTTGCCTTCTGGAGTTCCTTTGTATGCTTTGGTAGTTCTACCACCAAATATTTGCATACTGTTTGTTGCATCTTGAGCAAATACAGAAGTCATACCATTACGTAGGCCTCTTCCTGCCCCCAAAAGGAAAATCAACATAAATATTCCGGTTGCAACCGAAAAACCAGTTAAGATCGTACGAGTTTTGTTTTTCCTAATGGTACTAAATATTTCTTGCCACTTATCTCTGTCAAACATAGCTTGATATTAGGGTTTGGTTTATTCCTGAAGAGGAATTTTAACCGATTCAGTATGGTTAATTTTGTTATTCTCTACGATTGATTCGATAACACCATCCTTTAAATTGATGATTCTATCTGTCATATGGGCAATATCATTTTCGTGAGTAACGATAATTACAGTAATTCCTGATTGGTTGATTTCTCTTAAAAGATCCATTACTTCAATTGAAGTTGCTGAGTCAAGAGCTCCGGTGGGTTCATCGGCTAAAATAATTTTGGGTTGAGTAATCATAGCACGGGCGATGGCAACTCTTTGCTTTTGTCCACCCGAAAGTTCGTTTGGCATATGGTGTGCCCATTCTTTTAATCCCATTTTATCAAGATACTCTATGGCAAGGCTATTTCTCTTTTTTCTTGATACTTTTTGATAGTAGAGTGGAAGGGCTACATTTTCCATAGCATTTTTAAAAGAAATCAGATTAAATGATTGAAATACAAAACCCAACAAATTATTGCGAAGCTTGGCAGCTTTTGTTTCGCTCATCGATTTAATTTCCTCGTTGTTTAGCACGTAAACTCCTTCGTCATGGTTGTCTAAAAGTCCGAGAATATTCAATAATGTTGACTTTCCGGAGCCGGAAGATCCCATGATTGATACCAATTCACCTTCTTTAATATGCAAATCGATACCTTTAAGGACATGCAACTTGTTGGTTCCGGTGATGTACGATTTGTGAATGTTTTGTAATCGGATCATAATATTGATGTATTTAAAAAAATCTATATACAATAGTAATTTTATGTGATTGGATTTCAAATTTATTTAGACCAACGTACACAATTATCGACAAACCTGTATTATCAACTGATAATGTCGAATTAAATAAGCATAATAATAAATTAGAAAATCTTCACCCCAATGATACTTTATTTTTCAATACTCGTGCCACATAATGGAACTGTCATTAAATCAGCAAAATGAATGATTTGTACATTCTTTTTTGATGGTTTATGTGTACGATGTTATTACATAGGATGTACGAATACGTACATTTCAATGTATCAGTATAACAGTTAAAGTGGTGAATTGTTAATAATTGCTAAACAAATCGGACAACGAGAATTTTTTAATGTAATTTAGGAGCTTTAAATCTAAATTATGGATTGGATAAAATTACTTTCAACGAAAAGATTCGGACAAGAAGATAAATACTCACCTGCAAGTGTTGATGTGAGAACTCAATTTCAAAGAGATTACGATAGGTTGATATTCTCATCACCATTTCGTCGTTTACAAAATAAAACACAAGTTTTTCCGCTACCCGGAAGTATTTTTGTACACAATCGATTAACTCATAGTTTGGAAGTTTCTAGTGTCGGAAGATCACTTGGTAATTTGCTCGCTGAGAAATTAATAGAGAAGAAAAAAGTTGATCCTGATTCAGGGATTAGAGAAATAGGCAGTATTGTTGCAGCAGCATGTTTGGCTCATGATTTGGGTAATCCTCCTTTTGGTCACTCTGGGGAGAAAGCCTTGTCGCATTATTTTGAAAAAGGAGAAGGGGCAGAGCTTAAGGATAAATTTAGCGATGAGGAGTGGTTCGATTTAACCAATTTTGAGGGCAATGCAAATGCCTTACGACTGTTGACACATGCATTTAATGGAAGAAGAATAGGAGGATTTGCACTTACCTATTCTACCATAGTATCCATTGTAAAGTATCCTTGGGAGTCAAATAAAATTCCTGAAGTTGGAAAGAAAAAGTATGGATATTTTCAGACCGAAAAGGAGTCTTACTTTAAAATTGCCAGGGAGTTGGAAATTCCTGAAGTAAGTGAAGGAATATATGCACGTTTCCCTTTGGTTTACCTGGTTGAGGCAGCCGATGATATTTGTTATCAAATTATGGATATTGAGGATGCTCACAAATTAAACATTTTGAGTACTGCAGAAACCAAGGAACTCCTTCTAAACTTTTATGATCCTGAAAAAGAAAAATCAAGTCTTGATAGAATTAATGAAACTTGCCAGGAGGTAACTGACACCAATGAGCAGATTGCATTTATTAGAGCCAGTGTAATTGGTAAACTGGTGGGAGAGTGTGTTCATGTTTTTCTTGATAATTACGATGATATTTTAAATGGAAGATTTAACGGAACTTTAATCAAGGAGGTAGAGCCAACTTGCAAGCAAGCGTATAAAACCTGCGCGGGAGTAGCTGTTCAGAGAATTTATCGACACCGATCGGTTATTGAAATTGAGTTGGCAGGTTATAAAATTTTGGGAACCTTATTGGAGGAATTCGTTTCAGCGGTGATGGAACCCGATAATTTCTATTCGAAAAACTTACTATCCTTAATCCCTCAACAATACGATGTGTCAGGTGAGAGTGATTACAAGAAAATCATGTCGGTGTTGGATTTTGTATCTGGCATGACCGATGTATTTGCTCTTGATTTGTATCGAAAAATAAAAGGGATTGAGTTGCCTGAAATAAAATAAAGTATGAGAAAGTTTATATTGATCTGTGTCCTTAGTTTTGCTTGGATATCTGGTGTTGTTGCACAGGAAGAATGGAAAAAAATAGAGTCAGAAAAATCAAAAATTAGATTTTCAATTCCTGATCAACCCATTGTTCACAACAAAGAGCTCAATGGTATTTCAATAGAGGTGTTCAGTTATAAGGATGCAGTAACGGTATTTGGGATAGTGGCTTCTGATTTTTCCAAAGTAGGAATTGATTTTTCCTATTCAGATCCATCCGAATATTATGAAGAAATGAAAGAAGGCAGTTTGGTAAGTAGTGGGACAATTCTGTTAGAGGAAAGATCCGTGGCTTACCAAAAAATGCTGGGGAAAGAAATTGAATATACACAGATGGTGGGCAAACATGAGTATACCTATTTTAAACGTTTCTTCTTCCGTGGCAAATACATTTATCAAATTGCGATAGGTGGGCCATCGCGCATGAAAAGAATACTTCTTGACAAAAAGAATTTGTACTTTAATTCAGTGGAATTTTTATAAGATTTTACGTAAATGTTAATTGATATTACGTAATCGTGAATTCATATTACGTAATCGTTAAACCATACAAAATCAGCTTGAAAATTATTCATAATCCTATTAAATTTAAGGTAGTAAAACAGTAAACTTTAGGGGATATGAAATTTTTAAAAAAGCTAAAAGATTTGTTCTACACGGTAGACGACGATTTCGTAGTTGTTGATCTTACTACGAAGATGATTCAATCGATGAATGCTAGAGATTGGAATCGATTAAAAAACAAGAAAAACTTCATGGTTATAAAGTAGTTTTTGTTGTAAAAATTAAAAGAGATGGGCTGAAATGATATTGGCAAATCGTTTTAGCCTGAGGGTTTGGCGACCTTATGAAAAAATGATTTCGACTATTTGTCGGAATTTTTTTTGCCATTTTCTTTGTATTTCTTTAATCCCTGAATAACAATATTGCCTGTTCCATTTGGGTTGCATGGATATTGAAATTCCCTTTTGCTCAATTTTTTATCATTGATAATTTCATAAAACCGGTCTAGGTATTTAAGTGTGTTTTTCTTGTTAGTTTTATCGAGTAAGGTATTATTCTCGTAAATGGCATAAATTTCTTTTTTCAATTCATTAAATAACTGGAAAGTAGATTCAAATTCGCTCATGTCATCCAGACAATATCCTCTATACCTTCTATCGCGAACAGAGCTTAATTGAAGGGCTTCTGCAGGTGCCGCATATGGTGTATTTACAATTCCAGACATGTCAAAATCGTAAGGAACAGCATATAATGATGAATTGTTTTCGCTGTTTAATATTTTAATATTGTGAAGGTATTGGATCGACCAATCAGTGTTGCCAATCAGAAATTGAAATACAGACATTTTAAGAAAATACTCCTTGTCGATTGTTTCCGGATTAACTTGTAGTTGCTTTCGAATAGCTGAAGAATTTCGTACGGCCATTTTATCCTGATCTTCTATGAGAATTCCATAGCCGGCATTTCTGATTTTATTTCGATTTATGTCTTCAAAAATCACTTTTACCAATCTTACTCGAAAGCTTTTCTCTGTAATTAACTGGTAGATTTTATAAACCAGGTATTCTTGTACAACAAATTTTTCATCAACACAAGTTGTTACCAGTTTTAATTTATTCTGTCCCTTAAAAATGGTTTCAGCCAAATCCGGCAAAGTGTCAAAATTTAAAAGAAGGGGAGGAATTGCACAATTTACTCTCATCTTGCGAAAATGCCCTCTTGTTTTTACACGAATATCTATAGAGTGGTGTTGGTTATTGATTTCATATGAGAAAACAATAGGGTGATATTTTGCATTTTCTTTTCTGTCGTTGAACAATTTTCTGATATCTCCTTTGAGTTTGATTTCAAAAATTTCATCACTCTCGAATAGAGGAGATGGCTCATAAGAGCTGTTTGTTTCATTTTGAGCACAAATTTCCCAAGTAAAACACAAGGATAATATCAGGACGAAAAAGAATCTCATATTGATTAATTTGTTGTGCATAAAGATTATTCCCGAAGAATATATTCATCAATCAATTCCAATGTATCGGGGTTCTTAACACGAACTTTAATTTTATTTCCATCAACATCAATCAGCACCAGAGCATTCTGCGTAGAAAAGTTTCGAACATTTTCCGACCATGGTGTTTTTTCCTGTGCATAATAGGGAGCTCCAGCTGCACCATTGTTTATCTGGTAGAAAGTTCTGTTTAATTCCAGCTTTTCGTGCGGATACTCCTGGGGATATTTTAGCATTTTGTTGGTAATGGTAAGCAGGTTGTAATTGTGTTCATCGCCACTTAGGATAGCCACCGTTTTTTTACTCTGGTTAACGATGAGGTCAAGCAATTCATCACGCCTTTCGATGATTCCTTTCTTATAAAACTGTCCGTTCACAACTGCTCTAAAGTTGTTGTTGCCATCATACCACATATCATCTTTTACATGTCCGCCATTGGGAAAGAAAGGAGTGTGAATGGAGATAAAAACATGGTCGATATCTTTATTTTTTTCCAACTGCTTTAGCGTTTTTTGAAGCCATATCATTTGATTATCCATAATAAAAGCATGGAGATTACCACCAGTGGTGGGTATGCCACTTGGAGTGTAAAAATAATCCGAGTTTAGAACAACTACAGCCACATTGTCATAGGCATACCAGAATACACTTTCCTTGTAGGAAGGAAAATCTATTGTATTGGAGTTGGGATCATATTTTGAGTTGTCTTCGCTTCGTGGGCCATTTTCGGGCAGTGTAAAATTATCTTGAAACAAAGATTCACTTGAATCATCTTTAAAAGGGAAATGATCGATGGCATGATAAGTGCCTGCCTCGGTATCGTTAAAAACAAAATTATAGGCTTCGTGATTTCCAAAACCCGGAACAAAAGGAATGTAATGCCACCAGGGTTCTACTGCATGTTTCCAGTTTGCATATTGCAGGTTCATGCGTTCTCGGCTGGTGTCGTAGCCATTGATTAAATCGCCTGTAAACTGAACAAACTTGGCATTTTCGGACATGGCCAAAGCTGCAATCTTTTTCATGATGTAAGCATTGGTGCCAAAAATGTTTCGCTCGCCACCGCCGTTTCCAGCGCGAGAATCACTGCCATAGGCAAAAGTAAAAGCTTTTCTGCTTCCCGGATTAGGAGCAGTTTCAAAGCTAAAGTCATATTTAAAATCACCCACCGAAACGGTATAGGTATACTTTCGAGAGGCTTGTAAATCATTAACCTTTATTTCATGATATTTAGCTGGCCTCTTGTTTTTATATGTCTTTCCATCGATTTGAATGCCTGCCTCAACCTCTTCCGAAGTAGTAAAAGATATTACCGCACCTTTGTGCGAAAGTTGATTGATAAAAGGGCCTTCAACTATGGTGGGTTCTGTTTTAAACATTTCGTCGGAGTAGGTAAAAGCCATTCTGCCATCGTAAAACATATCGCCTTTGTCGTTTACGATACGATAGCCAATCACACCTTTTCCTGTCTTCTCCCAATCGATCATATCATATTTGCCCGATAAAAATCTTTTAATTGGGATATGACAAATGCCAATATTTATGGACGAACTCTCACGAAAATAAACCGGTTGCGGATGTTTGCCATCATTGTAATTGATAAATCCGTAATAAAGAGTACCATTCAGTTCCGGAAATTTAAAATCAAAGCTTAATCCTTCCTTTGTTCCGATGGCAGCCGCATATAAATCTTCAAATTTGAATTGATCATTTTCTTTTAAGGCATAAATTCTTCTGTTTTCCATTTGAAGAAATACGCCATTTTCATCGGAGCCGATATTACTATAAACAGCTGGAATCTCCTGAGCAAGGCCAAAGGAGAATGTTGCCAGAAGTAAGGCAATGGTATTCAGAATCTTCATGTTGTATGCTTATTTAAAATGATTCTATTAAAGATACAACATGATCAATTCAATGTGAAAATTATTTTTTGGATGATTTAAAAAAGCGAACCCCAAACATTCTTGAGATTCGCTTTCATATGAAATTAGGTATAAATATTAATCCAAGTTTGCATAAGATCGTTTTTCAATTTTTTTATTTACAATGTTACTTTTTGATTACAGTTTAATTCGATCAATCAATATAAATATGTTCTTTTTTGAGCTTATCACTGTTGGGAAGGTTTGTGTACACTTCCAGCAAATCAACTTTGGTCCAGAGACCTGCATTGTTGGCATGTATAAAGATGTGATCGAGAGAGACCTCTTCCTGGTTTTTGCTCTGGAAAAAGACCTTTGCCTTGAAAGGAGCCACCTGCTTTAGTATCAGTTTTAAGTTTTTGTAGGATACCAAATGAATATCGTACTCGTTGGAGCAGTTTTCTCTTGCCTTGTGTTTCACTCCATAGGCAAAGCTGTTCTCCATTCTTGTCAAAGGTTCTGTTTGCCCGTTTTTCTCATATAAAATCCAGTAGGCCAGAATGGGTTCTTCCTCATTTAGTTGCCCATTGTCCTTGAAATTAGCTTCATAAACAACTGTGTTGGTGTTGTGGGTGCGTTGAATATAGAACAGGTGATGCTCCTTTTTGTCAGGGATAGGATAGTCTGCGACTTCCCCCTTACAAAAGGGGAGTATGCTCAGAAAGATCAATAGTACATTCATAGTTGCTTGTTTTTTTTGTACCACTGAATACTTGATGCAATGCCCGTTTCCAAATCGTATTGTGGTGTAAAGTTGAAAACCTCCAGCGTTTCCCGGGAGTTGCAGGCCCAGTTCATGCTGATCAGTTCCTTGTATTTGTCACTGTTAAGCAAGGAGGTTTTGCGCCTTGTGTGAGCTATCTTTTCCGAGATAAAAGAGATGCCCCACAACAGTGGCTTTGGTATGACAAGGGGGAAGGTCCATTTTCCCAGTGTCTTCTTGCTGATTTTCGACAATTGTCGGCAGGTGTAGGTTTCCCCATCCGATACAAAGAAACTTCTATTGCTTACCGAACTGTTCGTTGATTGAATGAGCAAACGGGCAAGGTCTTTCACATAGATGAAGGAGAGCTGCTGCTTGGGACTGCTTATGTAGGGCTCAAGATGCTTTTGGATTGCCTTGAACAGGGACAGGAAATCCTTATCCCTGGGGCCATACACAGCCGTTGGCCTGAATATCAGGTAAGGCACTTCCTGCTGTTTTTTCAGATATTGCTCTACTCGTAGCTTACTTCTGCCGTAATGCGTAATGGGAGCAGGCTGATCAGATGGTTCAATGGGAAGCATACTTTGTGCATCTCCCGGACCCATGGCAGCCAGGCTACTCATTAATATAAATTTCTTGGGGGCAAACTTAGCTTCCACCAACGATTCCAGTAGATTCTGAGTATATTGATTATTGATTCGGTCAAAATCAGAGGGCTCCACGACTTGCGTGGCTCCGGCGTTGTGAATCACATAATCGAAAGCGGGAATATCCAGCTTTTTCCACTCCTGCTTTAGTTTTTTACGGTCGGAAAGATCCAGCCTCAAAATGTGAGACCGATCCACATCCAGGTATTTCAAATTACTATTGCTACGCACCCCGGCATAAACTTCATGCTTTTGCCTGAGGGCTTCTTCTACCAGGAAACTCCCAATAAATCCATTTGCTCCGGTGATAAGTATTCTGCTCATCCTATAATTGTTTGGAGTAACACCTGCGTCTTTTGTGTTGCCTGTTTGGGGTGAATCGCCACATGGCTTGCACCTTCTTGTTATCCTCCAGTTCAATATTGCTCTCGGCGGTATAGATTCCCATGCGGGCAGCGCCGCTGATAATGTCGCTCATGATAATGGCATTAACTCCCTTGTTTTGGTACTGCTCATCCACTGCAATCAGGTAAAGGTCTACGCGGTCGTTTTTATTCACCGCCTTTAGCAGGTGCAGTGCGCCAAAAGGAAACAGCTTGCCCTTTGCCTTTTGCAAGGCCTTTGTGAAGGAAGGCATGGCGATGCCAACACCAATTAGTTTTCCAGTTTCGTCGCCTACCAAACTGATCAGATTCATGTTGATGAAACTCAAGTACGACTTGGTGTAATAATCCATTTGCTCCTTGGTCAGGGGGATGAATCCATAAAGATCCTTGTAGCACTCATTAATCAGCTTGAAAATTTCCGGGGCAATCTTCTTCACCTCCCTGGAACCTTTGGGTTTGATGCTGACCAACTTGTTTCTTTCCTTGCATCTTTGGGCAAGAGACTCCATTTTTCCGGCAATGGCATCGTTGGTTTGGATCTCATATTCCACCCAATCGGTACTTTTTTCGAAGGCTAAGTTTTCAATGTGCTTCTCGTAATACGGGTAGTTGTATTGAGTGGCCAAAGTGCCTTCACAGGCAAATCCTTCAATCAGCAAGCCTTGACGATCCATATCTGTAAAGCCCATGGGGCCATGCAATACTTCCGCATCATTTTGCTTCAACCACTCAATGGCGGTTTTCATTAGGGCAGCCGAAACTCGCTGGTCGTCGGTAAAATCGAACCAGCCAAAACGGCCTATCTTCTGATCCAGCTTCTCTTGCTCTTTTCGGTTGATGATGCTGCAATGCGCCCCACAACTTGATTGTTCCGGTAAGCCAGCCAGTATTTGCCCTTGCAAAAAGCCAGTGCCGGATTTTTACTTTTTTTCAGGGTATGCGATTCGTCAAGATGAATGGGAAAGGCAACCTGCTTATTGTTTTTGTATAGGGTCGTGTAAAAACGAATGAACTGCTTCATCTCAGCAGCCGTTTTCACCTCTTTTATTTCTAGTGACATAGGCTTTCCTTCGGGACATATGATTTTACAACTTGACTAATAATCTCAATGGCATGCTCAATTTGCTCTTTGCTGTGAGCTGCTGTCAGAGAAAAACGCAATAGCGCATCATTCTCTTTCACCCCTGGAGCCACCACCGGATTGACATAGATTCCTTTATCCAGTAATTTTCTGGCTACGCGGAAAGTAAGAATGCTGTCGCGAATATAGATTGGAATAATTGGTGTTTCGGCAAGACCAATATCCAGGTTGTGTTCCCTCATCAGGCGTAACGCATAGCGGGTATTTTCCCATAACCTTTGGCGAAAGGAGTCGTCTGATTTGATGAGGCGCAGTGATGCCAACACACTGGCCGTTGAAGCTGGCGGCAAGCTGGCACTGAACATGTAGGAGCGGGAGGCGTGGTTCAAATAGTCAATCACATCTTTATTACCGGCAACAAAACCACCCACCGAAGCCATCGACTTGCTAAAAGTTCCTCCTATCAGATCAACCTGGTCGGTGATGCCGTAGTGCGAGGCAGTACCGGCTCCATGATTTCCCAATACTCCAATGGCATGGGCACAATCCACAAAAGTGAAGGCATTGTGTTTATTTGCTTCCATTACAATTCTGTCCAGCTTGGCAATATCTCCATCCATGGAAAAAATACCATCGGTGACAATAAGTTTTACCCCCGCAGAGTTTTTTACTCTGTTCAGTTTTCTGCCCAAATCAAAAATATCATTGTGTTTGTATTTGATACGCTGGGCCAGGCTCATTCTGCAGCCATCAATAATTGAGGCATGGTTTAGCTCATCAATAAAAATATGATCCCCTTTCCCAGCCATGGCCGGAAGTACACCCGTATTCACCTGGAATCCTGTAGGAAGATGATGACTGCTTCCTTGCCCAGGAAATCTTTCAGTTCATCTTCCAATTCGTGGTGTAAATCCAGGGTTCCGTTCATGAATCGGCTCCCGGTACAGGAGGTGCCGTATTTGTTGATGGCCGCTTTGGCCGCTTCTTTAATTTTTGGATGATTGTTCAGTCCCAGATAGTTGTTCGAGCCAAACATCAATACCTCATGGCCTTCGATAATGGCTGTATCGGATTGAGGTGATGAAATGGGACGAAAAAAGGGATACATGTTGGTTTCACGTAATAGTTTGGCCTGAATGACCAAATTACTGTTTTTAACGAAATCGTACTTACTCATGACTTATTATTTTGGTTTATTAGACGAAGGTGGGCGTGTAACAAGGACAGCATGTCACCTACTACTTTAGGGTTCAAATTTTTGATATCGTGTTTCTGATAAGGGTCTGCTTCTATTTGATAAAGAGCCTTACATTTCTTACCATCGTAGAGCAGTAGGTAATCCCCCTGAATCATTTGGTAGCACTGGTTGACAATGCTCACTGCAAATTTTGGCGAGTGCGGATCAAGCAGGTTATTCCCTGCAGATCTAAATTTTTCCTCATAGTTCAGGTAGCTGAGTACCGTAGGGAAAACATCGATTTGCTGCACCCGTTCTTCTCGTTTGCCTTTCAAATTCCTGCCTGGTGCATAAAACAGCAAGGGAATAGCAAAGGCATTTGCCGAGGTTGCATATTTCTTGTGCCAGGGAGTAATGGCATGATCGGCCGTGATGACAAACAGGGTATTTTGATACCATGCTTTGCTGGCAGCGGTTTTAAAAAACTGGCGCAGGGCATAATCGGTATATAGCATGGTTTCATGAATGCCATTGCTTCCCTTGGGAAATTTTCCCTGGTACTCCTTTGGTACTACGTAGGGATTATGCGAGGACAGCGTGAATACCGTCGATAAAAATGGCTTCTTGCACTCGTCCAGTTTTTCGGCCATATAATGCAGGTATGGCTCGTCGAATATGCCCAGGTGCCATCAAAGTCTTTTCCGGCAGGATATTCATCCAGTCCGTAATAGTGATCTACATCGGCAGATTGGCAAAAATCAGCAAAGCCCATGGTGGCGTTGTGCGAGCCATGAAAAAAGAAGGTTTCGTAACCTTTAGCTTTTAAACAGGAGGCTAAACTTTCTACTTTTTTACCTGCTTGGTTGGCCAGAATAAAAGGAGTCTGGTTGGCAGGGATCGAGGACAGGATGGCTGGTACAGCATCCATGCTCTTGCGTCCGTTGGCGTAGGCATGGGTGAAATATAAGCTTTTCTGCATCAGGGAATCCAAAAAGGGAGCATAACCTCTGTAGCTTCCTCCTTCCAAATCCGTATTTAAACTCCCGAAAGTCTCCCGGGTAAAGCTTTCCAGTATGATGATGACCACATTGTCGGGTCTGAATTCTCCTGCTGATACCTTTTGCTCTTGTGGCTGAACCACCGGAAGGTGGATGCTGAATCATCGCCGTAAGAGGAAAGTAGGGTGAAGGCCGAGTTGAGAACAATGCCGGCATCTTCCACCTGCTCCACATCGTCAAGGGCATCGCTTATTTGTAAGGACTCGCCAAAGGGATTCAAATTATTGATGCTTCCAAGGTAAGTACCCAATGCCATCAGCAACCAAACGCCGAATGCTGTTTGGTAGTCAAGTTCTCTTCTGGTCTTCTTGAGTTTCGAAAGGCTGTAGCGGAAAAACCACAGCAAGCTGCCAATCAATAGGCCTAGCAGAACAAAGGCATACCAATAGGTAAGCAAAAATTCCCCGCCAAGCGATGACATATTGGCCTGTGTTCCCAGGTAATCGAAAATCGACCAGGTGATGCGTTTCAAAGTGTAGGGATAGTAAAAGATATCGGCAAGATTAGCCACCAATCCCACAGTATTCACCACGGCATACAAAGCCATCAGCAGGTATTGGTACCACTTCCTTTCGCAAAAGGAAAAGGGCAATATACTCAGTAGAATAAAGGGGGCATTCAGCATGCAGACAGCTGCTATATCGTACTTGATTGCATTCACCAGATAAATGGGATAGAGGTGCCAAGAGATGTTGCAGAACAAAGCCTGGTTAAAACCAATAAACAGCAGGCGACTAAACTGAAAAAGGAGCATCAGCAAAATGAGCTGATACCCTAAAGTAGTAAATCTGGATCTTACACTTACTCGTAATTTCATGATTTGATCTTGATTGATTATTTGATGATTTATTTTAGGTGCAGACCAAATTAGAAACTCACTTCTATTCTAAACCTAAAACCATGACTGGAAGAGAACTTGTCGAAATAGGCTCCCTTGTTAATTCGGTTCACATATTCAACCCTCAGGCATTTGAAAATGTTGGTCACCCCAAAGCCCATT
Organism: Marinifilum fragile JCM 15579; assembly: GCF_001310955.1. Lineage (GTDB taxonomy): Bacteria > Bacteroidota > Bacteroidia > Bacteroidales > Marinifilaceae > Marinifilum > Marinifilum fragile. Next base: position 320,798 of record NZ_BAZX01000002.1, read on the forward strand.
TCCATATAGGGTTCCTTGCCTGGTGCCTGAAGCATATTGGGAATCTTCATTACTTTGTTGTGATTTCCCAAGAGTTTTCCGTGGTAGGCCTTAAAGCTAACCACCTCCCTTAAGTTGAATTTTTTGATCAGCGGAAGCTTGTTGAAAAGAACACCGCCACCGTTCAAGCAGAGGTGAGCACTCATGTACATATCGCTGGCAAAAGAGGAATGGTGCAGCAGGTTGAAATGGTAACGTGCCGATCCAATATCGCGTGTTCCCCGTGGCATTTGCAGCAATGGGTAAGGAACGCTTCCAAGTACTGCTCCCCCTTCAATCATCGACTTTAAAAACATGGGCCCCATGTTAAAGCGACTTTTCATCGACAGGTTCACATTGGCATAGTAGCCACTTTTCTTGCCATCTTCCACAGGCAATTTGTACTGTCCCATAAGGGTAGAGATATGGAATACCGGTTTCTGATTTCCGTAATAGATGCGTGAGAAAAAGCCCTCGTCGTAATCCTGGCCAAAGGAAAGTCTGGCATCCAGCATCACATTGTAGGTGTCGAAATGCGACAGACTTTGGTTTCCCTGCTCAAAAGCCAAATTGTAATTCGAGTAAAACCTATTCAGCTCAGGGCGCACTAATATGCCCAGACTCGTATTTATCTGGTGTTCATAGCTAAGGTCGACATGACGGTTGCGTATCAGGTAAGGATTAGGAACCTCCGAGGTAAAAGAGGAAATGATATTTCCACCCCCCTGCTGGTAAGGGTTCTCCCTGATGAACTCTACGAACTTGTTCCTGGTCAGATCAAAATAGTCGTAGTGGTAGCTGGCCGACAGGATACTTCTTTTTTTCGTAGGAAGCATCACTTTTACATTTCCGCCATAGGCCCACTCTTTGTTTTTAAATCCATAGCCCAGGTAAGCTCCTGCCATAAAATTCTTAAAAAGTTTTTCGCTGGTGCGCAACGGCAAAGTCAATCGGTGCCCTTCTATTTCATTTTTGCGATAAAAAGAGAAGTATGGACCCAGATCCAGCTTGCCCAAATTATAATAGCCGTTCAGGGTCATGGCACTAAACTTATCAGCCACCTTAATGAATTTATTTTCTTTCAATTGCTTGATTCCCTTGTAGGCCGACTGCTCAAAGGTGTCAAGAGGAGCCACTTCATGCCTGAAGGCTATAATTTTATTGTTGCTGGCCTCTGTATTTAGCAGTGCATAGCTCGAAGAGGGCTTTTCCGCGAGGGGAGCTAAATCATTGGTGCTGGCATCGCGATAGCAGATTAACTTTTGCACATCGAAGGTTTTCTTCTTGCGCTTGTTTCCCTCTTTCTTGTTGATGGTCAGCTTCAAGTTAATCTTCTGGGTTTTGTAGAACCACTGCTCATCAGAAAGTTTTTCGTAATTGATGTGTACCTCCAAGTCCTTCACAAAATTCAGGTTGGCCGAATTGGGCAGCGAAGCCTTTATTTCGGTCAGGGCCCAACTGCCTTCTTCTACCCAGAAATGTCCCTTAAAGGTGATGTTCTTATAGCTTTTGGGAAAGAAATTGAACTTGTAGTGCTTCACTTTGTTGCTTACAATACTATCACTTAGGTAGATATTGTAGTACATCAGGGCCGTGCTCGATATCGGGCTGGGAAATCCTCTTGTTAAAATGTCAATCTGGTTGTCGTAGAAATTGAATTCGGTGGTCACCTTCTTGTCAAGCACCGACTTGATTTGCGGGTTGACCTGCGAGAGAATCCCATCCGATTTCTGAGCCGTAATATGGCTGTTGTCTTCTTTATCTTTTCGGGCGTGCTCGCTGATGGTTTCATCCATATAGAAAGGCATCATCAGTAGAGTCGCTGCTCTTTACAAAAGCATCGGCCGATTTTCTGAATGTTTTCGATTGCGAGGTTTTCACCCCCAGATTCGATAGGAATACCGTTGTGCGCGTGTAGTCCTTGTAGGACAGGGCTTGGTAGTTATCGGGATTATTTTTCTTCCTGTTCTTAATCACCTTTCTCAGCAGAGAGCGCTCGTATGAGTTGTCGGGCTTCACGGTAATCTCGTTCAGGGCCACCACATCCTCCTCAAGCATTACATTCAGGAATTGATTTTTATTCTCAACGCGAACCTCCTGCGACTTGTAGCCAATAAATTTAATGATGATGGTGCAAGGGAATTTCTCAATGTTCAGGTTAAAGTTCCCATCACTGTCTGACATCATGCCATTGGTGGTATTTTTTACCAGCACATTGGCAAATGGGATGCTCTCCAGGGTTTTCGAATCCTGAATTTTTCCCTTGATGTTGTTGGAAAATCCCTGGATTGAGAAAAGCAGAATTAGGGCAAGGCAAAAACATTTCAGGACATGTTTTCGGCAAATTGCCTGGTCTTCATATTTGTTTTCTTGTTGTAAATTCCTTTCTCGCATCATGTTCACTACAAATCTTTGTTCATCTTCCAGTGAAATGATCCCATTTCACTTTTTCAATACAAAGACATCTGTCAGCCTTAGGACACGTATGCGAGCTGTAATTTTTCTTTTGTTTTAACTTTTTTTAACTGGTTTCTGATATCATAGAACTCCTGGTTTTGATTGATATAGAGCGATATGTGGTTCTCCATTCTATCTTTCCTTTTGTCCTCCTATATTACCATGTTGGTTGTATTATTTTAACCACCGAGGTGCACAGAGTTTCACAGAGAATATCACGGTGCTCTGCACCTGTTTTTTCATTGAATCACGGGGGCTACAAATATTACGCAGCTCTGCTGCTTAATGTGGATGACTTTCATTTAAAACACCTCAAATGTTGAATATGCTGCTAAGGTGCAGCGCACCACAATATTTGTAGAGAAGTAGTAGGGTTTGTAAATCAAGGTACAGCGTACCGTAATATTTTCCTGATTTTGCTTTCCGGCTTTTCTCTGTGCTCCTCCGTGTTCTCTGTGGTGATATCAATATTTTATCCTTATGCTTTACGGATATAAAAATGCGAACCCCAAACATTCTTGAGATTCGCCCCGGTAAATATATCAACTTAACACTATTTTCTATTCTTCGTTTGTTGTTTCTTCAACTACTTCTTCATTCTCTTCGGCCTGTGTAGTCGATTTGCTCGAAGCATAAAGCACATAGTCGTTGTAAAAAGCTTCGTTTTTGTGCTCCCAGATTCTTTTGCCAACCTCGCACAATTCAACAATTAATTCGTAAAGCTCATTACCCATTGCAAGACGCTCCACACTTTTTTGTTCGCGAATTGATATGGCCTCGGCTTGTGCATCAATGGCATCGTCTAAAGCAATGGTAGCATCGGTAGTTTGGGTGATTAACTCGGGAGTTACATTGCGTTTGCTCAATGGTTCTTTAAAGAATTCGGCAGTTTGACAAACATGCTTGGCATAAGCTACCAATTCATTATCGGTTTTGCGATCTACTCCGCTAAAACGGAAAGTAGCATACTCTTTGCTTCCGCTGCCCAAAGCCAATTTGGCTTTAAAAGTAACTTCTCCTAAAAGTCCTACCAAAGTACTTCTGCATTCGTCCTTGGCGTTGGTCTTTAAGGTTTTTTGCCCTTCCCAATACATGTCGGGTAGGATGTCTTTAAACTGTTTGGTTTTGTCTGCCACCTGGGTAGGAATGGTTTCTTCGTAGCCAAACTTCACGAATTCCGCCACATCACGAGCAACAACAGCTTGAACTCTATCGCCGCGCTGTCCCAACTCAGAATAGGCCATTGTAAATTTTTTAGTCTGTTTCATTGTTTAATAATTTTAGGGTGATTGATATATTTTACCGCTGGAATTAATATGTTGTAAAAAATACAGATTTAAGTTAATAATATTATGCTTTTACTTGTATTAAAATATGTTAAAAGTAATTGGAGGTTGCTGAAATGCCGATTAACAGTAGCTTTGCGACTATTTTGTTAGATGATATTTTAGCTTTCAGCTTATAATCAGGTGCTAAAATGGCTTTTTGTTAGAGTTTTAAAAGGCGAAAATAATAGTTGATATGTCATTTTTTGCATGAGACCTGCCAATGTTAGCGTGAGACTTGCCAATGTTTCCCTCAATGTTAATAAGTGCACGCTCATACCTGTCATCTGCATCGTGAGACCTGCGAACCGCACGCTCAATGTTGAAAACTGCGCCGTCAATGTTAATAAATGCATCGTGAGACCTGTCATCTGCATCGAGAGACCTGCCATCTGCACGCTCAATGTTGATAACCGCACGCTCATTGTTAATAAGTGCAATGCATTTGGCAGGAATGACTCAAACATTGGCAGGTGGGAGCTTGCATTTGCTCACTCACACAAGCTCAAGGGCAGATAGAAGCTTGCCGATGAGGAGAATTAGTGTACCAATGACAGGAGAGAAGGAAACAATGCCAAGAAAGAGTGTGCAGTTGTGGGTGTTATGGTAGAGACGTAGCACTGATACGTCTTTACGAATGAGAGGAGGCTTTTATGAGGAATTTGAGTAATGAAATGTCATTAGTAAAAGAATTAAAGTTTTATAGCAATAGCAAAAGGCAACGGCTTTTGTGTTTTGAATGGATGATACTAAACCCTGAATGGGTGAGAGTTTACGCCCTGGTGGGGTAGCTAAGGAATTGAAGCTAATGGTGTTATTAGCTTTTTTATGAAGTTCTGTTTAGGCTCAAATTTATCTACAAGAATTGTGCAGATATTAAATCACATCCTCAAATTCATTCTAATTAAGAATTTTTTGTGCTGCTTTGGTATTTTGCACTACCTTACAAAGTATCTAAGTAATGATTAACAAATCTAACCTGTTGAGATATTGCGAAATGGCATTAGAATTTAAACACTTAAAAGCAGAATTATGATACCAGAAAAATTTAAAAACTATTATACGGGAAAGAATACTCTGTTTTATCCTGAGTACGAATTTATTATTAAACTTAGTTACCCAAGAGTATTTGTCAAATATAAAATAACAGAAGGTTATTATACTGATTTTGATAAATTTTTTAATAACATAGCTGAAGTTCAATATCTTGAAGGTGATAGGCCTTCTGAAATAGATCAGCAAAAGATTCTTGATGACATATGGAATTATATTACTATGGAAAAAGGTTCGAATCAAGATGACTATATAGAATCATAAGTCTGCAAATCTGATAGGTAAATTGAAATATAATAGTCTACAACACCTGGAGATACTGGCGGTTTTTATAACTGCCATTCTTAAGTTCATCCTTATGGATCGGCTAGATTATAGAGCATTCTATACTGTAGGGGTTATTCTGTTGTGGCTGATTTATATTTTTTTTAGGGTAAAAACTAATCCCAAAAGCTTGCATGTTTGGGGTTTTAAGAAAGAGAATTTCAAGCAAACAATTATTTATTTGACTCCTATAATTTTTATAAGTATTGTAATATCTGTTATTTATGGTAGTTATAATAGTGAGCTGTCTTTTTCCTGGCATTTTATTTTGATATTTTTACTTTATCCATGTTGGGGTATTATTCAACAATTTATGATGTTGGGAATTATTTCACATAACCTGGTAGCCATTTCAAAAGTAAAAATTAACAGGTTTTTTATCATTTTTCTGGTCTCAACATTATTTAGTCTAATTCATTACCCAAGTTATTCGCTTATGATTTTCACCTTCTTTTTAGAAATGGTGTTTATTACGGTATATCTAAAATGGAGGAATTTGTGGGCTATTGGTCTTGCTCATGGTTGGATTGCAACATTTATATTGTACTTTATTTTGAATCGCGATCTATGGTCAGAACTCTTTGTACGATTCTAAATATCAAAGAACCTACGCAACTTTATTTCAACCTTGAGCCTGTAATGTACAAACAATAATAATATTGATATTGGTATCAGACATGATCCTACAATGATACTCCATCGAAGTTGGATAGCATTTTTAAAATAGAGTGATATAAAAATTTCTGTGCATATCAGAAATATGCCTATTGCAAAAAAAATTACTGCTAAGATGTTAAATCCATGATGTTTTGATATTTTCACAATCCAAAACACCATAACCAAGAGGGCATATAGCGAAACAAGAATAGGTATTCCTAGTTTTATTCCCCAACCCGTATTTGAACTTATCAAATCTAGAAGTATAATGAGAAGAGCATTGGAAAAGAAATTACCCAAGACTAAAAAAAAGACTTTGTTCGGACTGAATGTGAAACAGCTAATGTTGGCAAATAGAGCTATGGAGACAACTACATTATATAATGACCAGGAGATTGTTTTATTTAAAATTAGATTGATAGTCATTGTTGCAATACTTCCTGATAGTAAGATTATGCCAGATATTTCCCAAAATAGTTTTCGTTTCTGAGCATTTGTCAGGTTCTTACTACCATTCTGAATTTCATTCTCAGAATTAAATTGTTTTGATTTCGATTCATGAGGGACACTCGGTTTCTCTCCTCTGGATAAACCGCACAATGGGCAAAAAGTCATATTAGTGTCCAATTCTACACCACAATAATTGCAATAACTCATATCCTAAATCTTATTTTTTAGTTTTACATTTATTCCTTGTTGACTAAGAAAGTGAAGGAATTTCTGCTCAAAATCTTTTGATTTGGAAATATTTCCAAAACTCAAAACAAGTTTATTATCATATCCAATAACACCACAGTTTAATTTAAGCTTTTTATTTGGGGGAGGTGGTGTAACGGCAAAAAAATTGACCTTATTACTAATTGAAGGTGGTAACTCTACTTTTCCCAAATTGGTTACTACTCCGCTGTATTGGTTCGCTCCTTCTGAATAGTATTTTATATGCAGCACAAGACTTTTTAACCATAGGGGTATTCCTCTGAGTAATATTTTTTTTTCGCTACCAACATTACGAGAGATTATTTTATTAATGAGTTTTTCGTCTGTTTCAACCTTCATTTTATGATAGACAATTTTGAGTATCTCTTCAAATGAATACTTGCCCAAGCGAAAATCTATTTCGGGCATTACAAAAAGTGAAAAATTACGCATTGTCTTACTTGGGTAAATTTTTCTGAGATTAATAGGAACCTGGATTCGAGCAATATTATTTCGAGGAGATATGCCTTTTCCCTTGTGTTCAAAATAGATGTCTTGCAGAACTAAAAGATAAACCGCGACTAAGTATTCGGTTATGCTTACATCTTTTTCTTGTATTTTTTGTTGAATTTCCTTGATGGATAAAATGGCGAACAAAACATCAAATCGTGGTTTACTTCTTAAATGGAAAGGTAGATGAAATGCCTTAGTTTGTCTTGTGATTGTAGGGATGTTTTCTTTAAAATAACGACGATATGCATCTTCAATTTCTTCTTTATCGAAATCCGTGGTGAAAAAATGATCTATTTGCTTATTGCTTATTAATCCTCTTTCATTAAAATAATAGATAAGAATTGATTTCAGAAAGATGAACAGGCCGTGACCATCCGTTAGAATATGTGATAACTCAACACTTATCTTATTTTTAAAGACGAGGACTCTTAGTAATAGTTTATTTTCTTTATTCTTATAAAATGCTCTACACGGTAGGGTATCATCAGGCATAACTTTTACTGAACCTTCTACCTGTTCAAGGTAATACCAAAAAAAGCCTTTACGTAATTGTACTTTAAAATAATGAAACCTTACTTCGGCCTTTTTAATGGCGTTTAGAAGACTGCTTATGACAATCGACTCTGTTAATACTGCCGATAATCTCATAACTGTAGTATGCTCCTTGTTGCGAATAGCTGGAAATATTTTAGCAGCATTATCTAAAGGACTCCAGAAGGTCTCTTTCTTTTTCATGGTATAATGGTTTGTTTGAAAACCAAATCTTTAGATTAAAGTTACCAATAAAATAAACTATTGAATAATTAAAATTCCTAACTTGTTATTCAACCTTTTAGTAATTAATTCTGAAAGTACAAGCTTAATATATCGTGAAGGAGGTTTTAATCATTTTTTTTAGTAGTTGGAAATTTGCCGCAGTTTTTCCAATTGCCATATATGCATTTGATATGTCATTTTTTGAGACGATACTATATACCAATATTGGTGGGATAGTTGGACTCGTATTTTTTACTTTTACTTCAAAAGGTCTAATTAAAATTTACGATGCTTTATTACCTGCTATTTTCAAAAATAGGATAAAACCTAAAAGAATATTTACAAAAAGAAGGCGGCGAATTATAAAACTTAAAGCCAAGTATGGATTCCCAGGAATAGTTCTACTCACGCATGTGGTCTTGTCAATTCCTATTGGGGTTTTCCTTACTACAAAATACTTTGGGAATAAAAAGTATAGCTACTTGTATATGGTTTTGGGTCAAGTTACCTGGTCATTTATTTATACAATTTTTTACACAGAGGTGAAGACTTTGATTCCGACATGACATTAGTTTTTAGTACATAATGAGTGACTATATAAGAGTCTTTTTTTTAAAGTTTAAATATTGAAAAAAGCAGCAGCTATTACTAATACAGAATTGGGAGTGTTATCTGAAGATAAATCTACACTAATTGTCAAAGTTTATGATGAAATTATTGCGGGTAAATTAGAAGATCACTTTCCTTTAGTTGTTTGGCAAACAGGATCAGGTACTCATACAAATATGAATTGTAATTAGGTTATTGCAATTGTAGTCATGTTATTTTTGGTGGAAAACTTGATGATGGAGAACGTTTCATACATCCAATCGATGACCTTAATAAATCACAACCATCGAATGATACCATCCCAACTGCAGTTGGTACAGGGCTATAAACAATATGTATAGCAAAACATGGCGTTGCCCCACTTTATTGCTAACGCCTCTTCGAGGTATATTCATTATGGGAAGCAATGGGAAGAGGTTTCTGCAAAGCCTGCATTTACTCCTCAAGAAATTTTGCATTCAATTGATTAATCAGAGCGATATTGAAACAAATCAGGTAAAGATAAAAATTGCATGATGTGACACAATGACTTATTTAGCAGTGTTTTGTGTCAAAAATTCAGAGGTGATATTTTGAATGATGAAAATTTGTCAGTTAACAGTATTGCCTATGTTTTGAAGAGGTTTTGATTTTCAGAGTTCTACAAAATCGTGGTGGATTTGGCATTTTATTTGAAAGAAATGAAGTGAATCGCGATTCTAATTTTATTGAGAATATAAGTATGTATTAATTTAAATTAGGGAGGGTATAATTATGACTTTAGTTAAGAAAAATACCGATAATTTTTTCCCATCCTTCTTTGATAACTTTTTCTCCAGAGATTGGATGGATTGGAATACCACAAATTTCTCTACAACAAACACTACTTTACCAGCAGTGAATGTTAAGGAGGATAAAAACGAATTTACGATTGAGGTTGCTGCACCTGGAATGGATAAGAAAGACTTCAATATTAACTTAGACAATAATCAGTTAACCATTTCTTCTGAAAAGAAGAGTGAGACTGAAAATAAGGGAGACAAATATACCAGAAAAGAATTCTCTTATTGTTCGTTCCAGCGTTCGTTCCAATTGCCTTCGGAGGTAGTGGATGGTGATAAAATAAAGGCCAATTATTCTGATGGAATTTTGGTGATTCACTTGCCTAAAAAAGAAGAAGCGAAGCCTAAACCAGCAAGAATTATTAAAATTTCCTAAAATTCATTGGACTGTTTATAAAAAATATGCTTGCCACTTACTCTGCAAAAGGTAGGTGGTAAGCTTATGGATTAGAATGAGCTTTAAAATAAAAGGTTTATTTAAATTGGAATCAAGAGAAATAGATTTCTCTTATCCTCAAGCCGGTAGGCTCCTACTTTTTCCATTGATGAAAAAG
>NZ_BAZX01000003.1 GCF_001310955.1 Marinifilum fragile JCM 15579
ATTATAATTAATAAAAATAGATAGATTAAAAGGTTTATATAATATTAAAATGTAAAAAATATCTTATCTTAAAGATCAATAATCATTTACGCAAAATAATGAATAAAAATCAGCAGTTATTAGCTCATGCCAAAGCAACAGAAGTTAGAGAGGTTGCCAGAACAATTGTTGACTTTTGGAAAGGTGAGAAAATAGATGTAGACAAACAATTTTTGAACAGACTTGAAGAATTAGATGAGCAAAGTATTATTCTTCGGGATTCTTTTGGGAAGTCGCGAAAAGGTACATTTACAGGGAACATGAGAGAGTTGAATAAACAAATTGCAAGTTTGTTTGTGGGAGTAAAGTACCTGGTAAAATCGTATTTGCATCATTCCGATGAGGATAAAAGAAGGGACGCAAAGAAAATTTGGAAGCAAATTGTTGCCCTTGGCGTAAATTCTCACAAGTTGAGTCTTGAAGAAAAGATGCCAAGCTTGCAAAAACTGATAGAAGTAACATTGTTGGGAGACCTGAAACCTAAGGTAGAAAATATAGATGGCCTTAAGGTGTTTATTGTTGGCTTAAGAGATTTGATTAATCAGCTGCAGACTGCCCATCGTTTGAGTATTGAAGAGAAAGTAAAACGAAAACAACGAGTACAGACCACGGCTCAGGCTCATAAGGTACATCGATTATTGAATGAGGAGATTTTGCCTTTCCTGTTTACCCTTCGTAAACTTGATCCTGATAATTACGGTAAATTGGCTAGAATTGCTGAATTGGAGTTGAAGGAAATTAATATGAAAATTAGGGCACGCAGAACCATGTGGGCGAAGAGGAGAGAGGAAACGAAAGAAATGTAATCTATTGTGCGATTGCTTTTGAGATTCTTACTTCAAGTGAGAATCTCAATTGATGACTTTGATACTCTCAGCTTAAAGTGAGAGCATCAAAAAATCCATGCTCAAATTGGTTCTTTATAGAACGGAAGTAATTAAATAACACATGAAATTCAATTTAAAAATGAAGATTCTCTTAATATTAGGATGTGTGATCACATTCATTTCATGCACAACAAGAACATTGAAAACAAAAGAAGGAACTATTAAGAAAATTGAGGCATTTAAAGAAAAGAAAAAGTTTGTAGAAGATAGTTTTTTGCATTACCCAGGAATTGGTGATGAATCCATGAGACCAATCTTATCAAGCAAAATAAATGCAATAGCTAATGATTTCAAGAAAATTGCTAGTTCTGATAAGCCATCCAAAAAGAAATATCAGGATGCCATAGGTGTTGGCTTGAAAAGATTTTCTGATGTTTACCTTAGTGTGGATACTGAAGATAGAGAAAGAATTTGTCTTTACGTTGAAGAGTTGATGGATATTGTAGGTTTAAAAAGTTCGAATGGTCAGCTTAATGATTTTATGTATGGATTTCAACCAGATGAGGTTGTAAGTCAATAAAGATCCTTTCTATTACTTAGCTTTTGAGGGTCTCACTTCAAGTGAGGCTCTCAATTGATAACATTGATTCTCTCAGTTTAAAGAGAGAGCATCAATAAATCCCTGCCAAAGCTGGCAGGGATTTAATATTTAAATAGCTTTCGCTTATTTCTTCAACCATTTGTCTAACCAACTAGCGAATTCGCGCTGCCATAAAATTCCATTTTGGCAACCCAATACCCAGTGATTTTCTTCAGGGAAGTAAAGATATTTTGCAGGAATTCCTCTTAGGCGAGCTGCATTAAATGCTTGCATTCCTTGAGAAGCTACGATGCGATAGTCTTTTTCACCATGAATCACCATGATTGGCGTATCCCACTTGTCAACAAATTTGTGAGGAGAGTTCGCATAAGAACGCTGAGCAATCTTGTTCTTTTTGTCCCAGTATGCACCACCAAGATCCCAGTTTACAAACCACATCTCTTCAGTTTCCAAATACTGAGCCTCAAGATTAAACATACCATCGTGAGCGATGAATGCTTTAAAGCGCTTGTTGTGGTGACCAGCCATCCAGAAAGTTGAGAATCCACCATATGATGCACCAACGCAAGCCAAACGATCTTCATCAACATACTTTTCAGCCTTTACATTGTCGATTGCCGATAGGTAATCTTTCATGTTCTGTCCGCCGTAATCACCAGAAATTTGCTCGTTCCATTCCTGACCGAATCCAGGAAGACCTCTACGGTTTGGCGCAACAATTACATAGTCGTTTGCAGCATCATTTGGAAGTTCCAACGGTAGCTCCAGAACTGAGAAACTGTTCCTTGAGGACCACCCTGGCAATAAAGAACAGCAGGATATTTTTTGTTTTCGTCGAAATGAGGAGGTTTAATTACCCATACCAACATTTGCTTGTTATCGGTAGTTTTTACCCAACGTTTTTCAACAGTAGCAAGGGTCAACTGATCAAGAATGTGCTTGTTCACGAACGAGATTTCTTTCGCCTCACCAGTTTTAGCATCAACATTGTACAATTCAGCAGGTTTGCTCATCGATACGCGTTTTGCGATCAACTTGTCGCCAATAGGATGAACCGATTGATAGTTGTGAACCCCTTCGGTAATTTTGTGAATCTTGCCATCAGCAATGTCCATACGGTAGATTTCGTCAGTTGCATGCCAGTCTGAAATAAAATAGATCGACTTGCTATCCTTGGTCCATGTTAGGTGACCCACATTTTGGTCGAAACCTTTGGTCATGTATTTTGCCTCGCCAGTTTTTAAATCCATTAAGAACAGACGAATTTGATCTGCTTCGTAACCATCGCGCTCCATGCTTTCCCAAGCCATGTATTTTCCGTCAGGCGAGAAGGTAAGGTTGTTGTCATAACCCATCATGCCTTTGGTCATGTTCTTGGTTTCGCCTGATTCTACATTGTAGAAATAGATATCTGTATTGGTTGAAAGAGCGTATTCAACACCATATTTTTTACGAGAAGAATAAGCGATGTTCTTGCCATCAACAGTCCAGCCTACCTGTTCTATTCCACCCCATGGGCGTACAGGAGCTTCCCATTCTTCACCTTCCATGATATCTTTACCGTCTTTTAACATGCTTGCGCGATTAAAATTGGCAACGAAAAGGTGAGTGTAAGTTTCTACCCAGTGATCCCAGTGGCGATAAAACTCGTCGGTAATTACTCTACCGTTGGTTTTTTTCAAATCAGGATGCTTGTCGTGTACATCTTTTCTTAGCTTAACTTCTTTTGAGTAAACAATTTTTGACTCATCTGGTGAGAATTTGAAATCGTTGATTCCACCTTCAACATCAGTCAACTGCTTGCGACCTGTTCCGTCAGCATTCATTTCCCATGCCTGAACCGATCCGCTTTCAGCAGAAAGGAAAGCAATTTTACCATCTTTGGTCCAACGCTCGCCCCACTCTTTACCTGCAGTGTTAGTAATCTGAATAGCATCGCCACCAGCAACAGGAACTGTATAAAGGTCGCGGTACGATTTGTCCTCTTCTTTGTTGAAGTAAGTTACTCCGTAAAGAACTGTTTTTTCGTCAGGCGAGATACTTTCTCCACCCAATCGTCCGAAAGACCATAATACTTCCGGAGTCATAACGTCTGATGCCAATTTGGTTTCAGGAGTTTGTAGGATGAATCTTTTTTTGATTCTTCAGCTTTCTGTTCGCATGATGTTAATCCTGCTACAAAAGCCAATCCTAACAAAAAGTACTTGTTTGTCATGATTGTAGATATTTTGTTGTTAGATATTTTCAGCACCGTAAATGTAAGGAAGAATGAACAATTATCAATTAAGAATTATCAATTTATAAAACAGTAGAGACGCGTGGCATGCGTCTGTTAGTGTGCATGTGTTTGGGGGAGCATTTTTGTGGTAGGTGTGTAAAGGTATTTGTGTTGTGTTATGGTTAGCGAGGGATGAGACGCATGGCATGCTGTTGGATTTGTGTTGGATGAGACGCATGCCATGCGTCTCTACGGGGATTCATTACTTGCAAGATTTCACAGTCCAAACTCCCCCTTTCAAGGGGGATATAGGGGGATGTTCCTACAAAAAAAAGACCCCCGCATTGCGAGAGCCTTTCATTTATATTAGGTATCAGAATTTATTCTACCGGATTGTTGATGGCTTCAATAATCTTGTTTTCCAATTCTTCAGCCAATTCTGGATTGTCGTTGATTAAGTTTTTAACTGCCTCACGACCTTGTCCTAGTTTGGTTTCACCATACGAGAACCAAGAACCAGACTTTTTAATGATGTTGTATTCAACACCCAAGTCAATGATTTCACCAGTTTTAGAAATTCCTTCTCCATACATGATGTCGAATTCAGCTTTACGGAATGGAGGTGCAACTTTGTTCTTTACAACCTTCACACGAGTGTGGTTACCGTTCACTTCATCACCATCCTTAATTTGACCAATTCTACGGATATCCAATCGAACCGATGCATAGAATTTCAAAGCGTTACCACCCGTTGTTGTTTCAGGATTACCAAACATTACACCAATCTTCTCACGCAACTGGTTAATGAAAATACAAGTAGTGTTCGTTTTGTTGATGTTTGCAGTAAGCTTACGCAATGCTTGTGACATCAAACGAGCTTGAAGACCCATTTTTGAATCTCCCATTTCACCTTCAATCTCAGCTTTTGGAGTCAAAGCAGCAACCGAGTCAATTACTACTAAGTCAATAGCCGAAGAACGAATCAACTGGTCAGCAATTTCCAAAGCTTGCTCACCATTATCTGGCTGAGAGATCAATAGGTTTTCAGTATCTACACCCAATTTCTCCGCATAGAAACGATCGAAAGCGTGCTCCGCATCAATAATTGCACAGATACCACCAGCTTTTTGCGATTCAGCAATTGCATGGATTGCCAAAGTGGTCTTACCTGAAGATTCAGGACCGTATATTTCAATAATTCTACCTTTAGGATATCCACCAACTCCTAATGCCATATTTAGCGACAAAGATCCCGAAGAAATTGCAGGTATATCTTCAACGGCTGCATCGCCCATTTTCATGATAGCACCTTTTCCGTAGGTTTTGTCAATTTTTTCCATGGTTAGCTGAAGTGCTTTCAGCTTTTCCTTGTTAATTTCTGCAATGTCTTTGCTCATAATATGTGTTTTAAATATTTTTCCTCTTAAAGCTTTAAGCTATTGTAAATTCATTTCAGAAAGAATCTGATTGGTATGGTCTTTAGTTTTTACTTTCGTAAAAATTTTTTCGATAATACCTTCTTCCGAAATCACGAAAGTAGTTCGAATGACTCCCATATATTCTCTTCCGTATAATTTTTTCATTCCCCAGGCACCATATGCTTCCAAAATTTCTTTTTCGGTATCAGCAATTAAATTGAAAGCCAAATTGTGTTTTGCAATGAATTTTTGATGTGATGCAATTTTGTCGGGGCTAACGCCAACAACTTCAAAACCTAAATTTGTAAGGGCATCGTAATTTTCATTCAAATTACACGATTCCGCAGTACATCCAGGTGTATTATCCTTAGGATAGAAGTAAAGAATTAGTTTTTTGCCTTTGAAATTGTCTAAGCTTAATTCTTTTTCATCTTGGTTTAATCCCTTGAAGTGGGGAGCTTTATCTCCTTCTTTTAAATGTGTCATTTTTCAGAAATTTGAATTACAAATATACCTTAATCCGAATATCAGAACGAATTAATTCGGCTAAAGTTATTAACCCATGAAGTTAAAAAAAATTGCGACCGAAATGGATTTAATAAAGGATCTTTTTTTTAAGATTACGCTCTGATATTTTGTTAATTCAATCTTTCTCTGGTTATTTCGTACTTACACTTTATATATTATCTTTGTTATAAATATTTACTATATTAATATTTTATAATTGTAAGCCTTGTTTTAAGGGAGTTTAAGAGATGAAATTAAGAACAGGCTATGAATAAAATAATTAATATCTCGGATTATTTTTAAGCAAGACATTAATTCTATGAACGATACTATGAGATTACGCAGCACGTTGCTTTTAATCGCTTTGTTTATTGCCCAAATATCATTTGCCCAAAGCTTTAGCGGAGGAAAAACTGAACAGCAAATTGAAGAAGAAGCATTTGCTTTTTTCGATGAGGAGAACTACAGAAGTGCGATGCCTTTGTATCAGGAACTTATGAATGTATATCCTCAGGATCCTGAATACAATTATTATCTTGGAGTTTGCCAGGTGGAGTTGAATGAAAATATTCCAGAAGCAATTAAGCATCTGAAAATCGCTTCAACCAAGAATGTAAATGTGTCAGTTGCTTATTATTTGGGGCGTGCTTTCCATATGAATTATCAATTTAATTCAGCAATTCGTTACTACAGAAAGTTTCAGGAATATTACAAGAGAAAATCAACAGGTATTGATCAATTGATTGTGATGTGTCAGAATGGTTTGCCTTTGGTGAATTCTTATTACGTGCTTGATGTTCGAGATAAAAAAGTAGTTGATAAGCAAGAGTTTTTCAGATACTACAAAATTGATGGTTTTGATGATCGATTGTCAAAGAAAACAAAGAGCATTAAATCAAGATATGATGGAACAGATGATGTAGATGTGGCATGTTTGGCAAACAAAGGACAGTATGTATATTTCTCTAGTTATGGGAAAAATAAAAAAAACGGTAGGGATTTGTATCGTGCCAAGCGTTTAAAAAATGGCAGCTGGGGTGAGTGGGAAACACTAACTGCTTTGAATACGGATTTGGATGAAATTTACCCCTATATGGCAGGTGATGGCCGAACATTATATTTCTGTTCTCAGGGGCACACAAGTATGGAGGATTTGATATTTTTAAATCGATATACAATGAAATAACCGATACTTGGACTGAACCAGAAAATCTTGGTTTTCCAATCAATTCAACTTCTAATGATTTCTTTTTTGCAACAGATGTAAATGATGAGTTTGCTTGTTTTGCCTCGAGTCGTGAGAATGGGAAAAAGGATGTGACGATTTATAAAATTAAGATGTCGGAATATCCAGAGCAAAAAGTGGTAATGAATGCTGAATCATTACCTGAATTGGCTGTGCTAAAAAAAGGAAAAAAAGTTCAGTCAGAAGAACCTGCAGTTGAAATGCCATCCTATACGATAAAATATACGACTAAATTCACTAGCGCTAATTTACCATACTTTAATTTTCAAATTAGTGAAGAATTAACTTACCACTACTTGACGGAGTTTAAATCGAATGAGGCAAAGAATATTTTTATGCAGTCGAAAAATGATAAGTTCAATTCTGATAGCCTTTATAGTGTAACGGAAAATTTAAGAACAAAGTTGGCAGACGCTAATGAGACTGTAAAAGCTAATTTAAGCAAGCAAATTTCAAACTTGGAAGACAAATCATACGATTTGGGAAATCAAGCTAAGCAAAAAATGATACAGGCAAGATCTATTGAATCTGATTATTTGAACAAGCATATTGTAGGAACCATAGAAACAGATGTTGTTGCACAAACAGAAAAGAACGAACATTTGGTAATGAGTTCGGAAAAAGTTCCAGAAAAATCTGAGAATGTAATTGCAGGATATGTCTATCATTTACAGGTAGGAGTTTTCTCAAGTAAGAGAGATCCTAAGTTTTTTGAAGGTTTAAATCCAGTTAAGGAGGAATTGGCAGGTAATGGTAAACTATACAAATACATGGTCGGAAATTATCCAACATTTGCATCAGCCAAATCATCTATTCATGAAATTAAACAATTGTTCCCAAATGCATTTGTAGTTGCCTATAAGGATGGAAAGAAAGCTGATTTAGGTCAGGCAATAAAAATAACAGATCAAAATTATCAGCCTACGGTAGTGGCAAAATCAACACAAAAACCAGCTGTAGAACCTAAGGCGGTAAAAATCAATGGTGGAGAAGTTGTATTCAAGGTTCAGGTGGGGGCTTTTGCAGAAGATGTTCCGCAAGATGTGAAGAATAGACTTAGAGCATTTTCGAAATATAAGATTGAATATACCAATGATTATAGAGGATATACAATTTGCACGGTTGGAAGCTTTGATTCTTATAGCAAAGTGAGTAAATTGAAAATGGAACTTAGAGAAGCAGGATTAAGTGACGCCTTTACTGTTGCTTATTCTGGAAGTGAAAAAGTTACCATTCAGCAAGCATTGGAAATTCTTCGACAATAAAAAAAATGATGATATGAGTAATTACGATGAAGGATATTTGGGTAAGGAAAATGAGGTTTTGGATGATATCATAAATCGTAACACTTTGCTTTTGCATAACGATGATTATCACACTTTCGATTTTGTTGTAGATGCACTTGTTGATATTTGCCAACATGACCCGGAACAGGCAGAACAATGTGCATATATAACGCATTACAAGGGCAAGTGTGATGTAAAAAAAGGAAAAATGAGTGTTATCAGACCAATGAGAGAGGGCTTGGTGAAGAAGGGATTAAAGGTCACAATTGTATAATTTTAGATTTAGAATTTAATGACGGCTTTAATTATTGTATTACTTATTCTATTAGGGGTTCTTCTTTTGTTACTAGAATTTTTGGTGATTCCAGGAATTACCTTGGCGGCAATTGGAGGTGTATTAATGATTGGTGGAGGAATTTACCTGGCCTATGATCATTATGGAAATAACATTGGGCATTTAACTGTGTTGGCTACTATTATTTTCTGTGGAATATCTTTAGTCTTGGCCTTGAAATCTAATACGTGGAATAAAATAATGCTTAAGACAGAGGTAGATTCAAAAGTAGAAAAGCTAGAGGAGGAGAAAATACATGTAGGTGATAAAGGAATCTGTTTATCTCGACTTGCACCTATGGGGAAAATAAAAATTAATAAAACAGTTGTCGAAGCAAAATCTACAGGTGCTTATATTGATGAGAAAAGCAAAGTAGAAGTCATTGGCGTAATGGATAAAATTGTAATTGTAAAACCTATATAAAACGATACAAATGGAAGGAATTGGAACTATAATTCTAATATTTGCTGCTGTAGGAGTCGGGATTTATATCCTGTTTTTCTTTATTCCTGTAGCGCTTTGGTTTTCAGCTCTGTTATCAGGAGTTAGAATATCTTTGATTCAATTGGTATTTATGCGTTGGAGAAAAGTACCACCTAATGTAATTGTTCGTGCCTTAATTGAAGGAACTAAGGCTGGATTAAAGCTTAATAGAGATGAATTGGAAGCTCACTATTTGGCTGGAGGTCATGTTGCGCAAGTTACGCATGCTTTAGTCTCCGCTTCTAAAGCAAATATTGAACTTCCATTTCAAATGGCAACAGCTATCGATTTGGCTGGTCGTGATGTTTACGAAGCAGTTCAAATGAGTGTAATTCCTAAAGTGATCAATACTCCTCCTGTAACAGCTGTTTCTAAAGATGGAATTCAGTTGATAGCAAAAGCAAGAGTTACTGTACGTGCAAATATCCGTCAATTGGTTGGTGGTGCTGGAGAAGAAACAGTTCTTGCACGTGTTGGTGAAGGTATTGTATCATCAATTGGATCATCTGAAACTCATAAATCGGTTCTTGAGAATCCTGATAATATTTCAAGAGTAGTATTGGAGAAAGGTTTGGATGCTGGTACTGCATTTGAAATTTTATCAATTGATATCGCTGATATTGACATAGGTAAAAACATTGGTGCAGTTCTTCAAACCGATCAGGCCGAAGCAGATTTGAAAATTGCACAAGCAAAAGCTGAGGAACGTAGAGCAATGGCTGTAGCTTCTGAACAAGAAAATAAAGCATTGGCTCAGGAAATGCGTGCCAAAGTAATTGAAGCAGAAGCAGAGGTGCCAAGAGCAATGGCTGAAGCTTTCAGAAATGGACAGCTTGGAATCATGGATTACTACCGTATGAAGAATATTGAAGCTGATACAAGCATGAGAGAAAATATCGCGAACCCTAAAGATAAAGGGAAGAAGAAATAAAATTCAATGAATTTTCTTTAAAAGCCGAAAGGGATTTGTTTCCTTTTCGGCTTTTTTAAAAAATAATTTCAAAAAAAATAAAATCTAATCTCATTGATTTATAATTTACTATAATGAGAGCTTGAAAAATCTTTAATTATTGCGAAAAAAATATTTTGCACATCAGAAATTTTTACATACTTTTGCTTCCGCAATCAGGAGAGGTGGGTGAGTGGCTGAAACCACCAGTTTGCTAAACTGACGTACTGAGTAATCGGTACCGGGGGTTCGAATCCCCCTCTCTCCGCTAATTTTCGGGGTGTAGCGTAGCCCGGTTATCGCGCTGCTTTGGGAGCAGGAGGTCGCAGGTTCGAATCCTGCCACCCCGACTGAAAAATTGAGGAGTTAAAAACTTCTCATTGTTATCGAAAAGAGTACCGGATTTTTTCGGGGTGTAGCGTAGCCCGGTTATCGCGCCTGCTTTGGGAGCAGGAGGTCGCAGGTTCGAATCCTGCCACCCCGACTGAGAAGAGAAGTTCATTATTGAGCTTCTCTTTTTTTATACCTACCCAAAATGTAATTCCTTTCATTGCATTTATTAAATTTGCCGCAAACAAAACAACAACAGAAATGGAATCGATTAAAGAATTATATAGAATTGGCTGTGGCCCCTCAAGTAGCCATACCATGGGACCAAGAAAGGCTGCTGAAATATTTTTAAAGCGTCAGCCGGATGCGGACAAATATGAGGTAACACTATTTGGAAGCCTGGCTGCGACTGGAGAAGGTCATTTAACGGGAGTTGCCATTGAGAAGGCATTCTTGAAAAAAGAGATGGAATTGCTTTGGAAGCCCGATGAGGTTTTGAAAAGGCATCCCAATGCAGTCCGATTTAAAGCATTTGATTCATCTAATAATTTAATAGAAGAATGGACTGCTTATAGTGTAGGTGGGGGAGCTATTATAGATGATGAGACTGTAACGGAATCGAAATCGATTTATGATTTGACCACTATGAATCAAATTTTGGAATGGTGCGAAAAAAATAATAAGCAAATCTGGGAATTTGTTGAGCTTTGTGAAGGAAAAGAAATATGGGATTTTCTGGAAGAAGTTTGGCAGGTAATGAAAAGCGCCATTAAGAGAGGAATGAATTGTGATGGCAATTTACCCGGTGGTTTAAAATTGGCACGTAAATCCCATTTGTACCACTTAAAAGCCAAAACATTTAGTGGACCAATGAAACGTAGAGCGATGCTGTATGCATATGCGCTAGCCGTGTCTGAAGAAAATGCTGGAGGAGGACGAATTGTAACTGCGCCTACTTGCGGAGCTTGTGGTGTATTACCAGCAATTCTTTATTTCCACAAGAAATTCTATAAGTTTAGCAAGAAAGATATTTTAAAAGCTTTGGCTACAGCTGGATTGATTGGAAATATCGTAAAATTTAATGCTTCAATTTCTGGCGCGGAAGTAGGATGTCAGGGAGAAGTTGGTGTTGCTTGTGCAATGGCTTCGGGAGCTGCAACTCAACTGCATGGTGGAACTATTTATCAGGTTGAGTATTCGGCGGAAATGGGATTGGAGCATCATTTGGGATTAACTTGTGACCCGGTTTTAGGTTTGGTTCAAATTCCATGTATCGAGCGTAATGTGTTTGCGGCAGCTCGTGCATTAAATCACAATACTTACGCGTTATTATCTGATGGAAGACATCGAATTAGTTTTGATCAGGTAACTGAGACTATGATGAAAACAGGATTAGATTTGTCATTGTCATATAAAGAAACCTCTCTCGGAGGTTTGGCTAGCTTAAAAGGGTTTACCTACAGATAAAAAGATATTGGCTCACTTGAATTTTTATTCAAGTGAGCCAATTATTTTATATCCAGTTCACTTTTTTAAGAAATTAGATGTTTTGCTAGTATTTTTTTCATTGTTTTCATGCTAATAGGCTTGGATATGAAATCACTACAGCCTGCTAACCTGGCTTTTATTTTATCTTCGCTGGTAGAATAGGCAGTTTGAGCAATAATGTTCTGTTCTGGATTAATCTTTTTGATTTCCATGCTTGCTTCGTAACCGTTCATTTCAGGCATTTTTATATCCATAAAAACAATCTTAAACTCTTTCTGTTTAAATATTTCGATGGCTTCAATTCCATTTTTAGCGTGCTCTAAATGGCATTCGGGAGCAATTTCTTCCATTAAAGATTTGAAATAGAGATAATTTATTTCTTCATCTTCGGCAATTAAGATATTCCAACTGTATTCATGTTCACCCGGTTTTATGTAGTTACCTTGATTTGGGATGAAACAATTTTTCAATCTAATAATGAATTTACTTCCTTCGTCAATTTTTGAAATTAATTTAATTTCACCATTGAGCAACTTTACATTTTCTTTAACAATGGATAGTCCTAATCCTAAACCACCTTGTTTGTTGCTAATTTTACCTTCGGCTTGAGAAAATCTTTCAAATATTTGTGTGTGCCTTGTAGTATCAATGCCAATGCCAGTATCTTTCACATACAGCTCTATTATATTTTCATTAACATGATATCCAATTTCAATTGAACCTGAGTTTGTATACTTGAGTGAATTTTCAATAAGGTTGATTAGAATCTTCTTTAATTTAACTTCATCTGAACGAATTAGGCAGTTTTCGTCCTTTAAATCTTTGTGGAGATATAAAGATAGATTTTGTTTTTTTGCTTGAGGCTGAAAAATGGTAAATAACTCAGTTAAAATGTTGTTAAGGTTGAATTCGCTTTCGTATAGCTTTATGTGTTTAGTTTCAAGCGCAGAAATTTCAAGGATGTCATCAATAATCCGTAATAGTTGAAATCCACTATTTTTGATAATGCTGATGTATTGTCTGCGTTTGATTGGAGTGATACTTTCCAATTCAAGAAAATCTGTAAAACCAAGTATTGCATTCATTGGAGTCCGAATTTCATGCGATAGGTTTTGTAGGAATTCCGATTTTAAACGATCGCTTCTTTCAGCAATTTCAATTGCTTTAATAAGTTCTTCGTTTTGCTCTTTATACTCCTTGGCTAAAACTTCGTATTCTTTATTACTTTTTAAAAGTTCTTCTTCAGAAAATTTTCGATCTGTGATATCCTGAACATGAACAATGGTGTAAAGAAATTTACTTTTTGAATCGAAAATCGGACTTACGCTGGTTAGTCCCCACTTTAGATTTCTATTTTGTGTTAGATATCTTTTCTCAATTGTAAATGCCTTTTTGTTGTCTATACAATCTTGATATCGTTGTTTGCTGAGCTCTATATCTTCTGGGTGAGTAATATCAATAAAATTAATTTTTTTTAGATCCTCAGAGGTGGACTCCATCATTTTACAGAATGCGAAATTTACTGATCGAAATTTTTTGTCATCACCTACAATTGCCATTCCAACATCGGAAGCTTCAAATGATGTTCGGAATTTTCTTTCACTTTCGGCAAGTGCGGCATCTGATTTTTTCCTATCAGTAATATCAATTGTTGCAAGCATGGCTTTTGCTCGATTCAAGGAGTTGTAATCCACCGATAGTTTTAGGTAAATCTGCTTGGCAACACCACTTAGGGTTTTAATTTCACCTTCGGTTTCAAATTCTTTTTTACCATTTGCAAGAGCAATAACTTCATCTTTAAAAACCTCGTAGGATTTTGATGTGAAAATTTTATCTAAATTTCCCAATAGTTCTTCTTTTGAACCAGCATCATGCAGTTTTAATGTTGCTAGGTTTACGTCAGTTACTTTAACCTTTTGAGAACAGAGAGAAAGGGATTCAGGATGCTCATTAAAATAATCTTTGAAGTTTGTTATGCCATTTTGCTTTAATTCATCAAGATATTGATAGAGTTCAGAAAACTCTTCTTCCCATAAGGGAACAGGAGAGTAATTGAATAGCGTTTGGTATCTGAGGTTATTAAGGTATCTTTCTTCTTCGGTTTCTTTTATGGGGGTAATGTCTTTTAAAATGCCTCTTAACTCTTTAGGTTCTCCCTTTAAATTGTACTCTATTTTGCATGAAGCTTTTATCCAAATGGTAGAGTTGATTTTTTCGGAAAACCTGAAGGTTGATTCACAATTTACTGATTTCTTACCGAAGCATTCAAAGAGTTTGTTTATAAAACTTGCTTTATCCTCCTGTTTAATACAGTGTAAAAAGCTTTCTTTAGTGTTTCCGAAAATTGTATTTTTTAAACCGAATACAGTTTCGGCGGAATCCGACCAATGAATTTGATTTTTATCGAAGGACCAGGAGAAAGCAACAATCTTTTCTTTGGATAAAACATGATGATAATTGCCAAAGAAATCATGTTCCCTATTATTTAGCGAATCAATCTGTTTACGTAATTTTTCAATTATTTTATGTAATTCAGCTGTATTGTTAGTATATGGCTGATCCATCGGGTATTTGATTAATAGTATGTACTATTAAAATAATAAATTTTAGTGAAGCTTACAAAACAGTTTCTTATTTTGCTAAACAAAAAAAAGAATGGTTGGAAACCATTCTTTTAATTTTTTAGTTGTTCATATAGCTTTCTCTGAGAGCTTTAAATTCTGAACCTTCTTTCCAGTTCGGAAATTTATCTTCGTTAGCCAATTTCCAGCCTACTCTAAACAATAGTTTGGCATCATCGACAACTCCATCCAAATCCCACCAGTCCTCATATTCATCGAAAGGTTTGTGATAGTGGTTTGCCAACCAATATTGCTCTTTCTCCGACATGAATTCTTTTCCTTTTTCCCAATGATCATTATTTCCTCTAACAAATAATGAAGGAACACCAACTCGTGCAAAGCTAAAATGGTCAGAACGGTAATACATTCCTGATTGCGCATTTGGATCAGGCAAAATATAGCGATCCTGATTTTTAGCAGCTTCAACAACATAGTCTTCCAATTCAGATTGTCCATAACCTGTAATCATCACATCTCTCATTTTACCATATGGTAACATCAAGTCATTATTGATATTGGCAACGGTTTTTTTCAATGGGAAAATCGGGTGATCGGCATAATATCCAGAACCGTTCAGTCCTGATTCTTCGGCAGAAGGGGCAAAAAACACGATAGATCTTCTTGGCTTTTGTGGCATTGCTTTAAATGCTTCTGCTATCTCAAACATCCATGCAAGTGAAGTTCCGTTGTCAACAGCGCCGTTGTAAATTGAATCTCCATTCATTTTAGGACCAATTCCTAAATGATCCCAATGTGCAGAATAAAAAATGTATTGATCCGCTAAATCGGTTCCTTTCAAAATACCCAGAACATTATTGGTTTTATCGAAACGAGCTTTGTTGTGGAATTTTAACGATAATTTGGTGTTGAAATCAAAGCCTTTATAATCTGGTTTTTTAGCTTTTTCCAACTCTTCATTTAAATTCTTACCACAAGCATCGAATAAAGTTTCAGCAGTATTCCATGTTATCCAGCCTTCTGCAGCACAACGTGATTGATAATTATCTTTGGGGTGCTGGTATAATTTTGGAACCGAAGCTGAGTTTAAAACTACAGACCAAGGATACCCTGCAGGTTTTGTTTGGTGAATAATTAATAATCCTGCCGCACCTTGTCTTGCAGCTTCTTCGTATTTGTAGGTCCATCGTCCGTAGTAGGTCATTTCATTTCCTTTAAAAAAGCTCTTATCTGTAGAGCCAAATCCAGGATCATTAACCATTACAACTACAGTTTTACCTTTTACATCCAAATCTTTGTAATCATCCCAACCATATTCAGGTGCAACAATTCCATAACCAGCAAAAACCATTTCAGAGTTTTTTAACTCAATATCATCTTGCAATCTTCTTGAGAATATCACGAAATCGTCGCGGTATTTTAATTCTGATTTGCCTTTAGGAGATTGTAATTTTGCACCTTCAGGAACATCAACCGTAACTTCTACCAATGGAACTTCCTGAAAGTAAGAATCTCCATTTATAGGTTCCAATCCCATTTTTTTATAAAGATTGGCAATGTAATTGATTGATTTTGTTTCTCCTTCCGAGAATGGTTTTCTTCCTTGGTACTCATCTGATCCCAATTCTTTAATGTATTCTACCATTCTTTCGGTAGAAATAGCCGATTCGGCTTTTTTAAGCTCCTTTTCAGGATTGCTACATGCAAAAATACTTCCGGTAAGCAGAAATAGAGTTGCTTTTCTTAGCTTATTCAAATTCATCTTTTAGGTTTAGTTTCAAAACTCAAATATACTTACATTTTATCCCATTTATTAAAAATAGAGAGCTTAAACTTACTGCTAGGCAATGGTATGCTTTCCTGAGAGCCTATAAGGCTGTCCTTACATAAAGTAGGTGTCCTTCGCTTAAAAAACTATTCCTTCTGGTTGGTTCGTTTACCTTCTGAAAAGTAAGCCGTCCTTCGTAAAAGTAAGCTTCCCTTCTGGTTAGTAAGTCGCCCTTCGCAAAAGTAAGTGGTCTTCTCGGGACTTTCAGAAGGTTTTATGAAATTCTGATTTTGTAATCTGAATCACAATTTAGTAATAATGATTGTTCTATCTTGCAATTGTAATCAAAATGAATTTCAAGAACTGATTCATTTTTGTAGTTTTAAGTTGAATTTAAGTTGGCGTATCATGAAAGAGAAAAGAAAATATAGAACTGTTGAGATGTTGTTAAGAATTGTAACGGCAATAATCTTAATTCAAACCTTACATTTTAAATTTTCTGGTCATCCACAGGCTATTCATATTTTTTCAACCATTGGAATGGAGCCATGGGGAAGATATGGAGTTGGAGCAATTGAATTGATTGCTGGAATACTTTTCTTTTTGCCTAATTATTGGAAGTTTGCATCCGTAATTACTGCTGGATTGATGCTAGGAGCTATAGGTTTTCATCTTTTTACACCTTTGGGAATAAAGGTTGTTGTGGATGGAGTTTCGGATAATGGACATTTGTTCGCAATGGCTATTGCTGCTTTAGTATTTAGTGTAATACTCATTTGGAGAGCCAATTTTCCTCAGCTATATAGAGAATGCCTTAAAAAAAAGAATGAGGTAAAATGAATGGTTCGTTAAGCTATGATGAGAAATGTTCATGTGCAAAAAGTACTTTCTGTATTTATGTGAGTCAGTCGCAAGATTTTGAAAGTTCAGAAAAGGATTATCTGGTTAAAACCATTACCAATAATGGTTTCTCTGGTATCCTTTATGTAAGTTCGGTTCTTGCAGGTTGGGCAATTGTAGCTGGAATAATTGATTCGATATTGTTTCCTGGAATCATTGTATATGCAATTTTTCATGGGGCTGTGGATTATAAAGTTTTAACACCGCCCATTCTTTTTTTAATAGGTAATATTATGGCAAAACTTGTTTATATAACTCATAGTTTA
Source organism: Marinifilum fragile JCM 15579 (assembly GCF_001310955.1). GTDB lineage: Bacteria > Bacteroidota > Bacteroidia > Bacteroidales > Marinifilaceae > Marinifilum > Marinifilum fragile. Next base: position 17,240 of record NZ_BAZX01000003.1, read on the forward strand.
CGTGGAAAAGTAAAGTCTTTGGATATCTTAATCGCTGCATTGCCATATGCCGAATCAGCTTATCTTCTCAGGAAATTTCTTGTAAAAGATAAGCTGATGCGTAGGGCGGTAACTTCGTATTTGGCTTCTCAAAAGAATAAGGTGAAAAAGAAAATGTTAAGTGTGTTTTCTTTAAAAAAGCAGTAGTTATTTCTTTTTAATTGCTTCTATTTGCCCGTAATAGGAAATGTGACTCTTATTATTAGATGTAATAAATAAACTTGTATAGCCTTGTTTAGAGATCTCCATTTTTATTTGATAGGTATCTTCCTTTCCTTTGGCTTTAAACCTTACCTCAAAGCCTTTTTCATTAAGAGTTTTAATTTCTAAATCATCCGCTGTTGTTTCAAAAAGAATGCCTCCTTCATCATTAATTTTTGCAATGTAGGCTCTTCCCCAAAATGGGAGGTAAGCTTTTGTAGAATCCTGATTTAATTCCAATTCATACGAAAAGTTTAAGTCTTTGGTGTACCCAGAACTAGTTGTAAGTGAACGCGGAATGAATGTGAATTTTTGATTGTTTACCAATTGTTCTATTTCCTGCATTTTCAATTCTTTCTTTTGTTGCCTTTTAGCTTTTCCGCTAAGCTGAGCAAAACTGTTTGCAGAGGCTAACAGGCAAATTATTACAACTATTAATTTGATATTTTTCATGTTTTTACTTTTTAGTTCATAGATATTTTGGCATGAACTATGCCAAACATTATTCAATTTCGTTAAAAAATTTGAAATTGTGTTGAAATTGAATAGGTTTACTTCCTATTATAAACAGATTAGATTTGAATGGAATGAAAAAAATTACATTGCTTACACTTTTACTGGGATTGTTTGTGTTTACATGTTTTTCGCAAGAAGGGGATGATCGAGGGTATATTGTAAAAGTAGGAGATATGGCTCCTGATTTTGAAATGAAATTAACAGATGGATCAACAATTAAATTATCAGACTATAGAGGGAAAGTGGTAATGCTACAATTTACGGCTAGTTGGTGTGGGGTTTGTAGAAAAGAGATGCCACATATTGAAAATGATATCTGGAAGGCTCATAACAATAAGGATTTTGCTTTATTTGGTATTGATAGGGATGAACCTATTGAAAAGGCCAATAAATTAATCAAAGCAACAGGGATTACCTATCCCATTGGTTTAGATGAGGGAGCTAATATTTTTGCAAAATATGCCTATCGTAAAAGTGGGGTAACTCGAAATGTTATTATTGATAGGGAAGGAAAAATTATTTTTCTAACAAGGCTATTTAATCCTCAAGAGTTTGCAGCTATGAAAAAAGTAATAGAGCAAGAATTAGATAAATTATAAAAGAGAAGCTGCAAGTATTATTCTTGCAGCTTTTTCTTGATACAAGATAATTTTATTGTCTTCAATATATTAGAAATGGAATATTAAATTACTTTAGGAGTGATCTCCTATTTGTTGTTCTGGCATATATTCGAAAATTACGGTATGAAATTGTTTATCTTAGCTAAGATCATTTTACGAGTATTGAAATTTAAGTGATGGGATGTAGTGTTCTTTCTATTTTTGATTCTTTTAATTTGTCGATATCGCTAGAATTAAACAGTATAAAATTAAATATCAAAAATTTGGATAAAAAAATGGGCGGTGACTAGCCGCCCAAAAACTACTACTTAAATTTACTTATGAAAAAGAACTTTCAATCACCCTATGTATTAAAAGTATCCATTCTTCAATAAAGATACTATTTGTTTTTAATTCCAACCTCATTGCAACTTCTATTTTTACGAATAAACCAATTTCATCAATGAAGAGTCCTAAATTGATGAATATATGAGCTTATTTAAACAGTCTCAGCATAAAGTTTATTCTTATCAATAGATGATGAGAGTTACTGCTCTAGTGAAGTTTTGTTTGAAAATTTAAATCATTTACAAGTTGTATTAGATATACCATGTGAATTTTCTTAATTTTATGGCTATATTGAATTGAGGAATTGTTTTAATGTGATTTCGAATAATTTATAGGGATAAGAGTATATGGATAAGGAGTTTGTACAGATTATAGAAAAAGTAAGAACCTTTCTGCTGAAGAATGGTTTAAAGGACTTTTCGTTCGAAAAAATTAAAGATTTTGGTATAGCACAAGAAGAAATTTCGAAATTTGTCAATTCTAAAGATGAATTAGTAGAGAAGATTCTGGAGTATGAGAGAAAGAGTTTTGAGGCAATATTTCTTGAGTATAACTTCGAAGGGCAAAATGCAATTGATATCTTATTTATTGTTAGTCAGGAGATAAATGATAAATTTGAGCAGGTTACGCCTTCAATAACTATGGAGCTTGAGCAATATTTTCCAGAAATCTATGCAAAACATATGGAAGCTAGAATGGAATTTATTTTCGATAAAATTCAGATAAATATTCAAAAGGGAATTGCACAAGGAATGTATAGAAGTGATTTAAGTGGCGAGATGGTTGGGCGCATGTATCTTTCTCGTTTGGAGGATATGCATAATCCTGAGTTGTATCCGCCTGAGCGATTTAAATTTGGAACGATATACGATACAATGATTGATGAATTTGTAAAAAGCATTGCAACCGATGATGGTTTAAGATATTATCGTCAGCGAAAACAGTTGTTGGGAGTATTAAGTTTTGGACGATAAAAAGGTTTTATGAAAATTTCGCTTGCTCCTTTGCAAGGATATACCGATTGGGTGTTTAGACAGGCCTATCAAAAAAATATTGGGGGTATAGATGAATTCTATACTCCTTTTCTTGTTTTGCAGAATGATGGTATCGTAAAAACAGCCCATAAAAGAGAGGTAGAACCTTATGATGATAAATGCAATAATTTGGTTCCGCAGTTTTTGTGTGGCAGTTCGGAAGAATTAAGTTTTTTTGAAGCTTACTTTTCTGAATTGGGTTATTCAAAAATGAATTGGAATATGGGGTGTCCTTATCCAATGGTAACAAAAAAAGGAAAAGGATCAGGATTGTTGCCAAAGCCAAATAAGGTGGAAGAAATTCTTGAAAAGGGATTTCACAACAAGTTAAAATTGTCGGTTAAGTTGCGATTGGGTTTGTTGGATGATACTGAAGTTGATGCAATACTTCCTATCTTAAAAGATTACAATATTTCAGAAATAATACTTCATCCACGAATTGGAAAGCAGTTATATAAGGGAACGGTAAACTTAAATCGATTTAATGATTTGTATGAAAAATATGAATCTTATTTGGGATACAATGGAGATATAGGTTGTGAGGAGGATTTTAAAAAGGTTAAAAATTTATTTCCAGAATTACAACATGTAATGATAGGACGCGGTTTGTTGAAGGATTACTGGCTGCCATATAAAATAAAGGGAATTGCTTTACCGAGCTCTGATATAAGAAGAAATCAACTTAAAAATATGCATAATGATATTTTCAAATTGTACTCCTCGTATTTGCAAGGGGATACTCAAATTATGCAAAAAATGAAGCCGTTTTGGGAGTATTTTTCATCGCATTTCGAAAATGAGAAAAAAGTACTTAAAGCAATAAAGAAATCGGTAGGGATAAAAAAGTATGAGCAAGCAGTTGAATTTGCTTTTTCTCAGCAACTGAAAGTGGATAAAGGATGAATTACAATATAGAGCATAACGATCAATTTCTTCATGTAGAATTTGATACTCCAAGTAAAATACTTAGTTCTGCAATTCTAAATGGTGGATTTCAAAATGCATATCATTTTCTGAATACAAAGGTTGATGCCAATTTTAATGGAGAACGAACTGAATTTGAAAAGCCACAGGTAACTCTTGCAAGAATGGCTGAAGCAAATTCATGGAGAGGTGTTTGTGTAGGCATGATGACAGCAGCAATTATGAAAACGTTTCGAAGGGTGCGCTTAGAGGAACAAGGCGTTTGGATAGATGCGTTGGTTACTGCAGGAGTTTCAAATGCCAGAAGGGCTGGTGATATAGCTGATTATAAGTTCATAAATGAGGAGTGTGAGAAGGTTGGAACCATTAATATTTTGATCGTTACAAACGCTAGTTTATCAGATGCAGCTATGGTGGAGTGTGTAATGATGGTTGCTGAAGCCAAAGCTGCTTGCATGCAGGATTTGAACGTTAAAAGCCGTGTTTCTGATAATATTGCAACAGGAACAGGAACCGATTCAGCAGCAATTGCTTGTGGTGATGGACCTGAAGTTATTTATTGTGGAAAACATGTTTTATTTGGAGAATTGTTGGCTAAGGCTGTAATTGAAGGGATAACTCAATCTTTGCAAGCTGACAAGTAATTTTCAATAAACTTTACTCTTTCTTTAATAGATACCTTTGGTAATTCAATAATTTTAAAACCAAGTTCATCATAAGTTCCTTTTAAAAACTGATAAATTTCCATTGAATCATCAAAAGATTCAGGTCGTTCGGCATCGTTTATAAATATTTCCTGCCATGGTGGCGCAATAAATACAATTGGATTATACTGGTTGCTTTTTTCAAAGTATTTTTCTGGAACTTTCAGACCGCCGCGACGCAGATATGCAATGATATCGGGAATACCTCTGTCGTAAAAACAGTTATTTATTGATTTACAATCCTTCAGTTGTTTGCTCATTCTTTCGAAACAGATTTCAGCAAAATCTGCAAGGTTTTCCCAAGGAAGTTTATCTCCGTTTATTTCGTGTTGTTCGCGAATCACAATACGCGATATTTCTTCAAAACCTTGATATCCTTTGTCGATCAATGCGTTTAAAAGACTTGATTTTCCGGAGCCAGGACCACCAGTAATTATATATCTATTGAATGTAGTCATGATTATTCTTGAGATAAGTGCTCGTAAAATAGTTTCATATCAACGCTTTGTCGAATTGCATTAGCTAGCTTATCGTACTGTTCTTCTTTGAATTTTTTGTAATCGAATTCGCCTTTGGCAATAGATTCAAATCCAGATAGCAAGTCGTTGATGACGGTTGAATTATCAAGGATTCCATGAATATAAGATCCCCAGCATTTATCATCTAAAATGAATCCTTCTTGTTTTCCATATGATAAAATATTCAGGTGTTTGTTAGGAACCAATGCAGTACTTTGTCCCATGTGTATTTCATAACCTTCGCAATGAGAACTGTAATTTTTAAACAAAAATTGGCACTGTTCAGTTAGCTTCTCATCGGTTATAACGGTTTCTATCGGAAGTAAACCAAGTCCATTAATTTGTTTGATATTTCCTTCAATCCCTTTTGGATCTGAAATTACATTTCCCATCATTTGATAGCCACCACAAATTCCAATTACTTTCTTACCATTTTTACGAGCTTTAATGATAGCATTGCTACGCCATTGTTTTTTAGCTCTTGTAAATCGGAAATGGTATTCTTGCTTCCAGGAACAATTACGATATCGGCATTCTCAATTTCCTGAATGTTATTGGTGTAGTACAAATGGACTCTAGGATCATGTTCAAGTACTGAAAAATCAGTGAAGTTTGCCATTCTGGGAAGCAGAATAACAGCACAGTTGATTTTTCCTTCTTGTGCATTACTAAACTTCTTTTCTAAACTGACTGAGTCCTCTTCTTCAATATGTATATCTCTAAAATAGGGAAGAACACCAATCACAGGTTTGCCAGTAAGGTCTTCAATGATTTTTTTCCCCTCTTCAAAAAGATTGATGTCTCCACGAAACTTGTTAATGAGAATTCCTTTGATTTGATTTCGTTCATTTTCATCCAAAAGTGCAATACTACCATAAACACTTGCGAAAACACCGCCCTTATCAATATCGGCAACAAGGTAAGTAACCGCATCGGTTTCCATTGCCATTTTCATATTGGTAATGTCTCTGGATTTAAGATTCAATTCTGAAATACTTCCTGCACCTTCCAAAACTATTGGATTGAATCTTTTTTCTAATCGATAAAAAGCAGATTTGGCCTCCTCAAACAAGGCAGATTTATTATTTCCCATGAAATAATCATATGCACTTTGAGTGCCAACTGGTTTTCCGTTTAAAACTACTTGAGAACTTTTATCATTAGTTGGTTTTAAAAGAATGGGATTCATATCGGTATGACAATCAATACCGCATGCTTCTGCTTGAACAGCCTGGGCTCTCCCTATTTCAAAACCTTCAGGAGTAGCATAAGAATTTAAAGACATGTTCTGTGCTTTGTATGGAGCAGGATTGTATCCATCTTGTTTTAAAATTCTACAGAATCCGGTGTTTACAATACTTTTACCAACGTCAGATCCTGTTCCAACGAACATTACAGGTTTTAGTTTTTTCATGTTTAAAATCTTAAGCTCAATCTTTTCCCTTAGTTTTGGCAAAAATAGCTTTTTATTGGTGAGTTGAATTGGTTTTTAAACATTCTATTTGAAATTACCTATTGTCAAATTTAGATACTCTTGATTTAAAATCATGTAGAGTTTAATCATTCTAAATTTGTAATCAAAGGTGAATAGATTTTATATGGTTATAAATTATTATTAATTTTGCTGATATTGTAATGATTTGTAAGACGCTTGCAAGTTAATTGTAAAGAATTCATCTAATGGATGATGATTATAAGCCATTTAGATTGACCCTAATTGTTAGAACATGAAAATTCAAATTGATGAAGTAGATCAGAAGATATTGTCTTATTTGATCAAAAATGCACGTATACCTTTTCTTGAAATTGCCAGAGAATGTGGGATTTCTGGAGCAGCAATTCATCAGCGTGTAAAAAAACTGGAAGATGCTGGTATTATTGATGGCTCGCGTTTTATTGTAAAACCTCGCGCTCTTGGATACGAAGTTTGTGCATTTGTAGGTATAATTTTAGATCATGCGCATCAATATAAAATGGTTGTTGATAGTATAGAAGCAATTCCTGAAATTGTGGAATGTCATTTTACTACAGGAAATTATACATTCTTGGTAAAAATGTTATGTAGAGATAACCAGCATCTAATGGATGTATTAATAAACACTCTTCAGAATATTGATGGAGTATCTAAAACAGAAACTCTAATTTCCTTGGAGCAAACTGTAGATAGAGAAATAAAGTTATAATGATCTGAGATCAGAATTCAAAGGCTTCCGATTTGGAAGCCTTTTTTTTATGTATTAAACTGATAAATGACATAAAAAAGAATTTAAAAGCGAGCTATTTTTGTATCTTACAAAATCTTAAAATTTAAATACTATTAACATGTTTCCAAAAGAAGTTTATATAAACAGACGTGAGAAATTGCGTGCATCAATGAAAGATGGAATTGCAATTGTTCTTGGTAATCCAGACGCTCCAATGAACTATGCTGGTAATATTTATCATTATCGCCAGGATAGTACATTTTTATATTTTTTCGGTATTGATCATCCTGGTTTTGCAGGTGTTTTCGATATTGATAACAATAAAGACTATATTTTTGGTAATGATGTAGACATTGATGATATCATTTGGATGGGACCTCAACCAAGTGTTGTGGATCAAGCCGCAGAATTTGGTTTGGAAAATACAGCTCCATTTAATGAATTGAAAACATTTGTTGCAAATGCAGTTGAAGAAGGTCGTAAAATTCACTTTTTACCTGTTTATCGAGCTGAGAATAAAATATTAATTCATGAAATGCTTGGTACTCCTCTAGATGCTATAAAAGAAAATGCTTCTGTTGAATTTATTAAGGCAGTAGTTGCATTGCGTGAAATTAAGGACGAATACGAGATTAAAGAATTAGAAATAGCAGCAGCAATTGGATATGAAATTCACACCACAGCTATGAAAATGGCGAAAGATGGTGTTTATGAAAGAGAAATTGCAGGTGAATGTGAAGCTATTGCATTAAGAGCAGGAGGATTGCTTTCTTTCCCAGCTATTGTTTCCAAAAGAGGTGAAACACTTCACAATCATGAACATGGAAATCTTTTAAAAACAGGGGATTTGTTATTGGTTGATAGTGGTGCAGAAACAGATACTCATTACGCTTCTGATAATACGAGAACAATTCCTGTAGGTGGTAAGTTCAGCCAAAAACAAAGAGAGATCTATGAAATTGTATTGGAAGGAATCAACAAAGGGAATGAATTGATTCGTCCTGGAGTTACTTATCAAAGTATTCATCTTGAGGTTTGTAAGGTTTTGGCAACTGGTTTGAAAAAACTTGGCTTGATGAAAGGCGATGTTGATGAAGCTGTAAAGGCTGGTGCTCATGCTTTATTTATGCCACATGGTTTGGGACATATGATGGGACTTGATGTTCATGATATGGAAGATTTTGGCGAGAATTATGTTGGATACGATGATGAGGTTCAAAGAATTGATCAGTTTGGAACAGCATATTTAAGATTGGGTAAAGAATTAAAGCCAGGATTTGTTTTAACAAATGAACCAGGTATTTACTTTATTCCTGCTTTAATTGATAAATTCCAAACTGAAGGTTTATATACGGAATTTATTAATTACGAAAGAGTTAACGAGTATCGTGATTTTGGAGGTATTCGTTTAGAAGATGATGTTCTTGTAACAGAAACAGGGAATAGGTTAATTGGTAAAAGAATTCCTATTTCAGTTGAAGAGGTAGAAGCTATCATGAAATAAATGAATTTTTTAAATTTTATGGACTTAACGGTCTCTCTTTAGAGAGACCGTTTTTTTTACTCTTGACCTCTTGTTTATTTTTCCATAGCTTTACTAAATATTCATACAAATATGTAACAAATAAGTACTTTTATCAGTTTAAAAGGTATATTTGTGTAATAAATTGAAACGTACATACAAATATTTAATTAGTATGGATTGAACACTTTACCCCTAACTTCTTGAAATAGTCTTTGTTGGATTGTCTCGAAATGATAGGAAAAAAGTGATTTGAAATGTTAGCAAAGAATTCTATTAGCCTTAACGAATATAACTTTGAATCTATAAATATGAGAAATGATAAAATCTTTACTCGTTTTAAAAAAATTTTAAAGTCAATTTCAATTTTCATACTATTAGCAATTCCTTTGTCCGGATTTGCACAGTATGATTATGAGCATTATGTACCACCCTTTTATTGTTCTTCTCAGGTTGGAAAGCAGGAGGTGTTTTTATCAACAAACTCAGAGAAAGATATCAATGTTTATATTGAAGATGGGCAAGGAAATCCTATAGCAGGACCATTTACAATTAATAGAAATCAAAGTGATACATATGTGTTTAGAACTCCTGGGGGTGCTACATATAGTCAACATAGTAATAAATTCTATCCCGATGGATGTAGTTATTCATTAGGAATTATTGGTCCAAAAGAATTAAATAAACCCTTGGATGGACAAGGTTTAAGAATTTACTCTTACGATGGTCCATTCTTTGCAAATATCCGACATGGTTACAGCAATAGAGGTGAAGGTGGGGCTTTAACTCATGGATTTTCTTTGTCAGCCAAAGGAGCTTATGCCAAAGGGAAAGAATTTTATTCTGGTCACTTGTATGGTCACACGATTTTAAATGGAGATCCTTTAGATTATTATTACTATCCAGATACTAGGCCTATTAGAAGTCATTCCATTTCGGTAATGGCGGTAGAAGATGGTGTAACTACGGTTACATTTTCTGGTATAAAGTGTAAGTATATTACCAAGTATGAAGGAGGTAAAGTGGTTTTAAGGTCAATTGCCCCAAATGAAACAATTACGGTAAATTTAAATAAAGGACAAACCTATACGCTTGGAACAAATTTGCACAGTGACCAATTTGGAAGTGAATCGATAGAGGTGCGTAATGGAATGAATGGTACGCATATTACATCAACAAAGGATATCGTTGTAAATTCAGGCTCTTGGACAGCAGGAGCTAAACCTTCGCAAGATATAGGTTTTGATCAGATTGTTCCTGTTGATCAGGTTAGGGACAAGTACATTGTAATGAAAGGACTGGGGAGTGCTGAACCTGATCCGACAGCTTATCATGCAGGTCAAGAAAGAACGATTGTAGTTGCCACTCAAGCCAATACCGAGGTTTGGGTGAATGAAGTTTTAAAAGGAACATTAGCCGAACCAGGAGATTTTATGATTCTGGATGACATTGTTAATCCTGATGATATTCCAACTCTATTTATCAATTCCAAAGGCAAAGATGTATATGTTTATCAGACCATGTGTGGTACAAATGAGGATTGGATAAATATTGGGCTTAATTTTATTCCTCCATTAACTGCACTAGGAATGAAGGAGGTTGTGATTCCTAAGGCTGAGCAAATTACCAGTGGAGATTACATCAATCCTACAGTTACAGTTTTAGCACAAAAGAACGTAAATGTTAAGCATAATGGTGTTACACTAACTAATCCTAATGATATCCTAGGGTCAACTGAATGGGTATACTATAAGGTTTCAGGAATCTCAGGAGATTGTCGTTTTACTGGAGATAAAGCCATTAATGTTGCTTGGACTGCAAGCTCGAATACATTAGGAGCTGCTGGATATTATTCTGGTTTTACTAAAGCAGTATCTCCAATTCATCCTGATTTAAATATTGATACCGATTTAGGTTTGATTTGTGAAAGTTACGATGATGATATAATTGTATCGATAAAAGATAATACGGGAAGAAATCCTGATTTTTACGAATGGTATAAGGAAGTTATAAATAGCTCAGGTGAAATTGAGTGGGAAGGGCCTAATTTTATAAATAGTTCATTAAAAATTCCAGCACCAAATGAAAATACAACTTGGGAAGTTAGAGCGTATTATCGTGATCCAAGTTTGGAAATCTTGTTTAATGGGGACTTCTTAGATGGATACAATGGCTTTGATTCCTATTATGAGCTTGTTACCAACAATTTGGTAGATCCTGGTCAATTTGCAATTACGGGAAGACCTAAGGATGAAAATCCGATATTAAATGATTTTAATCCTATTGGTGGATGGAAGATGTTATTGGCATATTCTAAAAACCAGAATGATACCATCTACCGTTCTGCAGAAATGGAAGTAGAAAGTGGATTTAATTACATATTTAAAATGTATGGTCGACTGGCGCAAAGTGATGCTGCAAAGAATCAATCTCTTAAAATTTTAATTAATAACGAGACAATTGTAGAAAACTTTAGAATTGATCGTTCGGATGATTGGCAATCAGTATCAGCATTGTGGAGACCTAATGGCGCAAGAAATGCATCTATTAAAATATTAAATAACAACTTAAATGGTGAGGGTACCTTTTTCGCTATTGACAGTATTAGTTTTGTTCAAGCAGTAGAAGATAAGGATTTATTTGAAGCCAAAGTAATTCCTAACTACAGCTATTCAAATAATGGCAAAACCTTTCAATTCTGTCAAGGAGTTGAAAACTCTCTTGATGTTTCTAATGGAGATACAAGTTGGTATAGTTATTCTTGGTCTAAAAAAGAAGATGTGACTGGTAATTATATTGATCTGGAAGATATTGCTGGAGAGTTCTCCGGAACAAAAACTCATCAGTTAATTTTCTTAAATCCACAACAGGATGATGAAGGAGATTATAGATGTACAATTAGTTTTAAAGAAGAATATAAAAACTGTGGAACATCGACAGATGATGTACATGTTGACCTTTCTGTTTTAGTAGATGAACCTGCAACAATAGATATTGAGGCTGACAAAACATATTTCTGCTTTGGTACATCAGCTAATTTAAAGGCATTAGTAACAGGTGATGCCGGTCAGGTTAAGTGGTATGTAAATGGTGGCGAAGATCCTGTTTCTTTGGAAAATCCTTTTGTGTTTTCGGGATATGATGCAGGAACATATACAGTTAGATGTGAAGCTGAAAATGGATGTGGTTTGGCATTTGATGAGGTTACCTTGGAAGTATTGTCTGCACCTGTTTTAAATTCCTTAATTGTAAATCCTGATCTTTGCGAGAGTAAGGATATTATTTTAACCGCAGATGCAACAGGAAATGGAACGATAGCTTACAATTGGAAAGAAGGAACCACGGATTTGTCTGAGCATGGTTCAATTTTAAAGTTTCCGGCAACAATGGCTCACAGAGATCTTTCTTATTCGGTAAGTGCTACTAGTGTTTATACAACTGTTGATGGAAATGTAGAATGTCCTTCAGATCTAACAATTCCAATTGATAATTTAGATATATATCCAAATGTAGCAATTACAGATCCTTTAGAAGATGCAAATCTGTGTGAAGGAAGTGGAAATCATACTTTTTCGGTATCGCTTTCTCAACCAGAATCATTCTATAATTTCTCATGGCAAAAAGATGGTGTAGATGTCGATGGAGTAACTGCTCAGAAAATTATTACTCCAATTAAGCTTGCAGATGCTGGACAATATAAGGTTGCTGTTTCTAATAGATGTGATTCTAAGGAGTCTGTTGCAAATTTAACAGTGGTGCCAAAGATGATTGTGAATGGCATAACAACCAGTGCTACTGGTCCATTCTGTAGTCCAACAAATGTAACGGTGACTTTTGATGATAATGGAGCCGTTGCTGACTATAGGGCTAAAAAACCAGATGGTTCTGAAATTGCAATCACAAATCCATACACATTCGAAGTGAATACAACAACCGAAGGAGCCTGGGAATTTATTGCTGTGCCAAATTGCAATGGAGATAATTTCACTCATAAATTTACATGGAACCTGATTCCTGATTTTGGTGCAGTTTCGATGAATGATGTTGCTACCTGTATTGGAAGAGATGTTGACTTTGTGGTTGATGTTAAAGATGTTTCACCTTTGTCAGAATTGACTTACGAATGGAAAGATAATACAAATACAACCATTGTAGGAGAAAATAAGGACTACTTGAGTCTAACTAATGTTCAGGATGCAGATTTAGGACAATATACATGTATTGTAACAGATCAGTGTGGAAATTCAAAAACTGCAACAGCCAATTTAAGTATTGAAAAAGTAACGACTTCTAAAACTGGAACTGAAATCGAAAAATGCGTTGGCGACACCGATTTTAGAATTGATATTGCCTATACTGGAACACCTATATTCGAATGGCGATTTAATGACCCTTGGGGAGCAGTTATTAGTAATGCAGATTTCTATGAAATTCCATCAGTTTCAACAAGTGATGCTGGAGTATATTACTGTAAAGTTATTTTAGGATGTGGCGATGAAATTAATATCGAAAGAGAACTTATTGTACACGAACATGTTTCTATAGTTTCTCCTGCTGATGAAACAATCCATATTTGTCAAGGAGAACAACCAGTTCTTAATATTGAAGTGAATGGAGATGCAGATATTTATACTGTAAGTTGGACCGATGATGTTGATAATCCACTAGTTGGATTTGGCGATGTAAATCAGGTACAATTAAGTAAACACGATATACCAGGAACTTATACTTACAAAGCAAAAGTAACAAGTCTTGGAAATTGTGATAATTTGGAGAAAAAGTATATTGTTCAAGTTCACGAGAAGCCAATATTAAGTACCATTGATAACAATGTAAACAAATGCGCTGGTCTCATTGAGTTAAAAATCACAGAAAGTGGAGAGCATAATGGTATTAGTTGGTGGAAAGATGGAGTTTTAGTAACTGATGGTAATGCAGTTGCAACTGATTTTGTAATTAATCCAGCAACAAGTCCTGATGACGATGGAATTTATGTTGCAAAGGTAAGCTCTGATTATTGTGGTGATAATCAGGTTTCTATTAATTTGGATGTTAGAAATAATATTGCTGTAACAGGTAAATCTCCTGCAACAACAACATTTTGTGAAAATGAAGAGGTAAGTTTATTTGTTACTGCAAATGCAGGTGGAGATGAGATTCATTACAAATGGTATAAGGAAACAGAACCAGGTACAACATTGTCGGATCAACCAACTTATAATATCAGCAATATTGATTTAACACAAGCTGGAACTTACAAAGTTGAATTGTATAATGATTTGGGATGTGGTAATCAAACACTATCATTTGATGTTGTGGTAAATAAAACTCCAACTGTTACAAATCCATCTGATAAAATAATTTGTGAAACCGAAACTTCAGTTGATTTTACAGTTACAGGAGATGCGCAAGATGGAGCAAATTATCAGTGGTACAATAGTGCAGGTGAAATTGCTGGAGCAACATCTGCAACTTATACCGAAACTACTTTGGTTGATGGTGAAAATTATTATTGTGAAGTGACTGGAACAGTTGGAAGTTGTGGAACCGCAACATCTGAAAAAGCAACACTTTCTGTAATTAAGGAAGTTGCCGTTACAAATCCAGTAGACTTAATTATCGCTGATGGTGCTGATGCTACCTTTAGTGTTGTTGCATCTGGTGAACCAAACTATTCTTATCAATGGCAGGTTTTTGATGGAGCATGGAAAGACATTAATGATGTTGATAAATATTCAGGAACTCAAACTTCTGAACTAAAAATTACCAATGCACTTAAAGCTGATTTTAATGGAAATCAATATCGATGTGTTGTAATTAGCGATGGAACAATTTGTTCTTCAAGCGCAACCAGTGATTTTGCAACCCTAACAATATTAGCAGTTAATAAGATTGCAATTCAGCCAACTAATCAGTTAGTATGTGAGGGAGAAGATATTGTATTTACAGTAACAGGCACCAAGAGCACTGGACTGACTTACCAATGGCAATACCATACGGGTGATAATGTATTTGTAGATGCGAACATTGCAGATGTATCAACTGTTGGAGCTGTATCAACTTATACAATTGTCAATGCCAGCCAGGCAATGGAAGCCTGGGGAGTAAGGTGTATTGTAAAAGATGGTTCAAGTTCAGATCAGCCATCTAATGAAGTTGGAGTTGATGTGTGGGAAAATATAGTTGTAGCTACTGCTTTAACCAATACCATAACTATTTGTGAAGGTTCACCTTTAAGTTTAACGGTAGATGCAACGGCGGGAGAGAAAATTAAGTATGAGTGGACAAAATCAGGTAGTGGCACAGTTTTACAAACCGGATCGGTATTAAATCTTGGTAATGCAGAATTTGCAGAATCAGGCACTTATACTTGTAAGGTTTATAATGATCAGAATTGTAACAATGTAAATATCGTATATAATGTAACTGTTCAGGAAAATGCAAAAATCAAATTGCATCCTTTGGATAAAGCAATTTGTGCATCAGATGTTCCGGTATTTTTTGAAGCAGATGGAACGGCAGAAGGTACGGTTACTTATGAATGGTTCGATAAGGGTGGTAATTTAGTAGGAACCACTAAGACCTTGACTATTGCAGCAAATCCTGAGAATGGACAATCCTATTATTGTGTAGTATTAGGGGATGTATGTAATAGTGCAACAACGGATGTGGCCAACCTTACAGTTTACGAAGAGGTTGTAATTACGGATCCATCGGATCAGACAGCATCGGATGGGGAGAGTGTAACCTTTAGTGTAAGTGCTACAGGCGAACCAACAATTGAATACAAATGGTATGAGAAAACACCAAGTGGAGTATGGACAGCGTTGGCAGAGGGTGGAATTTACAGTGGAGTAAGTACGGCAAATCTAACTATTGATCCGGTATCCTTATCCATGAATGCCAATCAATATAAATGTGAGGCCTGGAGTAGCACATGTTC
Source organism: Marinifilum fragile JCM 15579 (assembly GCF_001310955.1). Lineage (GTDB taxonomy): Bacteria > Bacteroidota > Bacteroidia > Bacteroidales > Marinifilaceae > Marinifilum > Marinifilum fragile. The sequence goes on from NZ_BAZX01000003.1 coordinate 32,792, forward strand.
GGCAGTTGATGAAAGTAATTTTGCAACATTAACAATATTAGCAGTTAATAAGATTGCAATTCAGCCAACTAATCAGGTAGTATGTGAGGGAGAAGATATTGTATTTACAGTAACAGGAACCAAGACGACTGGATTGACTTACCAATGGCAATACCATACAGGTGATAATGTATTTGTGGATGCAAATATTGCAGATGTATCAACTGTTGGAGCTGTATCAACTTATACAATTGCCAATGCAAGTCAGGCAATGGAAGCCTGGGGAGTAAGATGCATTGTAAAAGATGGTTCAAGTTCAGATCAGCCATCTAATGAAGTTGGAGTTGATGTGTGGGAAAATATAGTTGTAGCTACTGCTTTAACCAATAACCTAACTGTTTGTGAAGGTTCACCTTTAAGTTTAACGGTAGATGCAACGGCGGGAGAGAAAATTAAGTATGAGTGGACAAAATCAGGTAGTGGAACAGTTTTACAAACCGGATCAGTATTAAATCTTGGTAATGCAGAATTGGCAGAATCAGGCACTTATACTTGCAAGGTTTATAATGATCAGAATTGTAACAATATAAATATCGTATATAATGTAACTGTTCAGGAAAATGCAAAAATCAAATTGCATCCTTTGGATAAAGCAATTTGTGCATCAGATGTGCCGGTATTCTTTGAAGCAGATGGAACTGCAGAAGGTACGGTTACTTATGAATGGTTCGATAAGGGTGGCAATTTAGTAGGAACCACTAAGACATTGACGATTGCATCAAATCCTGAGAATGGACAATCCTATTATTGTGTAGTATCAGGGGATGTATGTAATAGTGCAACTACGAATGTTGCTAATCTTACGGTTTACGAAGAAGTTGTAATTACGGATCCATGGGATCAGACAGCATCGGATGGGGAGAGTGTAACCTTTAGTGTAAGTGCTACAGGTGAACCAATAATTGAATACAAATGGTATGAGAAAACACCAAGTGGAGTATGGACAGTGTTGGCAGAGGGTGGAATTTACAGTGGAGTAAGTACGGCAAACTTAACTATTGATCCGGTATCCTTATCCATGAATGCCAATCAATATAAATGTGAGGCCTGGAGTAGCACATGTTCGGCAATTGATGAAAGTGATTTTGCGACACTAACAATATTAGCAGTTAATAAGATTGCAGTTCAGCCAACTAATCAGGTAGTATGTGAGGGAGAAGATATTGTATTTACAGTAACAGGAAGCAAGACTACAGGATTGACTTACCAATGGCAATACCATACGGGTGATAATGTATTTGTGGATGCAAATATTGCAGATGTATCAACTGTTGGCGCTGTCTCAACTTATACAATTGCCAATGCAAGTCAGACAATGGAAGCCTGGGGAGTAAGGTGTATTGTAAAAGATGGTTCAAGTGCAGATGATATTTCAAATGAAGTAAAAGTAGAAGTTTTTAAACCAGTAGTATTCACACCTGTCGATGATCAGATATTGTGTTTCGATGAGAGTAAGCAAATAAAATTGGACGTTACTGCAGGAACTACACCATTGACTTATTCATGGACCAAAGATGCTACAGAAGTTTCTACAACTGCGATTGTAAATATCGGAACTGGTGATAATGGAAATTATCACTTAACGGTTGGTAATGGAGTTTGTCCTGACGTAAGTGATGATTTTACAGTTGTTCATCGTTCACAGTTAAGCTTGAATGCTTGGTCAAATAGTAGTGAATTTTGTCTGGGTAGTTTAGAAACATTATCAGTAAGTGTTAAGAGTTTCGATCCAGCTTTAACTTTATCATACAAGTGGTATAAAGATGGTGGAGAAATTCCAGGAGCAACGAATGCTGATTACACTTTTACTCCGGTAGATAAGAGCGAATCAGGACAATATAAAGTAGAAGTGTCTGATGGCTGCTCTGCAAAATTTGTGTCTGGATATGTAAATGTATATGAATCGGTTACTACTGTAAATAAATGGGTAGATCCAGATGATATTTGTGTTGGTAGTGAACTGAACCTGGAAGTTGATGTAACAGGCGATGTAAAATCTTACACATGGACTCATAATGGAAATCCAATAACAGCAACAACAAACTATTTGGTTGCTGCTGTTACTAACGCAGATGCAGGAACTTATCAATGTATTGTTGAGGATCATTGTGGTAATACTTATACTTATACAAGTCATATTACAATTATGGATGCCCCTTCAATTGATGGAGATGGTATTGAAAAGCTTATTGCTGTTTGTGAAGGAGATCCTTTGGTATTAGGAACGATAAGTGTGACTGGATCATACGATGCTATTGAATGGACATTAAATAATGGATCGACAAATACTGTTGCTGGAGTTCAGTTGAATTTAGGAGATGCAACAACAGCAATGGAAGGAAATTACAAAGTTGAAGTTTCAAATAAATGTGGATCTGATGTTTCAGTAGGAACTCAGGTTGTTAATCCAAAACCAACATTAAGCCCAATCGCAGATCAAACTGTTTGTGAGAATGAGGATGTTGTGTTTAGAGCAAAAGCTACAGGACGTGATTTAAATTACCAATGGAAAATTGATGGAATCCCTCAACCTTCTGCTATTGCTACACTATTAATTAGTGGTACTGATGTACTTCCAGCAGATGAATTTACTCCAAAAGTATATACTGTAGAATGCACTGTTACCAACGATAATGGTTGTGGAGAAACATTAGTAGAGACTGCTCAATTGACAGTGAACCCTTCAACAATAATTTTAGCTACTTTAAAAAATGTAGTGCGATTTGTTGGACAAGATTACACAATGACTGTTGATGCTACTGGTCACAATTTAACTTATACATGGACTCATGTAAAAGATGGTGTTACTACTACCTTATCTGAAAAAACAAATTCACTAACGCTAACAAATATTCAATTTTCTGATGAAGGTTATTACAATTGCGAAATTGAAGGTACTTGTGCAACTCGATTGGCAACAGGTAAGTTAACCGTTAAGGAACCAGTTGTTATTATAGATGGATTGGTTAGTTTGGAAGAAAAATGTGTTGGTGAGCCATTAAGTTTAAGTATAGATGCCACTGGTCAAATATCATCGATTAAATGGTTCAAGGATGGATTTGAAATTCCAGGTGAAACAAAATTGACCCTTTATATTGCAGAACTTAAAGCAACTGATGCAGGAGTTTATACTTGTAAGATTGAAGGAGAAGGAGCTCCAGTTAATGGTATCGTTGAAGAAACAACGGTTCGCGTATACGAGAATACAACGCTTCTAGCTGCTCTTGGGACTAAAACAGTATGTGAAGGCCAGGGACTAGAATGGATTCCAAATGTAAAAGGAGCAGCCAATATTAAATACAAGTGGTTCTTTGGTGGGGTTGAGATTTCAGATCAAAAAATTCTGAATTACAATCCAACACTATTAACGCATGAAGGAAATTACGAAGTACAAGTAACAGGTTTATGTGGTAATGTTACAACAAGAGGAAGCTTAGAGGTAACTGAATTGCCAGTAATTATTTCTGTTAGTGACAATGTAGAAATTTGTGAAAATACATCATTGGTAGAATTTAGTGTAAGTGCTACTGGAGAAGAACTGAAATATCAGTGGAGAAAAAATGGAACTGATATAGCAGGAAAAACTTCACCTGTATTGAGCCTAACATCCATTCAGCTTGATGATGAAGCCAATTATACTTGCAAAGTTTATAATTCATGTGCAGAAGCCATTAGTGATGAAATGACGCTTAAGGTAATTCCTCAATTGAGAATTTTATCTGAAATGGTAGATGTTGAGGTTTGTTCTGGTGAAGAGGTAACTCTTACAACGGATGTTGAAGGAAATGATGTAACATATCAATGGAAGTTGGATGGGGTTGACTTAACTGGAGAAAATGCATCGATATTGAATTTGGGTAAAACAAGCCCTGACGATAGTGGATACTACACATGTATTGTTTCTGATAGATGTACAGATTCAAGATCAACAAAACCTACAGAATTAAAAGTTCATGAATTACCAAACTCAAGAATTTTAGGTAGAATGGTACTTTGTGCGAAGGAAGATAGAGTTACATATACAACCGATGCAATGCCTGAAATTGAGTATGGTTGGGGAGTAGAAGGCGGTATATTTGCCGGACCAGATAAAGGTTTACGTACTCGCATAACTTGGGGTGAACTGGATAATGGAGAACTTTCCATCATGATTACAGATGTTGTTACAGGTTGTGAATCGAAAGTTGATTCATTGGTAACCTTACATGCTTTGCCAGATGTTAATCTTGCTCTCGTAGATCCAGTAAGAGGTGTTTGTAATCCAAGTAAGCTTCTATCAGGTGGATACCCTGAAGGTGGTATTTATTGGGTAGATGATATTTCAGAAGAAGTATTTGATCCTGCAGAAAGAGGAGCAGGAACCTATAATGTTCATTACTCTTATACAGATGAAAACGGATGTTCTAATGTAACATCAAAAACAATTTTACGTGTAGATCCATTGCCAACCGTTAACATTACGGATGATATTACAATTGGTAGCTGTAAGCCTTTTAAATTAAGTGCAGAAACGGAGGAAAGTAATATTCAATGGTCACCGGCAGCAGATTTGGATGATGCGAATTCGATGACTCCCACATTTACTCCCGGAAAATCGCAGGTGTTGGTTGCAACAGTTATGGATGAACATGGTTGTACAAATATGGATTTAGTTGAGCTTACAGTATCTCCTCTACCTATTGTAACCACGATTTCCGACACCACAGTTGGTCAGTGTAACCAATTACAATTGCTAACCGATATTGTAGGTGATGCAGGTGAAATTACCTGGACGAATCCAGATCATTTAGATGATCCTAATACAAGAAGTCCAAAGATTGTAAATGCTCCTGAAGGAACGTATACTTATAAGATTAGTGTGACCGACCTTTATGGTTGTGATGCCGAAGGAGAGGTTATTGTAAATATGGTAGCTGATCCTAAATTGGAAGAAGATAAGTTTGCTTGTGAGGGTGAAAAATTCGAAGTGAATATCGCAGGAATGGAAAATCCTATTTGGGAAGATGGTTATACGGATATTAATAGAACAATTGATCAGCCAGGTAAATACTTGTTAACAGTAGAGAACAAATATGGTTGTGGCGATGAACAAAATTTTGTAATAAATCCAACTCCAAAACCAGATTTAAGGAATAATTTGATTTATACTGGACCTAGAGAGATTGAACTTGTCAAAGACCGACCAGTAACAATTTTTGAAGGACAAACTGTAACATTAGCTCCAAATCTTCCTTTGGAATATTCTCCTTACAACTTTGAATGGGAAGATGGCAAGGAAGGTAGTATTCTTCAAAGATATGAGGTGTCCGAAACAGGTAAATATAAATTGACAGTAACAGATAACTTAGGCTGTATTTCCAAAGATTCTGTGGATGTGGAAGTGAAACCTGTAGGTATTGAATCTCCTAATGCATTTACTCCAAATTCGAGTAATGATAACGACAAATTTTATTTGAAAGATATCAATTACGATATTGAGAAATTTGAAATGTATATATATAACCGTTGGGGAGAATTAATGTATAAGACCAACGAGGTTGGTCGCAACGGTGGTTGGGATGGTAAATACAAAGGCAAGCTTTGTCCGGCAGGAGCATATGTTTGGATGGTGTTTATTAATGGCGACCTTACCAACCAGGGAACCTTCATGTTGATCAGATAATTGGGAAAAGGTTTTATTTTATCAATAAAATAAATTTATTTTACAAGTGATTTCGGACTTATAACCAATGGTCCGAATCACTTTTTAACTTGAATAACTCTTTAGAGTTATAAATTGAGAATAGATGAAAAAAGCTCTGATTGTTTTTTGCGTATTATTTGTTGGATCGTTGGTACAAAGCTTTGCTCAAGATATCCGATTTTCTCAGTTTTATGCAAATAAACTTTATCTGAATCCAGCCTTGGCAGGATCTACAAATAACTCAAATGTTAGCTTAAACTATCGTAACCAATGGCCTAATTTAGATCTTCCGTACGTTACTTACAGTGTAGCATTCGATAACTTTTACGAGACTTTAAATGGGGGAGTAGGCGTTATGGTTATTCAGGATGATCAGGGAGATGGAGCATTAAAAACAACCACTTTTGCAGGGATGTACTCATTCTATTTGAGAATAACTGATGATTTTGTAATTCGTCCAGCGATTCAGGCAGCTTTTATGCAAAAAAAGGTAGATTGGCAGAACCTTGTATTTCCTGATCAGGTTTCTCCTATTTATGGGAACATATTTCCACACAATTCTTCAGGTGACCCTATAAACAGGAGAAAAGATGGATGGGATTTCTCATTGGGATCGATAGCTTACTACAGAGATTTTTATTTTGGTATTGCAGCTCATCACTTGGCTAAACCAGATTTAAGTTTTGATGACGAACAGGAAGACAAATTGCAAACCAAATATACAGTTCATGCTGGTGCCGAATTTGTGTTGGGAGGAAGAAGCAGAAGATATGCCGATAATTGGATTCTTGCCCCAGCATTGCTTTATCAGCAACAAGGAGATTTTTCTCAGATGAACTATGGATTGTATGCAAGTAAGAGTTCTATAGTTTTCGGATTGTGGTTTAATCAGAATTTTGAGCCAAATTACGACTCTTTTATTGCCATGGCAGGATTCGTTACCGAGCGCTTTAAAGTTGCTTACAGCTACGATTACGCCATTTCTAAGTTAATTCATACGAATACTGGAGCGCATGAAATATCATTCTCTTTTCCGCTTGTTACCACCAAGGATAGACGAAAAAGAATTAAAGCAGTTCGAGCACCAGTATTTTAAGAAAATATTGTATAAAAAAGGAGGTTTTCAATTTTGAAAACCTCCTTTTTGTTTTGTATTCTCTATTTTATTCTTTCAATGTATTTGTCTCTAATTTTCTTCATTAAATCCAGATTCAAGTTCTCAGCATAAACTCTGATCATATCAACAGCTTTAAAGTGGTCATAAATAAAGCCCAAAGAAACATCGAAATGAATCATCTCCATGTTGTATTTCACTTTTTTGGTTAATTGCTCAAATTGCTTCCAGCTTAGCTTTTGTGGAATGGTAAAATATCCATGATTTGGTTCAATATGATCTTTAAAGTATCCATCCTCGATTATATCCAAAGCAAAAAACTTATCCAATTGAATCATTGCTTTAGAATTGTGAGGAATAGAACCATTTGTCTTAAAAATAATTCCTTCAGATTGATAACACTCCTGTAATTCTTTAACTTGATCGTAATTACTAAGTCTTCTGATACGAATTACATAGTACACACTGTTATAAATGGTAATGTTACCAATTGCAGCGTGGAACTTTGCCTCGAAATAGCTCATTATTTTTTGCGTAGCTCGAGTAAACTCTTCTAAATCATATCTTCTATCTAATACCAAATAAATATAATGAGGTTGAACATCTTTCTGAAAACCATCGTAATACTCATAATATCCAGGAAACGGATTTGTTGCTTCCAAAACAATGGTATTAGGCAATATTTTATCATCAATAACTTCCAGGGTTTCTTCTTTTAGAAGACTACCATACTTTACAACATAGTTTTCAGTGGTCATATGCAGAAGGATTATGGGGTTAATACTCGGATTGTCTTATACTTAAACATAGTAAAAATTGAGAGCAAAAACAAGACTTAAAACTCTTTTTAATAATGTAAATTTTCTCTAATGATCACGAGTAAAAACAGGAGCATTATCTTTTGATAAGTTTGGGTTATAGATATATCCATCTAAATCAAAAGCTTTTAGGTCTTCAGGATTGGATATTTCATTCTGAATAATGAATCGAGTCATTAATCCTCGTGCTTTTTTAGCGAAGAAGCTGATCATTTTGTATTGTCCATTCTTCAAATCTTTAAAAGCTGGGGTAATGATTTTGGCATTTATTTGTTTTGCCTTTATCGATTTATAATACTCATTCGATGCCAGGTTAATTAAATGCTTGTGGTCGTATTCTTTTAAATCTTTGTTAATGGATTTTGTGATTTTATCTCCCCAAAACTCATACAGGTCTTTCCCTTTTTTGTTTTCGAGTTTTTTACCCATCTCCAAGCGATAAGCCTGAATTAAATCCATAGGTTTTAGTACACCATACAAACCGGAAAGAATACGCAATTGCGATTGTGCATTTTCAAAATCAGTATCGCTTAAACTTTCTGCATCAATTCCGGTATAAACGTCGCCTTTAAAGGCCAGTAATGCTTGTTTGGCATTATCGGGTGTAAAAGGCAAGTTCCATTGGTGAAAACGTTCAAAATTCAACTGAGCCAGCTTGGGGCTGATTCCCATGAAATCTCCAATTTCATCAACTTTAAGTTTGCGAAGAATTTTAATTAATTGTTCAGCATCTTTCGTAAAACTTGCTTCCGAATAAATATCTGTTTTTACTTGAGATTCAAAGTCTAATGTTTTGGCAGGTGATATAACTATTAACATATTCTGTTCTTTTAATTTTTGATTCTTAAAAGTAAGTATTATTCACATAAGCATCAATAGAGTTTATCATTATTGATAATGACTTAGTTTCTGTCTATGAGAAAATGGATGTATTCTTATTTTTGGAAACCTACTCTCCTAATCAAAGAACCATCCCCAAGCTGGGAAAATGCAAACTGAAAAATAAAAGCTTTCCCCAAGTTGGGAAAGCTAGAATTGAAAAAAAATAGACCTTTCCCAAGCTGGGAAAACGTGATTGTAGAAAAAAGGGCCTTTCCCCAAACTGGGAAAGGGTATCGTTTTTAAAAATGGCCATTTCCCAGCTTGGGGAAGCTTGTTTTAAAAAAAAAAGAGACCCTCCCCAACTTGGGGAAGGCAATTCTGAAAAAAAAATGACTTCCCCAAAACAGTTGAGTTAAAAAAAAAGAGATTAACGTTTGCCAATCTCTTTTGATATTAAGGTTTATAAATTCTTATCAGGATACAATTCATCCCACCATTGTGGTTGATCTTTTAAGTATTTTGCAAAGTATGCAAAAATGGTATTGTTCCAAAGAATGCGTTTGTTGTAGTTCTGAATCAAGTGATCCTGACCTTTTACCTGTACAAATTCCACATCTTTTCCTAACAATTTTAAAGCCTGATACATTTGAATGCTTTCCCCCAATGGTACATTGGTATCCTGGCTGCCATGAAGCAATAACATTGGAGTTGTAATTTTATCTGCATTAAACAATGGGCTTTGGTCTACATAAATGTCTTTTCTGTTCCAAGGGAATGATTTACCTGTAGCATTCATGCTGTAGGAATATCCCCAATATCCTTCGCCCCAATAGCTAGTAATATCACTAATGCCAGCATGAGATATGGCTGCTGCAAAAATATCGGTTCTGGTTTGTAGCAACTGAGTGGTAAAACCACCATATGAAGCTCCGATACATCCAACTTTGTCGGCATCGATAAAAGAATGTTCTTTGATAAACTTCTTGGTTCCATTAATAATTTCATCAGCCGTAATAATTCCCCAATTGTTTTGGTGACGAGCCGAGAATTCCTGTCCAAATCCGGTAGCACCACTAGGCTGTAGTAGGTATACCACATAGCCCATAGCTGCATACATATTTAGAGGATAACGACCTCCAAAGCTTCTTTCTACAGGAGAAGTTCCGCCGTAATAGTTTACAATCAGAGGATATTTTTTATTGGAATCGAAATTAGGAGGATAGTAAACACGACCAATAATCGTAGTTCCATCTTCTTTGGTAAAGTTCCAATCTTCGGTTTTGCCGAACATCACATTCTTCAGATGATTCTTTTCAGGATTTGCGATTACATGATTTGCCTTAGAAGCAATATCATAAGTAAATGCTTTATATGGGCTTGAAATTCCACATGCCACATAGCTTATTGTTTTTCCATTTTTCGATAGGTCAAAACCACGAACCACATCCGAATTCGAATTCAATTCAGTGAATTTTTTCGACGCAATATCATAGCTGAATAGTTTTACGTAGTCTTTGTCTTGTGCTTTAATGTAAATCTTATTATCAGATTTATTCCAAATTGCTGCATCAATTGCAGGATCAAAATTGTAGGTGATAGGATCTACATTTTTCGAAGTCAAATCGTAAATGTAAAGCTGTCCATCGTAATTGTTTGCTATTGGATGATTGCCAATATTTTCACCAATCTTACCAAAACAAGAAGGACCTCCTTGCACCAACAATTGTTTGCCATCAGGAGAATATTGAGCCTGACCAGCGGTCAACTTGTCTTCCCAAATGCTTTCCACCTTAAAAGTTTCAATATTCATTTGGTAAAGATTCTGCTTAAAATATGGGTAGCCACTGTAATCAGGACGCGAAGTTGTGAACAGGATGTTCTTTCCATCAGCATTAATATCAGCTAAATCGGTACTTAAAGTTCCGTAAGTTAGGCGTTGTTTTACACCACTTGCAACATCCAATTTGTACAGGAATGATCTGTATCTGTACCATGGTAAGCGGTCTTCCATTCCTTGGAATTTCTTCATTTTCCAGTCTTCAGAATTGCTTTTTCCTACGCTGTAGATAATAAATTTTCCGTTTGGAGCCCAAGTGTAAGAAGAGAAATCTTCAATATTTTCAGCAATTTGCTTTTCGGTATTCTTTTCAAAATCGAAAACAAAAATAGATGCTTTGTCGTTGTATTTCTGGGTATAAGAAATTTGATTTCCGGTTGGTAACCAGTTGATGTTTGAAAGTTGTGTTCCTCTGAAGGTGTAAAGAATTTTACCTGTTTCAATTTCTTGGATTTCTTTCCAGTTCTCACTTTTGTCTGATGGGGGTAAGGTGCGGCTGTAAGAAATTAGGGCATACTTGCCATCAAATGATACAGCTGTGCTTTGCACTTTTGTGCCATCCAAAACTTTGTTGATATCCATAAATTGCTTTGGAGAAAGGCTCAATTCAAAATGATCAACTTTTGCATCATTTTTTGATTTTAAAGCAAGTTGAAACTGATTGTTCTTAGAACTGCTCAGAATTTTCACAACAATTTTGTGGTGTCCTTGCTCCAGTTTTAAACTTTTGCTCGACTCCTTGGCTTTATCGGCTTCATGCTTGTATTGCGACAATTGCTTTTCGCCATCCACATAAACCTCAATCATAGGGAAGCTTTTCAACGATAGCTCAACTTCACTCCACTGATCAGTGTTTAGGTATGAAACCAGATAGTACAATTTGTTTTCCTTATTTGGTAAAGAAAGAAAACCTTTAGAATTGGCACTTTTCTTTTTCCAGGTCAATTGCTCATTGTTCCAGTTCAGTTTGTCCGATTCATTAGGAGCAATTTTACAAAGGTCCATTTGGTTTTCCTGTAAAAGATTTTTTAGTTCGAAAGTACTTCCGCTAAAATCCTCGGTAGTGTTGAATGCAGGAAGGTGTAGTTCTATAGCATCCGAAATCAACCAATTTTTAATTGTTTTTTGTTTGTTATCCTTGGTTGAGGAAGCAAAACAAAGATTTGCACTTAGTATTATAGCCAAGGCTGATACAATGATCTTGTTCATTTTTATTACGATTTATTTGGTTTGTTGCAAGACCTCAATACTACATAAAATTTAGAGCATAAAAAAGAATATTTGTTAGCTTAGGTCATGTTTCTGACTGAAATTAACAGTATTGGAGAAATATTTGTTGCGATTTGGATAAATTGATTTATATTTGTGGTACTCACGCAAAAACGGAGGAAAGCTATGAATATATTTGTCACAAATTCACCTTGCAATTATCTGAGCTAAACAGCTTAGGCTTTCCTTATTCTATAGATATTATTAATTAAGAAGTAACGGAGGCGTAAGCCGCCCGATACGAATTTTGTACACCTAAAAATTTAATGGAGGAAAAATTATGAGCACAACTATGAATTATTGTGCCCCATTTGTGGAGCTCGTGAAATTTGAAACAGGAAAATGTTTCGAGGAAAAAGTAAAAATAATGAGTTTAATTCATCATCATAAGCGAAAACGAAAATGCAACATTATAGCAATTTAAAAGAGAAATATATACGAGTAAAAGCAATTGACCGAGGGAGGCAATTGTGGAAAATAATTAAGGATGCCATATCGGGCGAAGAAAGAGATTATACCAATGGGAAAATTGGGAAAGCATTATTTATGCTGGCTATACCCATGGTATTGGAAATGGTCTTTGAATCGGTTTTTGCTATAGCTGATATCTTTTTTGTATCCCAACTTGGCGATGATGCAGTCGCAACTGTAGGGATTACTGAATCGATAACCACCATTGTATATGCCATAGGATTTGGTTTATCGATGGCAACAACAGCTTTGGTAGCTCGAAGAGTTGGTGAAAAGAAGTTCGAGAAAGCTGCAAAAGTCTCAGCACAGGCCATTGTAACCGGAGCGATAGCATCAGTTTTTATCGCGATAGTAGGAATTTTCTTTTCGAAAGACTTGCTGCGATTAATGGGAGCAAATTCCACCATTGTGAATGAGATGTCGGGTTATGCAAGCATTATTCTGAGCAGTAACATGATTATCATGTTGCTGTTTATTAACAATGCGATATTCCGATCAGCGGGAGATGCTGCCCTTTCCATGCGTGTTTTGATTATTGCCAACTGTTTAAATATCATTCTTGATCCATTATTGACTTTTGGTTTAGGACCAATTCCTGCGATGGGCGTTGAAGGAGCTGCAATTGCAACTAGCATTGGTAGAGGATTGGCTGTGATATACCAGTTTGTTCTCCTGATTAAAGGAAGAGGAAAGATACACATCAAAATAGAGCATTTTAGCTTGCGATGGAAAACCATAAAGAAACTGGTTCAACTGTCGCTTGGAGGAATAGGACAGAACATTATTGCAACCTCAAGTTGGATTGGTTTGATGAGGATTATGGCAGAGTTTGGTAGTGCTGCCATTGCGGGTTATACCATTGCAATCCGTATTTTGATATTTATTCTTTTGCCATCCTGGGGATTGAGCAATGCAGCAGCTACTTTGGTGGGACAAAATCTAGGTGCTAATCAACCGGAACGTGCCGAAAAATCGGTATGGGCTGCAGGAAGAATTAATGTTGCGTTTCTTGGTTTAATAGGAATAATATTTTTCTTGTTCCCAGCTTATTTTATTGAATTATTTACCGATGATCAGGGGATTGTAGTAAATGGAATTCAAGCGCTAAAAATTATTAGCTGCGGATTTATTTTTTACGGAATGGGGATGGTTTTGCTGAACTCTATTAATGGAGCTGGCGACACACAAACTCCAACACTATTGAACCTGATTAGTTTCTGGATTGTAGAAATTCCTGTTGCTTATTTGCTGGCAATTCACTTTGCCTGGAACCAAAATGGCGTATTTTATGCCATCATTATTTCAGAAGCAATTTTAACATTAATTGCTTTGTATTGGTTTAAAACCGGAAGGTGGAAGTTGAAGAGGGTTTAGACTTAGAGGTGTAGAATGCAATCTCGATATAATCAGCAAAATATAAAATTGTAGGTTGAACTTTTATAATGAAGGGATCTGAATGTATTTTGGGGTGGAGATATGTATTTATTAAAGGTACAATGGCATATACGACGTAAATTGCAGATAGATTTTATTTGCAATTTATGTTTGTATAGCATGTGTATTTATTTAACTTTAGGTGTCAATTATTATTGTTGGTGATGAGAATTTTATTCTGTTATTGATTGTTAGGACGGCAATTAGAGTCTGTGTTGATTTGAGTGTCCGTTGTGATTATTCTTATTTGACAGTTTGTTCTATTCCTAAAATGAATGATACATTATGTATGAAGTTGTAAATTATAAGATTTCAAGTAGTATTTTGAACAAATGGCAAGATGTGTTGAATCTCATTTCAAATACGTTCAATATTTCAAAGGTTATTATTGTTCAGGTTAAAAAATCAAATATCGAGCTATTATTAGAAAGCAATTTATACAACAAGGCATTAAGGTTAGAAATTCAAAGATGGTTGGATATTTTGAATCATGACAAATTTTTAGGTTTCAAAAAAGAAATTTGTTTTGATGATTTTGTACGGGAAAATTATAACAACATAAACTATCTGGGGTATCCTATTAAATTTTCGAATGGAGATCTGTTTGGAGTTTTATATGTTGTAGATGAGGAGAAAATAAAATTGGATTCCTATATGAAAAACTTGTTTAGAGGATTCCGAAAGCTCATTGAATCTGATTTAAATACATTGTATGAGGAAGGAAAGAATAAGTTCTTTTTAGACGAATATAAAATAGAAAACAAGAAACTTGTAGAGCAATTGCTAAAAAGTGAAATGAAGTACAAAACACTTTTTTCAGCGGCAAATTCAGCTATAGCAATTTTTGAACCAATTAGGAATGAATTAGGAGAATTGGTGGATTTACTTTACAAGGATATGAATAAGGCAAATGAAGAAATTATAGAAATCTCTAAAGACTATGCTATTGGAAGGACTATGTTGGAATTGTTTCCAAATACTGAACCTGAATGGATTGCTTACTTTAAATCGGTGATCAATGATTTCAAAAGCACTAGTTTTTATTCTTATCATTCAGATATAGGAAAATACATTTACGTAGATTCTTTCCCTATAAATGATAAGGAGTTTGTGATTTCGGCGGTTGACTTAACTGATAAGGTAAAATTAAAGGAGAAGTTAAGTGAGGTGGAGAATAGGTACAAGAATATTTTTTACGGTAGTTCATCTGTAATGATGCTTGTATCGCCAGAAAATGGGCTGATAAAAGATGTGAATGAAAGTGCTTGTGAGTTCTATGGCTATTCAAAAAGAGAATTGTTAAATCTTAAAATTTGGGATTTAAATATTGCAGGAGAAATTTCTGTTTGGGATAATATTGAGAAAGCTAAAACGAACTCAAAAACAATTTTTAAAGCTCAACATCGCATTGCATCGGGAGAAATTAAAGATGTTGAAGTTTCATCAGGTGCTGTAATGGTTGATGGGAAAGAACTTTTGCATTCTGTAATACGAGATGTGACTGAGAGAAATAAGAACTTGCTTAAAATAACTAAACTATCAAATGCGGTTGAGCAAAGTCCGGCAGCAATAGTAATTACAAACACCAATGGGGAGATAGAATATGTAAATCCGATATTCTGCAAGGTAACTGGGTACGATTTGGAAGAGCTAATAGGAGAAAATCCAAGGATTTTAAAATCAGGCAAACATTCGGCTATTGTTTACAAAGATTTGTGGCAGAAAATATCATCAGGAGAAAAGTGGAAAGGAGAATTTTATAACAAACGTAAAGACTCTAGTTATTTTTGGGAATCGGCTTCCATTTCACCTGTGTTTGATGATGAGAATTGTATTGTAGGATATCTAAAAGTTGGATTAGATATTACTGAAAAAAAGCATATTGAAGCTAAATTAACACAAGCACTGATTAAGGCAGAAGAAAATGACAGGCTTAAAACGGCTTTCCTGGCTAATCTTAGTCATGAAGTTAGGACTCCACTAAATGGTTTGCTTGGATTTGCCGATTTTATTGGTAATGTAGACTTAACAAATGAAGAGCGAAAAGAATATGCTACCATAATAAAAGATTGTGGAAATCAGCTAATGAGTATTATGGATGATATATTGGATGCTTCATTGTTGGAGGCAAAGAAATTACAAATCAATGTAGATCGTATTTATCTTGATCCATTTTTATTTGGGCTAAAAAATCTTCATTCTGTTGAGGCTGAAAAAAAGAAGTTAAGTGTAAAGTTGGATTACATGTTTAATTCGGATTTGGAAATATATACTGATAAAGGTAAACTGTTACAGGTTTTAAATAATTTGATTGGTAATGCCATTAAATTTACCAAAGAGGGTGAGATTATTATTGGTTGTGAAAGTTTAAAAGATAGTTTTCTATTTTATGTGCAGGATACAGGAATAGGAATATCTCCGGAGCATCAGAAGATTATTTTTAGCCGTTTTAGACAGATCGAAAACCACCTTACCAGACAACATGGTGGAATAGGGTTGGGACTATCTATTTCGAAAGATATTGTTGAGTTATTGGGAGGTGAATTGTGGGTAGAATCGGATGTTGGACAAGGTTCAAAATTTAGTTTCACAATCCCGAAAAGAGCGGGAGAATAAAAACTTTGGTATTAAAATAAATTTATAAACCGAAACCAAGATGACAATTGTCAGAAGGTTTCGGTTTACTTTTTATCTGAAAAATAAAAAAAAATGTACTGTTAGTTTCGAACTAAAATTCCTAAAGCTTCTAGTAATTGTGGTTTGTCATCCATGGCAATTTTCGCAACCGCGTAAAATTCCTGCATCCATTTATCTAGTTTGTCAAAAGCAGCATCTTTGGCTTGAGTTGCTTCTTGCGATTCTCCGGTTTCGCGCAAGTAGGCTGTGCGTGAGGCTTCGAGTTCCAAAATTGCTGTCATTCCAGCATCTGCTTCTTCCTTTGGGAATTTTAAACGAGCCAGTTTTGTTTGAATTTCGGTATCAGCGATAATTTCAGAATAAAATGTTTTCATTGTAGCTACTTTGCTGGCATAAGCTTTTGGAGTACGACCACTTAAGGCCAATTTTTGTAGCATCACATTATCGTTGCGGAAAACCACTTTCGCTTTTTTGCGATGTAGGTTGTAAGATCCATCTAATGCACTGTCTTTTTCGCTGAAAATGGCATAAGCCTCGAGGGTTTCGTTGTCTTCTTGCTTGTTAAAGTTCCATGCATTTTGGGTTTCGCTTAATAATGTTTTCCCTTCGGCTATTACTTCGGTAGTATAGCCAAACTCTGCCATGGTAGCAGCAATTTCTGGTTGCAGTTCAACATTTGTTAAAGCAATTCGGTACGATTCCAGTACCTGAACTTCTGAACGGGTTTTTCTTTTGTTCATTGTTTAAAATTTTAAATTCAACATTTAACTGGTTAGTAATTGTATGATTAAAGGGTTGTTTTTTAAAGGTATATGTACGATGCGTTACCATGGGTAAAGGCAAGGTGCCCATGTGTAAAGGCAGCGTTCCCATGTACAAAGGCAAGGTGCTCTTGCATTGCGGCAGCGTTCCCTTTGGTAAAGGCAGCGTTCTTTTGTACAAAGGCAGTGTGCTTTTGGGCAAAAGATAGGTGATGATGCTAAAAGGCAGTGTTTCCTTGTACAAATACTAAGCGATGAAGTTTGGAGGACGCTCGTTTGGTAATACAAGGAATGGTTTTTGGGAAACAGTATTTGAGTTTATGCTTTGATTGGGGGTGGAGGTGTATTTTTCTATGTTAATTGTGTGTTTCATTTGTAAATATTGTAGCAGTGTTGGTTAGTTTTGTAGTTATTTTGCGTTGTTAATGATATTGATAAACTAAATTAAGAAAAAAATAATAGAGTGCAATATTTATGGGTTAAATATTCTTTAGGCGAGGTGTATAATCTTTCAGAGTCTTTAGGCGTATTGATTTATTTTTGATTAGAAGAATCATTCCAAAATGTATTTATCATTCTAACAGTCTTTTCATGTAGAATATCTTTGCTTATTATATCGCTATATGTATTTAGAAGGATTTTAAGTGTATTCCATAATAAAGCATTTGTAACATCAAAAACAGAGATTAACATTGAAATATTGTTATCATTTTTTTTCATCATTAAGCTAATTCCAAGACCGTGTACATGTTGGGAGTGGTACTTTTGAATCATTAATGAAAAGTTTTCTGGTATCCTTGCTAATTGGTACAGTTCAACCCAACTAAATTGATTTCTACTATTCTTGTTTTGAGAGTTTAAATTTCCAGTTTAATTTTTCTATTATTATTGGGTCAACCATATCATAAATGCCACCTTTTGTTAGCATTTCAATAATTTGTTTCATATCCTTTGAATCTTGTTCTAAGGCTGATATTACATTATTATAAATTGGTTCTGGGGGCAAACCACTACACTTTTCGAAAAAATCAGATAATGATTGTGAGCGTGTTTTTAAAGCATCAAAAAGATATAAATAATATCTTAGTAATTGTTCATTTTTAGTAGAGTGGGAAGTCAATAAATATAAGATAGCAGAATTATCTACTATCATTCTATTTAAGGTTATTAGAGATTGAATAGAACCGTTGTTTTCGGATAAAACAATTAAGTCTTCAATGCAATTATAAAATTTTAAGCAATGATTATATATGCCGACTCTTTTATCTTTTAAATCGTTATTTTCGGTTACAACTTTAAGTTTTGAAAGTAGCATATCAAACTCTAACATAGTACCATAAAATATTTTTTTTCTTCTTTTAAAAATTTCTTCGTTAGTATGCATAGTCATTGATTAAATTTTCATTCAATTCTTTTATAATCACGCAACTACTAACTATTATATTTCTGTTTTGGAAATATTTAACTTCATCAGTTTCTATGGGTTTACCGTCTTTAATCCATCTCAAAACGTAAAAACTCATACTTGGATAAATAATAGGATTTATTAATTGTTTAGTGCCTTCTTTAAATTCCAAATTCCAGATTAAATTTGTTGTATGTCTGTTTGGATTATAACCTCTAACACAATATAGTTCTATTCTGTTATCTGATATTTCGTTAGCTATCTCTAAAGTTTTAATAAGAGGTTTAAATGCCATTGTTTTACCTATCATGTCGAACATGGTAAAACCAATAGATTGCCAATATGTATTTGATGAGTCAGGGCTGCAATGTAATTCCACATACATTGAATCTTTAGAAATAAAATACTCTAATGATTTATTCACTAAAAATGTCCCGTATCCTTTCTTTCTATAGTCAGGATGTATTTCAGCAATGTCAATATATGCGGAATATTCTTTAAAATAATATACAATGAAACCGATAACTTTATTGTCTAATATTGCGATTATTAATTCATTGTTTTCAAAATGATAAACTATTGTATCCCAATTGCAATAAAATCCTTCATCTGTTTTTAAATCTTCATCGATTAACCAATTTTCTATTTCTTTTAAATGTTGTTTGGTAGGAGCAAAATCAATTTTAATATTATTCATTGCTTATGGATTTTAGTGTGTGAATCAAATTTAATAATTCAGTGATAAACATGGGCTAGTCTTTTATTATTTTTGTAATAATTGAAAATGATAATTTAATGAAATATAAAAGTCTCCTTTCAACTAAATACTGTTGTAAGATTATTGGAAGTATCTGATGATACTTTATATCATACTGTATAAAAAGAAAAGCTCGCAAAGAATATCTCTGCGAGCTTTTAATATTTTAAGGATGAAAAACTTAACGTTTCTCCAACTGCACAATGTTCTCCACATGATGAGTGTGTGGGAACATGTCGACAGCTTGTACTTTGGTTACTTTGTAGGCTTCGTCCATTAGTGCTAAATCGCGAGCTTGAGTCGCCGAGTTACAGCTTACATAAACAATGCGTTTTGGAGCTGCGTGTAGAATGGTTTCCACAACATCAATATGCATTCCGGCACGTGGTGGATCAACAATCATGGTATCAGGTTGACCGTGAAGCTCGATAAATTCTTTGGTCAGTACCTTTTTCATGTCGCCAGCAAAGAATTTTGTATTGTTGATTCCGTTGATTTCAGAGTTTACCTTAGCATCTTCAATGGCTTCAGGTACGTATTCAATACCAATAACCTGCTTGGCTTGTTTGGCTACGAAATTGGCAATGGTTCCAGTTCCTGTGTACAAATCGTAAACTACTTCGTCGCCTGTTAGCTGAGCAAATTCTCGAGTTTTGCAGTACAATTCGTAAGCTTGATCGGAATTGGTTTGGTAGAAGGATTTTGGACCAATTTTAAACTTCAAATCTTCCATTTGCTCGAAGATATGATTGCGTCCTTTAAACAATACTACCTCCTGATCGGTAATGGTATCATTTGCCTTTTCGTTGATCACATACATTAAAGATGTGATTTCAGGGAATTTTTCAACCAAATGATTCAGTAATGCTTCTCTCTTTTCCACATCTTCGTGGTAGAAAGTAACAATTACCATATTCTCGCCTGTAGATGCAGTTCGAATGATTAAGGTTCTTAAGAATCCTTCGTGATTGCGGATATCGAAGAAGCTTAAATCATTGGCAAAAGCAAATTCCTTAATGGCCATTCTGATGGCATTCGATGGTTCTGGTTGCAGGTGACACTTGTTGATGTCAACAACCTTATCGAACAATCGAGGCACGTGAAAACCAACAGCCGGAGTACGGTTTAAATCTTCACCGCTGGCAATTTCCTCATTGGTTAAATATCTTTTACTAGAGAAAGTATATTCCAATTTGTTACGGTAGAATTCGGTTTTGGCTGATGCCAAAATGTGATTTACCTCAGGCAATTCAACTTTACCAATTCTTTCCAAATTGTCGATTACTTCTTGTTGCTTGAACTTTAATTGTTCTTTGTAAGGTAAATTTTGCCACTTGCATCCACCACACACACCAAAATGCTCGCAAAAAGCATCTTGTTTTAATGAAGAATGCTCGTGAAAGAAAACAGGATTACCTTCCATATAACTTTTGCGTTTTTTGGTAACCTGTACATCCACTACATCGCCTGGAATTACGTTTGTTACAAACAATACTTTTTCATCCACTTTTGCGATGGCCTTTCCTTCGGCGGCTAACTTCTCAATTTTAATGTTTTGCAGAAGGGGTTTTCTGTTTCTTTTTCTTCCCACTTGTCTTAGAATTTTAATTTGGGCACAAAGATATAAAAAGTCGAATAGTCGAAAAGTCGAATAGTCAAAAAGTCAAATAGTCAAAAAGTCGTATTACATTTTCTGATACTCTGTTCAAATACTTCTTACTTTAAATTTGCTATCTTTAGCCAGTATTCCAAAGCCAAAAATCTTTTTTATAATTTAACTATGAACAAGCTACTTGCTGTTATCAGTTTGTTGTTGTTGGTGTCGTGCGGTACACAACAGTCAACTAAAGTTCCATGTTTTGCATGGCTTGGAGGTCCGGGCGAAGAAACCGATGTCCAACTTTTACAAAAATTCACTGATTTAAAAGAAAAAGGAATTGATGGTTTGATGTACAATGGAGGTCATGATCCAGCCGTATATCAACGAGTGGGAAAGATTGCCAAAGAGGTAGGATTGGAATTTCATACCTGGATACCAACAATGGTTCAAGGCAGAGATAAAAATATTCCAAAAGAATTGTATGCCGTAAATGGAAATGGAGAGTCGGCCTACGACAAACCAGCCTATGTAGATCATTATACTTTTTTGTGTCCTAACAAGGAGGAGGTATACAAATATCTTTCAAACCTATATGTAACTATTGCTCGATTGCCAGAGGTTGATGGTGTGCATTTGGATTATATTCGTTTCCCGGATGTAATTCTTGCAAAAGGATTGTGGGATAAGTACGGATTGGTAATGGATAAGGAATATCCAGAATTTGATTATTGCTATTGCGATAAGTGTAAGTCTGATTTTAAAGAAAAAACAGGGCTTGAAATTACTGATCAGGCTATGGCAAGAGATTTGCAAGAGTGGAAAAAGTTTCGTCAGGATTTGATCACAAAAATCGTAAATCGTTTGGTTGAAGATGTGCATGCCCAAGGTAAAGACATTACGGCAGCAGTATTTCCAGGACCATATTCACATGCGGTTAAAATGGTTCGTCAGGAATGGAATCAGTGGAATTTGGATGCATTTTTGCCAATGAATTACAATGATTTTTACTTGGAAGGAACCGAATGGATAGGCAAAATGTGTAAGGAATCTGTAGAGAGTGTGAATGGTGAAAGACCCGTTTACAGTGGTTTGTTTATTTGTCCCAATCCAGATAGAAAATCAAAAGAAGCTGATCCTGAAAATCACGGTTTGTTGCCTGAGGAAATTGGCGAAGCATTCGTCAATCGATGGTGAATGGTGCTACAGGAATTTGCTTGTTCACACCT
This sequence comes from Marinifilum fragile JCM 15579, assembly GCF_001310955.1. Classification (GTDB taxonomy): domain Bacteria; phylum Bacteroidota; class Bacteroidia; order Bacteroidales; family Marinifilaceae; genus Marinifilum; species Marinifilum fragile. The sequence continues at coordinate 54,665 of NZ_BAZX01000003.1, forward strand.
GATAGGATGACGAGTGAGCATTGGATAGAATTTGAAAAAGCGATTCATAAAGACTATTCGCAGAAGAAATAAAAGAAAGAGGAGGACTTAAAATGTTCTCCTCTTTCTTTAATGTGATATTTTTAATCGAAATCAGATTGATGCATAAAACTCTCAAAATGCTCTTGCTTATGATTAAGAATAAAATACTAAGTTTGCAGCATAAAACTAAACAACAACAAAACACAACAAATACAAAATTTAAGCATGAATCATCTTTTTATACCCAACCAAGGGAAAGTTGATATGAACGACGTTGTTTTTGACGAACAACTTTTTTCACAGATTTCTCAGTTTTTAAGAGAGTACGAACATGTTGAAATTCTGACAAAGTATGGATTGCCAGTAGTCAATAAGATCTTGTTATACGGAAAATCTGGTTGTGGTAAAACCATGACAGCAAAGGCAATTGCCAATAAATTGAATAAGAAAATCAAAACTATAAATCTTGGCAATATTATTTCTTCGAAACTAGGAGAGACCTCAAGAAATATTGCTTCGGCTTTTAAAATGATTGAAACGCAAGAAGCCGTTTTGTTTTTCGATGAGTTTGATTCTTTGGGAAAGGAAAGAAACTATGACAATACCGATAGTAGTGAGATGAAACGTGTTGTGAATGGTATGATTCAGATGATGGATCACTTGCCAAAGAATTCAGTAATGATTGCAGCAACCAATCAAATTGACATGATTGATGAGGCTTTGATTCGCAGATTCGAACTGAAAATGGAGTTTCATAATCCTAAAAAGCAAGATCTTGATCGATTGTACGACAAACTATTGGCTCGTTTCCCTAAAGAATATGCAAAAGTAAATCGTGTTTATGATATTTCTTTTGCTGAAGCTGAAAATATTGTAATGACTGAGGTGAAGGAGAATATCATTCAGTCGGAAATGTTGAAAAAGGCAGTTATCAGTGAACAGTCATCAGTGAACAGTGTGCAGTTATCGAATTAGAATTTCTGAAGAGCAATTTATATTTTGTGATAGATGATTTAATTATTCATTACTAATTATTAATTGCTCATTCTTCATTATTTTTGTCGCCACATCTTAAAACGGAATTAATATGATCTCTATAAATAATCTTACAGTTGAATTTGGTGGTTTTACTCTTTTCAAAGAGGTGAGTTTTCTTGTGAATTCGAGAGACAGAATTGGCCTTGTTGGAAAAAATGGAGCTGGAAAATCAACTTTGCTTAAGATTTTTGCGGGGTTACAGGGAGCCACAAAAGGAAATGTTTCCGTTCCTTCCGAGATTAAGATTGGTTATCTGCCACAGCAAATGAACCACTTTGATGGCAGAACGGTGATGGAGGAAGCTCTTTCTGCTTTTGAAGAGGTGTTGGGTCTTGAAAAAGAGATTGCAAAAATTAATGCTGAAATCGCTGAGCGTACCGATTATGAATCGGAAGATTACATGAAGCTGATTAATCGATTGAGCGATAAAAATGACCGTTACCACATGATGGGGGGTGAAAATGTTGATGCTGAAGCGGAGAAAACCTTAATGGGACTTGGTTTTTTGCGTAGCGATTTTACTCGTCAGACCAACGAATTTAGTGGTGGTTGGAGAATGCGTATCGAATTGGCTAAAATTCTTTTGCGTCGTCCGGATGTTTTTCTCCTGGATGAGCCTACCAACCATTTGGATATTGAGTCAATTCAGTGGTTAGAGGATTTTTTGAAAGTATATCCAGGTGCTGTGGTATTGGTATCGCACGACCGTGCATTTTTGGATAATATTACCAACAGAACTGTTGAGATTTCGGTTGGAAAAATATATGATTACAAAGTTCCTTATTCTGAATATGTTGTTTTGCATGCCGAGCGCAGAGAACAGCAGATGAAAGCCTACACCAATCAGCAAAAGCTGATTAAGGATACTGAGGATTTTATCGAACGATTCAGGTATAAGGCTACGAAGGCGGTTCAGGTTCAGTCTAGAATCAAACAACTTGAAAAGCTTGATAGAATTGAGGTGGATGAGGAAGATATGTCGAAATTGAACTTGAAATTTCCTCCTGCTCCCCGTTCTGGTGATTTGGTTTGCGAAGCCAAAAACTTGAGTAAAGCTTATGGCGACCATTTGGTTTTAAGCGAGCTGGAATTTGTAATTGAAAGAGGTGAGAAGCTTGCTTTTGTAGGGAAGAATGGAGAAGGAAAATCGACTCTGGTAAAAGTGTTGATGGGAGAGTTGGAGCATACGGGAATCTGCAAGGTTGGTCACAATGTAAAAATTGGATACTTTGCGCAGAATCAGGCTCAACTTTTGGATGAAAACAAAACGGTTTTAGATACAATTGATGATGTTGCCGTTGGTGATGTACGAACCAAAATCAGAGATATTCTAGGAGCTTTCATGTTCCGCGGCGAGGATGTAGACAAGAAGGTTAAAGTGCTTTCGGGAGGAGAAAGATCTCGATTGGCTATGATTCGATTGCTTTTGGAGCCTGTGAATTTATTGGTGCTCGATGAGCCTACCAACCATTTGGATATGAAATCAAAGGATGTGTTGAAAGAGGCTTTGTCACAATTTGAAGGAACGGTTATTGTAGTCTCTCACGACCGTGAATTCTTGGATGGATTGGCATCGAAGGTTTATGAGTTTGGCAACAAAAAAATAAAAGAACACTTGGGTGGGATTTATGACTTCTTAAGAGCTAAACGCATGGAAAACCTTCAGGAGTTGGAAGTGAAAAAAGCGATGGTTCAAGAGAAAGTTGAAGAGGCTCCTTCGGAAAATAAATTGAATTACCTGGAAAGAAAAGAGTTAAGCAAGAAAATTACCAAAATGGAACGCAATGTTGCCAAGGCTGAGGAAAATATAGCCAAGTTTGAAGCGCAAATTGCTGAAATGGAAGATCTACTTTCAAATCCAGAGAAAATGCAAGATCAATCTCTTTTTATCAAATATGAGGATGCCAAGAAAGATCTTGAAAATGAAATGATGGCCTGGGAAGAATTCCATGAGAAATTGGAGGAATTGATTGCTGAAAGAGGGGAGTAAGTTCAAAGGATAAACAAGTAGGTATACGAGAAGGTTTTTGCGTTTTAGTGAGAATTTTAAAACTTCCTATTTAAATACTTGAATAAACATGTCAAGCATCTCCAAGATGCTAGACATGTAAACTAGATATTTTACAAATAATCATTCTGTTAATCTTTGCGTTCTTCTATAATATAAATCTTACCGCCCTTTGCGTGAGACTCTTTCTTCGAATCTTCTTATCTTAGAAAGAAAAAATGCAAAACCCACATGCTGCTCCAACTTCTCTAAACGAAAGAATTCATTCTCTCGATATTTTGCGAGGTTTCGCACTTTTAGGAATTCTATTTATTAATATTCAGCTTTTTGCTTTGCCAAATGCATCATTTGCCAATCCGTTGGTACTGGGAGAAATGAGTGAGTTGGAAAGTTTTGCCTATTGGCTGGTGCATGTTTTTGCCGAGCTAAAATTCATGAGTATTTTTTCCATTTTGTTTGGTGCAGGTATTCTACTATTTGTTAATCGCTTGACAGACCAGGGAATTGATGGCTCGAAAATTCACATCAGAAGAATGATGTGGCTTCTGCTTTTTGGGATGATTCACGCTTATTTTATTTGGTTTGGCGATATTCTGGTAGCTTATTCAGTTATTGCTTAATTGCCGTACTGCTTCGTAAAATGAAAGATGAATGGAAGTTGGTTCTTTTCCTGTTTCTGTATTTGGTACCAATGTTTTTCTTTTATGCTATTGGAAGTATGTTTGAAACCATGCCCGAAAAAATGTTGGAAGAATCAATGGCTGAATTTTCACCTTCGGCTGAAATATTATCTGCTGAAATTGATTTGTATCAGATTGGTTCCTGGTTAGATATCTTTGTTAAAAGAGTTCAATTAAATATGAATTATCAGGTAGGATCCTTCTTTATGCTATCCATATGGAGAACTACTGGGATGATGCTATTGGGAATGGTACTTTTAAATCAGGGAATCTTATCGGCAAAAAAATCGAAAATATTTTATGCTATAATGGCTGTTTTGGGCATAGGAGTAGGTGTGCTAATTTCCAATTATGGAGTTCAGGAAATGTCTCAAAACAGATGGGAGGTAGTACATTATTTCAAATATGGGTATCAGTACAATTACTTTTCGAGCATTTTTACTACGCTAGGATACATTGGCTTAATCATTTTGGTGTATCAATTAAATCTGTTGAAATTTTTAACGAAAGCTTTCGAAGCAGTTGGTCGATTGGCTTTTACAAACTACCTTTGCCAATCCGTAATTTGTTCCATCATTTTTTATAGTTACGGATTTGGATTATTCGGTGAGTTCAACAGGTTTGAGTTGCTATTTTGGATGCTTGGTATCTGGATTTTTCAAATGACTTCATCTTATATATGGTTGAAGTATTACAGGATGGGACCATTGGAATGGTTGTGGCGATACTTAACCTATAAGGAAAAACCGCAACTGGTATTAAATGTAAAATCAAGAAATTAGATAGATGGCTAAACAGAAACAGGAAATGTTGTTCGGGATTAGAGCAACAATGGAGGCGATTAAAAGTGGTAAAGAAATTGAAAAAGTATTAATTCGTAAAGGATTAACTGGTCGTCTGTACCAAGATCTATTCGATATAATTCGTGACGAATCAGTCGAGTATCAATTTGTTCCTGCTGAGAAAATCAACTCACTAAACCAGAAAAACAATCAAGGTGTTGTTGCTTTAATTGCACCTATTGCTTACCAGGAAGTTGAAGATGTTGTGCCACAGATTATGGCTGAAGGAAGAGTCCCTCTAATTTTAATTTTGGATCAGATTACTGATGTCAGAAATTTTGGAGCAATAGCTCGTTCTGCTGAGTGTGCAGGTGTTGATGCGATTATTATACCATTTAAGAATTCAGCTAAAATTACTCCTGATTCAATTAAAACTTCAGCCGGAGCATTGTATCAAATTCCGGTATGCCGTGTGCAGAATCTAAAAACTCTTGTGCGCAATCTGAAAAAGGAAGGAATTCGAATTGTGGCTTCAACAGAAAAGGCTGAAAACTATTATACTGATACAGATTTAACGTTGGCAACAGCAATTATTATGGGATCGGAGGATACCGGTATCGATGAGGCATTACTTCGCCTGGCTGATGAAAAAGTAAAAGTGCCAATCCTAGGGCAAATTGAATCTCTAAATGTATCGGTAGCTGCATCGTTAATGGTTTACGAAGCTGTTCGACAAAGAAAATAATCTTTTAAGACTAAGAATATGGTAACGCAGAAATAAACTTTCTGCGTTTTTTTGTGTCTAAATGTGAAATAAATGAATTTTTATTCACCCTCGGTGGGCATTTAAACGTCACAATATTATATGACCATTAATGACAAATTATGAAGAGAATATTAACATCAGTACTTGTTTTATTTTCGTTGATATTGAATGCTCAAGATTTTGACAGCGAATTGAATAAAGCAAATAGTAAGTTTTTCGAAAAGAATTATCAAGAGGCTTTAACCGATTATCAGAAATTGGTAGATAGTGGTATTGGAGATGAAATGCAAAGATCATGGGCCTTTGGGTATATTGGTGTTTGTCAGCAAGAATTGGGAAATATTGAAGAGGCAAAAAAGAATTATCGCAAAGCCATGGAAATGGGAACTCCAGGACCAAGTTTTTACTCAAAGTGTTTAGCTATTTACAAATCCGAGAAAGATGTGAATGGGCAGGAATTTGTTCTCTTGGCGAAAAAGAAAAATATGCCTCATGAGTACAGAAAGGTTGTTAAAAGTTTGTCATATCTGTATATGAATTCGAAACAATTTGAGAAGCTATTGCCTGTATGCGATGAGTTGATTGAATGGTATCCAAGCAATCACAAGTATCATTATTTTAAAGCGGTTTCTTATCAGCAACTAAATGATATTGAAAGTGCCAAAACTGAATACCGCAAGGCCATAGAATTAAAACCTGATGACGCCAGTTCGAATATGAATTTGGGCATGATTCTGTTTTTAAAGGCAAATTCGGATTTCGAAGAGGCAATAAAATCGTATGAATCATTGGCAAAACCAACTAATGATGATTACCAGAAAAGCAAACAAAAATTGACGGTTTACAGAAAAAAAATGCGAGAGGCAGAACCAATGTTACTCATTGCATACAAGGCAAAACCGAACAAGAATGTGAAGAATGCTCTTTACAATTTGTACTATAAATGCAAGGATTATAAAACAGCAAAGGAGTATAAGTAGATAGGATTATAAACTCAATGATTAGTTAAGGCATAGGAATTTTATTTCTGTGCCTTTTTTATTCTATTTTATCTTAAATGATGAATTAATAATCGGTATTGTTTTTTGGAATCCAGTTCGGAAGATCTGCCGATTTGGGTTTTCTTCCATAAAAGAAATCATCAAGATGTACTGCCAACATTCTGAATAAAGCAGAATTTTTAATGCCAAAACGAATGAAATTGTGCAGTAAATTATCGGGATGTGAGTATGGACAACAAGCCATGCAGCGACCACAATCGGTGCCTGCTTTGCACCAATAGGTAAAGCAAGATTCCGAATTAATTTGCCATCTTTTAATTCCATTTACAAGTTTTGGATCGTCGAACGATATGGATTTGCTCGGACAAACCTCTGCACATTTTTTACATTGTAAGCAGAAATCAAGCATCGAATTGTTCTTGGTTCTTTTGTCGGTATCCAATTCAAATTCTGTAGTAACCACTCCCAATCGCACTCGTGGACCTTCTTTAGGTGTCATCAGTAAGCCCATTCTGCCAATTTCACCTAGACCAGCCTCTCGGGCAACCAAAGGGCAAACAATTTGGTAATTCCCATCGATGTGAGCTCGTGCTGAAAATCCCAGGCTTCTTAAGAATTGTGCCAGTTGAACGGCAATTCGTCCAGCCTCTAAATACTGTTGAGCCGATTCCATTACGATAGAAGATTGAGGTGCTGCGGCCACCATTTCCTGACTCATTTCAACAGTAAAGGCAATGGCATGTGTATGATTACTCTCAATAGGATTTCCATAACCTTCGCCTCTTCCTTTATGTGAATAGAAATGATAATCTTTCAATTCAGTAATTCCAACATTTAAGGCTCCTAGTTTTCTGCTCCAATCCTTAATAAACTTACTTAAATCGCTTTTTGAAATATTGGATTTTATTGGATTGATGTCACCATCAACAGCTTGATGAAATTGCTCAACCGTAAAAAAACTTGCATTGGCAGCTTTGTATGCGAATTCATTAAAAAATATGGACTTCTCTGCGGTTAATCCTGGTTCTTTTCTAAACTCGTTATCCAGTTTTAGTTTGTCAGGATTTTTGGAATAATATTCTTTGAACCTTTCAGTGTTTTCTTTCAACTCGTTTCTCGAGAACATGATGTCTCTCTCATCAATTTGCGTTTTTGGAAAATCATCGGTGATGTTTTTCTTATTACCAAAAGGGATTAAAAATAGGATGCTGGTAATTAAAAGATCAGCAGTAAGAATAAGTGCTATAACCTCCCAGTTGTAATACCATGTTAGCAAGTAAATGGGAGGCAGTAGTAAAGCGAGTAAAAGAGCTCTGAATCCAGCTCTTTTTTCCTTTTCCTGATAAAAAATAATGCATGTGTAAAGTAATCCTGCAAACAGAATGATTGAAAAAATCAAGCAGGTAAGAATTGATAGGTGGTATACTTGGGTCATTTTACTTGTCTTAGGGCAGCAAGATAAAGGATTTTTTTAGCGAATCCATTTTGCCAATCTAATTTGGATTCTTTCTCTGTAGAAAGGCTTCAATCTTATTTTGAATGGTAATATAATTCAAAAAAAATTACCCGAACCAACAAGTGTTAATTCGGGTAATATTTATAGTAATTTTAGGGTTAGAATGCAATTCCAAAATCAAATCTGATAATATCCTATTCTCCTCAATCCCCTTTATTTTCTAGCCTCTATCAGATTCAGCCCTGCTAATTTAGAAAAATTATTTTTGAATCCAACAAATTTGGATAAATCTTTATTAAAAAGATTGAAAATTTAACATTTAAAGTTCAATTTACACTTTATATACAAATGAGTTAATGTTCATTCCTGCACCAACAGAGGCAAACACAACATAGTCGCCAGAATTTAAATTGTGATCAGATAAAGTTCCTTTGGCAATTTGATCGTAAAGAATCGGAACGGTAGCCACAGAATTGTTACCCATTTTCTTTAAAATAATTGGCATAATATCTTCCGGCACTTCTTTTTCTTTATACAATCTAAACAATCGTTTCCCTATGGCTTCATCCATTTTTTCGTTTGCTTGGTGGATTAATATTTTCTTGATGTCTTTGATGTCTAATCCAGCTTTATCAATACTCTCCTTTACAACGCCAGGAACATTGGTAATTGCGTATTCGTAAATTTTACGGCCAAACATTTTAATGAAATGACTGTTACTGTTTCCTTCGAAATCAGCATTGTCTGAAATGTCTGATCTTAAGAAATAGGCTTGATCTTTGGTGTCCGTTCTCATTGCATGAGATAAGATTCCGGTTTCTTCTTCCGATTCACAAGCTTCCAATATGGTAGCACCAGCTCCGTCCGAATAAATCATACTATCTCTGTCATGTGGATCACAAACACGAGATAGTGTTTCTGCACCAATTACCAACACTCGGTTGGCATCGCCCGATTTGATGTAGTAGTTGGCTTGGATCATCAATTGAACCCAACCAGGACATCCAAACAAGATATCGTAAGCAATACATTTTGGATTTTCTATTTGCAAAAGGTTTTTCACTTTTGCGGCCAAGCATGGAAGTTGATTGGTTAATGTTGAATTTGGTTTGATATCACCGTAATTGTGCGCAACCAAAATATAGTCAATGCTTTCTTTATCGATGTTTGAAGAATCTAGTGCATCTTTTGCTGCTAAATAAGCCAAATCGGATGCTTGCTGCTTATCAGTTGCATACTTTCTTTCCTCAATTCCGGTAATCTCACGGAACTTTTCAATTATTTCCTCGTTTGGAGTTTCAATTTTTTGTCCGTTCGGTTCAAAAAAATCATGGTTCAAAAAATGCGAATTTTTAACTTCGATACTTGGCAGATAACTACCTGAACCTACAATTTTAGAAAATCTCTTGGTACTCATTGTCATTGTTTTTGTTTCACAAAATGCACGCAAAATTTCGGGTGCAAAATATCTTCTCAAGAAACAGATTCCTATAGTCCGAAAGATTTGTTATATACCGATTACAAATAATTACCAGCTATATTTTATAGCCCTGCAATTGTGTATTGGCATAAAGTATTGTATAAGCAAAATGCTTTTCCAATCATTTTGATATACAATTAGTTTAAAAGTATTTATCCCTAAGGATAATAAGTTTGGTGTGGGCGCTAAGATAAAGTTTTTTTTTTGAACTGCATCGGCTAAACCTTTATTTAGAAAGAAATTCTATCTTTCATCTGATAAAAAAAGGAGTGATTTTTAAATCACTCCTTTACTATTCTTTTCTGATTCTATTTAAGCAGATCCTCTTTTAAATTTTTATCGGCAGGTTTATTGCAAAGCCAAATGCCAAAAAGTGCTTTTTTAAAATCTAATCCATCAATTACCTTTTTAAGTTCTCCATTTTTGTATATCAAGCTTCCTTCTGAAGGGTTGTAAACAAATTCAAAAACGTCTTTCTTTTCTACTCCACTTAAAAAAACTGAGAGGAAATCATTTATTCTGGATTCTATTGGTTTAATATTGTTTTGGGTTGAATTTTTAAAACCATCTCTTGTGGCTTTCTCCATTTTCTCAGCTGTAATTAAGCCGGAAATAATTTCAAGTCTAATGCCCATGCATTTATCATCATTAATGATTTGCGATGCATCTTTGGTTTTACTTTCCAAATACAATCCCATTGCATACATATCCATCCAAAGTTTAACTCTGGTGCCAGCTCCTTGCAAGTGCAATTTTGTTTCTTTTACCATCATTTTTGATGGCAATTCAACACCGCCTACTTTAGTTTGTGCAAAAGAACCAAAACAGCTAAGTATGACTAAAAAGGTAAGTAATTTCTTCATATTAATTTTTGGATTTAGCTTTATGAATAAATCAGTTTGGCATAACAGAGATAAAAAGTTGCCACAATGTTTACCATATAGTTTAACCAAAGTGGGTATTGTCTTTTATCTGCTTTTAAATCACCGTTTACAATATAGATAAAAGTAAACAGCACGCCAAAAGCCCACATCAGCAAAAAGGGCCAGTTAAAACTATCAACATCATGTGTTTTCCATGTTTGTACAACTTGTGGAATCACTCCAATACTTAGAATGATATTACCAAACCAGCCCAATGACTCGAAAAAATCGAGTTTTTTAAAGATACTCTTCATTTATAGTTAGTTCATTAATTTTTGAAAATCATCACCTGTAGGATTCTGGAAGACTTTTAAATTGAATTCAGGTACAATTGCGAAAATGTGATCGAATATATCTGCCTGAATGGCTTCATAGTTTGCCCATTCCTGATCATTAGAAAATACATATATTTCAATTGGTAAACCCTTTTCGGATGCTTGTAACTGACGTACAAGGAAAGTCATTTCATTATGAATTTTTGGATGATTGTAAAGATATGCTTCAACATATTTTCGGAATGTTCCAATATTCGTTAACCTTCTCTGATTTACAGGGATCTCACCTTCAGGATTTGATGATTGAATTTCTTCTTTCTTTTCTTTCATGTAATCTTGAATCAAGTTGATTTTTTCAAATTTATGGATGTCTTCTTCAGAAAGAAAGTGAATCGACTTTACATCTATATTTAAATGCCTTTTAATTCTTCTACCTCCTGATTCTTCCATTCCTTTCCAGTTATTGAATGATTCGGAAACCAAAGCATATGTTGGGATTGTACTGATTGTTTTATCCCAATTTTGAACTTTTACTGTATTTAGGCTGATATCGATTACAGTTCCATCGGCTCCTTTCGATGGCATTGAAATCCAGTCGCCAATATTCACCATTTTGTTGGCGGATAGTTGAATGGAAGCTACAAATCCTAATATTGTATCTTTAAAAATCAACAGGATAACGGCAGCAAAGGCTCCCATTCCAGCAATAATAGTTAAAGGATTTTTATCGAATAAAACCGCGATTATTGTGATAATTCCCAATGCATAAAAAAAGATTTTTATAATTTGTATGTATCCTTTTATTGGTCGTGTTTTACTCACCGGCATGGTGTTGTATATATCGTTGCTTGCACTCAAGAAAGTATCAAGAAGCATAATTGCAAGGACAACCATATAAACATATGCTCCATTTTCAACAAAATTACTCCAGCTTTCATGGTCAATTAGTGAAGCGCTTGAATATATAATGAAGGCAGGAGCAAAATGGGAGATTTTATTAAATACTTTTCTTTCCAAAAGAATATCATCCCAATGAGTTTTGGTCTTTCTAACAACTTTAGTAATGATCGAGATTAGAATTTTTTTTGCAATAAAATCAGATAACCAAGCAACAATTAAAACGATAATTGCAGCAATAACTGATTGTAGTAGAACAGCCCAATAATCTGAAAAACCTTCGCTGATTAACCAGTTCTTTAATTGAACGCCCAATAGTTCTTTCATGGTCTAATTAAATTTGTGTGTGAATTAAAAATCTAAGATATCTATTTCGATTAGGAAATGAAAAATGTGAATCTCGAATTGTTAAAAATCTTGAACAAATCTGACTTTCTGTGACAAATGTTTTTAATCGAACTCAGGTTATTCGTATTTTTATCACTTCAACTTAAACAATCGTAAAATGAACCTAAAACCATTATTAGTTTTGATGTTTATGGCATTAAGTACTTTTTGCAATGCACAAAACAAATTTGAAAAATACTTCGAAAATAAAACCCTCCGAATTGATTATTTAATGGGGGGTGATGCAAACTCTCAAACCGTATTTCTGAAGGAGTTAAAAGAGGAACCTCACTGGGGAGGAAGTACCGTAAATCTGATAGATAAATTTGGATATGGAACTTTCGGATTCAAGTTGTATGATGTGGAATCGGGAGAATTGATTTATTCTAAAGGCTTTAATTCTCTTTTTCAAGAATGGCAATCTACAGATGAAGCAAAGAAATTAAAAAAAGCATTTTATCAGGTGAATGTGATGCCGTATCCTAAAAAGACAGCTCGTTTTGTGTTGGAGTCAAGAAGATGGGACGGAAGCATGGAGCAGATTTGGGAGTATACAATTGATCCTGCGAATTATTTTATTGGCAGAGAAAAGCCATTAGCAGTTCCTTATACAAAGATTATGGGGAAGGGCAGTCCTGATAAAAGTGTTGATATTGCTTTTATTGCTGAAGGATATACGCTCGAAGAAATGGATAAATTTAGGGCAGATGTAAAAAGAGTTGCTGGTTATCTATTGGATGTACCTCCATTTGATAAGTATGCGAAAAACTTTAACATTTATGCTTTAGAATCTGTTTCTGAAGAATCAGGAACCGATGTTCCAGGTGAGAATATTTATAAGAATACAGCTGTAAATACTACATTTTATACCTTCGATGTTCCACGGTATCTAACAACTTTTGACATTAAGGCTCTGCATGATATTAGTGCAAATGTGCCTTACGATCAAATTTTTGTGTTGATTAATACCGATCGTTATGGGGGAGGTGGTTTCTATAATTATTATTCAAGTTGCTCGGCTGATAACCAATTGACATACGAAGTATCAAGCCATGAATTTGGACATGGATTTGTTGGCCTTGGAGATGAGTATTACAACTCGAAAGTTGCTTACGATGGTTTTTATAACCTGGAGGTTGAGCCATGGGAACCAAATATCACAACTATGGTTGATTTTGACTCGAAATGGAAAGACATGCTGGATGAATCAACACCTGTACCAACACCACGAACTCCAGAATATGAAAAAACACTTGGAGTGTTTGAAGGAGGAGGCTATATGGCTAAGGGAATTTATTCACCAGTTCAGGATTGTAAAATGAAATCGAATAATGAGAAACACTTTTGCCCTGTTTGTGAAAGAGCAGCCGAAGAAGTAATTCTATTTCATATGGGAAAATAAAAATTTAATGCTTTGATATAAAAAAATGCGCTTCGAATTGAAGCGCATTTTTTTGTTTGGGGTAAATTATTTCAAACTATTCAGTTTCTTGTTGCTTTTTAGCTATACTGTAAAAAATTAACAGAGCCAATCCACCAAATAAGAAGATCATTGAAAAGTAAGAAACTTCTTCGTTTAATCTTGTGTAGGCATCCAGAATATTACCAACTAGGATTCCTGCTGCCAATCCAATCAATAAAATTCCATACTTTAAGCTTTCAAGTGTACTACACTTTTTTTCTCCTTGTAATAAACTAATATCCATGCCTTTTTCGATTAATGCTCTTCTTTCTTTATGTCTGTGTACTAAAAAAATGATTAGTGGAACACATCCAAATACTGAAATTATTGCTACTACACCTGTGATATCCATAATATGTGATTTTAAGGTTAAACTTAAATTTAATTTCAAAACTAAAATCGCTTATTGATTTTTGCTTTCAACTTTATGACGCCACCTCTTTAAAATCGGTTACAAAAAAAATTAAGAAAGTTTTAACGTGAGATATTATTCTGATGAAAATCATTGTATTAACTTGCATGTGTTGAGTAGAAAAAAAGAAATGTTGAACTTATTTTCTTAAGTCTGTAACCGAACCGAATACTTGTGCGTCTAAGTTACAGATGATTCAATAAAAGTTTAAATTTTGATTTTTGAAGCAACATTTAGCAACAAAAAATTGTCTTTTTAAGTGATGATGTTTTGTTGAGAGTTGAAAGTTTGATTTAATATGGCATTAAGAAGAGATAGCTATTATATTGCAAAAATAAAGGAAGGAGATCCTGGTGCGTATGCTGTTCTTGTTGATAAATACAAGAAAATGGCTTTTAATGTGGCTTTGCAATTAATGGGGAATAGAGAAGATGCCGAAGAAGTTGCTCAGGATGCTTTCCTGAAGGCATACCAAGCATTAGATACCTATAAAGGAGATGCAAAATTTTCAACTTGGGTGTACAGAATCATCTACAATACAGCAATTTCTCGATTGAGAAAAAAAAAGCTTGATGTAAGCTCTATTGATGAAGATTATTCAGCATCAGTAAATATAAAATCTACTCAATCGGCATTGCAGGAGCTTCGTTCAGAGGAAAGGAAAAAGTACTTGACGAAGGCTTTGCAGCAAATGAATGCTGAAGAAAGGACATTATTAACTCTATTTTATCTGGAAGAAAATTCGGTTGAAGAAGTTTGTGAAATTACCGGTTTAAGCCAGTCAAACGTGAAAGTAAAGCTGCATCGTGCGCGAAAAAAATTGTATTCCCAATTGGAAACAATTTTACACGGAGAGCTAAAAACAATATTATAGATTTCTAAAAATAGAAAACCATGAACAAGCAAGAAGATATCTATAAAGACCAATTCATTAAGAATTTAATGAAAGATGTAGAGTTGGAAGAACCATCAGAGAGGTTCACCAACAAGGTGATGGATGACGTAATGCAAGATTGGTTGGCAAAACCAATTGAGGTAAAACAAATTAGATCAAGAAAGCAGTGGTTAGGAATTATTGGTTTATTAGTAGTTTTAGCAATAATATTGCTTGGAACTGACGTAAGAACAATAGTTAGTGATTTCGAACATCCATTTTTTACACAACTAGATAAATTATTTCTAACGCCAATTAATCAATTGTTGAATGGAGTTTTTGTTAGCTTGTCGAAGGTTCCTGTAATTGTTTATATTGTTGTAGTTGCCATGGCTTCTTTGGCAGCATTCGATAGAATTGTGAATAAGTATATTCACTTTAGGTAAGTTCAAACACAGCCGGTGCCGACCGGATTTTTCAATAATTTTTTTGACGATAAACTGTTCTTCATTCGAAGGGCAGTTTTTTTGTAAAAGTAGATACGAAAAAAGATTATTCACTTAAGCCAATGAAAAAACCCACTCCGATTGGAATGGGTTTGTATATTTTCAATTAAAAAGGAAGATCATCTTCTTCTGGAGCAGGTGGTATATCATCTGCAGTAAATTCTGGCATTTCTGGAATTCCTGCTTCAGCTTGTACTTTCTCAATTCTCCAAGCTTCCAAATTAGAGAAGTAGTTTACATTTCCATCTTTTTCCCATTTGCGACCGCGAATGTTAAAAGAAACTTTAATTTCTTCGTTCAAAGAAATTGGTTCCAAAAGGTCACATCTGTCTTGAGTTAATTGGAATTTAATGAAATCGTTCCATTCTGAATTTCTTTCATTTTCTACTTCAATTACAAACTCTCTTTTCTTAAAGCGATCGCTAATTTGTTGAGTATCATCTTTAACGATTACTTTTCCGTTGATTTCAAAATTCATCTGTATCTAATTATCTTTTAGGAATTACTCTTTAATGATTACAATTTTTTCGATTTTGTCGCCAGCGCGGATGTCATCAATCACATCAAGACCTTCAACCACTTTACCAAAACAAGTATGGTTTCTGTCAAGGTGAGAAGTGTTGTCGCGGTTGTGGCAAATGAAAAATTGCGATCCACCTGTGTTTCTACCAGCGTGTGCCATAGAAAGAACTCCTCTGTCGTGATATTGGTTGTCTCCATCCAATTCGCAGTCGATTGAATAACCTGGTCCACCAGCACCAGTTCCATCAGGACAACCACCTTGAATAACAAAGCTAGGAATTACACGGTGGAAATTTAGTCCGTCGTAAAATCCGGATTCCGATAGGTTTACAAAATTTTCAACAGTTTTTGGAGCGTCTTTTTCGTAGAATTCTACTTTCATTACTCCTTTTTCGGTATGAATTTCAGCGTACATGACTATTTATTTTATTGGTTATTATACAGTTTAATTAGTTTTCAAAAGGCGAAAACAAGATTTTAAATTTACAACTTCGTCTTGGTAGTTGCAAAAGTATGCAAATCTAAAAAAAAGATATGGGCTTAAAAAATTGTCAACCTGTGATATGAATAAGAACTTGGAAATGAGACTTAAGTTTTTTGAAACAGCTAAGGGGCAAAAAACCCCTTTCGATTTTTATCAAAAGGGGTTCTGTTTTTAATATATCGTCCTGAAACTACAGGTCAATTATTTTTTAGGTTCTGCTGGTTTTACAATTTCCAGAAGTTCAACTTCGAAAATCAAAGTTTCGTTTGGACCTATATCACCACCTGCACCACGAGGACCATAAGCCAAATTAGCAGGAATGAACAATTCGTATTTAGAACCAACAGGCATTAACTGAAGAGCTTCAGTCCAACCTTTGATTACACGGTTTGCAGCAAAAGTAGCTGGTTGATTTCTTTTGAAAGAAGAATCAAACTCTTTACCATCGATAGTTGTTCCACGGTAGTGAACTTTTACCTGATCTGTAGCAGCTGGTTTTTCACCAGTACCTTCAGTAATTACTCGGTATTGTAATCCACTAGCAGTAGTAATAATACCTTCTTTTTTAGCATTCTCAGATAAGAATTTTTCGCCTTTAGCAATATTTTCTTCACCAACTTTTGCTTGAAGAGCTCTCATGTAAGTGTTAATTACAGAACCACTTTCACGCAATTCAATTTTCAAAGAATCACCATCAATCACATCATAAATACCAGCAAGGATAGCTGCTTCGTTAAATTCAGTGATGTTGCTTTTCTTTAGGTTTGTTCCGAAGTTAATACCAATAGCGTAACTAACAGAATCAATTTGATTATTTAAGGCTACATCCTTATTTCCATTTTGGTTACAAGAAACAAGGGTCATAGCACCTAATCCAAGTGCAAGAGACAATGCTTTTAGTTTCATTTTGCGTTGTATTTTGGTTAATTATTAAACTATTTCTAACAACTCAACTTCAAAAATAAGAGTTGTGTGAGGACCGATTAAGTTACCAGCACCTTGTGCTCCGTAAGCTAAACCAGAAGGAACATATAATTTCCATTTCGATCCAACAGGCATTAATTGAAGAGCTTCAACCCATCCTGCAATTACACCATTCACTGGGAATGTAGCAGGCTCGCCTCTGTTAACAGAGCTATCGAAAACAGTTCCATCAATTAAAGTACCGTGGTAGTGACATTTTACGCTATCAGTACCTTTTGGTAAATCACCATTACCTTCTGTAATGATTTCATACTGAAGACCACTTTCAAGAGCAGTTACACCTTCTTTTTTAGCATTTTCCGATAAGAATTTTTTTCCAGCTTCGATTGCTACATTAGCTTGCTCTTCTTGAACTTTAGTGAAATATTCTTGAAGGATTTTGTTTGCTTCATCTGGAGAAAGTTCTGGCATTTTACCATTGAATGCAGCATCAAGAGCTTCCATGAATGGCTCAGTGCTAATGGTTTTTACTCCTGATGTAATTAAGTTGCTAGCAATGCTTAAACCAAGGCAGTAGCTTACTTTGTCTTGTTCTTCTGTGTACTTCATTTTATATAATTATTTTGTTACTTGCTTTTTGATTTATGATTAGTATGATCATAAAGATCGACTAAGGTAAGGCTTTTCCTTCACATATGCGAAACTGCATATGAAATTAAGTTTTTTTTACAATTGTTCGGCCGTTTTTATCGGTTCAAAATCATCGATTCGGGTGGCTCGTAACATTTCTCTTTTTCCAGGAGGGCCGGGAAGTCGTTTTACCTTAAAACCGGCAGCACGTAAGGCTCTTTTCACAATTCCTTTAGTACAGTAGGTGGTAAGTATGGCTTCTGAATTTGTGGCCTGATAAATTTTCTCAAAAATAGCCTGACTCCATAAATCTGGTTGCACGTCTGGTGCAAATGCATCGAAGTAAACCAAATCATATTTTGATGGAAAATTGAATTCAATTAAATCTCCCTGAAGTTTATGCAAGGTGAAATTCTCATTGATTTGCACATCGATATTCCACTCACAGGAATGCAATTTTTGGAACATTTCCGAAGCTTCCTTATTGGTTTGTTCGGCATAGTTTAAGTTCTCTATTAATTCTTTTTCAAGAGGGTAGAGCTCTATAGAGTGATAAATTACTTTTCTCTTCTGTTTTTCAGCCTCTGTTACCGTTAAAAAACAATTTAATCCTGTTCCAAATCCAATTTCCAGAATGTGTAATGGTTCCGGTTGTGCGAAATGAAATCCTGCATTCAGGAAAATATGCATCGATTCCTGAATCGCCCCATGGGTAGAGTGATAATGCTCATCCAAGTCGGGCATATAAAATGTATGAGAACCATCTTCGGTAACCTTGAGCTCCCTTTTTAATTTGTTCATCCGTTTATTTTTCATGTTTTTGTAGGATGTAAATTACTATGAGTAAATAATCATTCCAGTGCGTGAGTTAATAATTATTTACTCATGGACGTTTCATCTTTTAATTGATTAATTACAATTGATGTTTGACGCAATCTGCTTGGTAAAATTCGAATCCAGAATTTTTGAAAAGGCAAAGGATGATTGTTTTCAGGATGTTTGTAAAGTATGAGTAAAAACCATAAGAACAATACACTTCCCTTTAATATGCTAGATAAAGTTAATCCCCACCAAACTCCTGTAGCAATAATGGTATCAGGACTAATTAGCTGACTAAATTTGGGCAGGAAATCTATTAAGGTGTAACTTAAAAAGAAAGCTAAGGGGATACGTAATACATTGCCCGAAATACCAACGATAGCTGGAGGAATCGCCCTTCCTATTCCATTGAAAGCTCCTGTAGCAGTGATTTCAACACACATTAAGATTTGAGAGAAACTTAAAATAATTAAATAAACAACCCCCATTTGAATTACTTTTTCCTCTTCTTGGCTCATGAATAGGCCAAAAATAGCCTCTCCAAAAAAGAAGAAAAGAATTGTACTAATGACTCCAATAAAAGCAGCAATTCCCAGCGTAGTGAAAAAACCTTTTTGGATTCTATCCCATTTGCCCGCACCAAAATTCTGACCGGTGAATGTTCCCAAAGCTGTTGAAAAACCCAAAGCTGTCATCCATGATAATGCCTCAATTTGGCCCCCAATGGCTTGGACGGCAAAGGGGCTTTCATCTCCTCCAACAATGTTATTCAAAACCCGAGCTAATATCATAGCCAAGAAAGCAAAACAAACCGACTGCAAGGCAACAGGACCACCAACTTTAAGAATTGGTTGCAAAAATTTTTTTTGAATTTTGCCCAAATAGTGTTTAATGTTTAGAGGATTTTGTCTGATATGCAGATTGTAAATAAAGATCACAAACACCAAGAATTGTGAACCAACAGTCGCAATTGCAGCACCTATTGCTCCTAAAGCAGGAATATCTCCCCAACCAAAAATCAAAATTGGATCAAGAATAATATTTAAAAACAAGCCAATGGAGTTTACAATAAAAGGAGTACGAGTGTTGCCAATTCCATTGTATATGCCCGAAATACTAATGTTAGAAAAAGTAAATGGCATACCAAAGGAAACGAATCTTAGGTAATCAACTGCTGTCTGATTTACAAATTCACTCTCAATATTAAATGCACTGATAATTGGGTGAGCAAAAATCCATACAATTGCAGCAAATGCGGTTGATATTATCAAAGACAAACTGAAAGCATTTTTAGCAAATGACTTGGCATCATCGAGATTTTTTCTACCAATTGATTGAGATATTCCTACCTCGCGCCTATTTTGGTAATATACATTAATGAAGATCCAAACCAAACCAGGTAAAGAGCCATTCCAACTGCACTAACCGTTTCCTTTCCAACATGCCCTAGCCAAGCCATATCCGTCATGTTATAGGACATTTGCACAAATGAAGTGGCAATGATTGGAATTGCCAATTTTACAATTTGCGTAAATATATTTCCTGATGTAAGATCTTTGATTTTATTCACTTTCTATTGACTTGCTTGTATAATTTGAAATTGGGCGTAAAATTACAAAAATGGCAGCGATTATTTTTTGATTGCCCCATGATTATTCAAATATTTGCACTGGAAATATGGAAGACATTCGAAAGATAATTCACATTGATATGGATGCCTTTTTTGCTTCGGTTGAGCAAAGGGATAATCCTGAATTGCGCAATAAACCCATAGCTGTTGGAGGTGATGGAGATAGGGGAGTTGTTGCGGCTGCAAGTTACGAAGCGCGTAAGTTTGGAGTTCGTTCTGCTATGCCTTCAAAAATTGCAAAAAAGCGCTGTCCACATTTAATCTTCGTTCGTGGTCGCCATGATCGTTACAAGGAGGTTTCCAACCAAATCATGAGCATTTTTTACGAGTATACCGATTTGGTAGAACCGCTGTCCATCGATGAGGCATTTTTGGATGTTACCCACAACAAAAAAAATCTGCCGTCAGCTACCTTAATTGCCCAGGAAATTAAAGCTCGAATTAAAGAGGAGACTAGTTTGACAGCTTCTGCGGGAATATCGGTAAACAAATTTTTGGCTAAAATAGCTTCTGATGTAAATAAGCCCGATGGGTTGTTCGTGATTCCTCCCAAAAATATCGAGAGTTTTATCAACGATTTGCAAATTGACAAATTTTACGGTGTAGGTAAAGTTACTGCTGAAAAAATGCATAAACTTGGCATTTTTAGAGGAAAAGACTTAAAAGAAAGAAGTCTTTTGGATTTAAGCAGATTGTTTGGCAAGCATGGAACTTATTATTACAATATTGCCAGAGGGATTGATGATCGACCTGTAAACCCGAACCGAATCAGGAAATCGGTTGGAACTGAACATACCTATCGAAATGATTTAATCGATACCCAGGAGATTAAAAAAGACCTGAGAAAAACGACAGAATCATTGGTTCGCAGACTAGAAAAAAGTGGATTTAGAGGCAGAACCTTAACTTTAAAGCTAAAATATAGTAACTTCGAGCAGGAAACTCGAAGCAGAACCCTATTTGGGGTATTTGAGGGTTTCGAGATGATTCAGAAAAATGCAGAAGAGCTTCTCGATCAGGATGAGCTCAAGAATAGTATTCGATTAATAGGTCTGACTGTATCGAATAGAGTGGATGAATCGGAACCCATGCAGCTTACAATTGATTTTTAATAGATCAATTCTATTGATTCTTTAGTGGAATCAGATAACAATAAACCATTTTATAAATGATATCAGAGGATATTATTCTGATTGATATTGTCGATTGTTAGCAGATGATAATCGAATATTTATAATTTTATTAGTCAATAAAAGACTAAGGTGTATTTTATTTTAAACATGAGAAAAAACTTAATCAAATCACTCTTTATTGTTTTGATTGCTGCCCTATTTTGTTCATGTGCAGTAACATCAAAATCATCTGCCGAAAAGGTAGAATCACATTACACCATTAATGCCGATCTGGATGCCATATCGACAAAGGATACCAGTTTTTTTAACTTGATTAATTCGTACAAACACCAGTTGGATGGAGAGATGAATACCATAATATCCTTTGCTGAAATGGATATGCTTACGGATAAACCAGAAGGCCTGCTATCCAACTTTCTTGCCGATGCCATGTTCGAAATTGGTAACGATTTTTGTGCTGATCAGCAATTAAAGCATGGGGTTGATGTGGCCTTGTTGAACATGGGAGGAATCAGAACCTCACTCTCGAAGGGAGAAATATCTACCGGAAGGGTATACGAAATGTTACCTTTTAAAAACAAGTTGGTAATTGTTGGAATGGAAGGCAAACAGTTGGTGGAATTGCTTCATCGCGTTGCTTACTTTGGTGGCGAAGGCGTAAGTGGAGTTAAAATGGGAATTAAAAACAGAAAAGCGGTAAACATTCTTGTGGATGGAAAGCCAGTTGAGCCAACGAAAATATACCATGTTATGAGTGTTGACTACCTGGTGAATGGTGGCGGCGGATTTACCGCCTTCGAACAACGCAAAACATTCCGACACATGCACCGATTGTTGCGTTCGGAAATCATTAAATACATGAGCGAGAAACACAATAAGGGAGAAAAAATATCGGCTAAACTTGATGGGAGGATTTACAATGTGGAATAGAAGAGAATTTATTACGAAATTGGGTTTAACCGGGGCATTTTTAAGTAGTGGATTATTTACCAAATCGCTTTTTGCAGCTTCGATCAGCAAGCATAAAATTACCTTATTGCATACCAACGATTTGCATTCGCGCATTGAGCCATTCCCGGAAAAGGATCCAAAATATGGTGGATTGGGTGGTTTTGCCCGATTGAATGCTTTGGTAAAAAGATAAGAAGAGAAGAGGAGCATGTATTGCTATTGGATTGTGGTGATGTTTTTCAGGGAACGCCATATTTTAACTTTTTTAAAGGAGAAGCAGAATACAAATTGATGTCGAAAATTGGTTACGATGCCGGTAATATTGGAAACCATGAGTTCGACAATGGTATTAAGGGGATTACCTCGCAAATAAAGAACCGTAATTTTCCTTTGCTAAATGCCAATTACGATTTTAGCGGAACCGATTTGGAAGGTAAAATTCCTCCATACCAGATCTTTGAAAAGGGAGAGCTTAAGATTGGTGTTTTTGGTCTGGGTGTTGATCTTACTGGTTATGTGGAACCTCAAAACCGCGAAACCATTACTTATATCGATCCGGTGGATGTCGCTAAGGATATGGTTCGAATCCTGAAAGAAGAGAATCATTGCGATTTGGTAGTTTGTCTTTCACATATGGGACATACCAGCAATATTGGTGAAGATTCCGATATGGAATTTGCCAAGCAAACCAGAGGCGTTGATGTGATTTTAGGCGGTCACTCCCATACTTTATTGGAAAAACCAGAACGAGTGAAAAACCTGGATGGCGAAGAGGTAATTATCAACCAGGTAGGTTGGGCCGGAATTGCTTTGGGAAGAATCGATTTTTATATCGATAAGAAAAAGCAAACCAAATTGGCAGATTCACAATTGATGAAAGTAGACGGAAGGTTAGCCTGATACCGATTGGTATTTTGATTCAGAATTTGATAGGGACTGCATTATACCTTAATTATTTCGAAACATAAATGGTATAAAATTATTATTTTTGGGGCTTTGACTATCAGATCGTATGATAAAACGAGTAGGATTGAAATAATTATTACTTCAATAGCCATCGGCACGACATGCGAGAAAATTATGAACGGATGAAATTTGAGCTGAATAAATCGAATTGGGCCGAAACCGAAGGGTGGCTATCCATTATAGGAAATATTGTACTCTTTATTATAAAGTATTGGGCCGGATTGGTTACTGGATCCATTGCTATTATTGCAGATGCATGGCATACTTTGTCTGATAGTTTGAGCTCTGTTATTGTATTAATAGGAGCGAAAATTTCGAAAAAACCTGCCGACGATGATCATCCTTTTGGACACGGTAGGGCCGATTTAATTAGTGCCTTTATTATTGGGATTCTGTTACTGCTGGTAGCCTTCGATTTCGTATTGGAATCCTATCATACTTTAAAAGATGGTGAATCATCGCAGTTCGGAACCATTGCCATTGTGGTTATGATTGTTTCCATTGTGGTGAAGGAAGCCCTTGCACAGTTTGCCTTTTATGGCGCTCGCAAAACCAACTCGAAAGTACTAAAGGCCGATGGATGGCACCATCGTAGCGATGCCATATCATCATTGGTTATTTTGGTAGGTATTTTTGTAGGGAAATATTTCTGGTGGATAGATGGTGCATTGGGGATGATTGTTGCCTTCATGATTGGTTATGCAGCCTACGAAATCATCAGGGATTCCATTCATTCCATTTTGGGCGAAAGTCCCGATCAGCAATTGTTAGAGGATTTGAAGAAAACTTGCGAGGAGGTCTATCCGCATGCCATCAATCCGCATCATTTCCATGTTCATTCTTATGGCGACCATACCGAGATAACCTTCCATATCAAACTGCCACACGATATGTCGATAAAAAAAGGGCACGACATTTCCACCGAAATTGAAAAGAAAATCAAAAGGAAATTTGGTTTTGCGGCAACCATTCATATTGAGCCTCGGGATCATGTGTAGGATGATAACCTCATCCTACCTTTTGCGACAAATTTATTTTGATACCTCTGCGAGCACTCTTTTCTTCTTCTTCCTCGAGAAAAATACCGCAGTAACCGCACCACCAAGAACCAAAATCGCACCAATTATCGAGTAAAGTGTCATGCTTTCTGGCTGTATCCAGCTTACCTGAAGGGATGTAAGAACCGACATGGTAATAAGGGTAATAATTGGGTTAAGGGTTACGATAATGCTCACCTTGTAGGCCTCGGTATACTTAAATGCAAGAGCAATAGATCCATAAGCAACTAAAGTGTTTACACCAAGAAATACCACAATGGCCCAGGTTTTAAAATCCAAACCCTGGAAAGCAGAAATATCGGCCATAGGCGTGTAAATCAAAGCTGGAATTCCATACAGTACCATATTCAAAACCTGTGCAGGATGTTGTTGAACCAATTTCTTTTGCAAAACGGCATACAGTACCATGTGACTGCCCCTAGCTCAACCCAGAAAAAGCCAAGGTTAAAAGTATTGGTATCGTGAATAAAGGTCTGCAGTTGGGTGCGGTAGAACAGGAACAAACCAATGCCTGCAATTCCAAAACCAGCCATTTGTTTTAGGTTCAGCTTTTCTTTAAAGAAAAAAACTCCAGCCAGCGCCAGCATAATGGGGCCGCTTTGTATGATAATTTGTGCATTGCTCGGACTGGTATAATTCAAGCCTTTTAAGAATCCAATGTAGTTTATCCCCAAGCCAATTGCTGCAATTATGAGCAAAAGAGGTGGACGTTTGATAATGTTCAACTGCTTTCGATCGCTTATCAGGTAGTAGATAAACAAGACCAAAAAGGCAAAAGAGAATCGAAACCATACAATGCTGATGGGATCGATATCCTTAAGGGCCACCTTTAAAAAAATGGGAAGAAAGCCCCATAAAAATGCAGTGACCATTGCGTAAAGTACGCCCTTATAATTACTTGAAGAAGCAATTGAGTTCATTATTTTTTTTATTTAGAATGAATAAAAGCAATCAAAAGTAGAAAAAAAATGATTCGCTGGTACTCCTAAATGAAAAAATAACAGGAAAGTAACATGTAGGCTGTTAGGAGCTGTTGCTTATATAATAAATGATTGGTTTTACATGTCTAGCATCTTTGAGATGCTTGACATGTTATATGTAGATAGCTCGTTGTTATATTACGGCAGCTGAAAAGAAACAAATCCCAATGCCTTCCATACCTCTACCACTTGATTCAGGCTTACCTCGAAGGATAGGTATTCTTTATTATCGGAGTTCAATAGCAATTGATTGTTATCAAAATCCTTTACCACGCGTTTGTACACAATGCCATCTTCGGTAGTCACCACAATATGGCTGGTGTTGTTTTTAATCAACTCCCAATCTTGCACATACTCGCAAATAATGTATGATCCTGCAGGTACTGGCAACATGCTTTCTCCCTCAATTTGGAATGCACGATAGGTTTTGTTTTCCGATAGTTCGGCAAATGGCATTCTAAAGTTTGGCAGCTCGCTAATGAATTCGGCATCCGAGTGGCCATTTAAATATCCGGCTGCAGCCTTAACAGGAACCAAAGAAATCATCTCGTCGTTCTTTTCATCCACCAAAATGGGAAGAATTCTCAGGTTTTCTCCTTTTGTGTCTTGTTTCTTTTCCTTCTCTTCTTGCGCAATATCCGATTTCACCAACTCATCAAGATTTCTGTTGAAATAATCGGAATACTTTAAAAGGGTAGATATTTTTGGAGTACTTCTTTTTTGTTCGTAGGAGCTAATTGATGAGGCTCCAATTCCTATGCGAGCAGAAAGTCTGCTTTGCGATAGTCTTTTTCTAATGCGTAAATGTTTAAGATTCTTATTTAGATTTTTCATGAAATTTCTGTGTGTGAATTTTGAGAACAACAAAAGTAGTGCTTTGAAGCTTTCTTTCAGCGATTTTATGCGATTAAAGCAAAATTTAGTCCCGAAAAACTTTGGGGAGATTGGGGGGTAATCAGGACAAAAACTTGTATTTTGTGTAGGCAAAAATATAAACACACATACAATGAACACTATAAAAGTAAATTCACCATTTGATGGCAGCTTGATCAAGGAAATTCCTGTGCTCAACAGTCAGCAAGTGGAAGAAAAAATTGCTAATGCATATGCTCTTTTTCAGGATAAATCAAGATGGTTAAAACCTTATGAACGCATCGAAATTTTGGAAAAGACCAAAGCCATCATGCAAACTCGTGTTGAGGAATTGACTAAAATAGCTGCTGCCGAGGGAGGTAAACCATATCAGGACAGTAAGGTTGAGGTTTTGCGAGCTATAAATGGAGTGCAGTTGGCCATTGAGCATATCGGTCAAATGAAAGGCGAACAAATTCCTATGGGGACTACAGCGGCATCGATAAACCGTTGGGGATTTACCATGCGCGAACCCATTGGTGTGGTTTTGAGTATTAGTGCGTTTAATCATCCATTGAACTTGGCAGTTCACCAGGTAATTCCTGCTTTTGCAGTAGGTTGTCCTGTTTTAATTAAGCCTGATACCAGTACGCCAATGTCGGCAATCGAATTGGTGAAAATGCTGAAGGAAGCTGGTTTACCTGCCGATTGGGTAGAGGTAGTAGTTTGCGACAGAACCAATGCTGAGAATTTGGTAAAGGATGAAAGGGTGAATTATCTGTCCTTTATTGGTTCCGCTGAGGTGGGATGGAGCTTGCGTTCGAAATTGGCAGCAGGTACCAGATGTGCCTTAGAGCATGGAGGATCAGCACCTGTGATTGTAGAATCGGATGCCAATCTGGAGGAAACCATTCCTGCTTTGGCCAAAGGTGGATTTTATCATGCGGGACAGGTTTGTGTTTCGGTGCAACGTGTTTTTGTTCAGGAGGGAATTGTGGATCAGTTTTGTGATCAATTGGTTGAGATAGCTAAAAAACTAAAAGTTGGGGATCCGTTGGATCCACAAACAGAAGTGGGACCGCTCATTGAAACCTATGAAGTAGACCGTGTTGACGAATGGGTGAAGGAAGCTGTAGCCGATGGAGCAAAATTATTATGCGGAGGAAATAAGATATCGGAAACTTGTTACGAGCCAACTGTATTGTTGAATGCATGCCAAACTTCCAAAGTATCGAAATTGGAGGTGTTCGGACCTGTGATTTGTGTTTACAGTTATAAAGACATGCAAGAGGCCATTGATTTATCGAATTCATTGCCTTTGGCATTTCAGGCGGCAGTGTTTACCTCAAATATCGATAAAGCATTGAATGCAGTTAACCAGTTTAATGCATCAACTGTAACAATTAATGATCATACTGCATTCCGTGTAGATTGGATGCCATTTGGAGGAAGAGATGCTTCTGGAATTGGAGTAGGAGGAATTCCTTATTCAATGCAGGAAATGACAAGAGAAAAATTGATGGTGATTAAATCAAGTAAGATTTAGGAGTGTGGGTTAAATTGCATTTCGAGATTAAATTAATGTTATACCATCATTATATAATGAATAATGAGTGAAAACACTTAGGTAAATTGGGTGAAAAAGTGTGTAAGCAAATATATCTCCTAATTAATTTATACTATCTTTGTGTGTTGTTGGATAAACAGATAAAAGTCATTATATTAATGACTCCCAATCTGATTTATTGAAATAAGATAAAAATTTGTACTATGGCAAATAGACCTGTAACCATTAAGGATATTGCAGAAAAACTGAATATTTCTGTTTCAACCGTATCCCGAGCTTTAAAAAACAATCCTGAAATCAGTTTACAAACAAGAGAGGCTGTTCAGAAATTGGCTAAAGAGTTGAAGTATCAACCAAATCCATTGGCTGTTGCTTTGAAAACTCAAAAGTCGAACACTATTGGGGTTGTTGTGCCACAGATTGTAAGTTCTTTTTACGCATCGGTTGTAAAAGGGATTGAGCAGGTTGCTGACGAATTTGGTTATCAGGTTTTCGTGAGTTCTTCAAATGAGACAATGGAAAAAGAAGAGAAGAACGTAAACGGATTCCTAAATATGAGAATGGATGGAATTATCCTTTCTTTATCCCGAGCAACAAATACATACGATCATATTCATAAAATTCAGGATATGGGTGTGCCAATGGTGCTTTTCGATAGAACATCAAAAGAACTAGAGGTATCGAAAGTGGTGGCAGATGATGCTGCGGCAGCTCATTCGGCAGTAACTCACCTTATTGAAGGAGGTGCTAAGCGAATTGCATTCTTAACTGGTCCTGAGTATATGCTTTTTGGTAGAAACCGTATGAGAGGTTATAAAAAGGCTTTGGAAGATAAGGATATGGCAGTTGATGAAACCTTGATTTCAAGATGTGATTTTACGGTTGAAGATGCCAAGAGTGCTTCATTGGAGCTTTTAAAGCGTTCAAACCGACCAGATGCTTTTTTTGCCATTAATGATGAATTGGCAATTGGAGCAATAGCAGCGGCTAAAGAATTGGGTCTTAAGATTCCTGAAGAAGTTGCAGTGGTAGGGTTTTCAAATAGCCGTCGTTCACGTTATATGGAACCATCTATGTCGACTATGGATCAAAATCCTAAGCAAGTTGGACGAGAAGCTGCAAAACTTTTATTTGACCAAATGGAAAATAAACCAGGAGCTAAGGAAGTGAAGGAAGTTGTTGTTCATGCCGATTTATTGGTAAGGGCATCTAGTGAAAGATAAAACACAATAAATGATATAAAAAAATCCTGCCGATTGGCAGGATTTTTTGTTCTTATATCTATAGGATTAAAAATCTTTCTCTTGTTGCTTTATTAGCTCTTTGGTTGATAACAATCCGCAAGCTGCAAAAATATCCAATCCTCTTGATCTTCGAATTGTAGTTGTAATTCCCTTTTTATTCAATTGGTCTTTGAAGAATTCAATGGTTTGATCATCGGATCCATCCAGTGGAGTGTTAGGAATAGGATGGAAACGAATCAAATTGATTCGACATTTGATACCATCCAATATTCTACAAAGTTCCTTTACATGTCTCGGTGTATCATTAATTCCCTTGAACATGATATACTCAAAAGAAACTCTTCTTTGTCTGCCAAAATCGAAATCCTTAATGATTTTTAGTACATCCTTAATTGGATAAACATTTTGTACAGGCATTAATTTCTTTCTCTCATCGTCGAAAGGAGAGTGTAAACTAACTGCAAGGTGGCATTCACTATTGTCAAGAAATTCAACCATACCCGGGATAATTCCAATGGTGGATACGGTAATTCTTCTTGGGCTCATAGCCATGCCATAATCCGAAGTCAAAATTTCAAGAGACTTTAGGACCTCAGGAACATTATCAAGAGGTTCTCCCATACCCATGTATACGATATTGGTAAGCTTTTCTCTTTCTGGTAGCTTCGAATTTGATTAATGATTTCGCCACTCGTCAACTGTCCTTGGAATCCTTGTTTTCCTGTCATGCAAAACAAACATCCCATTTTACATCCAACTTGTGAGGATACACACAAGGTGTTTCTATCGCTGTCTGGAATGTAAGCTGTTTCGATAAATTTGTTCTCGTGGTTGGTTGGGTAAAGATATTTCTTTGTGCCATCAACCGATTCTTGTACTTTAGTTGAAGCAGTTGTTCCAAAATCGTACTTTTCCTTTAAGGCAGTTCTTGCCTTTAAAGACAAGTTGCTCATCTGGTCGATTTCTGTTACATCTTTTTTGTACAACCAATCGGCAATTTGTTTGGCAGTAAACTTTGGCAGTCCTAAATCTTTAACTACCTGAGTTAATTCATTCAAACTTTTTCCTAATAGAATCTCTTTCCCCATTCTTCAGTATTAATAAGATTAAAAGTAGATTTCAGCCACAATTTTATTGTATTCCACACCTCTGCTAATAAGTAAATCGCGAACTTCAACTACCATTTCAGGGCTACCACATAAAAAGAATCTACAATTTTTTGGGAGCTCTGGAATATCCTGCAAATATCGGGTTAATCTTCCATTATACAAACCATCACCAGATTCTTGAGAGCAACAGCGAATATATTTTTCACCCAATTCGGGTAAGAACTCATTTTCAAAATAGAATGAATGAGTAAATCTACCACCATGAATAAGCGTTTTGTTTTCTTTTAATCCTGATCGGAACATGGATGAAAAGGGTGCAATTCCTGTTCCTGATGCAATCCACCATGCAGGAGATGTATCATCAATAAAATCACCGTCAGGATCAGTAACAAATAATTCTGTTCCTGGTTTAATCTCACTAAGTCTTGGAGTAAGCCATCCATCATCTTTTAGGTTATACAGGATGTTTACTTCATCATCGTGAATTCCACTAGCAATGGTATATAGTCTTGGAGTTACACTTAAATCGGTTGTCAAACCAACATACTGTCCTGCTTTAAAATCTTTAATTTTCTTGAATTTCAAAACATACACGCCTGGCGATATTTCTTTGTTTTCAAGAATATTGGTTGTGTGAAGTTTGTTCTTTTGATCTGTATTTGAATTCATATATTACATTTTGAATGGGCAAATATAGTAATTAATTTAAAAAGATTCTAAATAGTGAAATTGATTTTATAAGCTAATGCTTTTGACTGTAACTAATCATGCTTATTGAGCGTCATATATATTGTTCTTGAATTTACTCATTCATCCTAAAAAATATACTAGAAATGAAAACAAAAATGAGATTTATACAATTGGCGTTATTTAGTTTATTCCTGCTTTCTTCGGTGAATTCTTTTTCACAGTCTATTTATGCAGAAGAACACAAGGTGTTTGATGGTATCAATAAACTTGAAGTTAAAGGCTCTTTTTGCGATGTCGAAATTATAGGAAGTGATAGAACTGATGTAAAATTTGATGGTGAAATAAAAGGATCGTCATTTGGAGGCAAGAAGTTTGAAATAAAATATGATGTAGCTGGTGATAAATTGATAGTTTGGATTGATTCTCCGTTTTCTTTTAGTGGAAGAATTGAATCGAAATTGCAGTTTAAAGTTCCTGCAGATACTAAAGTACTGGTAAAAAATTCATCAGGAGATGTCTATTGTGAAGGCCTTGTTTCCCAATACAACTCAATACGCACTAGTTCGGGTGATGTTGGTATGCAAAAAATAAAAGGCGATTTGGATTTAGTAACTTCTTCTGGCGAAATCTCTGTAAAAAATCTTATCGGTAATTTAGAGATGGAATCTACTTCAGGGGATCAGGAAATTAAGGAGGTAGTTGGTAACATATCTACTCAGGCGTCATCTGGAGATTTAGAATTTAAATATATTGAAGGAGATATTTCTTCAAGAACTACTTCGGGGGATATTGAAATTGATAATTTGGTTGGAAGATTAAAGAATGTATCGAGCTCAGGTAGTATGGAGATTAATAATTCGAAAGTATATCTGCATTTAACTGCTAGTTCTGGCGATATTGAAGGTAATAATTTGTTATTGGTTGGAGAATCATTCTTTTATACAACTTCTGGTAATGTTGATTTGAAATTAAGAAATGATCATGATCAATTGAGTTTTGATTTGGTGGCATCTTCGGGAAATTTAAGAGCTGGAAATAAAAAAGGAGACAAGAAGCTTTACTTGCGAAATGGTGAGATTTGGATTCATGGAAAGAGCAGCTCTGGAGATCAAACTTATTATTAAAAAATGCAAAGAGGACGTTCAGTCCTCTTTTTTTTGTTCGTTTGCGAACATTAGATGTGATACAATCGGACACTTTTGATACGAAGAATTTACATGATATTTCCATAAGTACCACATAGCTAGAGTGAAAGGATTTTTGGCCCGCCACTTGTAATTACCTATGCGAAATCATTTTTAATGGTTTCCCAAAAATTGGGAGTGGTGTCCCGGGATTTTGGTTTTAATAGCATAATTAATTGGTTTTCTTTGATTAAGGGTCCTTTAAACGGCCCTTTTTCTTTTTTATATCCCTAATCGTTCAATTTCCTAAATTTTTCTGCTTTAAAATCAATATACATTACTTTTAAAAAAAATTATAAAAGAATTGCTTATTTGAAAAAATAAATTGTAATTTTACCATCAGATTACAAACCTATAATAGAAGAAAAACGTTTGAGACCACAATTTCTATATGAAAAGAACCTACAGGGTGTAGCTAATTCTGTAAAAAGAAAACAAGAACAGTATCGCAAAATTGTTCGACACCTTTATTATAATGGTGCTGCATCAATTGCTGAAATTGTAAAGGCTGTTAAAATGAGTCAACCATTGGTAGCTTCATTGGTTGATGATTTAATGGGCTATGGAATGCTACTGGATAATGGTGTGGGGGAATCAATAGGAGGTCGTCGTCCAAATTTGTTTTGTATAAATTCTGAGTATCAATATGTAATTGGTGTGGATATCAATTTACATACTTTGAATTTGGCTGTGTTTGATTTATCGAATAAGCAAATTTTTAGAGAGGAGACAAAGTATTTTGACCTTGAGAATAGTGATGAGTACTTAAACTCTTTGATAGAAAAGATAGAGTCAATGATTTCCCAATTGGGAATACCAAGGGAAAAGTATCTTGCTGTGGGAATTTCGATTCCAGGTTTGGTTGATGCCAAGCAAGGATTAAGCCATACTCACCTTTCGGTAGCTGAAAATGGTTTGGCTCGTGTTTTAGGAGATAGGCTAGGCATAAATGTATTGCTTGACAATGATGCTCGAACGATGGCCTTGGGAGAGAAAGCGTTTGGTAAAGCAATTGACAAGGAGAATGTACTGTGCTTAAATTTAAGTAATGGTATTGGTCTTGGAATGATTTTGAATGGTGAACTTCACTCTGGTAAAAATGGTTTTGCAGGGGAATTTGGTCACATTTTAATTGATCCGGAAGGCAAGCTTTGTTATTGTGGCAAAATTGGATGTCTGGAGACCTTAACTTCAGGAAAGATATTGGTAAAGAATATCAGAGAGGCAGTTGATAATGGACAGCCAACTCTTTTGGCTAGTTACAAAAAGGAAAATAGAAAGATTGATCTAAGAGCAGTGGTGGAAGCCATATTGCAAGGAGATCAGTTCGCGATAGATCAGTTGAACCAAATGTGTGAGTATTTGGGTAAAGGTCTGGTTACATTGATTCATTTGTTGAATCCAGAAATGGTAATTATTGGAGGCAAAATTGCACATGCAGGCAAGTTTGTAATTGATCCTGTTACCATGTCGATGAATAAATATGCCATGAGTAGAATTAGTTCTGAAACGGAATTGGTTTGTTCCGATTTGTTGGATGATTCAGCATTAATGGGAACAATGGCAAATGTGATGAGAAGTGTTTTAAGTTTAGATTAATAGAGAAATTATTGATTCCCGCATGGTTAAACTTTGGTTTAATGTTCAATTGTAGTAGTAGTGTTCTGCGGGAATCAATTTCTTTATGCTAACATCTTAAGAATAAATATAAAAAATACAGATGAAACGAACTGGTAAGTTTTAATGGTAGCAGCAAAGACAGCTTATTAATTAAAATTACCGAGAAGTTTCGTGTGATAATCGATACAAAAGAAAAAACTCATGAAACCAACATTATTAGTATTAGCAGCAGGAATGGGAAGTCGATATGGCGGATTGAAACAGATGGATCCAATTGGACCATCCAATGAGACCATTATTGATTATTCAATTCACGATGCAATAAAGGCAGGCTTTGGAAAAATTGTATTTGTAATTCGAGAGAGTTTTGAAAAAGAATTTAAGGAATTGTTTAATGCAAAGTTAGCTGGTAAGATTGATGTGGATTACGTGAATCAGGAAATATTTAAGGTACCGGAAGGAACAACATATAATCCTGAAAGAGAGAAACCATGGGGAACTGGGCATGCTATTTTAATGGCTAAGGATTGTATTAAAGAGCCTTTTGCCGTAATCAATGCCGATGATTATTATGGAGTGGAAGCTTTTCAAACCATTGCTGATTACTTAAGAAATTCAATTAGTGATCAGGAAAACTGCATGGTTGGTTATCAGTTGGCGAACACAATTTCAGAGAATGGTTCTGTATCAAGAGGAGTTTGCGCTACCAATGAAAATGATCACTTGGAAACTGTTGTTGAAAGAACTCATATCGAAAAACTACCAGAAAATATTGCATACCTGGAAGATGAAAAATGGTATCCACTTTCTGAGGATGCAACGGTATCGATGAACTTCTGGGGATTTACTCCTAAACTTTTCGATCATTTGGATTCTCAGTTTAAAACTTTCCTTCAAGAGAAAGGTGATCAGTTGAAGTCTGAATTCTTTATTCCTTCTGTTGTAGCTGAAATTATTGAATCAGGAGATACTCAGATTAAGGTGTTGAAATCGGATGCTCAGTGGTTTGGAGTGACTTATAAAGAAGATAAGGAAAAGGCACAAAATGCGATTAATACGTTGATTGAGAAAGGTGTTTACCCTTCGAAACTTTGGGAATAATATTGTAAGTACATGGTTTCTGGGATGTGAGATATGACTAGTTGGAAAGAAACCGTTAGCGTTAAATTATAAGAAATCATTAATTGAAAATAAATTTATTGTTATGGTGAGTATACAAGCAACAGACTCAGGAACCAAGAAGTTCATGATCCCATTGATCGTTGTAGGGGTGATGTTTTTTGCAATTGGTTTTGCTTTAGGAATTAATAGTTATATCGTTCCTTTATTGAATAAAACATTAGGAATATCGTCTGCAGAATCATATTTGGTTATTGCAGCAACTTTTTCTGCATTCTTAATTTTTGGCTATCCAGCATCTTTGGTAATTGGGAAGATAGGCTATAAGAAAACAATGGCATTGTCGTTTTTGATGTTTGCTCTTGGTTTCTATTTGTTTATTCCATCGGCTCAAATGGAAAGTCTTCCTTTGTTTTTGTTGGCATCATTTATTAGTGGAATGGGAAATACTTTCTTGCAGGCTTCTGTAAATCCGTACATCACCATTTTGGGCCCAATGGAAAGTGCTGCAAAAAGAATGAGTTATATGGGGGTTGCCAATAAATTGGCTTGGCCTATTGCACCTTTATTCTTGGCATTGGTAATTGGTAAAGAAGTAAATGATGTTGCACTTACCGATATCAATGTTCCTTTCTATATCATTATTGCGATTTTTATTTTATTAGGCGTGTTGGCCATGGCGGCTAAACTTCCTGAGGTGAAAGCTGCTGGGGAAGATGAAAATTCTGCCGAAGAATGTCCATATGCAGCAAATAAAACATCAGTATGGCAATTTCCTCACTTACTTTTAGGAGTATTTGCTTTGTTCCTATATGTAGGAGTTGAAACAGTATCTCTAGGAACATTGGTGGATTATGCAGAAAGCTTAGGATTGGCAAATCCTGAATTTTATGCTTGGATTGCCCCGGTTGGAATGGTGATTGGTTATATCTGTGGTATCATCTTTATCCCTAAATATATTAGTCAGGCTGCTGCACTTAAAATTTGTGCAATTGCTGCTTTATTCGGTTCTCTAATGGTTGTATTGGTTCCTGCAGAATGGTCTATTTTCTTCATTGTATTTATGGCTTTGGGATGTTCATTGATGTGGCCTGCACTTTGGCCTTTAGCTATGACTGACTTGGGTAAGTTTACAAAGGCAGGATCATCTTTAATGGTAATTGCAATTGTGGGTGGTGCAATTATTCCTACCGTTTATGGATTTGTTAAAGATGCTGTAGGAGGACAAAATGCATATTGGATTTGTGTACCATGTTTCCTATACATTTTATACTATGGGATAAAAGGACATAAAGTAAGAACGAAATAAATTGAAAATAGGTGTTGCATTAAGATACGCCATTTAAAGATAAATTATGAAGGAGAAATTGTTTGATGTTGCTTCGAAATTCGTATTGGAGGGAAAGATCGAGGATATTAAGCCATTAGGTGAAGGATTTATTAATGATACTTTTCTGATCACTACAGAGGGAGAAGAATCACCAAATTATATACTACAAAGAAAGAATACCAATATTTTCAAGGATGTTCCTGGAATGATGGGGAATATTCTAAAAGTAACGGCTCATCTGAAAGCAAAGATAAAAGCAGCGGGAGGAGATACTAGTCGCGAAGCAATGACTATTAATGTTACTGAAGAAGGGCTTCCTTATTTTGCAGATGAAAATAATGATTATTGGACGGTATGCATGTTCATTAAGGACAATATTACTTATGAAGCTGCTGATAGTCCAGAATTGGCATTCGCAGGAGGAAAAGGAATTGGAAAATTCCAGGCGATGTTGGCCGATATGAAAGAGCCTTTGGTTGATATTCTTCCAGGATTTCACAATATCAGATTCCGTTTTAACCAATGGGATGAGGTATTGGCGAAAGATCCTGTAGGCAGAAAAAAAGACTTACAGAAGGAAATTGAATGGGTTGAGTCGCGTCGTGAGGAGATGTTGAAGTTTTGGGAATTGGTTGAAAATGGAACCATTCCTACCCGTGTAACTCACAACGATACTAAAATCAACAACATTCTTTTCGATCAGGATGGAAATGATCTATGTGTTATCGATTTGGATACTGTTTTGAATAGTACAGTATTGAATGATTATGGTGATGCAATGAGATCATATACAAATACAGGTTTGGAGGATGATGAAAACTTGGATAACGTAAGCATGGACATGGAAATCTTCACAGCTTATACAAAAGGTTATTTGGGAGAAACAATTTCGTTCCTAACTGAAAAAGAGTTGGAATACCTTGCTTTCTCTGCCAAGTACATTACCTACGAACAGGTGTTAAGATTCCTTATGGATTATATAGATGGAGACAATTATTACAAAGTGAAATCGCCGGAACACAATCTAATTCGAACTCATGCTCAGTATAAATTGCTAATAAGCATGGAAGATCAGTTCGAAGAGATGAATCAGGTGGTGAATCAGTATTGTAAGGAGTTGTCTGCCTAAAATTGTGTGTAATATTAGCTAACTCATAGATAACAAGCCGTTTTCTCCTTGTGTGGTGGAGATTCAGCCGAAAAAGATTTATTAGAGAGAAATGGAAAAAAGATTTGAATCAAGAGTAGAGCAAGCATTCTATGAATTATCAGGAATGCAGGAAATAACAACCCAAATTCCATATGTTACGGTTGATAATTTCCCAAAATTAGGATTGATGACCTCGCTACGCTTTTTGGAATGGGCGGAGCAAAACCCTAATGGAGTAATTAGTTTACCTACGGGTAAAACTCCTGAATATTTTATCAAATACACCCAGTTTTTGTTGGAAAACTGGAACAATGAGAAAGGAATAGAAATCCGTTCACAATACGGTTTAGGCGATATGGCTAAGCCTGATTTGAGTGGATTACAATTTGTACAAATCGATGAGTTTTATCCAATTGATCCTCGTCAACACAATAGTTTTTACAACTATGTGATGAAGTATTATATCGAAGGATTTGGATTGAATAAAGACAATGCATTGTTGATTAACTCTGAGGAAATACCTTTGGTAGATAACAAATCATTCCTTGAGGTTTTCCCGGATTACAATATCGATTTGTCGCTTCGTTACCGTGAGGCAACAAGTGAAGTTGAGAAAATGCAGCAAGACTCAATCTTCATGATTGACAATTGGTGTACTCAATATGAACAGAAGATTCGCGAAAAAGGTGGAATTGGTTTCTTCTTAGGAGGAATTGGTCCTGATGGTCACATTGCTTTTAACACGCGTGGATCGGATCATTATTCAACTACACGATTAACCAAAACTAACTTCGAAACACAGGCAGTTGCGGCTGGTGATTTAGGAGGAATTGAAGTATCGAGAAACCGATTGGTAATTACCATTGGTTTGGATACCATTACTCACGATAAAGATGCTGTTTCAATCATATTTGCAGCAGGTGAAGCTAAGGCAGATATCGTAAAAGGTTCATTGGAAACTGAGCCTGATGCAGTTTATCCTGCTTCAGTACTTCAACGTCAGAAAAACAGCCGTTTTTACCTGACAACGGGTGCTGCATGTAAGCTTACTGATAGTGTAAATCAATATTACAAAGACGGTGAGTGGACACAAACAAAAACTGAAAAAGCAGTAATCGATTTGTGTCAGAAGCTTAATAAATATGGACATCACCTAACGCTTGAAGATTTAAAAGCAGATCCATATGCAAGCCAAATTCCTAATTTAAGTGAAGATACCGTACAGTTGGTTATCGATGCAATTCAAAATAAGCTTGAAAAAGGAATGAAAGCTGATAACGATGAGGTAATTTATCATACAGGTCCTCATCATGATGATATCATGTTGGGAATTATGCCTTACACGAATCGTCAGATGCGTTCGGCTAGTAACGAAATTCATTTCTCGGTATTGACTTCTGGTTTTACAGCAGTTACCAATGGATTTATTATTGGCGTTTTAAAAGAGTGTCAGGAATTTATTGCAAAAGGTCAGGTTCAGATGTTGGAATATCCTGATTTCTTTGAAGTAGGATATAGTAAAAAATGGGATAAGGATGTTTCTCACTTTTTGAATTCAGTTGCTGAGCGTAACGAGAATGGCAAACGTAGAGGTCTGTGTCACCGTGTGATCAGATCGATAGTAGGAATTTGGAAAGTACAGGATAAGTTCCATTTAAATAAAGTGATTGCAAGCGTAATTGGCGAGCTGGAAAGTGCTTACGATGGTGGAAAGAACTCACCAGAGGTTCAGAAAATGAAGGGTATGGTTCGTGAGTTCGAGGAAGAATTGGTATGGGGTCACTTTGGTGTTCCTGTTAACAATGTTCACCATTTGCGCTTAGGATTCTATAAGGGAGATATTTTTACTGAACTTCCTGAAAAGAACAGAGATATGCTTCCAGTTTTGGAAGAGTTTAGAAAGTACAAGCCAACTACTATCAGTTTGGCTATGGATCCAGAAGGAAGTGGACCGGATACTCACTATAAAGTTTTGCAAGCAATTGCAGGAGCTGTTAAGGAGTGGGGAGAAGAAGAGGATCTTTCTAAATTGAGAATTATTGGATACAGAAATGTTTGGTTCAAGTATCATCCGGCAGATGCCGATTATATTGTGCCGGTATCCTTAAATGCTCTTGATGTATTGGAGAATTCGTTTACCGAATGTTACATGAGCCAGGTAAATGCATCATTCCCAAGTTATGAGTACGATGGCAAATTTAATGAGCTGACTCAAAAAGTTTGGGTACAGCAATTAAAGCAAATTCAACTCTTGTTGGGTAAAAACTTCTTCTACGAAAATGATCATCCATTGGTGAGAGCAACTCACGGGTTGGTTTACATGAAAGAAATGACCGCTGACGAGTTCGTTGCAATGGCAAAAGAACTAGAGAAAGCAGTAGAAGAAAATCCGTTTTAGTACCACACACAAATACCATAGGATCGGAGGGTTTAGGCCCTTCGGTCCATTTTTTTTATTAGGAACTAATATCTAATTCAAGCAATAGGTTCTTAATCATTGAAAGATGTTTTTGGGTAAAAGAAAATTGAAGCGAAACTGGATTGTATCGTGGATTTTGCACAAATTTACCAGACTAAAATATTGAATCAGGTTTTAGGTGGATTTCTCGGGTGAAACTAATTCAGAGCAGCCAGACTTTCACATTCCTTCAACTTTTGGAATTCTTTGCCTGGAATAATTAATTGGCCCATTGGCCGAAAGAAAATATAACTAAATGACTGAAATAGCAATTGGAATAGACATAGGTGGAACGAATACAGTATATGGATGTATCGATTCTAAAGGTAACACAATAGCAAACGGAAGTATACCAACGCAAATCAAAGAGAATTTTGAAGATTATATTGAGGATTTGATTTCTGCAATTAAGTCTTCGATTGAAAATTCCAATAAAGAAGTGA
Source organism: Marinifilum fragile JCM 15579 (assembly GCF_001310955.1). Taxonomy (GTDB): domain Bacteria; phylum Bacteroidota; class Bacteroidia; order Bacteroidales; family Marinifilaceae; genus Marinifilum; species Marinifilum fragile. The sequence continues at coordinate 94,496 of NZ_BAZX01000003.1, forward strand.
CTATTGTTGGTGTTGGAATTGGAGCTCCGAATGGTAGTTATAGAGCTGGAACAATCGAAAATGCTGCTAACCTAAGATGGAAAGGTACATTGCCAATTGCAAAAATGGTAAATGAGAAATTAAATGTTCCGGTAAAAGTTACCAATGATGCTAATGCTGCTGCATTAGGAGAAAGAATTTTTGGTGGCGCCAAAAATATGTCTGATTTCATGGTTATTACTCTGGGAACGGGTTTGGGAAGTGGTATTGTGGTTAATGGCGATTTACTTTATGGATACGAAGGTTTTGCTGGAGAAGTAGGACACATTATTGTTCGTCCTGGAGGAAGAGATTGTGCTTGTGGAAGAAAAGGATGTTTGGAAACTTACGTATCGGCAACAGGTGTAAAAAGATCTGTATACAAATTATTGGCAAAGCATTTAGGAGATAGTACTTTGCGTGATGTTCCTTTTAATAATTTGAATGCTAAAATGGTTGCTGAAGCGGCTAATCAAGGTGATTCTGTAGCATTGGAAACATTTAAATATACTGGAAAAATGCTTGGAGAGGCTTTGGCCAATGTGGCATCAGTAACAGCTCCAGAGGCTATTTTCTTGTTTGGAGGACTTGCCAAGGCAGGTGACTTGTTATTCGATCCTGTGAAAGAAGCTATGGATGAGAATATGTTGTTCCTATACAAGGACAAGGTGAAGTTGTTGCCTTCTCAATTGGGCGATGACGCTGCAATATTAGGAGCAGCTGCCCTAATTTGGAACGATGAGAAAATCATATCATGATTTGAATCAACAAAAACTAATCAAAATACACAGCGATGACTAAACTAAAACCTTTATTATTTGTGCTTTTTGCCGTTTTAGTATTTACATCTTGTAAAGAGCCGGTTCCAATGGATTTAGCGAAAGAAAACTTGATTCCGAAACCTGTAAAATTAGAAGCAACAGGAAGTTCTTTTGAATGGACCAAGCATACTCAAATTCATATCCAAACAGGAAACCAGGAAGCAAAGAAAATTGCAAATCATTTGGTGGAATTGATTGCACCTGCAACAGGATTTCAACCAAAGATAAAAGAATTGAAAACGCCACTAGGTAGTCGAGGCATTTCCTTAATTCTTGATGATAAGTTTGAAAAATTAGGTAAGGAAGGATACAATTTGACGATTGATCCACGCAAAATCTCTTTGCAAGCTTATAAGGCAGAAGGATTGTATAGAGGAATTCAGACCATTCGTCAGTTGTTGCCAGCAAAAATTGAAGCCAAGGAGAAGCAAGAAGGACCTTGGTTAATTGCAAGTGGAAATATAGAAGATTATCCACAATATGGATATCGAGGAGCCATGTTGGATGTGGTTCGTCATTTCTTCGATGTTGATGAAGTAAAGCAATACATCGATTATTTGGCAGCCTATAAAATGAATGTATTGCATTTGCATCTGACAGATGATCAGGGATGGAGAATTGAAATAAAATCGTGGCCTAAGCTTACCGAAATTGGGGGAAAAACCGAAGTTGGCGGAGGAGAAGGTGGTTTTTATACTCAAGAACAATACAAAGAGATTGTGCAATATGCAGCAGATCGATTTATTACCATTGTTCCGGAGATTGATATGCCAGGACATACCAATGCTGCTTTAGCCTCTTATGCAGAATTGAATGCGGATGGAAAGGCTCAAAAAGAATATACTGGAACACGTGTTGGTTTTAGTACTTTGGCAACCAATAAAGAAATTACATACAAATTTATTGATGACGTAATTCGTGAACTGGCAACCCTAACTCCAGGCGAATACATTCATATTGGAGGCGATGAGTCGAATGCAACCCAAAAGGATGACTATATCAAATTTATAGAGAGGGTTCAGAAGATTGTACTGTCACACAATAAAAAAGTAATGGGATGGGCTGATATTGCCGCTGCAGAACTTGATAAAAGTGCTGTTGCACAGTTTTGGCAAACCAAACCTACAAACGCTTTAAAAGCCGTTAAGCAAAATGTTAAAATATTGATGTCGCCAGCAAATCTTGCGTACATGGATATGCAATACGATTCGATTTCTCCACTAGGTTTGCATTGGGCAGGTTATCTTGAGGTTGACAAAGCTTACAATTGGACTTTAGAAGGGAATGTTGAAGGAATCTACAAAGAAGATATTATTGGTATAGAAGCTCCTCTTTGGGCTGAAACCATAGAAACTATGGATGATATTGAATATCTTACTTTTCCTCGTTTATTGGGCTATGCAGAATTGGGGTGGTCGCCAGACAAAGACAATTCGTGGGATGAGTACAAAGTTCGATTGGGAAAACAAAAAACAAGATTCGAGTTTCAGGATATCAATTACTATCAATCGAAGTTGGTTCCTTGGTCAGACGATAAATCAACGGAAATTAAAGAATAGCTTGTTTTAAGATATATTTTAAAACCCAAAGTGAGGATGTTCATCTGACCTTTGGGTTTTTTGCTACCCCTGATTTGTAATCCGGAGTTGTAGGGCTCAGAAAATTTAAGGCATTAAAAATTCCAAGATCTAAGCCTGTGAATTGCAAATTAACAGAAGTGTTGAGCGAATAAAAGATCATAAGACAACATGGTTGTAAATTGTTAATATACAGTTGTGCTTTTAGGATAAAAAAAAACGTGCTTACGTTTTTTATTTTCGTAAGCACGTTTTGTATAAAACGTAGTGTAGTTTTTACAAAAACATAAGCACGTTTTTTATGTACTGTGCTAATTCGAATTAAATAGCTGGAGCTTTTCCAGGTTTAGGAACCTCTTTTAGGATATCCACCGGGCCAATTGCATAGGTTTTTGGTCCTAGGTACAAATCAGAATTCATCATCTCATCCCAGGTAACCTCCTTGCCTGTATAGGCCGAAACTCTTCCCATAATTCCTGTTAGTAGATTCTGCAATTTGAAATGCTTCGTTAATTGCCTGGTTGGTTCGAATAGAAGTTACCAAATCGATATGCTCCTGATCGAAAGGATTGGTTTGCAATCGGCTGATGTTTTTGCCTGTTCCTTTTTTCGGATATTCGAATGTCCATTTTATGGATCCATCTAAATCAAAAATGCTATTCTCGCAATTGGTGAATCCTTTGCTTCCTTGAATTCGATCGGAAACTGAATTGGAACAATCATTAATTTGTCGGCACATGCTGTGATAATGTATGTCCTTATCGTAAACAAAATCCACACTAAACATGTCGTACTGATCGCCTGTGATTCTTTGATGACGAGCCCCAAAACCCAATGCTTTTTCAGGATGTTTGCCAACAAACCAATTTACCGTGTCGAGGTTGTGAACATGCTGTTCCACGATGTGATCGCCCGAAAGCCAGCACCAGTTCACCCAATTTCGAATCATATTTTCCAGTTCTGACCAATCGGCTCTTGGGTTTCGATGCCAAAGTTTCCCAACATTGTAATAACTATTTGCTGAGACAATTTCTCCAATTGCACCTTTATTTACCTGCTTAAAGGTTTCTATATAGTCTTGCTGATGGCGCTTGATTGTACCTGTGACAACGGATAGACCAAGCATTTTAGCTTTTTCCGCCGAAACCATTACCGATCGAACGCCAACTGGATCTACTGCGATAGGCTTTTCCATGAATACATGTTTTTTTGCCTTAACACAAGCCTCGAAATGTTGTGGTCTAAAGTGAGGGGGAGTTGCTAAAATCACTACATCTAAGTCGCATTCCATTAATTTTTCAAAAGAATCGATACCAACAAAGCATTTGTCAGGTGATACATCAATACCTTTCTTTTCCTTTATTTGCTTTCTACACGCATCAACACGATCCTGAAAAACATCTGCCAAGGCTGCAATTTCCAGGTTGGGGCCTGCATTTAAAAAGTTAAGGGCGGCACCCGTTCCACGATATCCACAGCCAACAACTCCAGCTTTTAAAAGTGGACCATCAGGGCAGTTGGCAGCATAGGTGGAAAATCATATTCTCTTTGTTTGCTATTATTGCAAGATGTAAAAAGGCTATTGAAACCAACAGCACCAATTATACCTGCAGCTGCGGCATTACGGATAAATTTTCTGCGACTTTGTTCGTATGATTTATTCATTTCTCTTGCTTTGTTTTTTAGGAAATTCACAAACTACTCTGAATCCAACATCGGTACAATCTGAATACCACCAAATGCTTTTTGGAATTTGTGGATCTGTAATCATCCAGGCCTCATGCTGTGTATGATCGACTTTATGGTATAGCAAATCTTCTATTTTACTATTAAATGATCCACCCATGATAACATGTTCTTTTGTGCCATTGATATGGATCTCATCAGAGCAAAATTCCTTAACGTTGCCTAGCATGTTGATTAGCCCAAAAGGATTGGGTTTTACCTGATCTGGGAGAGCTGTTCTTTCATTGCCGTTCTCCGACCAGGTCACATATTCATTGATTTTTTCATTGGGAGATCGGAATAAGCTCATAGGGAACTTGCTTTTTTTATAATCTTTTACTTTGCCTCCAAAGAAAAAATCTTCCGTGCTATTGGCTTTACAGGCATGAATCCATTCTTCTTTCGTTGGCAAACGATAAGTTTTGCTGGTTTTTTGCGAAAGCCATTTGCAATAGGTGTTGGCAGCATGCCATGTCATTGTAATGGCAGGTCTGGTACCCATTCCCCAACCTTGCGATGGATCGCCAAAAGGTGGAGTTGCGCCGCTAATGGCATCAACATCTTCTTTATTTTCAATAATTCTACCTTCCGATTCTGTTTCTTCAAGGAATGTTTTGTACTCATTCCACGATACTTCAATTTTGCCCATAAAGAATGGAGCAATCGTGTCTGTTTTTGGAATGGCAATTAAATCAAAAGATACATCAGTACCGGGAATTTGTTCGGTAAAATCCTCAAAGTTTGAAATGTTTGTGGCCTCTTTAAATACTTCAGTTATTTTATCTTTTTGCAGGAATGCTATGTTGGGCTTGTGCATTTTCTTGCCCCCATGTCCTACATCTAAATGACAGTTGATACAATCCAGTTTATCTTGATTATTCTTGTAATATAGATGCGCCTTGTCACCCTTTTTTGAAAGATGCAATGGAAACAAATTGTCATGACAGTTGATGCAAGATTCATTGTAAGTATGATTCTTGGCATGTTTTACCATGGATTTCTCTTCCCAATCGATTTTTGAGTGATCGGTAAAGTAAAAGGAATACAAATCTTTGGATGCAGCTTTGATTTTTTCGGGCCAATAATTCATATGATCTTTTGGAGGGAGGTGACAGTCAACACAGTGCACCACTACACCACTTTTGTTATTGTAATGACTTGCCTGTTTCCAGCTGTTATCCGCATGGGTATGAACATGACACGAAATGCAGTACTGATCATTTGATGTGTACTTATCGATTCCTTTAAGGCTTGCTGTAAATACAAACGCAAAAAGAAAAGCAGTTAGAATAAAAAGAAGGAATTTATATTTTTTTAATATCGTCATTGCTAATTTTCAATGATATTGTCAGTTGTTGAATTGTTCTGTTGCTTGTATTGCTTTGGAGTTACACCATACTCTTTTTTAAAGCACTTCGAAAAATATTTCGGATCGTTAAAGCCAATTTGAAATGCGATTTCGGAAATGGTGAAGTTGTGTTTTACAAGCAAAGGGATTGCCTTTTTCAAACGGAATGATCGCATGAAATCAACCAAAGTTTTATCGGTAAGAGCCTGGAATTTTCTGTAAATATTTGAGTAACTCATATTTAATGGTTCAGCCAAATCTTCAAGACGAAAATCAGGGTTATCGAAATTTCGTTCCATTTCCATGATTACCGATTCAATAAACTTTTCATCAGGTGATTTAACTTCAATTTCTTTACTTTCAGTTAATATTTCGGCTCTGTATTGCTCAATTAATCTTTGTTGAGCTTCCAGAATATTATTCACTTTAAGCAATAGCTCTTTTATATTAAAAGGCTTGTTAAGGTATTCTATTGCGCCAAATTGTAATCCTTCCAATTTTGATGCTGTCGCATTTTTAGTTGTAAGCAAAATAATTGGAATATGTCTGGTACTTCTTTTTTCTTTTAAAAGTTTGCAAAGAGTAACACCATCCATAATTGGCATCATTACATCACTAAGGATAATATCAGTTTTAAGAGAAGTAGCTTTATCCAATGCTTCCTGACCATTTTGAGCAGTAATTACATTATAATGAGCTTTAAAACTATCCTCTAAAAACATTAGCATTTCAAAATTGTCTTCCACAATTAACAAGTTTCTTTTATTCTCATCTATCGATGGTTCAAGCTGTTCTTCTTTAGGTTCTGTAATACTTTTTGCCTCTTCAACTTTAGTTTGTACAATATCTTGAATGATAATTTCTTCCTTAGTGAAATGTTTATTTCCCATAGGCAATGCAATGGTGAATATGGTTCCTTTATTAATTTCAGATTCTACTTTTATTTCACCTTTGTGCAGTAGAATAAGCTCCTTGGTAAGTGCTAAACCAATGCCTGTTCCTCCTACGCTTTTACCATCTTGCGATTGATAGAACAGATTAAAGATATTCTCCAAATCATGCTTTGGAATTCCAATTCCAGTATCAGTAACTTTTATGTAAACCTTATTGCTGTCGATATCCTCTTTAATTTCTAGCGTGATTTTACCATCGCGTGGTGTAAACTTAAAGGCGTTGGCCAATAGGTTGTAAATAATATGCTCCAGTTTATGATGATCATACCAAAGCATGATTTTTTTCGATTCGCATTCCAGAATTAAATCAATATGCTTAAAACGTGCCTGCTCCATGAACGATAGAGCAACTTTATTCAAATGGTTTACCACATTGTCTTCACTGGCACGAATTGTAAGTTTTCCCATTTCTTTGTTTCGAATGGTCATTAATTCCATGGCTATTCTCGAGAGGCGAGTCGCATTGTTTTTAATTACCTGTAAACGTTGTGATAGCAGTAGATTTCCTTCCGCTCGTTCAATCATATTGTCAATTGGAGACAGTATTAGTGTTAATGGGGTTTGAATTTCGTGCGACATTTTAGCGAAGAAATTCATTTTCATTGCATATAGTTCCTTGTTCTTTTCATTCTGAAGCTCTTCCACCAATAGTTTTTGCTTTAGCTTAACCCACATAATGTAATACCTGATGATGAAAAAGCTGATTACAAAAAGTAGAAGGAAATAAATTGTGTAAGCCCACCATCTTTTCCAGAGAGGAGGAAGAATTTCGATATCAATTGATTTGGCAGAGATGTTCCAATCGTTAGGTTTTGTTCCTGCTTTTACTTCAAAAGTATAGTCTCCATAAGGAATATTTGTATAGGTGGCTACTCTGTTTTCACTTGTTGTTATCCAATTGTCGTTAAATCCCTTTAGGCGATAAGCATAAGTATAGTTTGGACCAAGATGATCATCAATTACCGAAAACTGAAACGAGAACGAAGTTTGTTTGTAATTGAATTGTAATTTTTTGGTTTGCTCTATTCCATTGACAACTTGTTCAGGAATGATTTCTTCTGCATTTCTGTTTACAATCTCTAGATGATTGATGTATAGATTTAAATCTTTTTTCTGCGTTTGCATATCGTTCGGATTGAAGTAATTGACTCCTTCAATTCCACCAAAGTAAATGATCCCTTCGGGATCTTTAAAAGCACTTCCAGTAAGGAATTTGCCTTTAATAATGCCATTTTTCCAGGTATAAAAATATTCTTCGTTCGATTGTAAATCAAGGTGAGAAATCCCATTATTTTTTGAAAGCCAAATGTTATGCTTGTCGCTCGAAATAATTGCAAGGCAACCATGTATTTGGTCATTGGAAAAACCTTTAATAGGTACTACTTCTTTTTTGTGAATATCGAACGTTACCAATTTTGAGTAGCCATTAATCAAGTACAAGAATCCACATTGATCGGATACACCATGCAAAACACTACTTTCCGTTATATTGTTTGAGGGTGATAATTTGTAAGTGATGAATCTGGAGTTTTGTAGGTTAGTGGACTCGTCCATCAAACAAATACCTCCATTAAACATTCCAATCCAGAATTGTCCAATTTCATCCTCAATAAAGAATTCTGCAATACTTCCTTGTAAGTCCTGATTGTTATACTGGAAATAAGCGATTTGTTGCTGTTTGTCGTTAAAAACAAAAATTCCAATGTTACTGCCTGTCCAAATCCTATTTTTTTTATCGATGTATATGGAACGAATATCAGTTCCAACTTGTCCATATTGGTTAGCAGTTTTTATTCGGGTAAATTTGTTGGTGTTTTTATTGAAAAAAGCCAAACCATTTAAATAGGTTCCTATCCATAAATTTCCATTCTTATCCTCAGCGATGGCTTGGATATAGTTTCCTGGAATTCCTCTGGAAGAACTCGTGTTTGCAATGTACTGGTGAGTAGCATTTCCGTTGGCATTGATTCGGCTTAATCCTTCTCCATCCGTGCCCAACCATAAGTTTCCATTTTTAGCTTTAAGTACCGACAAAATTCGGGTTGGCGATCCATCTATGCTGCCACAATGATAGCCAACAGTGTTTGACTCGTTAGGAATGATATTAATATTACCGTAATTGGTAAACACCCAAATGTCTTTGTTGTTGGTTTCACCAATTCCTATTACTGTTTTGCTTTGCAGAGAGAAAGGGTTGGTTTTTTGTTGAGTATAGCGTTTTACTTGTTTGGTTTTAGGATCAATTTTATAAAGTCCGCCACCATCGGTTCCCATCCAAATTAAACCATTGCTATCCTTAAAAACTCGAATAATCATATTGGAGGGGACAAAGTTAAGTTTTAAGCCCTTTTCTTTGTAGTCCTCATATTTATTGGTCTTTGTATCATAGTGAAATAAACCATGTAATTCCGTACCAATCCACAGATTATTGTAGTTATCGGTACTTAGTACGATTGTGTTAAAGGGATTATTAAAAGGGCCTTTGATTTCTTGCAAATCTTTAGTTCTAATGTTGCCCTTAAATATTCGTCCTTTGCTTGTCCCAAACCAAATGGTATTTCTGTTATCCTGAGAAATGGACGTAATATTTTCGTTCGATTGAGTATCGAATTTGATTATTTTTTTTGTTCTGGTTGATTGACCAATAACCAATCCATTGTTTGATCCCATCCAAATTATTGTATCGCTAATATTTGTTGACTCAAACTGAAAATCTTCGTTAGGGTTACTTATTACAGAGGCATACTCTTGAAATTTACCAGATGGCAATAATTTTGAGATATCGCCTTTGCGAGATATGGCCCAAATGGTTTGATCTTTTTGCTTTAATAATTTAAGCAGGGAGCTTGAATAAGCCTTTTGACTAAATATTTTGGATTGAGGAATAAGTTTGAAATCATATCCATCATATTTTAAAAGCCCAACATATGATTCGATAAACAGATATCCTTTGGAATCTTCAACTACATTAGTTGCATTGGTTTGTTGTCCATTGTTCTTCGCTTGCAGATGAATAAAGTTGGTAGTTTCGTCGGCAAATAAAGTAGTTGATGTTAGTAGCAACACCAATACTAAAATGATAGAATTGTATTTATTGATTCGGCACATAGTCAATCTTTCTCGTTCTTCAGGAATTATCAAAAATACGTATCCAAATAAAGCCTGTCAAACTATCTTGCACACTTTTTTTACAGACTTTTAAAAAGTATTACAATGTACGCTTAAAATGGAATTTATAATAGCACAGTTGCTTAAATAATAAGTGAATGCTGAAAAAACACTCGTATTTGCTTAAAACGTCCACCAGTCCATGATCAGGTGGAAATATTGATTTTTTACTTCATGATATACTAAGTTCCTAACCCTTCTATAATACCTTAAAAATAGGGTGTTTGCACTTTTAAAAACAGTTTAAAATTTATAATGAAAAAAAATGCAAACGATGGATATTATAAAATCTCCACTCAATCGCAGAATATTTACCCCATAAACAAACAAGCATTTTTCAAATTTGGATTGATTAATGTCTAAAGCATGATTTGGCGCTAAACACATAGACCAAAGAAAGACCCGATTAATAACTAATCTAGTCAAGGAAAAAATACGAATGAAAAACATGAAGAAAATGTGCAAAAATCTTAGTCGCGTATTAAGTACTGCTCTGGTTCTTGTTTCTCAATTATTAGTTATTACAGTAACCGAATAAAAATGAAAAATTAAGGCTTGAATCTTTTAAGTATGCAAATGTTAATGTTTAAATATGTTACCATAGATATCAAATAGGGGAAAGTCATTTTAATAACCATAAAACCTAATTTTTTATGAAAACAACAAAGATTGAAAGTAGTAATTATCGGAAATTTTTAAAAGTGAATCTTAGCCAGATTTCATTTTTATTATTTGCGATGGTTGCAATTGCTTTTACTACTGGCTGTGAGAAAGATGAGACGGTAAGCTTACCTGAGACAAGCACAGGAGAAGTTTCCAACATAACAGGAGAGGATGCTGTTGTGAGCGGGATTGTTACATCAAACGGAGGATCAAAAATTCTTGCTATGGGAATTTGTTGGGCTGCTGGTGATGCTGAGCCAACTATAGAAGACAATTTTACAGCAGCTGGTGAATTTACACGAGATGGTATTTTAGAGGCGGATTGGGATTATTCAGTTACTCTAGAGGGATTATCTATTAAAACGGCTTATAAAGCCAGAGCTTATGCATCGAATGCGGCAGGTACGGCTTATGGAGAAACTATTTCTTTTACTTCTAAAGCAGGGAAGACTTACCATGCCTTAACTACGGATATGATTGAGACGCATGTGCAGGAACCTTCTGAAGGGCCAAAAGAAGGGCTGATTGATAGTGATCCTGGTACATACTGGCACTCAGCATGGTCGGTTGCTGGTGCAACATTACCAGCTCATATTCAAATTAATTTTGCTGAAGAAAAGAGTATTGGTGGTTTTACCTTTATGACTCGCTTTACTAGTAAAAATGGAAATGATTCAGGTCAGTTTGATGTACAAACGAGTAATGATGGGGTGAATTTTACAACTGTATGGGAATCTGATGAAATTATTGATGCACTTGTACGACCAGATGTAAATGTCATTACGCTTGACAAGAACTACACATCAAAATATTTCCGAATCAGAATTTTGAATACAAGAAGCCGTACAGGTACATGTACGCATATGTCGGAATTGGAAGTATTTGAAGATGGTATGCTTAAGTATTAATGAAGGAGTTGTGTAACAATTAAGAACATCATATATACTAGTTTATTTATCTAGTTAAGATTTATAGTAATGATTATGAAATATTTGCGAAAAATGGATTGATTTTCGAAACAATTTAAAAAATAAAATAGGGAGAAGTATTCCTAGCATACAAAAAGCAATAGGTTTGTTTGCTTTCATGTTGTTTTTTACAGCTATTGCTAGTGCTCAATCTTTGGAAGTAAGAGGGAAAGTATTAGATGGAGAGACTAAGGAATCGTTACCGGGAGTTAGTATCATTGTTAAAGGGACAAGCCAAGGAGCTTCAACTAACCTTGATGGTGATTATACATTGAAAGTTGATCAAGTCAATGCTGTTTTAGTTTTTTCATTTATTGGTTATGAATCTGTAGAGGTTCCAGTTAATGGCAGGTCTACAATTAATGTTAGTTTGAATACTTCTACAAGTGATTTGGATGAGGTAATGGTTGTGGCATACGGTACAACAAAAAAATCAAACTTAACAGGTTCAGCAGTAGCATTGGATAGTGATGATCTAAAAGATGTTTTTGTATCGAATGTAGCTTCTATGCTTCAAGGAAAAGTTGCTGGGGTAAACGCATCGTCACGAAGTGGAAGACCTGGTGCGAGTACAGAGATTACAATTCGTGGGAAAGGCTCTTTGTCAGGTACAACAGCTCCTCTTTGGGTAGTTGATGGTATTATCATGGGTAATTCAGACCCTGGATTTAGTCCTGCAGATATAGAGAGTATGACTATCTTGAAAGATGCTTCAGCAACAGCCTTGTATGGGTCTTTGGCTGCAAATGGTGTGATTTTATTGCAAACCAAGAGAGCGAAAAAAGGTGAGTCCAAGATAAATGTCAATGCCACTTATGGATTCACGACATTTAATACCGGAAATTTTTCTGTAATGAATTCTCAGGAATTATATGATTATCAAAAAACATGGAATCCTAATGTAACTGAGGATGTTTTAAATACTGATACGGATTGGATGGATATTGCTACCCAAACAGGAAAGGCACAAGAATACAATGTGAATTATTCTGGTGGAAATGAAAAGATTACGTCTTATTTGTCTGGTACTTATTATAATGAGTCAGGTGCATTAAAAGGGTACGAATATGAACGTTATTCTGCTATTGCAAACCTTGATATTAATGCAACAGATCGTCTTAAGATAAAATTAAATTTATCAGGTGATTATAGTACAACAGAAGATCAGCAGCATTCTACTTATGCTATGTTTACGTACATGCCATGGGATGAAGCCTATTTGCCTGATGGCACTGTTTTAGATCCAAGAGTGGATAGTGGAAAAGAATATCTAAGTGCAAATGATAAAGTTTGGTATGGTAGAGATGAAAATAACTACCTATATGATTTGCAATACAATTATGGAAATTCGCGTAGCAACAATCTTCGTGCAAATATTGGCTTTGATTATAAAATTAATGATTGGTTGACTTTTTCTTCCATGAATAACATTGCCATTAATAATGGCCACTCAGAATGGTATACAGATCCTCGTTCTATAGGTGGACAGGCGGATAAAGGAACTTTATATGAAAGTTATAGTTTTAGCCGTACTCGTTTTACCAACCAAATGCTTCGTTTTACTAAGACTATTGGTCTGCATGCACTGAATGCGTTTGTAGCTTGGGAATATACGGATTATCATTCAGACAACGCCAACGCTAAAGGTAAGGGTATTGCTGCAGGTCTTACTGCACTTAATACTACAGCTGAAGCGGCTAGTGTAGGTGGAGCAAAATGGGAAAGTGCAAAACAGAGTATGCTTGTGAATCTACAATATGCCTATGATGATCGTTACTTGGCTACCGCTTCATTTAGCAGACAAGGTTCAAGTAGTTTCGGTCCAAACAAACAATATGGTAATTTCTGGTCAGCTAGTTTGGGTTGGAATGCACATAGCGAAGAATTCCTGAAAGGGGTAGAATGGTTAAACACATTAAAGTGGTCAGCTAGTATGGGGCAGGTAGGTAATGCACCAGGAGGATTTCAATATCTTGGTTACTACGCTTTTGTAGATCAGTATAATGGAAGTAGTGCTGCTACACCTTATCAAAAAGGGAATCCTGATATTAGTTGGGAAAAGGTAACCAGCTACAATACAGCGATTAACACAAGATTATTCGATCGTGTTAGCATCAACTTAGATCTATACTATAAAAATAGTGACAACTTGTTAACTTATGTACCACTTCCTGCTTTAACTGGATATAACGGCATTTGGATGAATGTTGGACGAGTTACCAATAAAGGATATGAGCTGTCAGTTTCTCCTGAAATTATAAAAACTTCCAGATTTAAGTGGGATATGACTTTTAACCTTGCCTACAATAAAAATAGAGTTGAGGAGATATACGAAGATAAAGCTTATACTAGTGGTAATACCAGAATCGAAAAAGGTCATGATATGGATGCACAATATCAACGTATATGGTATGGAGCAAATCCAGCAAATGGTGAACCTCTTTGGGAAAAAGTTACTGAAAATGAAGATGGCACAAAAACTGTTAGTTTAACTTCAGATTATAGTGAAGCAACCTTGCAGTTTACCGGAACTAAAGGTACTCCAACTTATACAGGAGGGATTCTTAATAAATTTACTTTCGATGATTTCACTTTATCGGCAAACATTAGTTTTGTTGAGGGGATTCATAGATACAACAGTAACAGAGAATTGTTTGACAGTGATGGTTCTTACGCCTCTTTTAATAGCATGAATTTGCATGATGGCTGGAATCGTTGGGAAAAACCAGGAGATGTTGCGACTCATCCAAAATCATTTAATGGTGGGGTTAATGCCAATAAAAATTCATCACGTTATTTAGAAGATGCAAGTTATATCCGTTTACGTAATGTAACCTTGGCATATAACCTTCCTAAAAATGTATTAGACGTACTTAAGATTTCTAATGCTTCAGTTTACGTAAGTGGTGATAACTTGATTACACTAACAGATTGGTCAGGTATGGATCCTGAAATTGGAGCTACAGGTTATGATAATACCCATGGTGCTTTATATCCTATGTCAAAGAAAATTATGATAGGTGTAAAAGTGGGCTTTTAGTAAGTGAAAATTATTAATGTATAAAAAGATGAAAATGAAAAATATATATTCTTTTATTGCGATTCTATTAGCGCTTTCTATAAGCTCTTGTGATATCGAAAGAGAACCATTTCAGGACTTGTCAGATGATAAGGTATTTGCGGATGAATTAGGTATTGAAGCTGCAGCTTTAGGTACATACGCACTATTGAAAAAGAATGAATTTATGCGTCCTTACCATTTCCATGGCGAATTTGGAGGTGACAATATTGCATTGAGTGGGTCAACAACGGATCATTTATTTTACATGTACAATTATCAACATACGCCAACTAATGGCCATCTGAATAGTTTATGGTCTGGTTGCTATAAAGGGATTGTAAATGCGAATAAAGTAATCGATAAAGCAGAAACTGGTACGCCTCGTTTGAATCACGTTATTGGTGAAATGCATTATTTACGTGCTTTCTTTTATTTTAATTTAGTAAATATCTGGGGTCGTCCTTATGCTCAAAATCCAAGCCAAAATTTGGGGGTTCCAATTATTTTAGATGCTGAGCCTGATGCAGATAATTTACCTCCTCGTGCGACAGTTAAGGAGGTTTATGATCAGATTTTGGCTGATTTGTTAAAAGCAGCTGAACTGATGAGTGAATTTAAGAGAGTTGATTCTGAATATAATATTTATGCATCAGAACAAGCTGCCAATGCTTTATTGTCTAGAGTATATTTATATATGGAGGATAATGTAAAAGCAGAAGAATATGCAACTAAAGTAATTGATTCAAAGAATTTTTCATTGTTAACGGGTTCAGATTATGAAACTTTCCCAACTATGGTACCAGAAAAGAATTCTGAGATCATATTTGCGTGTAGAGCATTGAAAGATGAAGATGATTATGGTTGGTATGCTTTTGGTGGTATGTATGCTACAATTGATGGTGTAGGTTGGGGTGAAATGTATGCTTCTGAGTCATATAGAGATTTACTTGATCAAAATCCTTCAGATAGAAGACATAAATTCATTGACCCTCAATATGAAGATGGTGACGAGTATGAGATTACTTACTCTTACGATAAAGCATCTCCGGTAGGTTCTAAAATGTTTCAAATGTATGCTGTTACAAATAATGGTGGCACTTGGGAATATGATTACAATGGAACAAAGACTGTTTCAAGTGAAATAGTAAATGGGAACACTAAGTATTTCATAACAGAAGGTGAGAATATCAGTGGAAAAACTTATGTGAGATTAACTAGAAAAATGCCTGTAAGACAAGGATATCCTAAATATTTTGTAATAAAATGTTCAAACCAGGAAGGTCAACCACAATTGTTCTCGCCAGTTATTTCACGTTTGGCAGAGATGTATTTGAATCGTGCTGAAGCACGTGCTAAAACTGGAAATACATCGGGTGCGTTAGAAGATATTAATGTTATCAGAGATCGTGCAAATATTGATACCTACGATGCAGTTCCTGCTGGTAAAACTTTGTTGGAGATTGTGCTTGACGAACGTCGATTGGAACTTGCTTATGAAGCTCATCGTCGTTATGATATTTTCAGAAATGGTTTAACATTAGATCGCAGGTACCCAGGAACACACGATAGAGGAGCAAATCCTTTACTAACAGTTCCTGCAACAAGCCCTCGTGTAGTTGATTTTATTCCGGAAGCTCAGATTTTGGCACAACCAAATTTGGTGCAAAATCCTTAATCCAGTGGAATAGTAAGAATGTGGTTCCCCCTCCCCCGATCTCTGGGGGGGAACTATATTTGTTTACCTGGTAAACTTCTTTTGATACCTCGGGGCTTGCCCTGAGGTATTTTTTTTAGGTTTTGAACTTATTAGTTATTAGAAAACCTGACAAAAACTAAGCAAAATAACAATCAGTTGTTAATTAAAATTTTTCGTCATGAAAATTACCAAATTAGGCATATTAACACTTCTATCTGCTTCGTTATTCTTCTGTTCTTGCAGCAAGGAAGAAACTGTACTCGAAGAAGAAAGTGTGAAAAAAGACAAACCCGTAATTTACGATTTGTCAATTTCAGTTCCATGTGAAGGAAATAGTTGGGTTGTTAAGAATCCTGCAGCTACCGGGAATACAATTGTATCAGGAGGTATAAAAAACTGGACGAATTCAAGTGATAAAATTCGCACTTATTTTTATGTTAAAGCTACTGGAACGATCCAAGTTGGGATTCGTGCCAATTTTGGCGTATCCAGCACGCTAAAAATATCGCTTGGAGAGGAAACGCAAGAGATTACTTTTGATAAGGGAAATGCCTTTAATGACTATAATGTAGGCACCTTTACTATTAATCAAACCGGGTATCAATTTATTGAATTAGAAGGTGTGAGCAATGGAGGAAGTTCATTTGGGGATATCTCTGATATCTTATTAGGGGATTCTTCTTGGAAGTCTAATATAAGTTTTGTGGATTCAGAATGGTTTTATTGGGGAAGAAGAGGACCTTCTGTTCACCTTAACTATGAAGAGCCAGCAAATAAAAACATTACATGGTTCTACAATGAGTTGACCGTTCCTGTAGGAAAAGATCCAATCGGTTCATATTTTATGGCCAATGGTTTTTCATCAGGTTATTTTGGTATGCAAGTCAATTCAGAAACCGAAAGACGTATTTTATTTTCTGTATGGAGTGCATACGATACACAAGATCCAAATCAGATTCCTGCAGAGTATACCGTTGAACCTCTAGGCTATGGAACAGGCGTAACCGTAGGAGAGTTTGGTGGAGAAGGTTCGGGAGCACAGAGTTATTTGGTTTATGATTGGAAACCTGGAACAACCTATAAGTTTTTATTAAAAGGTGAATCCAATGCTACCAATTCGATTGATTATACAGCTTATTTCTTTGCCCCTGAAATAGGCGACTGGAAATTGATTGCCAGTTTTAGAAGACCTTTCCCTACTGGCCAACATCTTACAAGATTGCATTCGTTTTTAGAGAATTTCAATACCACAATGGGAGATGAGACCCGTCAAGTGGATTATACCAACCAATGGGTTTATGATACCCAGGGAAGCTGGAGCGAAATGACTAATGCTACATTTACAACCGATAATACTGGAAGTCAAGGGGTAAGGTTAGATTATGATGGAGGAAAAGAAGGTGATCATTTTTATCTAAGAAATTGTGGTTTTTTTAGTGATAATGAAACACCTAATACATCATTTACAAGAACGGCTAAAGGAGTAGCACCTAATATTGACTTTTCTAAATTAGAAATTCCTGTCATTAAAACTCAAACACTAATGGATAGAACTGGGTGGTCGGTTATAGATTATAGTACTCAGGAAGATCAAGGAGGTGAAGGAGAAACAGGTCGGGCTTCAGATGTGCTTGATGGAAATGTGGACACTTACTGGCATTCTTGTTGGTCAGGAGGCTGTTCTGCGGCAGCTCCGCATCACATTACTGTTGATATGGGACAATCTAAGACTGTAAATGGTTTTAGTTTCACTCAAAGACAAAATCTTTCCAGAACAGTTCAGGATTTGGAAATTCAAATTAGTGACGATAATACCAATTGGGTGAGTTTAGGAGATTTTGTATTGGAAAAGAATACTAGTCAGCAAACCATTGAGCTAAGTACAGAAAGAACCTTTCGATTTTTTAAATTCATAGCTAAAGCTTCGCATGATGGAACCAATAATGCTGCTATGGCAGAAATTGGAACCTATATCTTAGAGTAAGGATAAAGTTAAATGCTTTAGATGCTGTATAAAATCAGGAAAATTCATTGGATTATAGAGGAATGCTTAACGAGCTTATAGAGTAAGCTTTTTAATTGAGATACCGATGGGTTCTGTTTTAGTTTTCTTGTAAAGCTTAATTACAGTATAAATAAATAATAGAATGAAAATATTATATTTATCCATAACGGTTTGCTGTGTGTTTTTTATGCTTTCTCTTGTGGGAGGATGTGCAAAAGAAAAAGCTCAGGAAATTGAAGAATTATTACCCGAAGAGGTAACCTATAATTACAGCTCTACAGCTAAGTATAATCTCAACGTTGTGTATTTTCTTCCTGCAGATGTAGAAGAAAGAAAAAACTCTCATTATCGATTAAGTCAAATTCTGTTGAATGGTCAAGCATTTTATAGAAACCATATGAAAGAATATGGTTTTGGAGATAAGACTTTCAATATGTTGGTTGATCAGGAAAATGACAGAGTTAAAATTATTTATATACAAGGGAAGTATCCTACAGCAAATTATCCTTATGAGGGTGGAGGAGCTAAAGTACTTGAAGAGGTTGATGAATATTTTGATGCTAATCCAGACGAAAAAAGTAGTGATCATACGCTTATACTTCTTCCTGTTGTTGATCATGATAATCCAGATGTGCCTTATTACGGCTTAGGGCGTAACTGTCTTGCACTAGATTATACAGAAATGGATATTAAATATTTTGGAGAGGATAGTAAAAAAGGAAATGATGCAACTAAATACATTGGAGGTTTGTTACACGAACTTGGGCATTGTCTAAATCTTCCCCACAATAAGGAGAAGGTGTCAGAGGCTAGTTTGGGCTCTAAGGGAACTTCTCTAATGGGTTCGGGGAACTATACTTATGGTAAAACTCCCACATTTTTAACTGAAGCTAGTTGTGCTATTCTGAATAATTGTCAGGTTATAAGTGATTTTGAGAATTCATTTTATACTACTGCTTCTCTTTCAGTTAGTAATATCTTAGCATCTTATGAAAATGGTAAGTTAAAAATATCTGGAACTTACAATACAAACAAGGATGTTAATTATGTCTGTTTTTATTGTGATCCTGCGACAGATAATGCCGATTATGATGCTGTTAGCTGGGCTTCTCCAGTAAAGGGAGATAATACATTTGATATTAGTATGCCTATAAGTGAATTTCACCAAAAGGGGAATACACCATATGTGTTGCGTTTACTATTTTGTCATGTTAATGGAGAGATATCTAAATATTCTTATTCGTTCACTTTTCAGAATGATGTACCAATTATAGAGTTTGGTGACAAAAATAATTTTGACCGAACCAATTGGAAAGTTATTGACTTTAGTTCTGAGGAAAATAACGAATTAGCGAGTTATGTTTTGGATGGTGATGCAGAAACATTTTGGCACTCTAGATGGTCTCAGAATGCAACTTCTTATCCACATCATCTGACTATCGATATGGGCGATATTCAAAATGTATCCGGTTTCTCTTTTTTACAAAGGGATGGCATGCGAAAGGTGCAAGACATTGAAATATTAGTAAGTAATGATAATATTCAGTGGGAAAGTATGGGGAATTTTCAGTTGAAGGAAATCAATACTCTTCATCATGTCAACCTCAGTAATGAAACTAAATTCCGTTACTTCAAGATTATCATGAACTCGGCTTTCGATGGTCAGCAATTTGCAGCATTGGCTGAGATTATGTGTTTTTGATAATGATGTTGTAAGTGTTTAGTTGTTACAAAAAACTTACTGAATTTAATAAAACAACTAACGATAAGACCCTTTGTAAAAGCAATATTAATACGATTATCAGCAATTTGAGAAAAAATCTACCTCTTAGCGTAATATGTCTACTTTCTAGATAGAGATATTTGTCATTTTTGTTCCATAGAATTAGAGGAAGAGTTTGGAGAAGTATAAGAATTTGCATTGAAAGTACATTTATAAGGGAGTTATTCTTATCCAATAATCGGTATTAAATATTTTATTGAAATAGTTATAGTTAGTGATTAGTAGAAGCAGGAGGCGGCAGTTTTGAAATTATTGAACAGTCATTTACATACATTTGGTAGAAACGGGTCTTCAGATCCAAGCCGTCTCCTCTTACTAAAATCCTTTAACAAAACGCCTTGAGTTTGGGCAATACTATAGGTAAAGAATTCAAGCAAAGGCAATATACTTTGTGTTCCTCATTATTAGGGGAATGAGTAATGAGGACACAAAGTTTAAACAAAAACAAGATGTTGAAACAATTTTTAAATCTACTGATTTTGGGAAGCTGCATTGTGGCTTCTATTAGCGCATGCGGTAAAAGTAGCCAAGAAGAAAATAAAAAGACTCCGGTTGACTATACCATTAGTGTGCCGATTGCCGGAAACTCATGGGTGATTAATCACACGAACCTGAATAGTGAAATGATTACAGAGAATGGTGTGAGTAACTGGAACAACAAAGAATCAGTAATAAGAACTTGGTTTTGGGTAGAGCGTGCAGGGGAAATACAATTAGGAGTTAGAGCAAAAAACGCAAGTGGCGAATCAAAAGTTATGTTTTCATTCAATAATGAGAATAAAGAAATCAAACTTTCGAATTCGGACTTTTCAAAACTAGCTATTGGCAGCTTTACTGTAGCAAAATCGGGTTATTATTATGTAGATGTAAAAGGAGTTGAAAAATCGGGAACCACCTTTGGTACTTTTACAGATATTTTAATTGGGGGAGAAGTTACTTCAAAACCAGTAATTTGTGTAAAGGATGATTTTTATTGGGGGAGAAGAGGACCTTCAGTTCATCTAGCTATAAGGTTCCTGAAAATGTAGAAAATGTTGAATGGTTTTACAATGAACTTACTGTACCTAAAGGTCAGGACGTAGTTGGTTCTTACTTTATGGCCAATGGTTTTGGCGAAGGTTATTTTGGCATTCAGGTAAATTCGGAAACAGAAAGAAGAGTTCTATTTTCAGTTTGGAGTCCTTATCAAACTGATGACCCAAACAGTATTCCTGATGAATACAAGATTAAATTATTGAAGAAAGGAGAAGGGGTAACAACTGGTAAATTTGGTAATGAAGGATCAGGTGGACAGAGTTACAAAGTATACAATTGGAAAGCGGATAATACCTACAAATTCTTATTGAAAGGGGGTCCTGCTGATAATAATTGTACCGACTATACAGCATGGTTTTATGCTCCTGAAAAAGGAGAATGGGAACTTATTGCAAGTTTTAGAAGACCTAAAACAAGCACTTACTTGAAAAGGCCTCACTCATTTTTAGAGAATTTCATAACAGAAATGGGACCTATCGGCAGAAAAGCTTATTACAACAATCAATGGGTAGTGGATACAAATGGTGTATGGCATGAATTAAACGAGGCTAAGTTTACTGCAGATGCTACTGCCAGAAAAGATGCTAGAAGAGACTATGCAGGTGGAGAAGAAAATGGAAAATTCTATTTAAGAAACTGTGGCTTTTTTAGTGATAGAGTAGCATTTGATACCGATTTTATTAGAAAGAAAACACAAACACAACCATATATTGATTTCACCAAATTACCTTAATTAATAGGAGGGGCTCATTTTCTCCTTTTAATTATGGTTTTGTTAATCAAAATGTAGATAAAAAGATTAAATTTAGTCAGTAAAACTGAGTTGATAAACAGACTATTAAAACATTAGATAAATGGCAACGAACAGAAGATCATTTTTAAGTAACCTGGCTTTAGGAGCCGGAGTTATTGCAGCTGCACCTTTAGCATCGTGTGCAGGAACCAAAGAGGAAAGCAACTTACCGCATATTAAGGAATTAGCGGGAAAACTACCAAAAATGAGTTTTAACATGTGTGGTTATGCTGCACCTAAACTTGAAACGGTAAGAGTAGGATTTGTTGGAATTGGCGATAGAGGTTCTGGAGCTGTGAAGCGCATGACCTATATAGAAGGTGTTGAAATTACTGCAGTTTGTGACATCCGTCAGGCAGCTGTTGATGGAGCACAAAAAATACTTTCTGATGCAGGTTTACCAAAAGCCAAAGAGTTCGTGAATGGAGATTTAGGCTTTAAAGAGCTTTGTGATAGCGGTGATGTGGATTTGGTATACATTGCAACTCCTTGGGAATGGCACGTACCTGTTGCAATTGCTGCAATGGAAGGTGATAAGCATGCAGCTGTTGAAGTTTCTACAGCCAAAACTTTAGATGAGTGTTGGCAAATGGTTGAAACCTCAGAGCGTACACGCAAGCACTGTGTAATTCTGGAAAACTGTTGTTATGATTTCTTCGAAATGTTGACCATCAGCATGGCGCAACAAGGAGCATTTGGTGATTTGATTCATGGTGAAGGTGCTTACATTCACGACCTGGACTACTGGCATTTTAACAAGCCAAAAGACGCACAAATGACCGATGGTGCTTACACCAAAATGTGGCGTTTACATGAAAATAAGCGTAAAGCAAATGTTTACCCAACTCACGGTTTAGGACCAATTTGTCAGGCAATGGACATCAACCGTGGAGATAAGATGGATTATCTTACAGCAATGATGTCGGATGATTTCACTTTGAAACACAGAATTAAAGAAATGGCTCAGGAAGATCCATTCTTCGAGCAATTTGTAGGCTGGGATATGCGTGGTAATATGGACATGCAAATGATTCGTACCAACAAAGGAAGAACCATCATGATTCAGCACGATATCAGCTCTCCACGTCCTTATTCAAGAATTCACATGTTGAGTGGAACCAAATGTTTCGCACAAAAATGGCCAAAACAGCACATCGCATTTGGACACAATGTTATCGACGATGAGCAGTTTAAAGAGTTGGAAGAAAAATACACTCCAGAAATCATTCGCCGAGTAGGTGAAATGGCCAAGCAAGTTGGTGGTCACGGAGGAATGGACTTTGTAATGGATTGGAGATTGATCGATTGTTTGCGTAACGGATTGCCAGTAGATATGGATGTTTACGATGCTGCAGCATGGAGTTGTATCACACCATTAAGTGAGTGGTCTATTGCAAACCATTCTCGTCCAATCGATATTCCTGACTTTACTCGTGGAGCATGGAAAACAAATAAACCAATTGATTTGAGCATGAAAGGTGCAGGAAGCACAAGTGTTCGTAACCTGAAAAAGGCAGATTCAAAAGGTCAGTTGAATGTTCATTAATTAAAAAAGAATAAGATGCGTAGAAAAACATTTTTGGGTTTATTTCTGTTGGTAATATCAACCTTAATTATACAAGCTCAAGAAAGACAGAATATTTGGAATGATTTGGAAAACCCAAAAATGTTTGATCAAAATAAGGAGGCAGCACATGCCTCCTTTATTCCGTTTAAGGGTATTGATGCTGCGCTAACTAAGAAAAAGCAGCAATCGGTATATTACAAAAGCTTGAATGGAGTTTGGAAGTTCAACTGGGTTAGAAAACCTGCAGATCGTCCAGCAAACTTTTACCAAGCTTCATATGATGATTCTAAATGGAAGGATATCAAAGTGCCTTCGAATTGGGAACTGGAAGGCTATGGTTACCCGATCTATGTGAATCATCAATACGAATTCGCCGATTACAAAGCTCCCGTTTCGGACGAATTGGAATTTACAGAAAAGATCTATCCCAAACACCCGGGAAAAGTTCCTCATGACTACAATCCGGTTGGATCTTATCGCAGATCATTTACCCTACCTGAGAACTGGGATGGAAGACAAATCTTTATACAATTTGGAGCGGTAAAGTCGGCCATGTACCTATGGGTGAATGGCAAGAAAGTCGGTTATTCGCAGGGCAGTAAAACGCCTGCTGAATGGGACATTACAAAATATTTAAAGAAAGGTGAAAACGTTCTGGCAGTGGAAGTATATCGCTGGTCGGACGGTTCTTACCTGGAGTGCCAGGATTTTTGGAGAATTAGTGGAATAGAAAGAGAGGTTTTCCTGTATTCAACTCCTAAAGTTCGAATTCGTGATTTCTTTGCCAAGGCAGATTTAGATTCCCAATATCAGAATGGATTATTCTCTTTAGATGTAGATTTACAAAACCATGAACATCAATTAAAATCAGGGAACTATTTGGTAGAGTACAAACTATTAGATGCAAGCAAGAAAGTAATTGTGAATGAATCGCAAGTAGCAAAGATTCACAAAAGGAAAGATTTAAAGCTGAGCTTTGCTGCAGAGGTTCAGAACCCGAAGAAATGGACTGCAGAAACACCTAATTTGTACACCTTGTTAATCCTCCTTAAGGATAAAAAGAATAATATCGATGAGGTACTTACTTGCAAAGTAGGTTTCAGAAAAGTAGAAATCAAAGATGCGGTATTCTATATCAACGGAAAGCCTGTTTTAATAAAAGGAGTCAACCGCCACGAACACGATCAGTACCATGGACATGTGGTAAGTGAAGAGAACATGATAAAAGAAATTGCTTTGATGAAGCAATTCAATATCAATGCTGTTCGCACCAGTCATTACCCTTGTCATGAGCGATTTTACGAATTGTGCGATGAATATGGATTGTACATTACCAACGAGGCCAATATCGAATCGCATGGAATGTACTACGGAAAGCATTCTTTGGCTAAAAATCCGGAATGGAAAGAGGCTCATCTCGATCGTAACATTCGAATGGTTGAACGAGATAAGAATCATCCTTCGGTAATTGTTTGGTCGATGGCCAACGAGGCAGGAGATGGTGAGAATTTTACTGCCGTTTACAAGTGGATTAAAGATCGCGATCCTTCCCGACCAATTCATTACGAACGTGCAATTATGGGAGAGAATACCGATTTGTATTGTCCTCAATATCCGGGAGTAAAGCATTTGAACTCCTATGCTTCGAAAAAGCAAACAAAGCCAATGATTATAAGCGAATATTCGCATGCTATGGGAAATAGCAATGGCAATTTGGTTGACTTGTGGGAGGTAATTTACAATGAGAAAAACATACAGTTGCAAGGCGGATACATTTGGGATTGGATTGATCAGGCCTTGGTGAAAACAGATGAGAATGGAAAAGAGTTTTGGGCATATGGTGGTGATTATGGTCCAAAAACATTGCCATCGGATGACAACTTTGTGGTGAATGGAATCATTTCTGCTGATTACACACCACACCCAGCCATGTGGGAGGTAAAATATGCTTATCAGAATGTAAGGTTTTATGCAGAAGATCTTGAAAAAGGCATTTTTAGAATCAAGAACTTCCACGACTTTATAGATTTAAAAGATTACCAAATTCAATGGAATATCTCAGCCAATGGTGAGCTTGTAAAATCAGGTCAATTGGATGATTTTAACTTGGCTGCACAAGAGAGCGAATTGGTTCATATTTCGATTGGAGATATCGAAATAGAAGCAGGATGTGAATACTTTATTGATTTTTCAGTTGTGCTGAAGAAAGATCAGCCATTTCGCCCTAAAGGATTTGAAGTGGCACACGATCAGTTTCAATTGCCTTTGTTTAAAGAAAAGGAAATCGTAAAAACAGGACATTCTGATTTAAACGTGGTAGATCAATCGGAGAGAATTAGAGTGATAGGAGAGAATTTCGAAATTACCTTTAACAAGCAAACAGGCATTCTTTCTTCTTATGAAATGGGAGGAATGGAACTGTTGCAGAAAGGATTTACCATCAACTTTTGGAGAGCTCCCAATGACAATGACAAGGGAAGCAATATGATCAAGCGATTGGGCATTTGGAGAGAAGTCACCAATTCCATCGAATTATCGAGCATTGAAAGTGAAAAGAAAGAAGATAGAATATTGGTAAAAGCAAGCTTCCTGCATCCTAAAATTGATTCGGAGCAGATTGTGGAATATGCAATTGATAAAGGAGGAGAGATTCAAATTACCACAAATATCAAGCTAGCTAAAGAGGATTTGCCAGATATGCCTCGATTTGGTATGCGTATGGAATTGCCAGTAAATTTTGACAACCTGTCTTATTTTGGACGTGGTCCGCATGAGAATTATGTAGATAGAAATCGTGGAGCTTTTGTGGGCTTGTACAAAGGAAAAGTTGCCGACCAGTATTTCAATTATGTACGCCCTCAGGAGAATGGTTACAAAACGGATGTTCGCTGGTTCGAACTGAGGAATCAAAATGAAATAGGGATCAGAGTCACTTCCAAGGATAAATTGGGATTTTCTGCTCATCACAATCCATTGGAAGACTTCGATCAGATTACTCATGAGGATTTTAGGCATACCAATGACATTGTGAAGAAAGATGGTGTTTTCATTAATCTGGATTTAAAAATGATGGGAGTAGCAGGAGATAATTCGTGGGGAGCGACACCTTATGACAAATATTCTGTTCCAGTTAAAGATTATATGTTTAGTTTTGTACTTAAGCCTGTCTTTTAAAGTAGACAGTGATGCAAGGAATAAATCAAAAAAACAAATGAATAAAAAAGTATTGGTAACCGGAGGAACTGGTTTTATTGGTTCTCACACGGTAGTAGAATTACAGAGCAATGGATTTGATGTGGTAATTGTTGATAACCTTTCAAATTCGAAAGTGGAAGTTCTGGATCAGATCGAGAAGATAACAGGAACAAAACCAGAATTTGAGTGTTTCGACTTAACGGATAAACAAAAGACAAAAGCTTTCTTCCAAAAGCATACGGATATTGAGGCCATTATTCACTTTGCTGCATCGAAAGCAGTGGGCGAGTCGGTTGAAAAACCATTGATGTATTACTACAACAACCTAAACTCTTTAATGAACCTAATGGAGTGCATGCAGGATTTTGAGGTGAAGAATTTGGTTTTCTCATCATCTTGTACTGTGTACGGACAACCAGATCAATTGCCGGTTACGGAGCAAACTCCTCGTAAGGAAGCTGAATCGCCATACGGAAATACCAAAAGCATTTGTGAAGACATCATCCGTGATGTGTGCAAGGCAAATCCAAGTTTGAAAGGAATTGCTTTGAGATATTTTAATCCAATTGGAGCGCATGAGACTGCCTTAATTGGCGAGTTGCCATTGGGTGTTCCAAACAACCTAATCCCTTTCCTTACACAAACTGTTGCTGGTATTCGCAAGGAATTAAGTGTATTTGGTGATGATTACAACACCCCTGATGGATCAGCCATTCGCGATTACATTCACGTGGTTGACTTGGCAAAAGCACATGTGGTTGCATTGCACGTTTGTTGAATGATCAGAACAAAACCAATTGCGAATTCTTTAATGTGGGAACAGGAAACGGTGTTTCAGTATTGGAGATTATCAACTCGTTCGAGAGATCGACTGGAGAGAAGGTGCCACACAGAATTACCGACAGACGCGAAGGCGATATCGAGCAGATTTATGCAGACACCACTTTTGCAAACGAAGAACTAAAGTGGAAGGCAGAAAGTACATTGGATGAAACCTTGCTTTCAGCATGGAAATGGCAGGAGAATCTAAAGACAATGGAGTTTTAACTACCATATGATACTATAGAAAATAAAGGGCCGTAAGTTGAAATACTTACGGTCCTTTTATTTTTTAGCGCAAGCTATCTTTCTACTTTTATCTCTTAGGGTGATATAGCAAAAAGTATACATCGTAGATCCAAGGCAATGCCTTGGATTTACCATTATATATATATTTACTGCATCCTACCCCTAAATCCCCTAAAGGGGACTTTGGGGAGCTACCATATTATTTACCTAAATCTATCTTCTTCTTGACAACTTTTCAAACAAATACGGTAAACTTATTCATGAAGAAAGAGCCTGAAGGGCTCAAATATTAATAGCCCGGGGCAACACCCCGGGTTTGAAGGGCCATGTAAATCGTCGCAACTGCTATCTTACTTTAGAGTGAGTCGTTTATTTGCGACGGAATATGCAATCTTTTATTTCTTGCCTCATCCTATCCTTCTCCTCAAGGAGAAGGAAACACAAATCTAATTTGCTATGTTGCCCCCGGGGCATTGGAAGGACAAGCTGCTTATACGAAGAATAACTTATAGTAAGACGGAGAAGCTGAGAACTTGTTCGAAGATCACTCCGCCGCACTTGAAGTTTTCAAGTAGAAGTAGTTTGGTCTTACTCGCCCTAGATTCTTTGCTTACTTTCTGATCAATGCAGAAAGTAAGAGCCCCAGCGGCTTGAGCTGTAGAAATAACAAAAACGGCTGCAAGCATAAAACTTACAGCCGTTTGTCTATTTCTTCCCTTAGCAAGAAGGCCAAAGGGATGAGGTTTTTATTTAGTAGTCTGATCAATAATCAACTTAATCGCTCTCTGGCAAGCCGGACAAAACTGATTGTGACGGGTAAACATGATACAGTTGGCAGCAGAGCGATACAAACCTTTCGATTTGTACTGAGCACCTTCAAAAGCACCCACTTTGCCACTGTGTTCCATATTCGATAGCAGTTCTGTATCCCACTCGCGCTTCTTGATGAAGAAGTCTTCCATTACCTTTTCTTCTACCTTGGCCTTGCGCATTTCTACACGCTTTTTCTGCACCTCGATACTGTGCTTGTCGTACTTTTCCTTTTCCCAAGGCGTAGGAATTGGAGTGCCTGGCGTTACAATGTCTTTCCACTTGATGGTTTCAGGATCGGCATTGGCAGTAACGTTTAGTTCCCAAGGCTCCAGGTGTGCAGCATCCATTTCGTAAGCCGTAGCCGATGTGTAATACTCATCTGCCAAATCGGCAAAGTGATGACCAAATTCGTGAACAAACAAATACTCCTGGAAAGCATTGTCAACCGCAGCAGTGATGTACAGGTTGTAGATACCGCCACCACCATAAATCGAATCGTTCATAAGAATTGCTGTAAACTCGTAAGGAACAGCCGCCGAAGCATCTCTAATGGTTTTGTTGTCGTAACCCAAAGCGTAGCGTTCCGAATCGAAAGCACCATAGGTAACCGATAGAGCCGAGCGAGTATGAATGTCCTGATGAGGATGGTTTACACCAGAATCAGGAGAAGGAGTTTCTACCGCTCTAATCGAGAATTTATTTTTGTACTTGGCAAAAGGCTCAGTGCTTAAAAGAACCTCAGCAAAACGTTCCGCATCTTTCTTGAACTTCGGCATGTCTTCCTTTGCATATCCTTCGCCCAAAACTACAATATCCACTTGATTTTCAGGATTTCCATTTACCACGATATCGTGAGTGGTGTAATGATTTTTCACCTCGCCACGGAACGATCGATGATGTTCAGGATTTACCATATAGGTCCAAACCAGATCAAAACCATTCTTGATATTTCTTTTCAGGATCGTCAATTCCACCTCTTGCTTAGGCCAAGGGAAACGTACCGATTCGTGGAATGATCCCCATTCCTTTTCAGCCTCAGGAGTAGTTTCCCACTCGCCGTAAATGCTCGAGAAACCTCGTGAGTATAGCAATTTGCCAGTTTTAGGATCTTTAATCTCGAAGAAGTACTTGCCCAGGTTCAGTTCATCCAGCAAGGCAGTTTTACTTCCGGCCCACTCGCCATCGTTCACCATTTGGTCGAAAGCAAAGTGTTCTTCGTTGGCATTACCAATATGATTGTAATCCAAACGCATGGTAGCGTTCGTAAAATACTCAGCATATTGTGCTTGTGCTGCAAAGGTGATGCTCACCAATAGCAAAGCAAATGCAGTAAGTTTTTTCATGATATCTAGTTTTTGTTAGTGTTTATTTTCACGCACAAGATAAAGAATATCGCTGATAGGAAAGATGTTGAATGTCATGAATGGGAAAAATCTGTTACTTGCCAAGCATCTTTGCGATGCTAAGCAAGTTTATGCTGTTGAGACTCTAAAAAAACACCTATGCTCAATCCCAGCCAAGTTGTTGCAGACTGATATAATCATTCCAAATCTTGGTCATGTGTTTTATCTTGTCTTTTTCGAATTCCATGTGATAAACATAGTCAGCAGCAACCTTTTTTCCTGTTGGAGGAAAAGGTCCTCCCGGTCCGGTTTGCGTGCCATGAAATACAGCAAAGGCTGCCACGGAATTGGTGCTTTCGTCTGCAGCAAAGAATTTTAACTCGTAACGACCATCGGGGATGGGGGTGAAAAGATCTTTCATCCATTCGCAATAGGCTTCAAGACTTTTAATTTCGGACAAAGCTGCCGTTTGAGAAGAGAAAGTGGCTGTTGGATGACAGAACTCGCTGCACTTTTCCCAGCCTTTACCTGTTTCGCAAGCTTCAAAAAAATGCTTGGCGTAATTGATATTTGTACTCATATGCTACCTCCTATTTTGATTACGGATTCATCCGTACAGTTGATTATTGCAAAGGGAATAGATCATCCACCAGTATTACAGTGCATCATCTTAATTGGCAAGATCGATTGGGCAATCCAATTGCCAATATAAATTTTGGGGTAGCAAATAATTTGGGGGCTAAGCTCGAATGGTATCCCATTTGTTTTCATGCGAGCAAACTAAAGCTCAATTTACTGCAATTTATTTACTTGGGAAAAGAAAATTGAATGCAGGCCAATCTAAATTGTTTTTGGAATGGGGGGCGTTTGGCAGTTTGTGTTGAGGGAACAAAGTCATTTGCCTTAAGCCTTGAAAAGGCGCAAGCACTAGAGTAGGGCAGCGCCCTACTTATCAAGTAAATTAATGCAAAGCCCTGAATGGGCGCAAGCTTACGCCCCTTCAGGGCTTTGGGGTTTTATACAATTGCGATCAAATAAATTAAAGAGAAGAACTTCCCTGCTATCCAAAGCAATAAATAGCCAAAATCAAAAACTTAGTATACTAAGTGTCCAAGAAGAAGCATACTAAGTCTCCGACCAGAAGCATACTTAGTGTCGGACCACAAGTATACTAAGTTTCGGACAAGAAGCCTACTAAGTTTTGTAAGAAGGCCATTCTAAGCATATCAGGCATAAAAAAACTCCCCGAAAAAAGAGCTTCGGAGAGTTTCCTGAGAAAATGGGAGAGATTAGTCTACGGTTAATTCATAGTCTAATTGTCCAGTACGTAGGGTTTTCCCTTCCAAATAAGTACGAATCTCTAAACTGTACTTGCCAGCGGTTAAACCATCGGGAATGGTAAAGATCAGTTCAGATGGCATGTTGCGCATGTAGGTGGTTACCTTGTGCTCGGTATTGTCGGCTGCAATAAAGAACAAACCTTCCTCGGCAATGTCCTTGTTCAATTTTAGCTTGGAACCTTTCACAATACCACCCTTGCCAGGGGTAATCTTTTCATTTTTGCTGGCAGTTTCCGAATCCTCGAATCCATCAATTTTAGGTAGCACGTCCGAAGCAGTTATTTTCTTCAGCTTCACTTCCTGTGTTAAATTCCTGAAATTGACGCCTGGAGTAAAGTTCAGATTGACTTTGTGATACTCCGGATCGAAGTCCATATGGTCAGCATCAAAAACACCTGCAATACTTAAACGAATGTTACACATGGGTGTAATAACGTTGTTGCCTGCCAATAGCTCTTCGTGAATCTGTTCGAACACAGCATTTACAGCCAAGGTGGCATCAACTTCGTTTAAGGAAGAGTGGCGTTTTACAGCTCTGGAAACAATGGCTTCCAATTCGGAAGTTTCGAAAACCAAAGTTTGCGCCGAAAAATCATCTTCACGCTGAGTGAGAGGATTTTTTCGTAAGTAAAATGGTAAAGTCATATTATATAGTATATTTACCTGTGAATACTAGCCCGCAGTCTGATGTCGTAAACGGTCCAAAGTTTGTTCAAAAGACTGCGAGGCTTTTCTTATCAATAATAAAGCTAGAAAAAATTAAACTAGCTTCAAACCTGCTTTCAAAAATTAACCTTTGTTAACAGTAGGAATCATTTACTTATTTTATTTGTGACATTTACACGAAAGCTTGGTATTTGTTTATGTTTTCAAGGATTTGTCTGCTGTAATAAGCGTCTATTTTTAAATATTATTCTATGTTAATTTAGAAAGAATTTAAAAAGCCAGCTGAATTTCAGGTTTATACCAACACGAAAATAATATCAAGTGAACTTGTGTTATGGATTTTAGGATAAATAAAAAAAATAAATGCAGAGCCCTGATTTGCGTTTGGTCTTCTGTGCTGTGGTGATAGGAAATCAGGCTTTGAATTGTATTTGCTAAAAACAACCCATAATGATTTGCTGTGATCCGAATGGGAGCCTGCTTAAACTGAAACATATAAATGGCTTGAATGAATTGTACATATTTATCCTATTCAAATTCAATAAAATAACATTTGATAATATATTCAGGAGGAATTGGTCTTGAAAATTGTTGTGTTAACCAACTTGCTATTTCAGAACATTCTTAAAATAGAAAAAGATTTCTAAATTTGGCTTTGAAGAAAAAAGTCCATGACAGATTTAAGCAACCATTTGTATTCAAAATTAAAGGCAGGAAATAAATATGCTTTTCAAGAATTGTTTGAAGAGTATTATACTTCTATGTATTTCTATGCCTGCAAATTTGTAGATGATGATTTGGCAAGAGATCTGGTTCATGACGTATTTATGATATTTTGGCAGAACAAAGAACACATTACCATTAAATCCTCTTTATCTGCCTACCTCTTTAGAATGGTTCGCAACAAATGTCTTCAGGAAATCGAAAGCCAAAAAGTGAAAGACACTTATCGTACAGAATCATTAAATCTTGATGAGCTCGCCTATTATAACGATGGAATAAAAAGTATCATCGAAATAGAGTTAGAAGAAAAACTTAAAGAAGCTATGGATAAAATGCCCGATGGTTGTCGTCAGGTGTTTGTTATGAGTCGTTTTAATGGCCTTAAGAACAAGGAAATTGCAGAACAGCTAGGTGTTTCTGTCAAAGCCGTTGAAAAACAAATCACCAAAGCTCTTAAAATTCTTAAGCTTGAGTTAAAGGAATATCTTCCTTTATTGATGTACATATACTTTAAAGGCTCTGATTTTTTATAAAATGATGTGGTCGAATTAGAATGTAATAAAAAATTTTCTTCCCTAAGTTGCTGATCCCTACAGTAAACTGATCATTAGATATCATTGTGGATTAATAAAAATAAAAAAAAAGTGAAAATTGGAGGTAGGGTAAAATCTATTTTTCCGATCATGTAGAATAGAAACCGAGAATTAAAGATGAGTAATAAGGATAAAATAGTACAATTCCTTCAGGGAGAGCTTAGTGAAGAGGAGCAGATTCAGTTTCTTGATTGGGTTTATTCGAATGCCGAAAACAAAAAGGAGTATTTCCTGCAAAAGGATATCTGGGATTCCTATAAAATGCATTCTGAAAAAGGAAAAATAAACCTGAAGAGAGAATGGAGGATTTTATCCAATCGAATTGATCTGTTAAAAATTCCGAAAACTTACACCATAAAGAAGAGTTTCGCTTTGTGGATGAGGGTTGCCGCAATAGTTATTGTAGTATTTGGCCTGGGATGGGGCGCCAATATGTTTTTAAATTCGATGAACAAACCAGAAAAGCTGGTTCATAAGCTTGAAGTGCCAAAAGGACAAAGATCTAAATTGGCCCTGGCTGATGGAACCGAAGTATGGTTAAATTCTGATTCGAAATTGGATTTTTCGTTCGATGATGACAAGAAGCAGAGAGTTGTAACATTAAGTGGAGAAGCATTTTTTAATGTAAGCAAGGATAAGGAAAAACCTTTTATTGTGAATGTGAAAGGACAAAGTTTAAAAGTACTTGGTACCGTTTTTAATGTTAGAGCTTACGAAAATGAAGAGAATGTATACACAACACTTGAAGAAGGAAGCGTAGAGGTAAAAGCAGCAGGACGAGCGGTCATTATAGAGCCTAATCAGCAATTGATTTATAGTCGATTAAGTAATAGGTTATCATTAAAAAAGGTAGATACGAATTACTATACCGTATGGCGTGAAGGTCGTTATGTTTTTGAAAATGAAAGTTTCGATAATTTGATTCGAATGGTAGAAAGATGGTATGATGTACAGTTTGAATATCCGAAGGAGTTTTTTAAAAATATGCACTACTCTGGAGTTATTAAGAGAACTAAACCTGTTGAGCATGTTTTGTCATTAATTAATCACATAACTAAGATCAAATATGAGTATAAAGGGGATGTTATTGTCATAATCCCTGTTGAATAAATATTAACAATTCGTTTTTATTTTACCATTTACTAAAACGTTTTAGTAGGTGGTAAAGAACAAAAAAAGTTGAAAATACTATTGCCGGTAAGGAGCTTTTAAGTGTAAAAAGGGAAATGCGGTAACATTTCCCCTCACAAAATAAACCTCTTTATTGAAAAGAAGATTCATTAATTAATAACCGTTAAATTTATGAAAAAAAAATCGTTTTTAATGTCTGCTAAATGGAGAGAATATGGCAGACGGTTTGCAATTGTTTGTTTGGTGAACATATTGCTGCTGCTTTCTACTGCATCTGTAGGGTATGCACAGAACATCAATCAAGAGAAACGTATTACATTAAAAATGCAGAATGTTTCTATTGTAGATGTGTTTAAAGAAATACAAGCAAAAACTGACTTTGATTTCTTTTATAAGAATGAGCAATTGCCTCAATCAAAAAAGTTTAGTGTAGATGCTAAGGATTTATCTGTTGAGGAAATTCTTAATCGAGTACTAAATGGTACAAACTTAACATTCAAGCTTGTAGATACGGACATTGTTATTTCTCCTCTTCAACAAAATAAGCAAGAGGAAAGGAAAATTTCGGGTAAGGTAATCGATTCTAATGGATTGCCATTACCTGGAGTTAGTGTGGTTATCGAAGGAACCACACGTGGTGGTGTAACTGATTTTGATGGAAATTACGAAATCGATAACGTAGAGTCAGATCAGGTTATTCTATACTCTTTTATAGGTATGACTACGCAGAAAGTTATAGTATCTGAAGCTACAAGTTTCGATATTACACTTCAAGACGATACACAAGGTTTAGAGGAAGTTGTTGTAATTGGTTACGGTGCTGTTCAAAGAAAACAAATTACCAGTTCGGTAGCTACTGTTGATACGGATGATATTGCTAAGGTAACTGCTTCTTCTCCAGTGCAACAAATTCAAGGTCGTGTAGCTGGTTTAACAGTGTCTACTCCTAAAGGATCAGATCCTAATGCTAGTCCAGACATCTTAATTCGTGGGGTAACTTCTACAGGAGGTCAATCGCCACTAATTATTGTGGATGGTGTTGCTGTTGGATCTTTAGATATTGTTGCTCCTGAAGATATTGCTACTTTTTCAATTTTGAAGGATGGTTCTGCAGCTGCAATTTATGGATCCAGAGGTACAAATGGTGTAATTTTAATTACTACTAAAGAGGGGAAAGAATCAAAACCAACTGTTGAATATTCTGGCTATTATGCTTTCGATCAGATTAGCAAAAGACTGATGTTTTAACGGCAGATGAGTTTCGAGCTTTAGGAAATAAGATGGGCATTGCTACTGGAGATGCTTCTACCGATTGGTACGACGAAATGCTACAGTCTAATCACAACACGGTTCATAATATAGCATTTAGTGCAGGGAACAAAAATTCCAATTATCGCGCATCTATTAATTATATGGACAATAAAGGTATTGCTTTAGAATCTTTTAAGAAAAACTTAAGTGGACGTATTAATATCAATCACAAAGCGATTAACGATCGATTAAATGTGCGTTTGAGTTTATCTGCTTCTCAAGCAAAATATAGATTAGCAGATTATGGCGCTTTTGGTTCTGTTGCAAAGTTTAATCCTACCAGACCAGTGTATGAAGAAAATGGAGAATTTGCAACCTTCCAGGAATTTGGTGTAGATAATCCAATTGGAAACATACGAAATTACTCTACAGAGAATATTAAGAAAGTTTTATTAGCGAATGTTTTTGCTGAGTTCGAAGTAGTTGAAGGTTTAACTGTTGGAGGTAGAGCTGCCTGGAAAGTGGAAGATGCAAATTCAGGATCTTATACTTCATCGAAAAATGAAAATTTAGCAAAAGATGATATTAAGGGTGTGGCAAGTACATCATCTTTTTATAGCTATAAATATACTTACGAGGGAAACATCAATTACAGAAAAAGATTCGATAAGCACGATATTAATGTAATGGCCAACTACACTCACGAAGAGGATACTTGGTATACCTACTCTATGAGTAACTCGGGCTTTGTAAACGATAAATTTTTATGGCATTCTATTGGTTCAGGACTTAAATTAACAAATCCTGTTAATGATGATGGAGTTCAGGATTTGAATGGGCCAGCAAGTATGGGAAGTGGAAGAAGTGAGAAAATCCTTGAATCCTGGAGAGGACGTTTAGTGTATACTTATGATGATAAATATGCATTAACAGTTAGTTACAACAGAGAGGGTAGCTCTATTTTTGGAGAAAATAACAAATGGGGTAATTTTTATGGCGTATCTGCAGGTTGGACCATATCTGATGAAGATTTTATGGAAAGTCTATCATTTGTTAATTACCTAAAATTGCGTGTTGGTTATGGTGAAACTGGTAACCCGGCTACAGGACCATATAATTCATTATCAACTGTTGTTCAGGAAGGCTTGCCTTATGTGTTCAATGGAAATGTGGTAAGTGCTTACGCTTTAGAAAAAAACCCAAATCCTGATTTGAAATGGGAGCGTAAAAAAGAATACAATATTGGTTTCGATTATGCTGTTGCAAAAAATCGTTTTGATGGTAGTGTAGATTTGTACTCAAGAAAAACAGATGATATGTTGTATAGTGCAGCTGCTCCTGTTCCTTCTTTAATTAAGCCTACCATTGTTAGTAATATTGGTGAGATTTCTTCAAAGGGTATTGAGGTAAGTGTTAATGCTAAAATTCTTCAGGATACAGAAGTAAAATGGAACGCTAATTTTAATGCTTCTTACAATGTAAACGAGGTTGAGAAATTATCTAATGCCGATGAAGAACCTGTTCCTTTCTATGCCGGAGATTTACCAGGCAATGGTTTAGGTAGTGCCTACAGAGTAAAAGAAGGTGGATCTATTGGTGATTTTTATGGCCCTCGTTTCGATAAGTTCGATGAAAATGGTGGATGGGTATTCAAAGATCTTAATGATGAAGTTGAAGGTTACCATGCTGATACCGATAAAGAAGTAATTGGTAATGGAATGCCTAACTATTTTGTTGGTTTAACCAATAGCTTGCAATACAAAAGATTCGATTTAGAGATTTTTATGCGTGGTGCTTTCGATTATCAAGTGCTTAATGTTGGTAGAATTTATATGGAGAATCTTGATAAATTTCCTCAAAGTAATATTTATACATCTGCTTTATCAAGTCCATTACGTGCTCCTTCTCAATATTCTGATTACTATTTAGAGGATGGAGATTATTTAAAAATTCAGAATATTTCTTTAGGATATACTTTTGATACAAGCAAATGGAATAACATCTCCTATGCAAAAGTATATGTATCATGTAGCAATGTGCATACTTTCTCTAATTACTCAGGCTTATCACCTGAACTTGGAGGTCATTCTGGTATAACCCCAGGATTTGATAATTTGAATTTTTACCCTGTAACACGCACATTTACAATTGGCGCTGTTGTTAAATTTTAATTAGAGGAGATTATAGAATGAAAAAAATATCATTATTTATAGTAGGAGTTCTAGCATTGTTCATGCAGTACTCTTGTTCCGAATTAGATGAGAAAGTGTACAGTAGTAACTTAACTACTAATTTTTATACTTCAGCTGAGGAAATTGAAGGAGCTTATATGCGTCCTTGGTCACATTTGCTTTTCTGTGATACCTATTACTATTTAAAGTTGAGAACTTTAGGTACAGATATGGCAGCATGGACAACCAAAACATCAGAAAATCATGGTTATGATAATGCGCTTTGGTCTGAATTGCACAAGCATACTTGGGGTACTCGTCACGGCGAGATAGAATCATCATGGAATACGGTTTGGGAAGGTATTGGTTTTGCCAATGCTGTTCTTGAAGGGATAGAAGATAAGGATTTTGAAGAAATGGGAGTATCCATTTCTAAAGCTGAAATGCAAGCACAATTGAGAGCTTACAGAGCATACATGCACATGATTGGTCTTGACTTTTGGAGAAACATTCCGATTGTAACAAAAGTAGGAGATCCTTACTATCCAGAAACAAAATCAGCACAAGAAGTATTCGAATTTGTAGAAACAGAATTTTTGGCTGTTAAGGGTAGTTTACCAAATGCTTTCGAACCTTATGCTCAAGGATTTTTTAGTCAGCAAAGTGTTGAAGCTTTACTATCTCGTTTGTATTTAAATGCCGAAACTTATATTGGCATTGATAAGTACGAGGATGCCATAAAAATGTGTGATGCTGTTATTTCTTCTGATTTCTTCGAGTTAGAGGCAGACTACTTGGATGCTTTCTCAAAAGATAATAATTTATCAAAAGAAAACATTCAGGTGCTTACCCAAAAAGGAGGATCTTCTATGTCAGCACCTTTGCACGCACTTACTTGTTACTGGAGCAACCATGTAGATGCAGGTGGATGGAACGGAATTATCACACAAGAGGGTTTTTATGATTCTTATAGTGATGATGATGCTCGTAAAAATCAATTTGCGGTTGGTCCTCAGTTTTATGCTGATGGAACTCCTGTATATATTGAAGCTGGAAATCCAGGTAGTGGACAGCTTGTTTATTCTAAAGAGGTAACAACTTTTCATAGTGAAGGTTTGTTTGAAGGAGCACGTTGTAAAAAATATGAGGCCATTGCAGGTTTAAACTGGAATCAAGAGTACGATATTGTTTTAATTCGTTATGCAGAGGTACTTATGAACAAAGCAGAGGCAATTATGCGTCAAAGCAACGGACAAGCAGATCAAACTGCGGTTGATTTGGTAAATGAAGTGAGAGAACGTGCCTTTGGAGATAAATTTGCAGAAAACAAATACACTACAACTACCTTAACTTTAGATGAGTTATTGGCAGAGCGTGGTAGAGAGTTTGCTTACGAAGGACACCGTAGAACCGATTTAATTCGATTTGAAAAATACTTACAGCCTCGTTGGGAAAAAGAATCAACTAGTGACGCTACAAGAATTCTATTTCCAATACCACAAACTCAAAGAGATATCAATACCAACCTGAAACAAAACGACGGTTATTAATTAAGAAATTTGAGCTGGGCACTTGTTGCCCAGTTCAACTAATAAGATTTAGCTGCCTAAATTGTTGTAGTTAATAGAAAATAGTAAAGCATGAATAAATTATTGTTAGGAGTTTTCATTTTTGCAGCTTCGCTTTTGCAAGCATGTTCGGCAAAAAAGAATGGAAATCTTAAAAGTGGGGGAGATTACACAAAGTTTGTAAAACCTTTGGTGGGTACTTTAGGCGAAGGAAATACTTATCCTGGTGCTCAGGTTCCTTTCGGAATGGTACAGTTAAGTCCGGATACTGAAAAATGGGATTGGGGAGCTGCCTCGGGTTACGAATATTCTGATAGTACCATCTATGGTTTTTCCATGACTCATTTGCATGGAACAGGAATTCCTGATTTAGGTGATATTTTATTTATGCCTACAACAGGTAAATTGTACATTAACGAAGGGAAAAAAGATTTAACTGAACCTGGATATTTATCAAGCTTTTCTCATAAAAATGAGATTGCTGAAGCCAATTATTACTCTGTTTTGTTGGATGACTACCAAATTAAAGCGGAATTAACAGCCAGTAATAGAGCTGGATTAATGCGTTTTACCTTTCCAAAATCAGATAGTGCACATATTGTTTTGGATTTGAGTCATGTATTGCGTCATAAGGTAATTTGGTCGAATATTAGAGTTGAGGATGACAATACCATTACTGGGATGCACCAGGTAAAAGGTTGGGCAAAAGAACGCTATGTTTATTTCGCTGCTAAATTTTCTCGTCCTTTCGATGCTACTCGTATTTTTTCGAACAAAAAGGAAGAAAAATACGACTCATATAAAACCTACCGATTTAGAAGTAGTGTCGAGTCAGCTGGTCCTGA
This sequence comes from Marinifilum fragile JCM 15579, assembly GCF_001310955.1. GTDB lineage: Bacteria > Bacteroidota > Bacteroidia > Bacteroidales > Marinifilaceae > Marinifilum > Marinifilum fragile. The sequence continues at coordinate 134,384 of NZ_BAZX01000003.1, forward strand.
CATTCAATTTGTTGCCGATTATAGTACAAAGGAAGCGGAACAAATTATGGTAAAAGTGGGTATTTCCGCAGTAAGCACTGCAAATGCCATGAAAAACTTAGATGCAGAAATTCCTCATTGGGATTTTGAAAAAATTAAATCTGAAGGAAAAGCCCTTTGGAAAAACGAATTGGCTAAATTCGAAGTAGAAGGAAGCAAAGCTCAAAAAGAAACTTTTTATACAGCCGTATATCATGCATTTATGGCACCCAATACTTATTTTGATGTAGACCGTTCTTACCGAGGTTTTGATCAGAATACTCATAAAGCAGAAGGATTTGACAATTATACCGTATTTTCATTGTGGGATACTTATCGTGCAACGCATCCGTTGTTTTGCTTAACACAGGCCGATAGAAATGCCAATATGATTAATTCTATGTTGGAGCATTACAAACAAAGCCCAGATAAATTGTTACCAATTTGGTCTTTTTGGAATAACGAAACCTGGTGTATGATTGGTTATCATGCTGTGCCTGTAATTGTTGATGCTTACTTTAAAGGAGTAAAAGGTGTAGATTGGGATTTGGCCTATCAAGCATGTGTTCACTCGGCAACCCATCCCGAATACGATGCAACAAAAGAATACGAAAAATTAGGTTACGTGCCATACGATATAGAAAACGAATCAGTATCGAAAACCCTGGAATATGCTTACGACGATTATTGCATTGCTCGTATGGCTAAGGCAATGGGTAAAACTGAAGATTTTGAGCGTTTCTCAAAAAGAGCCATGGCGTATCAAAACTTGTTCGATTCAGAAATTGGTTGGATGAGACCTAAAGATAGTAAAGGAGAGTGGATGCAGGATTTTGATCCTCATTTTTTCAAACACTTGGGTGCTTTTACAGAGGGTACTACCTGGCAGTACACATGGACCGTTCCTCATGATGTTCAGGGATTAATTAACTGCTATGGTGGAAATCAGGAATTTACTCAGAAATTAGATGCTGTTTTTGCCAATAAAGAGGGGAAAGATTATTTAGGAGTAGATGACATTCACGGTAGAATTGGAGATTACTGGCATGGAAACGAGCCTAGTCATCATATTAGTCATTTGTATTCTTATGCTGGACAGGCATGGAAAACTCAAGAGTTAACACGTAAAATTATTGAAACGCAATATGGCAATCAACCAGGTTCACTTTGTGGGAATGATGATTGTGGACAGATGTCGGCCTGGTATATTTTTAATGCTATGGGTTTCTATCCAGTTTGTCCTGGTAGCGATCAGTACATAATCACTTCTCCAGCTTTACCATATGCCAAAATGTATATGAGCAATGGTAATGCAATAGAAGTTATTGCTAAGAATTTTTCAGAGAAAAATATTTATATCCAATCGGTAAAAATAAATGGTATTGATTGGAACAAAGCTTGGTTTAGTTATTCAGATATAGTGAATGGAGGGAAAATAGAGTTTGTTTTAGGTGATGTTATGAATAAAGGCTTTGCATCATCAAAATCATCTTGCCCTCCTTCATTTTCTGATGGTTTAAATGAGAAGTAATCGCTTAAAGCCAGACAAAAGTATTTTTATAAATTAGTAACAAATTACTAAAATACAGATTTATGAGATCAATTATTTTTGCCATAAGTTGCTGTTTCTTTCTTGTTTTAGGAAGAGGAGCATTTGCTCAGGATACTGATTTAACAAAGTATGTAGATCCATTTATTGGAACTGAAGAAATGGGACATACATTTCCAGGCGCTTGTGCTCCCTTTGGAATGGTTCAGTTGAGTCCCGATACGGATAGTGTACAATTTATTCACGAAGGAAAGTATAATAAAGAAGTTTATCGTTACTGTGCTGGATATCAATATCAGGACAAATCAATTGTTGGTTTTAGCCACACACATTTGAGCGGAACAGGACATTCCGATTTAGGGGATTTCCTAATCATGCCAACTGTTGGGAAGGTAAATTACAATCCAGGAACAATTGACGATACATCAAAAGGTTACCGTTCAATGTTTCGAAAAGAAACCGAAAAAGCAGAACCTGGATATTACACTGTTGAATTGGATGATTATAAAGTGAAAGCTGAATTAACAGCCACGCAGCGCGTAGGATTTCATCAGTATACTTTTCCAGCTACTGATAACGCTCATATTATTCTTGATTTAACTCATGGGATTTATAATTACGATGGCAAGGTTTTGTGGTCTACCATTCGTGTTGAAAACGATACTTTGGTAACAGGCTATCGAATAACAAGAGGTTGGGCAAGATCGAACTACCAATATTTTGCCATGACTTTTTCTAAGCCTATTAAAAATTACGGATGTCGTAATAATGAAAAAGTAGTGTACAATGGTTTTTGGCGCAAATTCGACGAAACGGATAATTTTCCCGAAATGGCCGGAAAAGCATTAACTGCGAATTTTGATTTTTCTACTGAGGAAAATGAGAAGATAAAAGTAAAATTTGCCTTATCGGCAGTGAGTACCGAAGGTGCGTTAAAAAACTTGAAAGCAGAAATTCCTAATTTCGATTTTGACAAAGTTAGAAAGGCTACCAAAGCAGAGTGGCAAAAGCAACTAAGTCGTGTGCAAGTGGCGGCGTCTGAAGAGAAAAAAGTTACTTTCTATACTTCTTTATACCATTCATTCATTAATCCTGTTGAATACATGGATGTGGATGGAAAATACAGAGGTTTGGATCACAACATTCACCAGGCTGAAGGTTTTACAAACTATACTGTTTTTTCTTTGTGGGATACTTACAGGGCACAACACCCTTTGCTTTCGCTGATACAGCCAAAACGTTCGGCCGATATGATCAATTCGATGTTGGCACATTACGATCAAAGTGTTCATAAAATTCTTCCTATCTGGAGCCATTTTGGTAATGAAAATTGGTGTATGATTGGTTATCACGCAGTACCTGTAATTGCCGATGCTTTGGTAAATGGATTGGAAGGTGTTGATAAAGAAAGAGCTTTGGAGGCTTGTTTATCAAGTGCAAATTATAAAAAATACGATGGTATTGGTGATTATCTAAGTTATGGGTATGTGCCTCACGAAACAAGCAGAGTGGGAGCATCTATCACATTAGAGTATTCTTACGATGATTACACAATTGCGCAATTGGCGAAAGCAATGGGAAAAGATGCGATTGCACAAGAATACATACAGCGATCGGAAAATTGGAGAAATTTATTTGATGATAAAACAGGCTATGTACGAGCCAAAAACAAAGCAGGAGAGTGGGTAAGTCCATTCGATCCCTTGGATACTCATGCAGCTGGTTTTATTGAAGGAAATTCGTGGAACTATTCCTTATATGTTCCTCAGAATGTTAGTGGTTTGGTTAGCAAAATGGGTGGTGAGAAGCGTTTCTCAAATCATTTGGATTCGCTTTTTACCATGCATATTCCTGACAAATATTTTGAGCATAACGAGGACATTACTCGTGAGGGAATTATGGGTGGATATGTGCACGGAAATGAGCCTAGTCATCATGTTGCTTACATGTACAATTGGGCAGGTAAGCCTTGGAAAACTCAAGAGAGAATCAATCAGATAATGAAAACCAAGTACCTGAACAAACCTGATGGTTTATGCGGTAACGATGATTGTGGACAAATGTCGGCCTGGTATATTTTTTCATCATTAGGATTCTATCCTGTTTGTCCAGGTTCTGGTCAGTATGCAATTGGCGCACCTTCGGTTGATCAGGCAATTCTAAATTTAGAAAATGGCAAGCAGTTTACCGTAAAAACTAAAAATTACTCATCGAAGAATATTTATATCAAATCGGTAAAATTAAATGGTAAAAAGTGGGATAAAAACTATGTGAACCATACTGATATTGTAAATGGAGGAGAGTTGTTATTCGAAATGAGCAGTCGCCCAAATAAAAAGCGCGGAATTTCAAAGGATTCTTATCCTTATTCTACTACAAAATAATTTTAATGTGATTTTCTATGGCTGGAAGCCGGACTTTTGGCTATAGAAAACCCTTTTTAAATCACTTAAAAATAACAGTAAGCGAAATAAAATAAACATGATAAAAAACACAAGTAAACTCATGCTGTTAGCATGTGTAACAGCACTACTTATGTCTTGTAATTTGCAGGAAACCACTCCTGTAAATGTAACAGGTTACAAGTGTGAAGTAATATCCGACAGAGATGATTCTCCTGTTGGTGAGGATGTTAGTAAGTTGGTTGATGGTGATAGTTATTCAAAATATTTAACATTTAACAGCAGTGCCAGCATTCAATTTACCACTTTAAGAAAATGCAAGTTAAGTTCCTATTCTCTGGTATCGGGAGGAGATGCCGAAGAACGTGATCCGATGATTTGTGTTTTAGAAGCTAGTAATGATAAAAAATCGTGGCAAGAAATTGATAGGCAAAAAGGATTACAGTTTTCAGGTCGTAATCAAAAACTAAGCTTTCCTGTATCTGCAAAAGAAAACTATAAATATTATCGTTTGCAATTGGAAAGTAATGGAAACGATATTTTGCAACTTTCCGAAGTAGAATTATTGGCTGCTTGGGATAGTAATGATAACACTCCAATAGCTTTGTTTAAAGCAGAAAACAGAGCTTTTTTCACAAAAGGATTGGTTGAGTTTAGCAATTTGTCTGTACAGGCAGATGCTTACCATTGGTATTTTAAAGGAGGAAATCCAGAAACAAGTACAGCAAAAAATCCAAAAGTGAAATATGAAAGTTTTGGGAAATATCCTGTGCAATTAATAGCCGAGAATAAGGGATTGAAAGACACTATAATCTTAAACGATTATGTGAATGTTAAACGCAAAGGTGCTTGGAATCAATTCTCTTATCCTAAAATAAACTTCGTAAATAAAACTTTAGGAAGGAAATGGCGATTTGTATACAGAATTGGTGCCAAATCCTAAAAATTTAATCAATACAGTTTGTTTAGATGTTTGTAAGATTTTATACAGAAGTGTTGATGAAGTTGATGTTCTAAATGTTTTAGATTATTCTATAGAGGATTTAGAAACCATATCAGCAAAAGGAGGGAATCCACCACATATCAATATCTTCTTTAGCTCATTGTACCTGAAAAATAAAAAAGGAGAAATGAGCGATATGGATTTGGTAGATGAGATTGTGGGTGTTTTGTATCACGAATTAGCTCATGGTTATCAGTATTCTCCAAAAGGAGCAGGAGCTTATGCGGGAGGAACTGATTTTTTCGGTTTTTTAGAAGGAATAGCTGATTATGTTCGATTAAAAGCAGGGTATTCTAGCTACAAGTACAGAAAAATTGGCGGTCATTGGAATGATGGCTACAAAACAACTGCTTTTTTCATTGATTGGTTGCACACAAAGGATCCTGATTTTGTATACAAAATGAATCAAACAGCAAAAACAATTATTCCATGGTCTTGGGATGCAGCTACCAATAAAATATTTGATCAATCTACTCAATCGTTATGGGATGAGTATCAGGCGTATTTAAATGCGAATAAATAATAATTATCAATTTTGATTGTAAAAATAAATAACCCTAAACAATTTTAATTATGAGAAAATTAGTAAGTGTTTTCTTTATTGCATTACTAGCAACTTTAAGCAGTTGCGATAAAGAAGAATCGTTTCAACTTGATAAAGTTGAGGCCAATGTAGAAGCCAAGTTTGTATCTGATAAGCAAATTGTATTTCCTGGGGATGCGGTACAGTTTACCAACTCATCGGTTTATGCAAAGAACATTGAGTGGACTTTCGAAGGAGGTTCTCCTGCTACTAGTACCGAAGAAAATCCTATTGTTACCTATAACGAATTAGGATCTTTTAAGGCAAGCTTAAAAATTAGTAACGAGTATGGTGAGAATGTTAAAGAAGTTATTGATTTTATTACAGTAACAGATGATGCAGGATGGGATAACTTTGCTTTTCCAACAATTCATTTTACCAATCAAACCATTAATGAAAATGGTGCTTTGTATAAGGAGTTAATACCTAACGAGAAAGATTTTATTAAACGTGCTTGCTTAAAAGTATGTTTCGAAATGTTCTTGTTAGCTAATGATGTTAATCAGGTTACTGATATTACCTATACGGTAAAAGATTCTGAAACCATTTCTGCTAAAGGAGGTTCTGCTCCACATATCAAGATCGATTTTAGCTCAAGCTATTTGGTTCAAAAGAAAAATCAAGGTTTAAGCGATGAAGAATTGATTAGAGAAATTGAAGGAGTATTGATTCATGAAATTACTCATGGGTACCAATACGAGCCTCAAGGAGCTGGAGGATATGAGTCGGGAACTGATTTTTATGGCTTTATTGAAGGTTTGGCTGATTACGTTCGCTATGTTGAAGGCTTTACTCCTATTAGCAAGCGTCAGGCTGGTGGAAACTGGAATGATGGTTACAATACTTCTGCTTTCTTTATCGATTGGTTGCATTCAAAAGATCCTAAGTTCATTTACAAGTTTAATGCTACTGCAAAAAATATCAACCCATGGTCGTGGGAAGAAGCAATTAAAATAATATTAGGAGCAGATGCTTCGGTAAGTGCGTTGTGGAACGAGTATCAGTCGGATATTGCTTCAGGAAAAATTTCTGAAATAGATGCTGAGTTAAAAGAAATGAGAGAGGCTAGAGAAGAGCTGTATATACTAATCAGGAGCCTGTAGCAGATCTAATTGATGTTACAGATACAGGCTTTACAGCTATTAGAGATACTGAGTTTGACTCTCCTTCTCGTGAAGAAGTAGGAAATATCATTGATAATAATATTGCTTCTAAATTTTTGATCTTTACTGATAACACATGGGTGCGTTTGGAGAGCGAAACTGCTTCTGTTGTTTCATCTTACACTTTAACATCTGCTGATGACGCTCCAGGTAGAGACCCTAAAAAAGTAATTCTTTCGGCTAGTAACGATGGCGAAAATTGGGATGTTTTAGATACTAGAGAAGATGTTTCTTTTGAAGAAAGACATCAGACCAAAGCTTTTGCTTTTAATAATAACAAAGAGTACAAATATTATAAATTCGATTTTGAAAATACCGATCAAGGTGGAATTTTCCAGTTAGCTGAATTAGAGCTAATGGGAACCAAAGAAGGCGGGAATTCTGGTTCTTCTTCAGAAACTGTTGATATTACTGATAATTCTATAGCGACTTGGCAAGAGGAAGGTTTTGACTTTTTCGATTGGGGATTACCAAGTTTTGCTTTTGATAATGATGCAGGAACTTCATTTTTTAATATGAATGACAACACTTGGTTTATTTTCGAAACAGAAGCTAAACACAATGTTACTAAAGTAGCAATTACAGCAACTGCTAATATTTTAGGTATCGATTATGTGTTTACACCTGATACTTTTGTATTAGAAGGTTCGAATGATGGCCAAAACTGGTCTAAAATTACCTCTGTATCTGAAACAGGAATAGTAGCTTTCGAAGAAAGAAAAGAATTTACTTTCACCAATTCAGAGTATTACTCTTACCATAGAATCTCTATGACTGCTGAAATTGAAGAGAAAGATAACAAAAGAATAATGATTGGCGAATTGGAGTTATTTGGTACTGCTGAATAGTTCGAATTAGAAGATCTACTAAACAACCATAAGGTTCCAGTTAGCTATATTGCGCTGGAACCTTTCGTTATATATACTTTAACAAAAAATTGTTTAAGGGATAAATACTTAACTTTAAGAGGTGTCTTGATAAAAAAATAGTTATAATTAACAATTTGGACCACAATAATGAGAAATTTTATATCGATTTTAGTCTTAAGTATAATCTTGTATTCGTGTGATACAAAAAAGGATTATACACAGTATGTTGATCCTTTTATTGGAACAGGTGCTCATGGTCACACATATCCTGGTGCACAGGTGCCATTTGGAATGGTGCAACTAAGCCCTGATACTCGTAACGACGAATCCTGGGATGGTTGCGGTGGCTACCATTACTCCGATTCATCTATTATTGGTTTTAGCCATACGCATTTATCGGGAACTGGTGTTTCAGACTACGGAGATGTTTTATTGATGCCAATTACAGGTGACGTAAATCTATATTCAGGAACAAGTGAAAATCCGGATGCAGGTTATCGTTCACGTTTTTCTCATGAATCGGAGCGTGCAGAACCCGGCTATTATTCTGTTTATTTGGATGATTACAAGGTAAAAGTTGAGTTAACTTCAGGGAACAGAGTTGGATACCATAAATATACTTTCGAAGAAGCGGGCAAAGTAAAATTACTATTAGATCTAATCCATCGTGATCCAGTAATTGAATCAGAAATAAGAATTGTTGGAAATAATCGAATTGAAGGAAAAAGAAGATCTAAATATTGGGCTGGTGATCAACATTTGTTTTTTGCAATGGAGATTTCTAAACCTTTTGAATCTGCTAAAATATTTGAAGATAAGAAGGAAGTCATATCAGAACGACAAACGAAAGGAATTCAGCTACAATCTCTTGCCTTCTTTGATGTTTTGGCTGGTGAAACCATAGAAATTAAAGTTGCTTTATCAAATGTTAGTATCGAAGGTGCACGTAAAAATCTGGAAGCAGAAGCTAAAGAAATTGATTTTGAAAAAGCAAGAATTAATGCAAAAGAGAGTTGGAGTAAAAGCCTTGGAAAAATTGAGGTAGAAGGAGGAAGCGAGAAGGAAAAACGTAATTTCTATACCGCACTTTATCACTCCTTGTTAACCCCTAATGTTTCTCAGGATGTTGATGGTATGTACCGTGGTATGGATGGGAAAGTTCATAAAGCAGTGGGATTTACGAATTACACGGTTTTTTCTTTGTGGGATACTTTTAGAGCATTACATCCATTGTTAACCATTATTGAGCCAGATCGATCTGGTGAATTTGCACAATGTTTGGTTCAAAAGAGTAAAGAGTTTGGAGAATATCCAATGTGGGAATTGGCTTCTAATGATACCCGTTGTATGATTGGTTATCATGCTGTTTCATTAATTGCAGATGCACATGTAAAAGGAATTACAAATTTTAGTTTGGAGGATGCTTACACCGAGATGGAGCGAACTGCCATGCTCGATAAGAGAGGATTAAAAGCCTACCGAACTTTAGGATATGTACCTTCAAATAAAAGCAGTCAGGCCGTATCCAAAACATTGGAATATGCCTATAACGATTGGTGCATAGCACAAGTGGCCAAAGCACTAGGGAAGACTGATAGGTATACATACTACATGAATAGGGCTTCTAACTATCGCAACATTTATGATTCGGAAGTTGGATTTATGCGTGGTAAAACCGATGAGCACAAATGGGTTCCAAATTTTGATCCTACCGCTGTGGGATATAATTATACCGAGGGAAACTCATATCAATACAGCCTCTTTGTTCCTCATGACATTCCTGGTGTAATCGATTTATTGGGAGGAAAAAAGGAGTTGGAACATTGGCTAGATAAACTATTTGCAACCGAAATGGAGCATGATTTGGGCGATGATACCGATGTAAGTGGTTTAATTGGTCAGTATGCCCATGGAAATGAACCAAGTCATCATATGGCATACCTGTACAACTATGCCGAGGCAGCTTGGAAAACGCAAAAAATGGTTCGTGAAATCATGGCTACACAATACCAGGATACGCCTGATGGCTTGTGCGGAAATGAAGATTGTGGTCAAATGTCGGCCTGGTATGTATTAAGCGCAATGGGCTTTTATTCCGATTGTCCGGGTAAACCTGTATATGCCATTGGGTCACCAATATTTTCTAAAGTGAAAATTCATTTGGATAATGGAAAAACTTTTACTCTCACGGCAAATAACAATAGCGAGAAGAACAAGTATATACAATCGGCGAAACTGAATGGTGAAAAATTGAATGTGAGTTTTTTATCACATTCAGATATTCTAGAAGGAGGAAATTTGGTATTGGAAATGGCGGATACTCCAAATAAAGGATGGGGTGCGAATCTTGATTTGAATGTTGAGTTTAAAGCTGCACCAATTGCTTACCTAACAGAATCATCAGATGTGTTTATAGAAAAATTTTTGGTAGATATAAAATGCAATGATCCCGAAGCTGAAATTTACTTTACCCTCGATGGATCTGAACCAGATAAACAAAGCCAACAATTTAAAAAGCCGTTTAAAATTAATAAAAGTTCAAATTTGAGTTTCAGAACCTACAAAGAAGGATGTGAACCTGGAATTGTAGTAAAGCGAAGATTAACAAAGCAAAACTCTGGAAACTATCTTGCAGAGAAGGTCCAAAAAGGATTGCAATATTCTTATTTCGAAGGAATTTATCGTTCTGTTTACGATTATGAATTGGATGAGCCTGCGAAAACAGGAATTGTTTCTGTTCCCACTTTAGATGTTTGTTTAAGAAAAGAATGGATTGGAATTGATTTTAAAGGACTGATTAATATTCCAAAGTCGGGCGAGTATACTTTTTATATGTCCTCGAACGATGGATGTAAATTGAGCATTAATGGTGAAGAACTGTTTGAAAGTGATGGCAGAAAAACTCTTACATTTGGTCAGCAGGCAAGTTTGAAATTGGAGAAGGGATTGCATCAAATACAGATGGGTTTCTATCAATGTTCCGATAATATTGATTTGGTAGTTGAGTGGGAAGGTCCGGGAATTAAACGACAGGTTATCCCCAAAAGAGTATTTTGGCATTTGGAAAATTAAATAGAAATTCACATAAAATATTAATCTGATATCAGAAGCCCTTTATTCATATGAATAAAGGGCTTCTTTTTATTTTAGAAGGATAATATGTTTAGATGTATTTTTAATATTCAGGCTAGTTTATAAATACACAATACCCTTAATCATTGATTCAAACGGGTATTGTGTTGTGTGGAGCTGCAGGGAATCGAACCCTGGTCCAAACATGCGACCAATAGGCTTTCTACATGCTTAGTGATTTATTGGTTTTCGATTATGATTTGGGAAAGCACACCCGGATCATAACTTATCTTCTAAATTTCGCGAACTCCCCGAAGCTTGAAGTTTGCTAACCTTGAATTGCTAGCACCCCATATACTTACCGGAACAAGGTGGAACCATAAGCGGGATGTCTCGTCGCAGCATCCTTGTGCCGCAATAAAGCTTTAATCTACTATGATTCGATTAAGCAGCAAGAGCGTAATTTGTTTCGCCAATTAAAAAGTGTGAGATCCGATATTTACGAGCTGGAATCACAACGCTCGACATGCTTACATATCAATTCTACATGCTGTCAAAACCACGTCAGCCCCTAGAATTCACGCAAAATTAGTAAAAAACATTTAGCTGTTAAACTTATTAGATCAGAAATAGCTGTTTTAGTGCATTTTTTACCTTCCGTTTTTTGTATCAGATTAAAAATCAGTAATGGAATAGTGTGTTAAAAATTTAATGGAAATTCTGAAATCTGTTAAATGTTTATTAAATTTAAATAAGTATAGTGTTTTTTGATATCAGTTAAGCTTAAATTATCAGGAACACCTTTGACTCACACCTAAAATTTTTAATTATGAAGAATCGCATTCGAGTAGGAGTACTTCGAGAGACAAAAAATCCACCTGACAGAAGAGTGGCTATTCCACCTATAACAGGCCTTAAAATACTGGAAAAATATCCTGATGTAAGCATTTTTATTCAACCTAGCGATATAAGATGTTTTACCGATGCAGAGTATCGTGATCAAGGCTATTTTTTAACTGAAGATCTTCGAGAATGTGATATTTTAATAGGAGTTAAGGAGGTGAGTATTCCTACTTTAATTCCAAATAAAACCTATCTGTTTTTTTCGCATACTGCAAAGCAACAAGCTCATAATCGAGAATTGCTTCGACAAGTTATTAAACGAAACATTACATTGATTGATTATGAATATTTAACCAATTTATCGGGTCAGAGACTTGTGGCATTTGGACATTGGGCCGGAGTAGTTGGGGCATACAAAGCTTTACGGGCTAGAGGAATGAGGACTGATTTCTTCGATTTGCCTCCTGCAGGAACATGTTTGGATATGAATGAAATGTATGAGCATTTAAAAAAGATTACGCTAAAGCCCATTAAGATTCTGATAACAGGAGGAGGAAGAGTTGCAATGGGAGCCATGCAAACCATTCGAGTTTTAAATTTAAAGGAAGTTGATCCGGATGAGTTTTTAACGACAGAATATGATGAACCTGTTGTGTGCCGGATTGATCCGGATAAATATGTTGAAAGAATTGATGGTTCGGATTTTGATTTGCAACATTTTTACGATCATCCTGAGATGTACCAATCAACATTTAAGAAATTTTCAAAGGTCACCGATTTATATATAGCATGTCATTATTGGGATCCGAAAGCCCCAAGGTTTCTAACTCCTGAGGATTATAAGGAAGATGATTTCAGGATTTCGGTTATTGCAGATGTTAGTTGTGACATTGATGGACCATTGCCATCGACTTTACGAGCCTCTACCATTGCGTCCTCTTTTTATGGATATGATAGATTTACTGAAGAAGAGGCTATCCCGTTTGTAGACAAACGCAATGTTACGGTTATGGCTGTTGATAATTTACCGGGTGAATTGCCTCGAGATTCATCCATTGATTTTGGAGAAGCGTTAGCTAAGAATGTTTACGAAGCCTTATTTGGTGATGACCCAGAGGGAATTTTAGAACGAGCTACCATAGCTAAAGAAGGAAAACTTACAAAGCATTTTGCTTATTTGCAGGATTATCTGGAAGGTAAAAATGCCGTAACTGTGTAAAAAGAAAAAGACCAAATGAAATTTCATTTGGTCTTTTCTTATATTATAAATTTTTCAAATTTGATATGGTTTGTGTTGGATCATCAGCTCCAAAAACAAAACTACCTGCAACTAGGGCATCGGCTCCTGCTTCAAGTAATTTTTTTCCGGTATCCAAATTAACACCACCATCAATTTCAATTATTGTATTGGCATTTTGTTCAGCAATCAAATTTTTTAATTGCTTTACTTTTTTATAAGTATTTTCAATAAAGCTTTGGCCTCCAAATCCAGGATTTACACTCATTAATAGTACCAAATCAAGATCCTGAATAATATCTTCAAGAACAGAAACAGGAGTGTGAGGATTTAGTGAAACACCGGCTTTCATACCGTGTTGTTTGATATTTTGCACTGTGCGGTGTAGGTGAGTACAAGCTTCGTAATGTACGGTTAGGTAATCAGCACCAGCCTTTTGAAATGCCTCAACATATCTATCCGGATCAATAATCATTAAATGAACATCCAATGGCTTTTCAGCAATTTTGTTGATTTGCTGTACTACTGGTAACCCGTATGAGATATTAGGCACAAAAACACCGTCCATAATGTCTAGGTGAAACCAATCGGCTTCGCTTTTATTAACCATCTCAATGTCAGCTTTCAGGTTTGTGAAATCTGCTGATAATAACGATGGTGAAACAATTGTTTGCATTTGATTGTTTAATATTAGTATTTTTCTTTGGCGCAAAGATATAATTAAAAAAGGATAAGAAAGAAATGCTGAATTTTTTCCCTTATCCTTTAAGTATCATTGATTAAAATATGATTTTATTCTCCTAAATAGGTTTTTAAGATTTTACTTCTAAAAGTTGATTTCATCCTTTTAATGGCTTTTTCTTTTATCTGACGAACTCTCTCGCGAGTCAAACCAAATTCCTTTCCAATTTCTTCAAGCGAGTATGGAGGTTTTCCATTTAAACCAAAATACAAACGAATGATAGCGGCCTCTCGTTTAGATAATGTGGATAAAGATCGTTCAATTTCTTTTTTAAGCGAATCTCTAATTAAAGCTTTATCAGGACTAATTTCATCATTGCTTAATAAGATGTCATAAAGCGTATTTTCTTCTTCTGGATTGATTGGTGCATCCATAGATACATGACGACCAGATGCCTTTAAGGCTTCTTTTACATCTTTTGGGCTCATTTCTAAAATGTGGGCAATTTCTTCAGCCGAAGGTTCACGCTGATATTCTTGCTCAAGTTGAGAGAATGTTTTGTTGATTTTATTGATAGAACCAATTTTGTTTAATGGTAAGCGAACGATTCTTGCTTGCTCCGCCAAGGCTTGTAAAATTGATTGACGAATCCACCAAACTGCATAAGAAATAAATTTAAAACCTCTTGTTTCATCAAATCTTTGGGCAGCCTTAATTAATCCTAAATTTCCTTCATTAATTAAATCCGGTAAGCTAAGACCTTGGTTCTGATATTGCTTTGATACAGATACAACAAAACGCAGATTACACTTAATAAGTCGATCCAGAGCTTTTTTATCTCCCTTTTTTATCTTCCTGGCAAGTTGAACCTCTTCCTCTGCCGAAATCAGGTCGACCTTCCCAATTTCATGCAGATACTTGTCCAGTGAAGGAGTTTCTCTGTTTGTTACTTGTTTGGTAATTTTTAGCTGTCTCATAGTGGAATTTTGGTATAAAATGATGAAGCCTAACTCCGTCATTAATATTTAAATATAGCAAAATGATTTAAAAAAAGAAATCGACGGGGACTAATTTGAGGTGTGGAATTGATCCTGAAAATCATCATAATTTCTATTTTCAGGATTATTATGCAATTATTTTTTGCGAATTATAACTAATTGCGTAATATTGCATTTGAATTCCGATTGATTCTTCTCATTTAGAGGTCGAAAGATCAGGTTCCGTATTGTTCAAATACAATTCTATCTATAAAAACATTACCCAAAAAATATTAATAAATTATATATGTACGATATTCTTGAATTAAACAAGAAGCTTGTGCCTGAATTGCGAGAAATTGCTAAAGAACTTAAAATTAAGAAAGTTGAATCTTTTAAAAAGCAAGATTTAATTTATAAGATTCTTGATCAACAGGCGATTGTAGCTTCTGAAATGAAATCTAACGAGAAAAAAACTCCTCGAAAAAGAATTAAAAAGGCTGAAACTGAAGGGAAAGCAGAAGAAGATCAGCCTAAGATTAAGCTACGAAGAAGAAGAAAAACAGAGCAGCCAGTTAAAGAGGTTGTGAAAGAGGCTGCATCTCAGATTCAACCAGAAGAAAAGAAAGCTGAAGAAGCTCCTGAACAACAAAAAAGTACAAGAAATGTTGTTGAGAAAAAAGCTGAATTAGTAAAAGCTGAACCTGAAAATAAAGAAGAGGTAAAAAGTCAGAAAGAAGAGGCGCCTGTTGCTAAAGAAGAAAAATCAAAACCAGAGAAACAGGAAAGAACAGCTGACAGAAATGATAGACAGGATAAAAATCAGCACAGAAAAAGATTTGAAAAAAGAGAAAAAGAAAAACTTTTCGAATTTGATGGGATTATAAATAGTTCTGGTGTATTGGAAATTATGCCTGATGGCTATGGTTTCCTTCGTTCATCAGATTATAATTACCTGAATTCTCCGGATGATATCTATGTATCTCAGTCTCAAATTAAGCTATTTGGTTTAAAAACTGGTGATACTGTTAATGGATCTATCCGTCCTCCAAAAGAGGGTGAAAAATATTTCCCGTTAATCAAGGTTGAAAAGATTAATGGTCGTTTGCCTGAGGTGATTCGTGACCGTGTTCCTTTTGATCACTTGACTCCACTTTTCCCAGATGAAAAATTTAACCTAACAGGAGGTCCTTCAAATTCACTATCTACTCGTGTAGTTGATATGTTTGCACCTATTGGTAAGGGGCAGAGAGGTTTGATTGTTGCTCAGCCAAAAACAGGTAAAACTGTATTATTGAAAGAAGTTGCGAATGCAATTGCTGCCAATAATCCTGAAGCTTACATGATTATCTTATTGATTGATGAGCGTCCGGAAGAGGTAACTGATATGGCCAGAAGTGTAAATGCTGAAGTAATTTCATCGACATTTGACGAACCGGCTGAACGTCATGTAAGAGTGGCTAATATTGTGCTTGAAAAAGCAAAACGTATGGTTGAGTGTGGACATGATGTTGTAATCTTACTTGATTCGATTACTCGTTTGGCTCGTGCTTACAATACAGTTTCTCCTGCATCGGGTAAAGTACTTTCTGGTGGTGTTGATGCAAATGCACTTCACAAGCCAAAACGTTTCTTTGGAGCTGCTCGAAACATCGAAAATGGAGGTTCGCTTACCATTTTGGCAACCGCATTAACCGAAACTGGTTCTAAGATGGACGAAGTGATCTTCGAAGAATTTAAAGGAACCGGTAATATGGAACTTCAATTAGATCGTAAGTTATCTAATAAGCGTATTTACCCTGCAGTTGATATTACAGCTTCGAGTACACGTCGCGAAGATCTTTTACTGGACGAAGGCCAGTTGAATCGCATTTGGGTACTTCGAAACTTCTTAACAGATATGAATTCTGTAGAAGCTATGCAGTTTATCAGCGATAGAATGAGAAAAACTCGTTCGAACGAGGAATTCTTGATTTCGATGAACGACAAATAAGTCAAATACAATAGAATATAGAAGAGGCAGTAATTTTACTGCCTCTTTTTTTGTGAATTGATTTCTTATCGAATGATTAGCAATATCAAGGGAAAGCTGTTGTGCGGCATGTTATTTTAAATAAGTATAAATTGCAAAAAACAAACACTTTTGTAATCTCGAGATTACAAAATTAAGCTTTAATTCTCTACATTTGCGATGTAAATTTCGAAAAAGTATGAACACCTTACTACAGACACATAATAGTTTGTTGAAAAACAAAAAGAGTAATATTCGTCGCCAATTGGCTGATCAAATTGATTGGTCGCAACGATTAATTGCTATAAAAGGTGCCCGAGGTGTAGGTAAAACAACCTTCCTGTTAGACTATGTTCGAGAAAATTGTGCGAACGATAAATCATGTCTTTATATAAACATGAACAATTTGTTCTTTACAGAAAGAGGACTGGTTTCGTTTGTAGATGAATTTTATAAAAAAGGTGGTAAGTTGTTACTTTTGGATCAGATTCATAAATATCCTGATTGGGCAAAAGACTTAAGAACTTGCTACGAGCAATGTGGTGATTTAAAAATTATATTTACGGCTTCTTCAATCTTAAGAGTAAAGACAAACGAAGAGCTTAAAGATATTGTGAATGTGTACTACCTAAATGGATTATCATTCCGAGAATTTTTAAATCACGAAACTGGGAACAAATTTAAGAGCTATTCTTTAGAGGAGATTATCGAAAATCATGAGGAGATTGTCGATGAAATTCTTGAGAAAGTAAGACCTCTGGCTTATTTTAATGATTATTTGCGTTACGGATATTATCCATGTTATCAGGAAGAGAAAAGTTTCATTGATAATTTGTTGAAAATTATCAACCTGATGTTGGAATTTGATATTACGTATTTGAACCAAATAGAATTAAAATATCTGCCAAAGCTAAAGAAACTACTTTATATCATTTCGAGTAATGTGCCATTTCAGCCTAACGTAAGCAAGTTGGCTAACGATGTGGAAACATCACGAGCTACTATTATGAATTATTTGCGATATCTGAAAAATGCAAGATTAATTCGTTTGCTTAACTCGAAGGATAGCTATAAAGATTCATCTAAAAAGCCTAATAAGGTATATTTACACAATACCAATTTACTGTATGCCATATCTCCTGAGAATATTGATCAGGACAATTTGCGTGAAACCTTTTTTTACAACCAGGTAGCACCAACAAGACTTTTTACAAGTACAGATATGGGACACTTTTTAGTGGATGACAAATACAATTTTAAGATTACAGGTAATACAAATATGTCTGAGTCTAATATTAGAACCGAAGATTTATTTGAAGCTGCTGATATGATCGAACGCGGCGAAGGAAATAAAATTCCTTTGTGGTTGTTCGGTTTTTTATATTAGAGAATTAAATAACAGAAATAAATTAAACTACCATTAATTAAAATTAATTGGAGGAGTAAAATGGCAAGAGAAAAAAAATTCATTACCTGCGATGGTAATGCTGCTGCCGCTCACGTAGCATATATGTTTAGTGAGGTATCTTGTATTTACCCAATCACACCTTCTTCGCCTATGGCTGAGAATGTTGATGAGTGGGCTGCACAAGGTCGTAAAAACATTTTTGGCGAAACTGTTCGTCTAGTTGAAATGCAATCAGAAGCTGGTGCTGCAGGTGCAGTTCATGGTTCTTTGCAAGCTGGTGCATTAACAACTACTTATACTGCATCTCAGGGATTATTGTTGATGATTCCTAACATGTATAAGATCTCTGGAGAGTTATTACCATGTGTATTCCATGTAAGTGCTCGTGCATTGGCTGCTCAGGCACTTTCTATTTTTGGTGATCACTCAGATGTTTATTCTGCAAGACAAACTGGTTTTGCTATGTTGGCATCAGGATCTGTACAGGAAGTAATGGACCTTTCAGCAGTTGCTCACCTTACTGCAATTAAGTCTCGCGTTCCTTTTATCAACTTCTTCGATGGATTCCGTACTTCACACGAAATTCAAAAAGTTGAAGCTGTTGATGCAGACGATATGAAAGAATTGGTAGATATGGAAGCTCTTCAAGAATTCCGTAGCCGTGCTTTGAATCCAGAATCTCCAGTAACTAGAGGTACTGCTCAAAACCCAGATATCTACTTCCAGTCTCGCGAGGCTGCAAACCCATTCTACGAAAAAGTACCTGAAATCGTAGAAGGTTATATGAACGAAATTACCAAGTTAACTGGTAGAGAATACAAGCCATTCGTTTACTATGGTGCTGAAGATGCAGAAAACATCATCATCGCTATGGGATCTGTAACAGAAACTATCAAAGAGGTTATCGATTACAAGATTGCAAATGGTGAAAAAGTTGGTATGGTTGGTGTACACCTATATCGTCCATTCTCAGCTAAGCATTTCTTAAGTGTTGTTCCAGAATCTGTAAAGAGAATTTGTGTTCTTGACAGAACTAAGGAGCCAGGCGCTAATGGTGATCCAATGTATCTTGACGTAAGAGAAGTATTCTACGGAAAAGAAAATGCTCCTATTGTAGTTGGTGGTCGTTACGGATTAGGTTCTAAAGATGTTACTCCATCTCAAATTATTGCTGTTTACAAGAACTTAGCAATGAACGAACCTAAAAACCAATTCACTTTAGGTATTGTTGATGATGTTACCTTCAAATCTCTTCCTTTGGAAGCTGAGTTGAAAGTAAACTCTGAAAAATTATACGAAGCTAAATTCTATGGATTAGGTTCTGATGGTACTGTAGGTGCTAACAAGAACTCAATCAAGATTATTGGTGGATCAACTGATAAGTATTGTCAAGCTTATTTTGCTTACGATTCTAAAAAATCAGGTGGTTTTACTGCTTCTCACCTTCGTTTCGGCGATGATCCAATCCGTTCTACTTACCTTGTGACTACTCCTGACTTTGTAGCATGTCACGTTCCTGCATACGTATACTTATACGATGTATTGAAAGGATTGAAAAAAGGTGGTTCATTCTTGTTGAACTCTATCTATGATGTTGAAGAGACTAAGAAGCACTTACCTGATCACATGAAGAAGTACATTGCTGAAAATGATATTAAATTCTATATCATCAATGGTACTAAATTAGGTGAAGAGTTAGGTCTTGGTACAAGAACCAACACCATTATGCAGGCTGCATTCTTCAAAATTACTGGTGTAATTCCATTCGAATTGGCAGTAGAAGAAATGAAGAAAGCAATTGTGAAGTCATATGGTAACAAAGGTGAAAAAGTTGTTAACATGAACTTCTCGGCTGTTGATGCTGGTGGTGAAAATGTAATTGAAGTTGAAGTTCCTGCTGAATGGAAAAACATCGAAGCAGAAGGATTCAAGACTGAATCAACAGGTCGTCCTGAGTTCGTAGCTAATGTTTGTGATCCTATGAACGCTCAAACTGGTGATGATCTTCCAGTATCTGCATTTAAGGGTAGAGAAGATGGTACTTTCCCAGCTGGTACTACTAAATATGAAAAACGTGGTATCGCGGTTAGTGTTCCTGAATGGAAAGAAGAAACTTGTATTCAGTGTAACCAGTGTGCTTACGTTTGTCCTCACGCTGCTATCCGTCCATTCTTGTTGACAGAAGAAGAAGTAGCTGCAGCTCCTGCAGGAACTGCTGTTAAGCCAGCTACAGGTAAAGATCTTAAAGGGTTAAGCTTCCGTATTCAGGTTGCTCCTCTAGATTGTACAGGTTGTGGTAACTGTGTTGATGTTTGTCCAGCTCCTAAAGCTAAGGCTCTTGAAATGAAGCACCTTGAAACTCAGGATGCTGAGAAAGAGAGATGGCACTATATGGATGAAAAGGTAGGATACAAAGAACTTCTTCCTAAGAACAATGTGAAGAACTCACAGTTCGCTCAGCCATTATTCGAGTTCTCTGGAGCTTGTGCTGGTTGTGGTGAAACTCCATACATCAAATTAATCACTCAATTGTACGGTGAAAGAATGATTGTAGCTAATGCTACTGGTTGTTCTTCTATCTACGGTGGTTCTGCTCCATCTACTCCATATTGTAAGAACAATAAGAGCGGTAAAGGTCCAGCTTGGGCTAACTCTTTATTTGAAGACAACGCAGAGTATGGTTATGGTATGGCAGAGGGTGTTAACAAAATGCGTGCTCGTATTGCTCAACGCATGGAAGAGAACATGGATGCTGTTAACGATGCAACTAAAGCTGCATTTGCTGAATGGTTAGAAGGTAAAGACAATGCTGAAGCTTCAGAGCTTGCTTCTCCAAAAGTTGAAGCTGCTTTAGCTAATGAAAATCACGAAGTTGCTAAAGAAATCTTGAGCTTGAAGCAATACCTAGTTAAGAAGTCTATCTGGATCTTCGGTGGTGACGGTTGGGCTTATGATATAGGTTTCGGTGGTCTTGACCATGTATTGGCTTCTGGTGAAGATGTAAATGTATTGGTAATGGATACTGAGATTTACTCTAACACAGGTGGACAGGCTTCTAAATCAACTCCAGTTGGTGCTGTAGCTAAATTTGCTGCTGCTGGTAAGCGTATCAGAAAGAAAGACCTTGGTATGATTGCAATGTCTTACGGATATGTTTATGTAGCTCAGGTAGCAATGGGTGCAAACCAGGCTCAGTACTACAAAGCATTGAAAGAAGCTGAAGCTTACCCAGGACCATCATTGATTATTGCATATTCTCCTTGTATTTCTCACGGATTGAAAGCATCTATGGGTAAATCACAAGCTGAAGAGAAAAAAGCTGTTGAAGCTGGATACTGGCACTTGTATCGTAACAACCCAATGTTAGAAGCAGAAGGTAAAAACCCATTTGTTCTTGATTCAAAAGAACCTAAGTGGGAAAACTTCCAGGATTTCTTAATGGGTGAGGTACGTTATACTTCTCTACAGAAATCATTCCCAGAAGAAGCTAAGGAATTATTCGTAGCTGCTGAAGAGAATGCGAAGTGGAGATATAAAGCTTACAAGCGTCAAGCTTCATTAGATTATTCTGAAGAAGAAAAAGAACTTGCATAAGTTTTTGATCTAATAATATCATGAGGGGCTCTTTATTAAGAGCCCCTTTTTTTGAATTATTGCTAATATGACAGCTTAGTAAAGTTTAGCATCCTAACTGTTTTGTATAAAATGGGAGAGTAATATCTAAAAATACCGTACCCAAGATGGATGATTGTGTCTAATTGATGATTTGAGAACTAAAAGTATACGATAATTGTTATGAATTTATAGATCCTAAAGCATAGCTCCGGATCGGAAAGGCAGAATTGTAAGTTGGTGGATCTTACTATTCTGCCTTTCTCAGAAAAAAAATATAAGACTTGCATGTCTTGTATTTAAAGGATTTTATGTAATTTATTGTGATATTCAGATGGTTGAAAATGAAAATAGAGTTGAAATTATCAAGTTCATTTCTTAAATTTATTAGTACCCAATAAATTTTTAATCCAAAATCATATGGCAAATTTAAATGTTGAATTCATGGGATTAAATTTAAAAAATCCCATTATAGTAGGGGCTTGTACCCTATCAGCTACCGTTGAGGGAGCTAAAGATCTTGAAGAAGCAGGTGCTGCAGCAATTGTTTATAAATCTCTATTTGAAGAGCAAATCATTATGGAACGAGCTCAGCTTTCTGATGAATTGGACGAATATGCACATCGAAATGCCGAAATGACTTCACTATTTCCTGCGTTAGAACATGCAGGACCTAAAGCTCACTTGCTTAAACTTAAGGAGGTAAAGGAAAATGTCAATATTCCTGTAATTGCCAGTTTAAATTGCTTGTACGATGTTACTTGGTTTGAGTATGCTAAAGAGTTAGAAGATGTGGGAGTGGATGCCTTAGAGCTAAACTTTTATCAAATGCCATTTGATGGTACAAAAACTGCAGAGCAAATGGAAGAGGAAAAAGTTAAAATTGTAAAGACTCTAAAAGAAAGACTTTCTATTCCATTTTCAATTAAATTGTGTCCATACTACACCAATATTTTGAATTTTGTCCAAAGGCTAGATGAGGCAGGTGCTTCGGCTTTCATTTTATTCAATCGTCTTTTCCAGCCAGAAATAGATATTGAAACGGAAGCTCATGTTACCAATTTTAATTTGAGCAATCCAGGAGATTTTAAACTTGGCTTAAGATATATTGGTCTTACTCATGGAAAAGTTAAAGGAGATTTGTGTGGAGCTAATGGAATTTATGGAGCTGCTGATGTGCTGCAAATGATTCTAAGCGGAGCCAACGCAGTTCAAATGGTTAGCTCTTTATACAAAAACACACCAATGATTATTGAAAAAGTACTGTTTGAAATTAAAGAGTGGATGGATCAAAAAGGATACAAGTCTGTTGATGAATTTAGAGGCAAATTGTCAGATAAAGAATTAAAAGCATCGGATGTTTATTATAGAGCTCAATATCTTGATTTCCTTTTGCATCCTGAAGAAGTTATTAATAAAAATCTGATGAGATAAAATACTAATATTATAAACATAAAAGCCTGTCTGAGAACAGGCTTTTATTGTGAAATATATGTATTAAAAAAAGATGTTTAATTTTTCGCAAACGTTTGAAAAAGAAAAGTGTACGTACTCTAAAAAAATCTATACAAAAGCAACTTAAATGAGGGAATTATATTTTTAAAATTAAAAAAAGAAAACTACTTTTGTGTGCGTGTTTTTGTGTGACAAAAATCATGCTTAATCCCTTTAAATTTATTGTTTTAAATAAATAGAAGCTAATAATATAATTGTTGTTAAGGATCCTGTTGTTTGGGACTTTAACGTTTAAAACTAAAAAGCGATAATTATGAGTACTAAGTACGTTTATACTTTTGGTGACGGTAAGGCCGAAGGTAAAGCAGACATGAAAAATCTGCTTGGAGGAAAAGGTGCTAACCTTGCAGAAATGAACCTAATCGGTGTTCCTGTGCCAGCAGGTTTCACTATCACTACTGAAGTTTGTACTGAATACAACAAGCAAGGAAAAGAAGCTGTTGTAGAAATGATTAAAGGTCAAGTTGAAGCTGCTGTTGCTGAAACTGAAAAAGCAATGAACGCTAAGTTTGACTCTAAAGGTGAAGCTTTCCCATTGTTGTTATCTGTTCGTTCAGGTGCTCGTGTATCTATGCCAGGTATGATGAACACTGTATTGAACTTGGGTATGAACGACGAAACAGTGAAGTTGATTGCTGAGAAATCAGGTAACGAACACTTCGCTTACGATTCATATCGTCGTTTCATCCAAATGTATGGTGATGTAGTAATGGGCGTTGAAGCTGAAGCTGGTGAGCACTGTCCTTTCGAGCAAGTTCTTGACAAAGTTAAAGAAGCTAACGGTTACGCTGCTGATAACGAAATGTCAGTAGAAGATCTTAAAGGTGTTGTAGAAGAATTTAAAGCAGTTGTTAGAGCTAAAGCTGGAAAAGATTTCCCAACTAATCCATGGGATCAGCTTTGGGGTGCTGTTTGCGCTGTATTTGATTCATGGAACACTGAACGTGCTATCCTTTACCGTCGTATGGAGAATATTCCAGAGGAGTGGGGTACTGCAGTAAACGTTCAGGCTATGGTATATGGTAACATGGGTGAAACTTCTGCTACAGGTGTATGTTTCTCTCGTGATGCTGCAACAGGTGAAGACTTGTTCAACGGTGAGTACTTGATCAACGCACAAGGTGAAGACGTTGTTGCTGGTGTTCGTACTCCACAAGAAATTACTTTGATCGGTTCTCAAAGATGGGCTGAGCGTAACGGTACTTCTGAAGAAGATCGTAAAGCTAACTTCCCTTCATTGGAAGAAGCTATGCCAGAGATCTACAAAGAATTAGATGCTGTTCAGCAAAAACTTGAAGATCACTATAAAGATATGCAGGATATGGAGTTCACCATTCAGGATGGTAAACTTTGGATGTTGCAAACTCGTAACGGTAAGCGTACTGCTGCTGCTATGGTTAAGATTGCTGTTGATATGATGGAGCAAGGTTACTTCGATGCGAAGACTGCTTTATTACGTCAGGAGCCAAACAAATTGGATGAGCTTCTTCACCCAGTATTTGATACTGCTGCTCTTGCTGCTGCAAAAGAACTTTCTAAAGGTCTTCCTGCATCTCCAGGTGCTGCTACAGGTCAGATCGTATTCTCAGCTGAGGATGCTGAAACTTGGGCTGCTGATGGTAAGAAAGTAATCCTTGTTCGTCGTGAGACTTCTCCAGAAGACTTGAAAGGTATGAACGCTGCTGTTGGTATCTTGACTGAGCGTGGTGGTATGACTTCTCATGCAGCTGTAGTAGCTCGTGGTATGGGTAAATGTTGTATCTCTTCAGCTGCAGGATTAGTAGTTTCTGGTAAAACAATGACTATTAATGGTGTTGCTTACAACGAAGGTGATTTCATCTCATTGAACGGTTCTACTGGTGTTGTTTACGAAGGAGAAGTTGCTACAATCAACCCTTCTTTGGATGGTGATTTCGGTAAGATCATGGATCTTGCAGAAGCTAACACTCGTATGTATGTTAGAACTAACGCTGATACTCCAGCTGATGCTGAAACTGCTCGTAACTTCGGTGCTAAAGGTATTGGTCTTTGTCGTACTGAGCACATGTTCTTCGAAGGAGATCGTATCTGGAAGATGCGTGAAATGATTCTTGCTGAAGATCTTGAAGGTCGTAAAGAAGCATTGGCTAAATTATTACCTATCCAGCGTGAAGACTTCTACGGAATTTTGAAAGCTATGGACGGATTCGGTGTAACTATTCGTTTACTAGATCCACCATTGCACGAGTTTACTCCAAACGATGAAGCTTCTCAGAAAGAAATGGCTGAAAAACTTGGTGTTGACGTGAAGGTTGTTACTGAAAAAGTAGAGTCTCTACACGAATTCAACCCAATGTTGGGTCACAGAGGTTGTCGTCTAGGTAACACTTACCCAGAGATTACTGAAATGCAGGCTCGCGCTATCATCGAAGCTGCTTGTGACTTGAAGAAAGAAGGATTCGATCCAAAACCAGAAATCATGGTTCCATTGATCGGTACTGTTAAAGAGTTGAAGATGCAGGAAGAAATCATCCGTTCAACTGCTGATGTAGTATTCGAAGAAAAAGGAATTAAAGTTGATTACATGGTAGGTACTATGATCGAGATTCCTCGTGCTGCTTTAACTGCTGACGAAGTTGCTGAAGTTGCTGAATTCTTCTCATTCGGTACTAATGACTTAACTCAGATGACTTTCGGATACTCTCGTGATGATGCTGGTAAATTCTTACCTATCTACATTGAGAAAGGTATCTTGAAGCAAGATCCATTCCAGGCTCTTGATCAAACTGGTGTTGGTCAGTTGGTTGAAATGGGTGCACAAAAAGGTCGTGCAACTCGTTCTGATCTTAAATTAGGTATCTGTGGTGAGCACGGTGGTGAGCCATCATCAGTTGAGTTCTGTCATAGAACTGGATTGGATTACGTTTCATGTTCTCCTTTCCGTGTGCCAATCGCACGCCTATCTGCTGCTCAAGCAAACTTGAAGTAATCCGATAGAAATATCGATTCAATATAGAAGGCTACCTCAATTGGGGTAGCCTTTTTTGTTTCTATGCTTTTATTGAGTTGAAGAGTACCAGTACTCAACACCTAAGAGTACATGCACTCAATGTCTCAAAGTGCATGCAGTTGTTGTCTCAAAGTATATGCAGTTGTCGTCTCAAAGTTTTGGTGAATGTACTTTACAGTGTTTAAATGGAAGTTTGCCAGTCTAGGTGGCAAAAATGAAATAATCCAATATTAAATCGATTAAAGAATAGAAAATAATCTGGTAATGAACCTAATTTCCAAATTAAAAATCACTAATACATATGATTTAGAATAGAGTAGTTTTTTCTTTCTTTGTAGCCATAAAAATTTATTAAAGGATTTAGAATATGAACTGGAATCTGAAACTTCGAAATTGGCACAGAGATTTCTCTTACTTTTATGTTGGACTATTAATGGCATTTTCAATTTCTGGAATTGCTTTGAATCATCGTCACTCCTGGGATCCGCGTGACTATGTATACGATGCGGTGGATGTAAAATTTGATTTACCCAAAGATAAAAATGCTATTTCGGATGAGTTTTTTCAAAAGGCTCTAAAAACTCAAGGCATTGAGCTAAAATTGAATGGCACAGCGTGGAGAAGAGGTGGATATAATCTCTATTTCGATAATGCTTATGCATACATCAATCCGTTTACAGGAGAAGGTCAGATTGAAAGTTTCAGAACACGTCCAATCTTAGGACAAATGGTCGATTTACACAAATCGGCAAGTGATGCTTGGGTTTGGTATTCAGATATTTTCGCCATTTGTGTACTGCTGATCTGTATTACTGGATTGGTCATTACCAAAGGAAGGAATGGCTTTAAAAAAAGAGGTTGGAAATTGGCTCTACTTGGTGTAATTATTCCTTCTGTTTTATGGTTTTTCCTATAAAAAGAAATTACAACAAAGGCTGCTTCGTAAGAGGCAGCCTTTGTTGATTCTTATTCATCGCTTTTAATTTTTATGGAGCTAAGCAATTGAATGTTGTTAATGTCAGTATAATCGTATTGAAGTAATCCTTCCGGAGAAATTACTACCAGGATATTTCCCAATGGAATTACATCGTAAGGAGTCAAATCCGTAAATGTGCTTAGGTGATTTGCGGCAATGTTTAATGGATCAGATTTGTTGTAGATTTTTAAACCTGCTGTCCCATCGCATACAAAAAGTAAGTCACCATCAATTCCTACTCCATATGGATTTGTCATTGAATACGATTTTAGAAGACTTGGAGTGCTTAAATCGCTAATGTCAACAACATCAAGCTGACTTGTATTTTGACCACACCAATTTCCTGCACGAAGCGTTATGTAGGCATAATTATCCTCAACTACTACAGGATCACAACTCATAAAATGAGAATATTCCGATACATATTCGGGTGCAAATGGATTGCTGATATTGTAAATATACATTCCCTGGTTAGCACCAAAGAAAAGGTGATTGTTGTGTGCAAAAACTGTTTCAATTCCCCATCCTAAATTTAAACTTCCACTAAACATTGCTTCGTTTGTGTTTGCTATGTCATAGATATTTAAAGCATATGATGATTTTAGGGTATATAAGGTATTACCCTGGATCATGAATCGAGCCATGGAACCAGCTTTGCCAATGTTTGAACCATCGACTTTAGAACTGGCTTCAGCCGCTGAATTCGTCATGTAATCGTACATTGGGTAATATCTTGGTGCCTGGTATTTTTCGCTGGTACGTTTTACTTCCCAACCAACTACAATGCCTTTTTTAGGATCAATATCACCATATCTGTAATTATTGTTTGTCGGAGGCAAACTGTAAAAGAATACATCGTCAAATCGTTTGCTTTCTGTTACCTGATCGATATTGCTGATATCAATAACAACCAAATCGGTATACGAATCGGCATAAAGCATATCGTCCTTTATTGCCATATCAATATTTCCGGGAATGGTAATAAACTTTTCTGTAATGGGATTGGAAGGATCTGAGTTATTGATTACATGGATGCCCTGGAATTTTTCATTTACCAATATATAATCTCCATAGAAATATATTTTTCCTGTTTCTTCCATACTTCTTGAGATTTCCGATTTTACTGCATTTTTAAAATCTGCAGTACTCATATACACTGGTTCATTAATGGTATACTCATGAGAAATGTCGTCATCGCAAGAAAAGAAGCAGACACCTATGAATAGTATCAATGAAGTTTTGATTATTGTTTTCATATGAATTGCATTTTAGGATTAGATTTTAACTTTTTCAACCTAACCTATAGATGCATTCGGATCATATAGGTTGCGTGTAAGTTTTTGAAAGTTAATTTGTAGTGCGACGCAACCAAATTTGATTTGTTCCATCAAAAGAGAAACAATATGAAGAATTATGAAGACTATAAGCCCATTATTAAAACCGATCCTTTTGCTTGTGTTTGGTATTTTACTAACCACTCAGGTAAGTGCACAAAAAAGAATTGATGTTGTCCAACTCAAGAATGGCAATGTATTAAAAGGAACTATTGTAAGACAGGTTCCTGGAAAATTTCTTGAATTGAAAACACTGGATAAAAATTTCTGGAAATTTGATATGGAAGACATTGCTGAAATAAGATACGAAAGAAAAAGATTGCCAAAGTTTAAACAAGACAGTCTTACCATTAGAAATCAAAAAGTTTTTGTAGATGCTAAATTTGGAGTTTTACTTGGCAGTAATGGGAATGAAAACGAGGCTCCTTTTAGTTTGATGTGTTCGGCAAATTACCTCTTTAAAAATGGCCTGTCATTGGGAGGTGGAATTGGTTTAGAAACCTTTGAAGAAACCCAAATTCCTTTATTCACGGATATTCGCTACCATCATAAAGTTAAAGGATTAAATACGTATCTGTTTTGTCAGTCAGGTTATTCTTTTGCACTCGAAAATAGGGAAAATACAAATTATTACTACAACAATGGTGAAGAGATGGACAACAAAGGTGCCTGGTTAATAAATCCGGGAATAGGTATTGTTTTTAGTGGAAAAGGAAGTACAAGTTTTAGTCTGGGATTGGGGTATCGATACCAGAAAAACAAACTCACATGGTATAATGATTACACCGATGATAAAGAGATTTTACGGGAGGAATTTAATCGCCTGAGCATTCATTTGGGAATATTATTCTAAAAATATTGTCTCATATACGAGTTGTTTAAGTAATTATTCTTACTTTCAAAATCAGGAGTTTTCCTGATTTTTTGTTTAAACAAGAACTGATATGACTATTCAAATTGGGCGTTTTTCGTTTCGAGGACCTTTTTCAAATTTGGATGAGATTAAAAATCGTCCAGGTCTATATATTCTTCATAGGAATGAAATCGATATAGTTCCAGTAATTATTGGCCAAACGGCTTTACTAAATGCAAACATAGCAGATGAAATTAAAGCGCATGAGTTGAATTTGGGAAAAGATTGTTATGTTTCAGTTTACAACACCTTTTGTGCACTTCAATTAGACAGAGAAGAGATGATAAAGGAGATCTATGAAATTTTTCACTTGGATTCTAATTAACTTACCATTCTAAAAACCACCCAAAATTAGCCAAGCAGATAAAAGTCTGAATGGATTTTATATCTTTGCAATTCAAAATTAGTATAAATAATATCTGTTGGCACGAATATTAGCAATTGATTACGGAAGAAAGAGAGTTGGCTTAGCGGTTACAGATCCTATGCAAATAATAGCAAATGGATTGGATACTGTTGCAGCCAAAGATTTGCTTGACTACCTGGAAAAATATATGGCAAGTGAAGAAGTTGAACTTTTTGTGGTAGGATATCCAAAGCAGTTGAATAATGAGGATAGCGAATCAATGAAATATTTGAAACCATTTTTAGGGAAATTAAAGAAAAAATTTCCAGATACCCCTATAGAAATGGTTGATGAGCGATTTACTTCAAAGATAGCATTTCAAACAATGATTGATGGTGGCTTAAAAAAGAAGCAACGTCAGGATAAAGCTATGATTGATAAAGTGAGTGCCACGATAATTTTACAATCTTACATGGAAACCAAACGAAACCTGTTTTAGATTGTTTGTAGAGTAAATAAGAGTATAAAAATGATATTACCGATTACGATTTATGGCCATCCTGTTTTAAGAAAGGTTGCCAAAGATATTGACAAGGATTATCCTGATTTGGAAAAATTCAAAGCAGATATGTGGCAAACCATGTATTTCGCTGATGGAGTTGGTCTAGCAGCTCCACAAGTAGGACGATCGATTAGAATGTTTGTGATTGACTGCTCAACTTTTGCTGAAGAAGAACCTGAATTGGAAGGTTTTAAAAAGATGTTCATCAATCCAAAAATAACAGAACGTACTGGAGAAGAATGGACCATGTCGGAAGGATGTTTGAGTATTCCTGGTTTAAATGAAGATGTGAAGCGTCCGGAAACTATTAAAATTGAATACTACGATGAAAATTGGGAATTTCATGAAGAAGAGTATTCGGGTTATGCTGCCAGAGTTATTCAACATGAGTATGATCATCTGGAAGGAATCATGTTTACCGATCATTGTGCTCCAATTAAAAAGCGACTTTTAAGAGGAAAACTTGCCGGAATCTCAAAAGGAAAGTTTAAAGCAAAATATAAATTTACACTTCCAAGATAATATATTACCCTACCAATTCGGTAGGGTTTTTTAATGTTCATACGGATTAATTGGTAGACTTATATCAGTTCTTATAAACTAACGAATTGTGATATTATTAATAATATTTAAACAATTTTTACATTGTTCCGTAATAGCAGATATTGTTTATGCCACTAATTAAAATCTATATACTATGAAAAAATTAATTCTACTACTTATTTTATTTGCGCCATTTTTGGGTAAATCGCAGGATATTGAACAGTTTCTATTAGCAGGGACCGAGGATGCTTCGAAGTTGACTGAAAAATATGTGAATCCTGTATCGAAAGGCTTTATGTATGGATTGAACAATGGTTGGTATTCAACGGCCAGAACCCACAAAAAGTTAGGTTTCGATATTACTTTGGTAGCTAATTTGGCCAAAGTTCCAAGCAAGGATGAAGCATTTCAATTTATAGAAAGTGATTATTCAAACATTACTTTGGTAAATGGATCTTCAAAAATTCAAACCTTGATGGGAGGAGAAAACAATACAACTCTTCAAGCGAGAATAAAAACTGATATGGGAGAAGTTAAGTTGACTGATTTTGTTATGCCAGATGGTATTGGTGATGATTTGCCAATGAATGCTGTTCCTACTGCAACGCTGCAAGTTGGTATTGGTATTCCAGGAATCAATTCCGATTTAAAAGTAAGGTACTTACCTAAAGTAGGATCTTCCGATTTAGAGGTGGGAATGTTTGGTATTGGTCTTCAGAAGAGTTTGTCAAAAATGTTGAAGATTGATAAAACTCCAGTTGATATTTCTGCACTAATTGCATATACTCGTTTAACTTCGGAATATGACATTCAGGAAGATTCAGGATTAAATGGTTCGGGACAAAAGATGGAATTCAAAACCAATGCATATACATTTCAGGCGATTGCATCGGTAAACTTAAAGTTGATTGAATTTTATGGTGCAGTTGGTTACAACACAGCAAAAATGGATGTGGATATCAAAGGCTCATATGATTTGGAATATACATTGGAAGGAACAGGAGCAACTGTAAAAGAAACTGTTGTAGATCCAGTATCCGTTGATTTTGATGCAAGCGGTGTTCGTGCAACTCTTGGTACTAGATTAAATCTTGGCTTCTTTAAGATATTTGGTGATTATACCATTCAGGAATACAATACAATTACAGGAGGTATTGCATTTAGCTTCAGATAAAGAAAGTTAGTGAGCGCAATTGCTCTGTATAATAAATAGATAAGTCCTTGCTTTTTTTAGCAAGGACTTTTTTTTTCGAGTAGGAATTCTTAAATTCAATTAACCATAAAATGTGTTTGCATGGATTTACGGGAATTACTACGACAATATCCTTTTTTGCGAATTCTATTTTTTCTGATAATTGGAATTTTTATAGCCGAATCGCTTGAAATATCTAATAAGTTGGCTCTTATTCTGATTTCCTTTGGTTTTGTTTTAATGATTTTGTTTGTGTTGATACCACAACTGAAGAAATCATACAAATTGCGACCTTTTTTCGGTTTAATAGTGCTTGTCCTGTTTACTTGTTTAGGAGTTTTTAGAACCCAAGTAGTTAAGGAAAGTATGTTTTTGAGTGAGATGGATTCATGCGAAGCTTATCAGTTGAGATTAATTGAAAATCCGATTGAGAAGGCAAATACTTTTTCGTGTGTTGCAAGAATTACAGAATCTGTTAATAAGAACAGGACTATTAAAGAGACTGCCAATATCATTTTATACTTTAAAAAGGATAGTTTAGTAAACCCGTTGAATGTTGGAGATCGATTGTTAATCAACTCTAAGGTGGAGCGTGTTAAAAATGCAGGAAATCCTAACGAATTTGACTACTCGGGATATTTAAAAACGCGTCACATCTTATATACCTCCTATGTAAGTCCCACAAATTGGATTAAACTGCCAACAGATCATCGAATGAATGTCCGCACGTTGGCTTGGAAGTGGCGAGATCAACTTTTGCAAATATATCGTGATAACGGAATTAAAAATGAAAGTTTCGATATTTTGGCAGCTCTTACCTTGGGATACAAAACAAGCCTCGATCCCGAAGTGCGAAAAGCTTGGGCAGATGCTGGAGCTATGCATGTTTTAGCAGTATCGGGACTACACGTAGGAATCATTTATTTGATCATGAGTTATCTATTGGGTTTCTTGCTAAAAATAAAATATGGGCGGTGGATTCGTAGTTTACTTCTTTTAATCATTCTTTGGCTGTATGCCTTGATAACAGGATTATCGCCTTCAGTAATGAGGGCAGCTTGCATGTTTAGCTTCATTGTTGTTGGTGAAGCAATGAGACGAAAAGGAGGAGTTTTTAATTCTCTTGCTGCGTCGGCTTTTTTTCTATTGTTCTATAATCCTTACTTGTTATTCACGGTGGGATTTCAATTTTCATACTTGGCAGTTGTAGGAATCGTATTCTTTCAACCCAAATTTGATAAGTTGCTTTTTGTCCGAAATCCTATTTTGAATAAGTTATGGCAATTAACAACTGTGGCATTAGCTGCACAAATTGCAACCTTTCCTTTAACAATTTATTATTTCAATCAATTTCCTTCTTATTTTCTATTATCGGGTTATGTGGTAATCTTAATGGCGGGTATACTAATTTACCTATCCGCCTTATTGCTGATATTGTCCCAGGTTGAAATACTTTCAAATATACTGGGATGGATACTTCAACATCTAATTAAAATATTAAACCAAATTATTGTTTGGATACATGAACTGCCAGCAGCCGTTATTCATTCCATTAGCTTTTCTTCATTTCAGGTTTTATTGATGTATGCTTTAATCATCAATTTGGTTTTTGTTGTGGTTTTAAGAAGAAAAATGGCTGTTTACAGTTTTTTGATTTTACTTGTCTTTTTTCAGATACCAGAACTTTTAAATCATTTTCGACCTAAAAAACAGGAGTTGATTGTTTTTAACGCTGGGGGGAATTCCTTAATTGGATTTAGGAGTGGTAATCAAGTAAGTTATCTGTGCGATAAAAATATGGAAATGTCGAAGCAGAAGTTCTTGGCTAATAATTATCAAATTCAAAATCACCTTGATAAACTCCAAACAGACACAATACAAGAAGTAGATTTTTGGGAATTTGCTGGAAGTAAAATTCTAATTATCCAAAGGTATAATGACTTATCGGTTGAGCTTTTTAATCATCTCCATCCTGATATTGTTTTGATGAGGAAATCAGCGTTGAAAAAGGCAGAAAAATTAATGAAACATCAGATCAATTGTACAATTGTGGTTGATGGATCTGTATATAAAAATGATTTACAACGATTACAAAATACTAAGGTAGATAGTTTGGATAAACTATTTGTTATAATGGATAAAGGAGCTTTTATTGTTGATTTGTCCTTGTATAAATAGTATTGGTGTACAAAAATATAATATTCAATTAATGCTTTTGATTTTAAATTCTGATTTGGTAATTTAGAGAGATTGGCTTTTTAATTTTTTTTAACGATTTATTATCGAATTTGCTCGATATTGTGTTAATTTGCCTCGAATTTTTCCAAAAATATTAGTTAACGGAATAAAGATATGAAGATTGTTATTGCCGGTGCAGGAGCTGTTGGAACTCATTTGGCGAAGATGTTAAGTCATCAGGATCATGATATAATTTTATTGGATCAGGATGAAGAAAAATTGAAAGAAGTTGATTCTCATTTGGATTTATTAACCATTGTGGGATCTAGTTCTTCGTTGAAGGATTTAAAGGAAGCGAGCGTTAAAAAGGCAGATTTATTTATTGCAGTAACGCAATCGGAAACTACAAATATTACTTCAACAATTCTTGCCAAGAAATTAGGAGCAATAAAAACAATTGCACGTATCGACAATCAAGAGTATTTAACTCCTGAAAACAAAGAATACCTGCAAAGTTTAGGAATCGATGAATTGATTTATCCTGAAAAACTAGCTGCAAAAGAGGTAATAAGCTATTTATCTCGTTCTGGTACTCGTCAGATGTATGAATTTTCAGGCGGAAAACTTTTGTTATACGGAATCAAAATCAGCAGTAAGTCTATTATAATGGATAAAACCATGGCCGAAGTGGCTCAAATGACTAGTGATGTTGACTTTCGTGCTGTAGCAATTAAACGTGAGGATGCAACTATTATCCTAGAGGTCATAATAGATTCTCTAGGGGAGATTTGGTTTTCGTAGTAAGTAAGCCTGAGAGTATCGAAAAAGTAATGCTCTTGGCGGGAAAACAAAAGTACGAAGTGAAGAATGCCATGATTCTTGGAGGTAGCAGAATAGGACAAAAGACTGCTATGGAGTTGGGCCGAAAAATGAATCTGAAACTTTTGGAAATTGACAAGGAAAAAAGTTTAAAACTAGCCGATAGTTTACAAGATACCTTGGTGATTAATGGCGATGGCGTGATAAAGAATTGCTAAAAGAAGAAGGGATTCATAAAATGGATGCATTTGTCGCAGTAACGGGAAACTCAGAAACCAATATTCTAGCCTGTTTGCTTGCTAAGAAAATGGGTGTTCGAAGAACCATTGCCGAAGTTGAAAACATCGATTATATAGATCTTGCCGATAATATTGGAGTGGGAACCATGATTAACAAAAAACTTCTTGCAGCAAGTTATATTTATCGTTTCACCATGGATGCTGATGTTCAGCATTGCAAATGGCTTACAGTTTCAGATGCTGAGGTAATGGAGCTTACCGCAAAAGAAGGATCTAAAATAACCAAAGCTGAATTAAAAGATTTAGATTTTCCAAATGATGCCAATATTGGAGGAATCATTCGCGATGATGAAAGTATTATTGCAACAGGAGACACTCAAATTATGGCTAATGATAAAGTGGTTGTATTTACTTTACCTTCAGCCATCAAAAAAGTAGAGAAATTTTTTAAATAGGATATTAAAAGAGCTTGTACAAGCTCTTTCTTTGTTAATAACTCATCGTCTTGTAGATAAGGGTTTTTCTTGGAGCTATGAATTTAAAATATGTTTTTTATTTAATGTCAGTGTTAGCTCTAATTGAATCAGTCTTTATGATTCTTTGTGCACTGATGGCATTTTTCTATTGTGAAGGAGATTTGGGATGTTTCCTGAAATCAGCTATTATTACAATTGCTGTAGGAGGAATTCTTTTTCTGATAACAAAAAACCACAAAACAGAAATTCACAAACGAGAAGCTTTTCTTGTGGTAAGTTTGGTTTGGGTGTTTTTTTCGATTTTTGGAGCACTACCATATTGGATTGGATCGTATGTTCCTTCGTATACCAATGCTTTTTTTGAAACCATATCAGGCTTTACTACTACAGGAGCATCGGTAATTAGTGATATAGAATCATTACCACATGGTATCTTGTTTTGGAGATCGCTTACTCACCTTTTAGGGGGAATGGGAATTTTGGTTTTAACCGTTGCAATTTTACCAATTTTTGGATTTGGTGGAATGGCTATGTTTAATGCTGAAGCAGCAGGAGTTACTGTTGATAAACTCCACCCACGAATTAAGGAAACAGCCAAAAGATTGTGGGGGATTTACATGCTTTTAATTGCTTTGGAAATCATCTTCCTGATGTTAGGAGACATGGGATTATTTGATGCAGTTTGTCATTCTTTTGGAACATTGGCTTCTGGAGGTTTTTCTACAAAGAATGATAGTATTATGGGGTATTCCACATACATTCAATATGTAATTATCTTTTTTATGTTTTTGGCTGGCGTGAATTTTACGCTTCATTACTTTGCGATAAAAGGAAATTTGAAGAAGGTGATTCAAAATCAGGAATTTAAAGTTTATTTTGGCTTAATTCTGCTGATAACAGCAATCATTACCTTAACCTTAACACTCAAAAATCACTTACCTTTGGAACATTCTTTTCGCGATGCACTTTTTCAGGTAGTATCTGTGATTACCAGTACAGGTTTTGTTAGTGCTGATTATACGGCTTGGCCTTCTTATCTGTGGATGCTGATTTTTGGTTTAATGTTTACAGGGGCTTGTGTTGGATCTACTTCAGGTGGAGTAAAAATTCTTCGTCATTTGCTTTTGTTTAAAAATAGCTTTTTGGAGTTTAAAAGGATGATTCATCCCTCAGCAGTGATACCTGTTCGATATAATAATGAGGCAATTGGAAAGGATATTATATTTAAAATACAAGCTTTCGTAGTATTGTATTTTATCATTTTCTTTGCAAGTACCATCGTACTGGCATTTTTAGGATTAGATTTCATATCAGCCATGGGAGCAGTTGCAACTACAATGGGGGGAATAGGTCCTGGTTTAGGAAAAGTAGGGCCAGTGGACAACTTTGCTATGCTACCGAATGCAGCAAAATGGGTACTTTCGTTTTTAATGTTGCTAGGACGTTTAGAGTTATTTACCTTATTAATTATATTTGTTCCTGCTTTTTGGAAGAATCGATAAGGAAATTTTTATAACAAGTAATTGTCATTTATCTTTAGCTAAAATCTCATCCTAAATTCTGTGATTAAATTTAAGGTTATATTAAATATACTAGGGAAGCTTTTGGTTGGCGAAAGTTTCTTTCTTTTCATTTCATTATTGGTTTCATTAATCTATCAGGAAAATGACACCACAGCTTTTTTAAAATCGGGATTAGTAACCTTTTCAGTAGGAATATTTAGTTATTTATCGTCGAAAGGAGTAAAAAAAGATTTAGGTAAGAGAGAAGGGTATATTATTGTAAGCTTAGTTTGGGTTGTTTTTTCAATGTTTGGATGTTTGCCCTATTTATTTAGCGGTGCAATATCTTCTGTAACTGATGCATTTTTTGAGACAATGTCTGGTTTTACCACTACAGGGTCTTCCATATTGAACAATATTGAGGAATTGCCTCATGGCATTCTGTTTTGGAGATCGCTTACTCAATGGATGGGTGGTATGGGAATTATCGTTATGTTTCTTGCCATTCTGCCAACTTTAGGTATTGGAGGACGCGAGTTATTTGCAGCTGAAGTTCCAGGACCTACACCAGACAAGCTTACTCCACGAATTAAAGAAACAGCAAGAAACCTTTGGGGATTGTATATCTTTTTTACTGCATTGGAAACAATTCTATTGTATGTGGGTGGAATGAGTTTTTTTGATGCCATAAATCACTCATTAACAACAATGGCTACAGGTGGATATTCTACAAAACAGGCAAGTGTAGGATTTTATACATCACCATATATCCAGTATACAATTATCTTTTTCATGTTTGTAGCGGGTACCAACTTTACACTTTCATATGGAATGATAACAGGGCGTTTTACCAAGGTTTTCAGAGATGAGGAGTTTAGGTTTTACACCTTTGTTGTATTGTTTTTTGCCTTTATAATAACTCTTGGATTAATTGCAGCAGGTAATGTGACTGGGGAGCAAGCATTTAGAGATGCACTGTTTACTGTAGTTTCTATTATTACAACAACTGGTTATGCAACGGCAGATTATCTGCTTTGGTCACCATTTTTGGGCATGCTAATTTTCGTTTTATTCTTTGTTGGCGGATCAGCAGGCTCAACAGGTGGAGGAGTTAAGGTGGTTCGTATTTTATTGCTTTTTAAAAATAGTTTTTACGAACTAAAAAGATTGGTCCATCCGAATGCTGTAATTCCTATTCGGTACAATTCAAAAGTTGTTGATCAAAGAACTGTTACTAACATTTTGGCCTTCTTTGTCTTCTATATTCTGATATTTATGATGTCGGCAGTTTTAATGTCATTTTGGACTCCTGATATTTATTCGGCATTTAGTGCTGTAGCTACAACTTTAGGCAATATTGGACCAGGTTTTGGAGAAATTGGTCCAATGGAAAATTTCCATCAATTACCAGATTTGGCAAAATGGTTTCTTTCTTTCCTAATGATGTTGGGAAGATTAGAATTGTTTACGGTGCTGGTGTTATTTTCTCCTTCATTTTGGAAACATTAAACCTCAGATCTAAAACTTTTCTTCGATATTCGAATATTTCATTCAGCTTCGATTTTATAAATAGCTTATTGGCAATGGCTCCTAAAAATCCTAAAGGAGGTTGATACGATATGATATCTTTCATGATAACTCCATCGGGCAATGGTTCAATGATGTGTTGGTGGTGCCATATGGAATAGGGTCCAACACGTTGTTCGTCTACAAAATAACAGTTATCACGAACCTGAGTAATTTCTGTTACCCAAGTGGTTTTAATGCCTAAAACCGGACTTACTTTGTAACAAATGATCATTCCCGGATACATTTTTCTCTCTATTAAATCAGAAGTTATATCGAAACCCATGTATTTGGGCGTAATTTCTTTTAGATTGATTGGTGACGAAATAAATTCCCAAAGCTCTTCGATACTTGTGTGTAGTATTTGTTCTTTATAAAACTGATAAAATGGCATAAAGTAAAATTTTTGGCTAATAACTGTTTGTGTTCTGTATTGATGCAGTTAAGCATAAACAATTGGGTAAAATAAAAAGTTCTTTGTGAACCCAAGTTTAAAAAAATACTTTCTTTAGAATAGATTAATATTCCAATAATTAAAACATTTTGAGCAGGAAAAAGTTCATAGAATGATTAATAAAAATTGGATTATTGCACATAGTTAGAAGCTCTACTTTGTTATCGTAAAGTTTGAGAAGAGTAGTTTTTGGGATTCTGAGATAAAAATGATGTGAGAAAATGTGGGATCAATTATTTGTTGGTGTAAAAACTTATAGGAAGTTGTAAATCAAGGAGTATTTTTCTTTTGTCATAAAAAAGTAAATATTAATCATGAAAATATAACATTTTAAAGGCTGTCTCGTAAACAATGTCGTTATATTTACAGAACAAAATTTTCTAGACATTTTAAACAATCTTTAATTTAACTCATGGAACATATAGAAAAGTATAATCACTTAATTGAAAAAGAAATAGAGAAATACAAAAAAGAGTCAAATAAGGTATTAACAAAATTTGAAAAAAGTTTTAGTAAGGGAAAAATGGTGGTAACTCATCATTTTGAAAATGTGGCAACCGAATTGATACGTTTGGTAAAAACTGATTTTGAGAATGCTGGATATTACCCTGAATTTATTGGGAATAGACCAGGTGGACATATCGTTTTACGTGTAAGCTTACTAAAATCTTCGGGAAAAGTTGCATAGTCTCATAGGTTTGTATAAAAAATGCCGACAATGTTATTCTTGTCGGCATTTTTGCTTTTTATATCAAATCAAAAAATAAGCTCTCCAATTCCAGGTCTGATAATTTCAAATTCTCCGTTTGTACAATCTATGATTGTTGATGCGGTATTGTTTCCGTATCCTCCATCAATTATCAAGTCGACATCTTTTTTATATTTTTCGTCGATTAATTCAGGATCTGTAGTATACTCGATTACTTCATCAGGATCGTGAATGGAAGTAGTCATGATAGGATTACCTAATTCTTCTACAATTCGCAATGGAATATAATGATCAGGAACTCTAATGCCTACCGTTTTCTTCTTACTTTTAAATAATTTTGGAACATTATTACTAGCTGGAAGAATAAATGTGAAGGCTCCCGGTAAGTTTTTCTTCATTATTTTAAAAGAAGAATTATCAACTTTTGCGTACTCTGATAAATTACTTAAGCTATTACAGATAAGAGAAAAATTACCTTTCTCTGCGGTAGTTCCTTTTAATTTAGCTATTCGCTGTATTGCCTTGTTGTTAGTGATATCACATCCAATGGCATATACAGTATCTGTGGGATAAATAATTATTCCACCATCTTTAAGTACTTCAACTATTTGCCGAAACTCCCTGTGATTGGGATTGTCGGGATACAATTTTAAGAGCATTTTGTAGTGGTTAAGGGTTATTTCGGGGTTTAAAGATATAAGTTTCTATTTATTCACAATCCAATCTTAGCTTATTTATTTTCAGTCCAAAGCGTATAATTGTAATATGTATAAAAGAAAAAAGGAGTGCTATTGCACTCCTTTGATTATTTCATTTAAATATTATTAGCTGTTCAATTTATTGTAATCAGCTAAAAATTGTTCTAAACCTTTATCAGTTAATGGGTGCTTTAATAGACCAGTAATTGCATTTAAAGGGCATGTTGCTACATCAGCTCCAGCTTCAACACATTGTATAATATGCATAGTGTGGCGTATAGAAGCTGCTAAAACTTGCGTATCAAAACCATAGTAATTATTCATGTCTGCAATTTGACGAATCAACTCAATACCATCTGTTGAAATATCATCAAGTCTTCCAACGAAAGGAGAAACATAGGTAGCACCAGCTTTTGCAGCTAGTAATGCTTGTCCTACCGAGAAAATTAAAGTACAGTTTGTACGAATGCCTTTTGAACTTAGGTATTTTACAGCTTTTATACCATCCTTGGTGCAAGGAACTTTAACCACAATCTGAGGATGTAATGCTGCTAACTCTTCTCCTTCAGAAATCATTCCGTCAAAATCAGTAGCTATAACTTCTGCGCTAACGTCTCCATCAACTATATCGCAAATATCAACATAGTGTTGTTTGATGTTTTTTTCTCCTTTGATTCCCTCTTTAGCCATAAGAGAAGTTGGTAGTTACGCCGTCAAGAACTCCTAAATCTTGTGCTTCTTTAATCTGATCAAGATTAGCTGTGTCAATAAAAAACTTCATTTTACGATTTTTAGTTTGTTTTAAGTCGAAAACGAAAATACACTAAATTCTTATGAAGAACAAAGCTATATTAAGTTTAAACGGATAATAAAAAAGAGATGTGAAATAATTTCGTATCGATTTGATTCGAAAATAAAACTGGAAAGATAAAAAAAGAGCCGATGGAGGGACTCGAACCCACGACCTGCTGATTACAAATCAGCTGCTCTAGCCAGCTGAGCTACATCGGCGAATTTTTTGAGCCATTGACGAGATTTGAACTCGTGACCTCTTCCTTACCAAGGAAGCGCTCTACCCCTGAGCTACAACGGCAAAGTAACAATTGTAACTTAGGGTAACTAAGTATTAGAGCCGATAGAGGGACTCGAACCCACGACCTGCTGATTACAAATCAGCTGCTCTAGCCAGCTGAGCTACATCGGCAATTGCTACTCGCAAAAATATTTTAAAGAACGAAAGAAAGTCGTTAAACTTTCTTTTTGTTGATGGAGCCGATAGAGGGACTCGAACCCACGACCTGCTGATTACAAATCAGCTGCTCTAGCCAGCTGAGCTACATCGGCATTTTTTAAACCTAAAAGGCATAAAAAAAGTGGGCAAGCAACAACGTCGCACCGCTACAACCACTTACCCTTGCTGCCTTCCGACCCTGGGGGGATTCAGTAGGAGCTGGTCGCGTAGTGCTTACCCGACGACAAAAGTAGAAAAAAGTTGTTTCCCCGCAAATAAAATATGGAACTTCTTCCTACAATTTTTTCATGGAATGCAGCAAGAGATTTATTTTCAGAGAAATAATTTTTCAAAAAAATGTCAAATATTTTTCAGATTTCTGTTCTTGCTGTAAAAACGGCTGTTTCGGATTGTAATAATTAAGCTTTTTTAATTGATACATTACCGTAAAAACGGATATCTTTGTGTTCGAAAAATCACAAATGAATTAAAATGTACTACAAAACTTTATTTAAACACTCATTTTTATTTGGGTCTTTGGTGGGAGCCGTATTAATATTGGCATCATTATCGTTTTACTGGAAAGGTGTTTCTATTAATTACAATCCTACACTTTTGTTTATAAACAGAGGCCTAATTATTCTGGGAATATATTTTGGAGTAAGAAAATATCGTGATGAGGTACTATTTGGCGTTATTTCATATGGTCGTGCTTTTGTTACTGGTGCTTTAATGATTGCTGTAGCTTCATCCTTTTATGCGATGTATATTTATATTCTAGCGAGTTATTTCGATGGAGGAATATTAAAGGAAGCAGTTGACTTTACCGAGAAGGGGCTTGTGGAGATTGGTTATGACGATGATCAGGTAGAATTGTTAATGTCATTTTACAGGAAAATTACTCCTGGTATTTTTGCATTCAGTCAGTGGTTAGGCAAGGTTATGGCAGGAGTTTTCTTTTCATTGATCGTGGCATTCTTTTTTAGACAAAAGAGAAATTTGTTTAATAACAGTCCTATTGATAAATTTAACAATTCAAAAAATCAATAAATACACGGTATGGATATTTCAGTTGTAGTTCCTTTGTTTAACGAGGATGAATCGATTCCCGAATTGGTAGCATGGATTGATAGAGTAATGACCCAAAATAATTTCAGTCATGAGATTATTTTGGTCGATGATGGAAGTAATGATACTTCGTGGGAGGTAATTGAGAAGTTACAGAAGAAATATTCGGCAGTACGTGGAATTAAATTTCGTAGAAATTACGGAAAATCGGCAGCGCTTTTTAGCGGGTTTGAATTGGCAAAAGGTGAGGTTGTGATTACCATGGATGCAGACTTGCAAGATTCTCCTGATGAAATTCCGGAATTGTATCGCATGATAAAGGAAGAAGATTTTGATTTGGTGTCGGGTTGGAAGCAAAAAAGATACGATCCAATTTCAAAAACCATTCCTAGTAAGTTTTTCAATAGAACAGCTCGTGCCATGTCGGGTATTAAATTGCACGATTTTAATTGTGGATTAAAAGCCTACAAGAACAAAGTGATTAAGAGTATAGAAGTGTATGGAGAAATGCACAGGTATATTCCAATTCTCGCTAAGCAAGCTGGTTTTGTTAGAATTACTGAGAAGGTTGTGCAACATCAGGAACGAAAATATGGAGTTACCAAATTTGGGTTGAATCGTTTTATTAATGGATTTCTTGACCTATTATCGATAACCTTCATTAGCAAGTTTGGTAAAAAACCAATGCATTTTTTTGGCTTATTGGGTACATTCATGTTTTTTGTTGGATTCTTTGCATCTGCTTGGATTGGACTCCAAAAAATCTATAGTATGAGTCAGGGAATTAAGGCACCCTTGGTAACCGATAGTCCTTATTTTTACATTGCATTGGCTACCATGATTATTGGTACTCAGTTGTTTTTGGCAGGTTTTGTTGCCGAATTGATTAGTCGTAGTTCATCGGAAAGAAATACTTACCAAATCGAAAAAGAAATCTAAACGCAATTATAAGTTATGAGTGTTGAGTTATAAATTTACACTCATAAAACTTATTGGTTGATAATTATAGCAAACAACTCATGATAAAAGGAGTTATAAGATTATTATTACAAATATTTCCTCGTCCGTTTTTAATTCGGCTCAGTTTATTAATTAATCGAATTATTGCTGTTTTTCTAATTGGAAATAAAGTTGAATGTCCGGTTTGTTGTGGTAAGTTTAGAAAGTTTTTACCATACGGATACACCAAAGAAACAGGAAGAGACAATTGTTTGTGTCCAAAATGTTTATCCTTGGAAAGGCACCGATTAATGTGGTTGTATCTTAAGAATGAGACAGATTTTTTTAACAGAAACTTAAAGGTTTTGCACATTGCTCCAGAGCAGTGTTTTTATAAAAGATTTAAAGCACAATCAAACCTGGACTATACCACAGGCGATTTGGAATCACCAATTGCAGATGTTCATTTCGATGTGCAAGAAATTCCATTTGATGAGAATACATTTGATGTTGTTATCTGTAACCATGTGTTGGAACATGTAGAAAGCGACTCAAAAGCCATGAGCGAGTTCTATAGAATTCTAAAACCAAATGGATTTGCGATTCTTCAGGTGCCAATGGATACCGAGAATCCAAAGACAGAGGAGGATCCATCGGTTACCAATCCAAAGGAGAGGGAGAGATTGTATCGCCAGAAGG
This sequence comes from Marinifilum fragile JCM 15579, assembly GCF_001310955.1. Lineage (GTDB taxonomy): Bacteria > Bacteroidota > Bacteroidia > Bacteroidales > Marinifilaceae > Marinifilum > Marinifilum fragile. Next base: position 178,761 of record NZ_BAZX01000003.1, read on the forward strand.
ACCATGTTCGTTTGTATGGCTTAGATTATATAAGTCGATTACAAAAAGCTGGTTTTAAAGTTAAGGAAAGCAAATATTCCAAGAAATTTACTTCCGATGTAGCGGAGAGATATCGATTACCTGTGAATGAAATTTTCTACTTCAATCAAAAATTATAGAATGCATTCTGATATTCAATTTTCAATTATAATTCCGGTGTATAATCGACCGGATGAAATGAAAGAATTACTTGATAGTCTGTCGGCTCAGACTTATAAAGAATTTGAGTTGGTTGTGGTTGAAGATGGTTCTTCGATAAAATCTGAGGAACTTTGTAAATCATACGCTGATAGAATTAATATCTCATACTATTACAAAGAAAATCAGGGTCCTAGTATTGGGCGAAATTATGGTTTGGCCAAAGCAAAAGGGAACTATTTCTTGTTTTTTGATTCAGATTGTATTCTGCCTGCTCATTATATGGAAACCATTCATAAAGAATTGACTGGAAATTTTGTTGATTGTTATGGTGGGCCCGATGGAGCCATGGATGATTTTTCTGATTTTCAGAAAGCAGTTTCCTATGCCATGACTTCTTTTTTTACTACTGGTGGAATAAGGGGAGGAAAGAAGCAGGTTCATAAATTTCATCCAAGAAGTTTTAATTTGGGATTTTCGAAAGCGGTGTACGAAAATACAGGCGGATTTCCAGTAACTACAATGCACCCTGGCGAAGATATGGTGTTTGCCATTGAGGTAATTAAACGTGGTTTCGAAACCCGATTGGTAAGCAATGCCTATGTGTTTCACAAAAGAAGAATCTCTTTTAAGAAATTCTACAAGCAGGTTTTTGGCTTTGGAAAAACTCGCTATATCATTTCAAAACACTATCCTGAAACCTTTAAAATTTTCTTCTTGTTTCCATCTCTTTTTGTGTTGGGAACAATAGGTTCATTGCTTTTAGCTTTAATCCTTCATCAAGTTTTTGCCTTCCCGGTACTACTATATACGTTTCTTGTTTTTGCTGATGCCTTAACCAAAACCCAATCACTAAAAATTAGCATAAAAGCTTTGGCAGCAAGTTATGTGCAACTTTTTGCTTACGGAATTGGTTTTATGGATGCTGTGTGGAAGCACAAAGTACTTGGTAAAGATGAATTTGGTGTGTTTGGTAAAGGGTTTTATGAAGAGTAAATCTTAGTTCGAACCACGGTTTGCTCAAAGAATTTTAAGAAATATTCTTATCTAAATATTCGATAATCTTCTTTTCCTGATCAGGGTGGAACCATTGAATTTCATCATCTCTTCTAAACCAGGACAATTGTCGCTTAGCATATCTTCTGGAGTTACGTTTGATCAGTTCAATGGCTTTTTCTAAACTGATTTTATCTTCGAAATGTTCAAAGAGCTCTTTGTAACCAACCGTATTTAGAGAGTTATAGTGTCGGTATTCAAAAACGGATTTTGCCTCTTCAATTAAGCCTTCTTCTATCATGATATCTACTCTTCGATTAATTCTATCGTAAAGTTCTTTGCGATCGCGATTTAATCCAATTTTAATGATATCAAAGTCTCTTTGTTTTCTCGAATTGGTTCTCAATTCAGAATATGGCTTTCCTGCCATCAGGCAAATTTCAACAGCATGGATTACTCTTTTGGCATTCTTTAAATCAACTTGATTGTAAAAAACAGGATCGAGTTGTTTCAATTGCATTCTCATATACTCCAATCCCTCTTTTTCATACTTCTCAAAAACTTCTTTTCTTAGTTCTGGATCAATTGTTGGAATTTCATCAATGCCATTGCATACTGCATCGATATACATCATACTGCCTCCAACCAATAAAACCTCATCTTTTTCCTGGAAAAGATCTTCAAGCAAAGCCAATGTTTGTTTTTCACACTCCCATGAACTGAAATAATCATGTATGGAATGAGTATGAATAAAATGATGTTTAACAGCTTCCAGTTGCTCAGGTTCAGGAACTGCCGTGCCAATACGCATTTCGCGATATACTTGTCTGCTATCGGATGAAGAGATTTCGGTGTTAAAATGCTTGGCAATATTGATGCTTAAATCAGTTTTACCTACTCCGGTTGGGCCAAGTATAACAATTAGTGTTTTTGGCATAGCGTATAAAAATGAGAATTGGTGTATTGAGTATCAATCAACAAATAATGAGTAAAGTCTTTGTTTCAAACCGCAAGACATTACTCATTATTTATTGAAAATTATTCATTGATTACAGGATGTCCTCGTAATCATCAAGGTTTTCAAATTCAGGACCTTCGTTAAAATCATCATCAAAATCAGCTAGGTAATCATCGGCTGTATTCGGAGCTTCTTTTTTAGCACCTGTATCCATGCTTCCTAAATCCAGGCCAGCAAAATTTTCAGCATCCATCATTATTTGCTGTGGCGCTTTTCCTTTGGCAACAATGCATTTTGGGTAATCAGAAGTTGATTTTGCAATTCCTTTTTCGATTAATTCAACATTGAAATATCTGTCAGAGAAAAAGTCAAATACATATATTAAGTCAGAATTTTCTTTTGATGAGAATTCACGAATCATTGCAACGTCCATCGCAACAACATTCATGTTGTCATCTTCCTCGGTATTCATTTCAAATAATGCAATTTCCAAACCTCTTTGTCCATCTGCACCTATTTGGTAAAACGAGGCCATCTGAGAACTATCGTACCCAACGGATTCTTGAATTGCATTGTGCATATCCAACCATGTTTGTTCATGTCCAATCTCTATTTCTCTCTCGAAATCATCAACCTCGGTAGAGGTTATTTTAAATCTGTATATCATTGTGTAAGTTCTCTTATAATTCTGTTAAAAATTGCATTGTATCTACATTGTCAGCGTAGTCCCATAATTGAGGTTCTTGAGCTTTTCCAAAAGGAATGGTATCATCTAAATTCGAAGCAACAATACATTGAATTAACTCAGAATCAAGCTTTAGTTTTTGTTCGATATCCTGAAGTTCGGAATAATATTCAAAGTAAACAACCCCTACAGGCGATGCAATTTCTGTATTCTCTTGTAGTAACAAAAATCCATTGTCGTAATGTTGAATTTTATTCATTAACAACAGTGATCGTTGGTAATCGTAGTTGTTAGCATATTTGCTGTGATCGATGATGTGTTTATAATCTTCCCAATGTTTAAGTAAGTTGGTAATATCGTAATTCTTAGGAATATATAGTTTTGATACATTTCTGCATCCTAAACCAAAATACAGGAAGATATCATTGCCTAGTGCTTTAATTTCTTCCTCGGTTTCATTGCCTGATATTACCGCAACAGAGTTTCTGTTTCTTCTAATAATATTAGGGTATTTCGAGAAATAAGCGTCAAAGTATCTGGCCGAATTGTTACTTCCGGTTGCTATAATTGCATCGAAGCTGGTTTCACCACTTAGTTGTCCGGATTGAAAATGGATAAGATTTTCGAATTCTGGATTCAAGTTAATCAATAGTTTCGCAATGAAATCAAGCAATTGATTGTCTTTGGCAGATAATTTTCCAATAAAGGTATGACCTGAGATTAATACTGAAAGCATATCGTGAAAACCAACCATTGGAATATTTCCTGCCATAATTATAGCAACATTTTTATTGGTGTTGTTTTCTGAAACCTGGTATTTTTTGAGCCATTGGTTTAAGTTCTCTTCTGTTAAGAATTGACAAATACCCTGTATTGAAGCTCGAACATGATTAGGAGTGAACCATAAGTTTTCGTTTGAAACCCTGTTTAGTAATTCCTTAAATTCTTCAAAGTATTGAGCGTTTAACTCGTGCTTTGTTATTTGTATTTCTTCCTTTGAAAATTGCTTTAAGAACTTACCTAGTTCAACAAATGCACTAATTCTTTCCTGAATCTTCATATTGATATTTGTAGCTTACAGGACCTTTATTGGTCTATTTTTGAATCGATGCAAATATAAGAATTGTATGGAATTATTTAATATTCTTTTATGTAGGAAAAGGAGGAGATTAACTCTGGGAAATCAATTTAATGATGTAGTTGGAAAGTATTAGAGTAATACTTAAAAAGAAGGATGATTTTAGTGTTACAGCAGTTAGTTTTGAATTGAATTTTAGATGAATAAAGAAGAGAAGGATAGTTGTAATGATCGGAACTAGTGCTGGATAGGTTTGAATAGATTCCCAGATGTTGCCTTTTAACAATTCTATTACAGCAGATTGAAATCCGCAGCCTGGACAAGCAATTCCCATGTGCTTTTTAAAAACACATGGGAATTGCATTTGTTCTATCCATCGAATGAATTCTTGCCACATTTAACAAGTAATGTAATTTTTAATGTGAGTTATAATAATTAAATAGTTTCTTAAGGTGCTGTTCTTTTTTTAGTTTAAGTTTATTTTCTTTAATAAACTTAGCGAGTTCAGGTTTGTCTAACAAAGACAAAATTTCATTTTTCTTAGAAGGTAATTGTACCGCTGGTTTCCCCGCCTCCTGATAATATAGCTGTGAATCTATTTTATATGAACTGGGTTTGTTTGTGTGATATCCGGTTGCAAGTCTTTCGTTTCCTTTGACGAAAACACATTTGTAATGTTTCAATAGTTTTAGTTTGCCAAATGCTAATTCCTGGAAATAATCTGTTTTAGTTTTTCCTGCTAAGTTGTAGCTGGTATATATAAATTTTTTATCGGATACAACAATAGAGTCAATTTGGGCAAACTTATTTAAAACAACAGTGTCTTTTAAATTGTTGATTAAATGAAACTCTTTGTTGTATACAAAATACCTTAGAGGAGCTAATGTTGAATGGGTAACAAGTTTAGAGTAAATTATTCCAGATTTCCAATCATCAAGATAAACTTCATAATTTGGATTTGTACCGTTTAAGATATTAGCATCATATACGTCTCTAATTTTATCCTGAAGAAGCCTTGCATCTTTTGTTGAAACTTGCGCTAGTCCGATGCTTGATAAGCATAGGAAAAACAAAATGATTTGAATTTTTTTCATTGTTTTGTGGTTTGGTTAGTAAGTAGTTATCGAAGGTAATAAAAATTTTATATAAAAAAAAGCCGATGTTAAATACATCGGCTTTCTATATTGAATTAAGAATTGGTTATTGATCTCTTCTTTGGTATAGAGCATCTTCCATATCCATTTCGTCGAACTGCATGTATTTATATACTTCAGCTTCGTGTTCCTGGATTTTCTCTTTGTACATTTCCAGATACTCAGCTGGAGTTGGTAGTTTACCCATTACGGAAACAACAGCACCAAGTTCAGCAGATCCCAGGTATACCTGAGCTCCTGTACCCATACGGTTGTTAAAGTTACGAGTAGAAGTAGAGTATACAGTTGAATTATCTGGTACTCTCAACTGGTTACCCATACAAAGCGAACAACCTGGAGTTTCAACACGAACACCTAACTGAGAGAAAGTTGAGAAAGTAGCTTCTTCTTTCAATACAGCAGCATCCATACGTGTTGGAGGTGCCATGTAAGTTCTTACCTTATCTGATGGAGTTGATCCTTTCCAAACTTTTTCACAAGCACGGAAGTGACCAATGTTAGTCATACATGAACCGATGAATACATCCTGAATTTCGGTATTTGCAACTTCAGAAAGTAATTTTACATCATCCGGATCGTTCGGACAACACAAGATTGGCTCAGTAATTTCAGCAAGATCAATTTCGATTGTAGCAGCATATTCTGCATTTTCATCTCTTTCGATCAATGTTGGATTTGCCAACCACTCATTACAAGCATCAATTCGGTTTTGGATAGTTTGTGCATCTTCGTAACCCATTTTGATCATTGATTCCATCAAGGCAACGTTAGATTTTACATACTCTACAACACGTTCTTCTGATAACTTAATACAACCAGCAGCAGCAGAACGCTCAGCAGTAGCATCAGTTAACTCGAATGCTTGCTCAACAGTAATATCTTCAAGACCTTCCATCTCGATAATCTTACCATTGAAAATGTTGATTTTATTTTTCTTAGGAACAGTTAACTGTCCGTTCTTTATTGCGAAATATGGAATAGCATTTACCACATCACGTAAAGTGATACCTGGGTTTAGCTTGCCTTTGAATTTAACCAATACTGATTCTGGCATATCCAAAGGCATGAAACCTAATGCACCAGCAAAAGCAACCAAACCAGAACCTGCAGGGAATGAAATACCCAATGGGAAACGAGTGTGAGAGTCACCACCTGTACCAACAGTATCAGGAACCAATAAACGGTTCAACCATGAGTGAATTACACCATCACCTTGTTTCAATGGCACACCTTTACGATCTGCCATAAATTTAGGCATGCTTTTGTGCATTGCCACGTCAGTTGCTTTTGGATAAGCAGCAGTGTGACAGAAAGACTGCATGAACATTGGCGCTTCGAATTTCAAACAAGCCAATTCTTTGATTTCGTCGCGAGTCATAGGACCAGTAGTATCTTGAGAACCTACAGTTGTCATTTTTGGCGCACATGATGTTCCTGGCAATACACCTTCAACACCACAAGCTTTACCCACAATTTTCTGAGCCATTGTATAACCTTGGTTAGGTTTTGGCTGAGGGTTGTTGGCTACTTTAAAAATATCAGTAGCAGGCATTCCTAATAAAGTACGAGATTTTTCAGTTAATGCTTTACCAATAATCAAAGGAATACGTCCTCCAGCTCTGTACTCATCAGTTAGAGTGTCTGGAGTTAGAGTATAAGTAGAAATCACCTCGCCATCACGAGTAATTTCACCTTTTACATTGTTAATGATGATTTCATCACCAGTATTTAATACCGAAACATCAGTTGTGATTGGCAATCCACCTGAATCCTGAGTAGTGTTGTAGAAAATTGGAGCAATAGCACCACCAATTACTACACCTGCTGTACGTTTGTTTGGAACACATGGAATATCTTCACCAATGTGCCATAACAATGAGTTGGCAGCTGATTTACGAGAAGAACCAGTACCTACAACATCACCTACAAAAGCAACTTTGTGACCTTCTTTTCTCCATCCAGCGATAGTTTCGATACCATCCTCAAAACGACCAGCTCCCATAGCCAAAGCATGCAATGGAATATCAGGGCGAGTAAATGCTTGCGATGCAGGCGAGAAATCATCAGTGTTGATTTCACCTTCAACTTTGTAAACTTTTAATTTGATTTCTTCTGGTAACTCTTCACGAGAAGTAAACCATTCTGCGTTTGCCCAAGATTCGATTACGCTTTTGGCAGCAGCGTTGGTTTTAGATAGCTCAGCTATAGTTTCGAAAGCATCGTAAACAAGAATAATGCCTTTAAGTGCTTCAGCAGCATCCATAGCTAACTCTTCGTTTTTCAATGCTTCTACCAATACCTGAACATTGTAACCACCCATCATTGTTCCAAGAATTTCAATCGCTTTTTTCTTGTCGATTAATGGAGTTGATACTTCGTTTTTAAGAATTTGACCTAAGAATTCAGCTTTAACTTTAGTTGAGTCGTCAACACCAGGTGCAATTCTTTCAGTAAAGAGGTGAAGTAAAAAATCTTCATTTCCTTGAATAGGATTTTGTAACAAAGCACATAAATCTTGAGTCTGCTCAGCATTCAAGGGTAAGGCTGGAATTCCTTTGGCATTCCTTGCCTCTTCATGTTTTAGGTATTGTTCTAACATTTTCTTTTTGAAATTGTTGTTTAAGTGTAATATCAGTTTTTATAATAGCGAATTATTTCTCTAAATACAGAGCAAACATATGGTTTTTCTGATTACGTGATTCGAAGAATTATGTGTTTTATATCATATATGTTCAAAAAAAAAGACCCCGAAAATCGGAGTCTTTTAATCTTATATTTTGTATGGATTATTTTACAGAATCCATGTATTCGATTAATTCGCATACTTTAGTAGAGTAACCCATTTCGTTATCGTACCAAGATACAACTTTAACGAAAGTTGGAGATAACTGAATACCTGCACCTGCATCGAAGATAGAAGTTCTTGAATCACCAATGAAGTCGTTAGATACAACAGCATCTTCAGTATATCCTAATACTCCTGCTAATTCACCTTCAGAAGCTTCTTTCATTGCAGCACAAATAGCTTCGTAAGTAGTTTCTTTTTCTAAACGAACAGTTAAGTCAACTACAGATACATCTGGAGTTGGAACACGGAATGACATACCAGTCAATTTACCGTTCAAAGCAGGAATTACTTTACCTACAGCTTTTGCAGCACCAGTTGATGAAGGGATGATGTTTTGACCAGCACCACGTCCACCTCTCCAGTCTTTAGCAGAAGGACCGTCAACAGTTTTTTGAGTAGCAGTAGTTGCGTGAACAGTAGTCATTAAACCTTCGATAATACCGAATTTGTCGTTCAATACTTTTGCAACAGGAGCTAAACAGTTAGTAGTACAAGAAGCGTTAGAAACGAAAGTCATGTCGTTAGTGTATTCTTTGTTGTTAACACCCATAACGAACATTGGAGTATCATCTTTTGATGGAGCAGACATTACTACTTTCTTAGCACCAGCATCGATGTGACCTTGAGCAGTTTCTTTAGTTAAGAAAAGACCAGTAGATTCAACAACGTACTCAGCTTCAACAGCACCCCAGTTAATATCAGCAGGATTTCTTTCAGCAGTAACACGAACTACGTTTCCATTAACAATTAGCTGACCATCTTTAACTTCAACTTCACCGTTGAATTTACCGTGAGTAGAATCATATTTCAACATGTAAGCCATGTAATCTACATCGATAAGGTCGTTAATTCCAACTACTTCGATGTTTCCTTTAGCGATAGCCTGACGGAATACGAAACGTCCGATACGGCCAAATCCATTGATACCAATTTTAATCTTTGACATTGTGTATAAATTTTAATTTATAAACCCTTTGTTTCTCAATGGCAAAAGTATGTATTTTAAAAATATTTTGTATAGAAAAATTAAAAAAAAAACAAGATATTTTCATTGAGGATTTCATGTTTAATAAACACTAAATCAGTAAGATGAATTCGATTAAAACGATTGCAATTGCATTTCATAAGCAAAAAAAAATCTCATTTTAATGAGATTTTTTCTTAGGACTAAGCCTTTTTTAGCGTATTGCTTGTATCAGCTTTGGTATATGCAGGACATTTTTTGTCAACAGCACACGAACTGGCAAATAATCCTAAAAGAAATATAATAGCTATGGCATAAAGTGTTTTTTTCATAGGTAATAAATTTATGATTGAGACTAATTTTAAAAATTTTGGAAAAGATATAAAAAAAGTTCTAATTGTGGTTAATTATAATCTTATGCTTGTAATTTCGTTGTGTTAAAATTTTGTCTACTAACAAGCCTACTATATAATTTGGAGAGTTTTATAAATATGAAAAAAGTAATCCTTCTAGGAATGTTATTCTTTGCAGGATGGCTTACTGTATTATCTCAGGATAAAGTTCAATTGGATGTAGTTGTAGAGAATAATTTTGCTTCTATTGCAAAGTCACTTAGTCGGATTCAAGGAAAATATCCAAATGTAAATGCAGCTTTAAGCAAATTAGAGCGTAAAATACAAAAGGCAAGACAAACTGGATATTTAGAAGCAAATTTAGATTCTTTGGTTTCAAAAAACGATAAGTTATTAGCTTACATTCATATTGGAGATAGGTACTTCATAAATCGTATCTCTCACAGAGGAATTAATCAAAAAGATTCCATGAACTTTTCCTTTAGGTTGGATGGTAAGAAAAGAATTCAGCTAAGTGAGATAGAAAAATTTCAGCAAAATATTATTGAGACATATAATAATAAAGGGTATCCTTTTGCTAAAATTTATAATGATAGTTTAAGAATAAACAAGTCTGGATTAGAAGGCTTCTGGAATTTGAATAAAGGGAAGTTCGTGGTTTGGGACAGTATAAAGCTAAGAGGAAAGCTTAAAGTGCGAAAAGAGTTTATGATGAAATACCTTGACATTATCCCCAATACTCCTTTTAGCGAAAAGACCTTAAATAAAGTATCTGCCCGAATTAACAACTTGAGTTTTAGTAGAGAAATAAAGCCTTCAGAGGTCGAGTTTGTAAAAAATAAAGCTGTGCTTTACACATATTTGGACCGGGAAGCATCAAATCGGTTTGATGGAATTCTGGGTTTACAATCAGATAAGAATGATAACGAAAGTTTGACGGTAACCGGGGAAATCAATTTGCTTTTGAATAATGCATTTCGAATTGGGGAAGAAATGAAATTGAGTTGGAAAAAAATAGATACTAAAAGTCAAGATCTCACTCTTGGTTTTATGCATCCGTACCTAGTAGGAAATATAGGTTTTGATTTTGATTTTAATTTGTTTAAACAGGATACCACATACCTTTCAGCTAATTTAAATTTAGGTTTAAAGCTTTTTCAAAAGGGGAATCGTCATGTGAAATTGTATTATGAATATCATTCTTCTTCGCTAATATCTACTTCACATTTAAGTGGAATTACAGTATTGCCTGATTATGCTGATGTAAAAATAAACATGGGAGGAGTGGGTTTTAACTACTCAAATTTGGATTATCCTTTTAATCCTAAACGAGGTTGGCAGTTCAATGGATCAATTGGACTAGGCTCGCATAAGATTAAGAAAAACAGAAATATTCCAGATAATTTATATGATGGAATTGATTTGAGTGGTTCGCTACTAAAGATCGATTTGAAGGGAGAGGTTAATTTTCCGATAAGCCACAAAATTAGTTATAGGATAAAGAATCAATCTGGTGTGTTAACAGCTGATAACTTGTTTGGAAATGATTTGTTTAAAATTGGCGGTCTCAATAGTTTGAGAGGATTTGATGAGGCTTCGTTCAAAGTATCGAAGTATTCTATTGTAAGCAATGAATTGAGATTTATTCCGGAAAGAAATACGAGTTTTTATTTGTTTACAGACTTGGCTTACTATAAAAGTGAGATCTTAAAAAATAGTACAGAGGATTATCCTGTTGGAGTAGGATTTGGTTTAAGTTTTGCTACCAAAGCAGGAATATTTAGTTTAAATTATGCTTTGGGGAAACAAGAAAATCAGAGCTTTGATTTGAGAAACGCTAAAATTCATTTTGGTTTTATAAGCCGATTTTAAAAGAAAAGACCGGGAAAACTCGTTTTCTCGGCCTTTGTAAACATCAAACTTCAAATTATTAGTCGCGATTCTTATCAGTACTTTGATTTTTTTAATCGTTAGGTCAAAACTATCAATAATGTTTTAATTTCGCATACGTTTGAAATAAGTTTTAAAACATGGTGCAAACGTTTTAAAAAAATATATATTTGCATTAAAATAAAGCTTATACTGTATTGTTTTCTCTTGTATAACAGTGGATTGATTCTCTTTCTGAATAAAATTATTAAGCTTTTCCCCTTAATTGTACAAAAATTACATAAACAACAATAATAGCAATTGCTGTAATTGCAGAAGCAATTAATGTTGGTAATGTGCTGTTCGTAAAACTGTTGATTGCCAAAATAATTAATATTGCAGTAGGAACACCCAGTAAGAGAGAATTTGTAAGCAATTGAAAATTTGACTTGTTGGTTTTATCCAAAATCGTTTCTATGAATTCTGTATCAAGCTGGAAATTCTCTATTGCTTTCGAAAAGGCATTTAATTCTTCATTGTAATAGTGGTCTTCTACTCTAGTTCTAAAAAATCCAGATGTGGTGAATTTATAATTAGCATAGATGTTATAATCTAGCCTTTCCTTTTTAATGATTTCAATATTAACCGTTGTTCTCCATTTGGTGGGATTAAGAGAAGTCATATTCCCCCAAATACTACCTCGTTTAAAAGTCATACCATGTACATCAGCATCAATTAATTCATAACCTCTTACTTCGTAAAATTTTATAATATCTGACACCAATAATTTTTTATTTCTCTTGATATTGAATCCTATAAGTTTTTGCATGACTTGTGTGTGATATATTCAAATTTATTAAAATTTTGGTCTGAGGCCAAAATTGATTTAAAAACTAGTGAATGGTAATAGAATATTAAGCTGTCCTGAAGAGTTGGTTTTTGATTTTATCTTGAAAGCTGTAACTTGTCTTAAGAAAAGAACTAAACTTTTGAAATTATTGTGTTATGAAGGCAATTGTGAGTGGTGCTTCAGGATTTACCGGTGAAAAATTACTAAAACGTATTTTGGCGGATCAAGATTATACGAAAGTTTATGCTTTGGTAAGAAAGGAATTGCCTTTGAACCACCCTAAGTTGGAACAAATTGTAATCAACTTCGAATCTTTCGCTTCAGAACAAATTCCTTCTGAAATTGATGTGGCATTTTGTTGTATTGGAACAACAATAAGAAAAGCTCAAACAAAAGAAAATTTCAGAATAATCGATTACGAATACATCACAAAGTTTGCTAAGGTTTGTGAAGAAAAGGAGATTAGAAATTTCCATTTGATTAGTGCAATAGGCGCTAGTCCGAAATCTTATTTTTTCTATCAAAGAGTTAAAGGTGAAGCCGAATGCTTTATCAATTCACTGGAATTTGAATCGGTAACCATTTACAGACCTTCGGTAATTTATGGAGGAAGGAAAGAATTCCGGCTGTTCGAAAGCTTTGCTGCCTGGATCAGCCGAAATTTCAAGTTTTTATTTATCGGAAAAATGAATCGAATTCTTGCCGTTACAGGCGATCAACTAGCCAAAACTATTCATGTAAAATCAAAACAGTTTATTCCGGGTCGTTGGGTTATCGAATCCGAAGAAATTTCTGAAACCTATTAGTTACGAACAACATCTCTAGCCGAGGCTTGAGCTGTTGGCATGATAAGAATATCGTTAATGTTCACATGAGCAGGACGAGTTGCAATAAATTCCACAGTATCCGCAATGTCTTCTGCGTATAATGGTGTAAACCCGTTGTAAACCTGATCCGCTTGGTCTTTATCTCCTTTGAATCGAACAATGGAGAATTCAGTTTCAACCATGCCCGGAGCCACTGATGAAACTTTAATGTTATGAGGAAGCATGTCTATTCTCATACCTTTGGTCAAGGCATCCGCTGCATGTTTTGTGGCGCAATAAACATTTCCTCCAGGATATACTTCTTTACCAGCAATTGAGGTAACATTTATAATATGACCTTGTTTTCTTTCTATCATCAAAGGACTAACAGCTCTTGTAATATAAAGTAAGCCTTTAATGTTAGTGTCAATCATTCTTTCCCAATCATCAACAATACCATCTTGTAATGCCGAAACGCCAACAGCTAAACCAGCATTGTTTATCAAAAGGTCAATCTTCTTCCATTGTTCAGGTAAGTTGTTGATTTTTTCGAAAACCTCGTCTTGCTGTCTTACATCCAAAACCAATTTATAGATATTACATTGATGTTCTTTCAGAATTTCTTCTTCCAATCGAATTAAATTTTCTTCTCTTCTGCCCGAAATAATTAGGTCGTATCCAACCCTTGCCATTTTTTTAGCACAGGCTTCGCCAATGCCTGCTGTAGCGCCTGTTATAAAAGCTATTTTAGTCATTTTGTATTTGTGATATTAATTTTGTTTTGTTGTTAAGATTATAATTTACAATCAATCTTTTCTTGGTGATGTAAAGGTAAAAACTAAGGCGATAATTCGTGTTCCTATCTTATTTTTTTAAATTTAAAATATTCATCACCAATAAGCTTGCACCATGGAAAAACACGATGTATCAGTCAGGTTGCCGAAGATCTTGGCATAGGTAAAGAATCATACGATAATATTGTAGAGAGTTTAGGTCGAAATCCTAATCTGTTGGAACTGCAGATTTATTCTGTTATGTGGTCAGAGAACTTATCTTACAAAAGTTCGGTTTCATGGATATCCTCTTTGCCAAATAAAGGAGATAATATTATTGCAGGAGCAAAAGAGTCGAGTGCAGGCGTTGTTGATTTAGGAAATGGTGAATGTTGTGTATTCAAAATGGGAACGCATAATCATCCTTCTGGTATTGATCCATATCAGGGAGCTGCTACATGTGTTGGTGATGTGTGCAGAGATATTGTTTCCCTTGGAGCCAAACCGCAGATTATTCTAAATTCATTACGATTTGGTGATTCTACTTTGGATAGAACAAAATGGCTGATGGATGAAATCATTAAGGGAATTAATGACTATTCGAATGTTCTTTATATAGAAGATATTGGAAGTGAGATTTTCTATAACTCATCATACGATACAAACCCTATCGTGAATGTAATGGTGGCTGGAATTGTTTCCAAAGATAAACTTCTTTTTAATAGAAAAATGGAAGCAGGTCAAGTGTTGTTCATAGTTGGGAATCCTACAGGAGCGGAAGGAGTTTTTGGGCAAAACGAGAGTTTTACAATTCCCAAAGGGAATCCAGATCTCGGTAGTTCGTTAACCGATGCCATACTGAAACTCAACGAGCAAGATGCACTGATAAGAGTAGAGAATATGGATTTGGCAGGTATTATTAATTCATGTTCGGTTGTAAGTGCTCATGCCGATACAGGAATTGATATCGATTTAAATAAAATACCTTTAAGTCAGAATGGAATTAGCATTGAGGACGTGCTGTTGTCAAGAACCCAAGAGCGATTCTTGTTGGTTGCTGATAAGAAAAATACAACCCTAATTACAAGAACATTTGAAGATTACAATATTGTTTGTGAGGAGATTGGAGAATTAACAAGTAATAAATCCATAAGACTTTTTGAGAGTTCTAAAATAGTAGCCGAAGTCATTGGAAAGGATTTGGTAATGGGATTCGGAGCTCCACAAACCGATCGTAAATTTCACGACCTCATTCAGACAGACTCTATAGATTATCTTGAAACAATTCCAGAACCGGATAATTACTGGAAAGTGATCAATAAAATGGTGAATAATCCGAATTTGGTAATTAAAGAACACCTACAGCGAAATATTGAAGAAGCGATAGATAATTCACCATCTGATGCTCAAATCACATTTTTGGGAGACCATAAGAAAGCCGTTTGTTTTACTGTTTCTGGCAATTCGGTGTATTCTTTCAATAATGCTTACATTGGCGCACAAATTAATATTGCACGTGCTGCCAGAAGGATAGTGTGTTCAGGAGGTAAACCTTTAGCAATAAATGATTGCTTGAATTTTGGAAGCCCACTTGAAGAGAATGTATATTCTCAATTTGTAGCTACCATAAAAGGAATTGCAAAAGCAAGTTCATATTTCGAAACTCCTGTGGTAGGTGGAAATGTAAGCTTTTACAACGAAAGTTCTGTTTTAGGAAAGCGAAAGCCCATTAATCCAACACCAGTTATTGCTATGATGGGAACATTGCCAAGTAAGAAGAATCATATGTCTTATATTTTTAGAAACAAAGGCGAAATGATTTTCTTAATTGGTAAATCCAGAAATGATATATCGGGCTCAGAATATTTATGCTCTTACCACCAAAAATGCCAGGTGGGAATTCCGTACTTCAATATTGAAGATGAAATAGCAATTCATAAAACGATAGCCAAATTAATAGAGGCTAAGTTAATTTGTTCGGCTCATAGCGTTGAGCGTGGAGGTTTGTTCTTTAACCTAATTGAATCATCTATGCCGTTAGGTTTAGGTTTTGATATCACTTCGCCAGCCGAGGTTCGTATGGATGCATTCTTGTTTGGCGAAGCCAGGGAAGAGTTGTGGTTTCAGTATCAATGGAAAATGAAGACGAATTTGTTGACATGATGATGGAAAGCGGCTTGCCATTTTCAACTTTAGGACATGTCACAAAAGGTGAATTAAGAATTGATGATATTTCTTACGGTTATATCGAGGAATACAAGAAAATTTATATGAAAAATAATATTATCGGATAGATAATTGCTGAAAATATTAAGATGATAGATAACAAAGAATCAGATAATGGTTCTTTGTTTTTCATTCACTATATTTGTGCGATCGTAAATAGTTAACGATCGCATTGTTTTTGAAATCTATAAGATCTATTTAATAGATTTCCTACTATTAATTTGAAAAGAAAGTTCGTGGTAAATCCATATAAAGATTTAGATAAAGGGAAAAAGGCACAAGTTGCCTGATGTTCAATAATATTGCAAAGAAATATGATTTTTTGAATCATGTTTTGTCAATGGGAATTGATAAGTTGTGGAGAAAGAAGGCGGTAAAATTATTGAAACCTTTGGAACCCAAAATGGTTTTGGATATTGCTACAGGGACTGGCGACTTTGCTTTGGCAAATCTTAAGCTTAATCCCGATAAGGTTGTAGGAATAGATATTTCTACCGAGATGTTGGCTGTAGGGAGAGAAAAAATTGAAAAGAAAAACTTATCACATAAAATTGAATTATTGGAAGGTGATTCTGAAAATATTCAGTTCGAGGATAACACTTTTGATGCAATAACGGTGGCCTTTGGTGTTAGAAATTTTGAAAACCTTGAAAAAGGATTGTCAGAAATGAATCGTGTGGTTCGACCTGGAGGTAAAGTTGTGGTTCTTGAATTTTCAAAGCCAAGAAGATTTCCAATTAAACAGATCTATAATTTTTACTTTTTCAGGATTCTTCCATTCTGGGGAAGAATGGTGTCAAAAGATGCTTCGGCATATACTTACTTGCCGGAATCGGTTGATGCTTTCCCGGATGGTGACGAGTTCCTAAAGATTTATGAAGATTGTGGCTTTACTGAAACAAAACAGATAAAATTAAGTTTTGGGATAGCTTCTATATACATTGGAACTAAACCCATGCAATAAATTTATATTTTAGGGGTTATTACTAAAAATAAACGATCAAGATTGAAACGATTACTATTAATACTGCTCTGTCTGTCCTTTTTTTCTTCTGCTTTTTCGCAAAGTAGATATAAGCCTGAAAGCATACTGAATTATCAGAAAGTTGATCAGAAATGGTTACACTTTGGTTTTACATTGGCCGTAAATAATATGGACTTTGCCATATACAATTCAGGATTAACAGATGCCAGAGCTGAGCAGGTTGTTTTTTCTCCTGGATTTTCGGTAGGTATTGTTTCCGATTTGCGTTTGCATGAGAATTGGTCTTTAAGATTTTTACCAGGGCTGGAGTTTGGCGAACGAACCATTAAATATTCCAATTTGCCACAAGAAGATGTGAAGGTTGAATCGGTTTTGGTGAACCTTCCTTTATTGCTTAAATATCGCGCAAAGCGATTGAATAACTATCGACCATATTTAATTGGAGGAGCCAGTTACAAGATTGACGTACAATCGCAAGATGCGCTTGACCCTGAAAATAACATGCTGATTCGTTTAAACACTACCGATGTTTATTTGGAATTGGGTGCTGGTATCGATTTTTATTTGCCATACTTTAAGTTGGCTACAGAGTTGAAATTTGCAATAGGTTTACGCGATATCATCAATCATAGCTATGATATTGAGAACCCCGGTTATGAAGCATATACATCTGCAATTCGTGGAATGAACTCTAAAATAGTTACATTGTCCTTTCATTTCGAGTAATTTTTTACTCTTGCACTTTTTTTACCATTTCACCTTTTTACTTTTTTACATGATTACTGAAATTGATATTGTTCTGAATCCCAAACAAGCTTCTGATGAATCTTTTTATAAGCCTATTTTGGCACAAAAACTGGAGGTTAAGGTTGGTAGGATTAATGGAATTCAAATTCTAAGAAAATCTATTGATGCCCGAAGAAGAGATATCAAGATAAATATGAAGTTTCGTGTTGCAGTGGATGAAAAACTTCCTGTGGCAAAGGAACTGATATTTGATTATTCGAATGTGAAGGATAAGAAAAAAGTAATTGTTGTGGGGGCAGGTCCTGCAGGTTTATTTGCAGCTTTACGATTGGTAGAGCTTGGATATTGCCCTATTGTTTTGGAGCGAGGAAAAAGTGTTGAAGATCGAAAAAAGGACTTGGGGCAGTTGCACAGAACCCGAAATGTAGACCCAGATTCAAACTATTCTTTTGGAGAGGGTGGTGCCGGAACTTTCTCGGATGGCAAGTTGTACACCCGATCTAAAAAGCGAGGAAATCTACAGAAGATTTTGAATGTGCTTCATTTTCATGGTGCTCAGGATGAAATTTTGTACGAGGCTCATCCGCATATTGGAACTGATGTTTTGCCTAAAGTAATTGTAAATATTCGTAAGAGTATTATTGCTGCAGGTGGAGAAGTGCATTTTTCATGTAAGGTGATCGATTATTTATTGGATGCCAATAAAATTATAGGTGTGTTAACTCAAGATGGGAATACATTTAAGGGAGAAGCAGTGATTTTGGCAACAGGTCATTCGGCTCGTGATGTATACCGAAAGTTAAATGAATCTGACATCGATATTGAAGCAAAATCTTTTGCAATGGGGGTTCGTATCGAACATCCACAGGACTTAATTGACCAAATTCAATATCACAACCCAAACGGAAGAGGAAAGTATTTACCAGCGGCCAGTTACAGTTTTGTACAGCAGGTTGAAGGACGTGGCGTGTATTCCTTCTGTATGTGTCCGGGTGGAGTAATTGTTCCGGCGGCAACAGGCGAAAATCAGCAAGTGGTAAACGGAATGTCATCCTCAGGAAGAAATACTGCCTTTGCCAATTCGGGGATGGCTGTTGAAATTCGCACCGAAGATTTATCGGAATATGAGAAATTCGGTCCCTTGGCGGGATTGCACTTTCAAGAAGATTTGGAGGCTCAAGCATTTGTTGAAGGAGGTGAGAACCTAACGGCTCCTGCCCAGCGCATGGTCGATTTTGTTGAGGGAAGAAAAAGTGAAAGCCTGCCAAAAACTTCCTATCATCCCGGAGTTGTGTCATCCGAAATGCACAAATGGTTACCTAAACATATTGCTTACCGATTACAGGAAGGATTTAAGGCATTTGGCAGAAAATCGAAAGGATTTCTGACCAATAAAGCCGTAATCTTAGGTGTGGAGTCACGTACATCTTCGCCGGTAAGAATACCAAGAGATCGTGAAACTTTTCAGCATACCAAAATCGAAGGACTATTCCCTTGTGGAGAAGGTGCTGGTTATGCCGGTGGAATTGTTTCGGCTGCTATGGATGGCGAACAATGTGCCGAAGCTTTTGATAGATTTGTTACTAGCTAGGAGTTGACCTTTGAATGTGTGTACTCGCATTTTTGAAGAAGATAATTACTATCGGTATATTTCCCCACACATCAGGTGATGGTTTCCCGGACCTCAGGCAGAGCAAACACATTTACAGGAACTTTTTCCCAACTACATGGGAGTATTCCCCAACTACTCTTTGGTCTGATATCACTATGAAAAATAGTTTGCGAATCACAAAAAAGTGTTTACGGATCAGTAAATAGATAGTGAAGATCAATAAAACGATAGTAAAGATCATATTTGAGGTCATGAAGATCATCAAAAAAGTAATGAGGATCACTAATAATATCATCAAGATCGGATCTTGATGCCTAAAATGATGATCTTTATAGCTTAAATAATGATCTTCATGAACTTATTTATGATCTGTATATATTTATAACTGATCTGTAAGGGCATATTTGTGATCTTTACAACTATTTTATTGATTCGCATGTGTTATACCATGTCCGGGAAGCAGTTCCTGGTAGTTGTGAGAAGGTCAAACATGTCTTGGAAATGGTTCCTTGCCGTTGGGAGTGAGTTCAATTTGTCTTGCGCGTACTACTTCATGGGTTGGGAATGATTCACTATTGGCAAGGAGGCAACTTCTGATGTATTTATTTGAGAAGCTCAACCATTACACAATAGGTATAGTGGGCTTAATACTCTCCTCTTCTAAACTCCGAGCAAATAATAGCAGTTGCCACAGACACATTTAATGATTCGGATGTTTCCTGATCGGCTGGGAAGTTTGGAATAAATAGTTTATCGCTCACCAATTGTCCAATTTCTTCGGATATTCCCTGACCTTCGTTACCCATTACAATAAAACCTTTGTTTTGCAAATCGCATTTGTATATGGTTTCACCTTCCAAAAAAGTTCCATATACAGGAAAATCCTTTGATTGATGCGAGGAAATCAAATCATGTAAAGAAGTGTAGGTAACTTTTACACGCGCTATAGCTCCCATACTTGCCTGTATCACCTTAGGGTTGTATACATCCACTGTGTTTTGTGAGCAAAAGATGTTCTTAATTCCAAACCAATCGGCAATGCGGATGATGGTACCCAGGTTGCCAGGATCCTGAACATCATCAAGTAATATCGATAAGGAGTTTTTTATGAT
The DNA here is from genome assembly GCF_001310955.1 of Marinifilum fragile JCM 15579. GTDB lineage: Bacteria > Bacteroidota > Bacteroidia > Bacteroidales > Marinifilaceae > Marinifilum > Marinifilum fragile. Next base: position 198,954 of record NZ_BAZX01000003.1, read on the forward strand.
GCTTGCATCGATATTATTAGTAGGAATCTTGAAAACGGCAAGAACTGGCGATGGTGTTTTTAAACTGCTTACCTTTTTCATCAGGTTGGCATCGGTTTCAATCCGATTTTCAATCTGATTGAGATGTCCTGTAGTTGGTGCATTCTTCCAATCAGAAGTATGTACCAGGTAAGCAACTTTTATGTTGGTTTGTAGCAGGTCCATTACCAACTTATCACCTTCGGCAACAAAAAGTTGATGAGAATCTCTATATTTTTTCTTTTGTAAGCTGGATATGAGTTTGATTTGATTTTTCGAGAGCACTGCTAAAAGCTTAAAAGTTAGTAAATCAGACTGTTTGTATTGGTGTTTTCAAAGAATAAAAGCAATGCACGTAAATGTTTCATATGCATTACAAATTATTAATTGATATAAGTATCTTTGTTGTAGTTTAAACCGATAAATAATCAATTCATTCTTGAAAGCTATTCTAAAATACAAAAGTAGTTATTATTTCCCGATTTTACTTTTCTTTCTGAGTTTCTTACTTGGTATGAGTTCTTGTTCAACTACCAAGTATGTTGGGGAAGATGAATACCTTTTGAACAAAGTTATTGTTAAGGTGGATGATAAATCTGTGCCTTCAGGTGATCTTAAAAAAAATATCAAACAAAAGTCCAACTTGAAAATTTTAGGTGCTTGGCGTTTTCATCTGGGGCTTTATAATCTGTCTGGTAAGGATAAAACTAAAGGCTTTAACAAGTGGCTTAGACGAATAGGTGAAGAACCTGTTATTTATGAGGATTTTCAGACGAAGAGATCGGTAGCTCAGTTGCAGCTTTACATGAAGAAAAAAGGCTACTACGATGCTGTAATAAAAGATTCTGTTGCTTTTAAAAAGAAAAAAGCAAAGGTGTATTACACGATAACAGCCAACCAGCCTTATCGATATCGTAAGATTTATCACCAACTTGATGATTTGCCTTATAACTTTTTATCTCAATCGCAGAAGGTGGGAGAAATGTCGGACTCTACTCAGATTCGAGTTTATGTAAATGAAGATAAACAAGATGCGAAAGTGAAGGAGGGAAGTAAGGTAGACTCTGATGTGCTTGGAGAAGAGAGAATGAGAATTTTTAAAATGCTTAAGAATAAGGGGTATTTTAATTTCTCAAGAGAGTATATTCATTTTATGATGGATAGCACGAAGAAAGATCATCAAATGGATGTTTTTGTTGGCTTGAAAAAGCCTTTGAATGAAAAGGCAAGCAAAAAGTATCGGATTAATAAAATTAAAATCCTTACCGAATATGACCCCAAGTTGATGCTGATGAATGATTCAATTTATTTGTCGGAATTGGATACTTTGGTGCATAAGGATGTGGAGTTTATTTATAGAAATAAGCTTAAAATAAAGCCTGATGTGATTTTATCCTCAATTCGAATAAAAAAAGGGGATTTGTACAATTTGAATTCTGTTTCTCAATCATACAGTAGGTTACAGCAATTGAATCAATTTAAGTTTGTGAATATAAACTTTGATGAGGATGCAAAAGCAACTGATGATGAATACGGTAGTTTGAATTGTGTGATTCAATTAAGTCCACATAACTTGCAATTCTATTCATTCGAGTTGGAAGGAACCAATTCTTCTGGAAATATTGGGTTTGCAGGCAATTTGAATTATCAGCATAAAAATTTGTTCGGTGGTGCCGAGGTATTGGATGTTCAGCTTTCTACGGCCAGAGAAAATGTGAAGTCGAGTGAGCAAACAAATTTTAGTTCTTCAGAATATGGTATTGTTTCCAAATTGAGTATACCTAAATTTTTACTTCCTTTTTTCGATGCTGAAAAATTCAGAGAATCATACAATCCAAGGACCATATTTTCACTTTCCTATAATTTTCAGAAACGTCCCGACTATACCAGAACAATTGCTGATGCAAGTTTTGGGTATTTTTGGAAATCGTCGAAGTATTTGAGACACACCTTTAACTTGGTTGAGTTGAACTTTGTTGATGTGAAAGATTTAAGTGAAGATTTTCTGAATGATATTAATAATCTTTACATTCAAAACTCCTTTACCGATCACGTTATCGCTACTACAAGATATTCGGTAACTTATAATAATCAGAATATTAATATTCCCAAAAATTACAATTACCTAAGGGTAAGTGCAGAGGTGGCAGGTAATACTTTAAAAACCATCGATAATATTTTGGGAAGGTCAAAAAGAAATGATTACGACTCAGAGGGAAATATTGAGGGAACTTACCACGACTTTTTAGGAATTAGATATGCGCAATATGTGAAAGGTGATGTTGAATATCGCTTTAATCACTACATCAACCGCGCAAATAATATGGTATACCGTGTGTTCTTTGGGATTGGTTATCCTTATGGAAATTTAGAGGTGTTGCCATTCGAGAAAAGCTATTTCTCAGGAGGAGCAAATGGGATTAGAGCCTGGCAAGTAAGATCTTTAGGGCCTGGTTCATATGTTGATGAGGGATCTACTTATCCAAATAATGCAGCTGATCTTAAAATAGAAGCAAACCTTGAGTATCGATTTAAACTCTTTTGGGCATTGGAAGGAGCGTTATTTCTTGATGCAGGAAACATATGGGCAATTTCGAAAAAAGATGATAGAAAAGGAGCAGATTTTCAATTCGATCGTTTTTACGAAGAAATTGCAATTGGAACCGGGTTCGGAACGAGAGTAGATTTAAAATTTATCCTATTCCGTTTGGATTTAGGTTTAAAATTGAGAGATCCGTCAAAAGTAGGTAGTGAACGTTGGATTATTGCTAAGCGTCCGTTTAAACTCAATCAGTTAACGTTCAATATAGGGATAGGGTATCCATTTTAATCTGGATTTTCGGAAGAAATTAAGGTCTTGTTTATGCTTTATTAAAAATAGTTTAATTGCATTCGTTTGCATAATTTTCTTATAGACAAAACGGTGCAAAATTTATTATTTCTTTTTAACTTCGTGGTGAAATTTAGACTTTCCGACGATTTTATAAGAACTATCCGATAAATTATATTATTATGAAACGAGTATTAGATGTTGTTAAACCGGGTGTAGTAACCGGTGATGATGTGCAAAAATTATTTCAGGTTGCTAAAGAAGAAGGTTTTGCAATCCCAGCTGTAAACGTAGTTGGTACTAACTCAATTAATGCTGCATTAGAAGCTGCCAAACAAGTAAATTCACCAATTATCATTCAGTTCTCGAATGGTGGTGCATCTTTCTTCTCAGGTAAGGGAATCAATGCAGAAGGACAAAGTGCTGCAATTATTGGAGCTGTTGCTGGAGCTAAATACGTTCATGCAATTGCTGAGCATTATGGCATTCCAGTAATTCTACATACGGATCACGCTGCAAAAAAATTGTTACCATGGATCGACGGTTTATTGGATGCTGGTGAAGAGTTTTTTGCTCAAACAGGAAAACCATTGTTTAGCTCACACATGCTAGATTTATCAGAAGAAACTCTAGAAGAAAACATTGAAACTTGTGTGAAGTATTTCGAGCGCATGAACAAAATGGGTATGACTATCGAAATTGAATTAGGTTGTACTGGTGGTGAAGAAGATGGTGTTGACAATACAGATATGGATAACTCATTATTGTATACTCAACCTGAAGATGTTGCTTTAGCTTACGAAGCATTATCTAAAGTGTCTTCTAGTTTTACAATTGCTGCATCATTTGGTAATGTGCATGGTGTTTACAAGCCAGGTAATGTTGTATTGACTCCTAAGATTTTGGATAACTCACAAAAGTTTATCTCAGAAAAATATGCGGTAGCTGATAATACTGTTGATTTCGTATTCCACGGTGGTTCAGGTTCAACTTTAGAAGAAATTCGTGAAGCAATTTCTTATGGAGTTATCAAAATGAACATTGATACAGATACACAATGGGCATTCTGGAACGGAGTACGTGAATTCGAAGCTGCAAATCACGATTACTTGCAAGGTCAAATCGGTAACCCAGAAGGTGACGACAAACCAAACAAGAAATACTACGATCCAAGAAAATGGATGCGTGAAGGTGAAGTGGGAATGAGAGACCGTTTAGTTCAGGCTTTCGAAGACCTAAATGCTGTAGGACGCAACTAGTCTTTAAAATATTTAATTGTAAAGCTCGGATGATTTTATCCGGGCTTTTTTGTTTGTATTTGATATAAAAAGCAAAAGCATTTAGGAATTAGACCTAATATTTTGCAAATTTGAGCTTACCCTAATTTGTATATCAATAACCTTAAAATTTAACACATGTCTATTAGTAATCCCTCGGGACGCGATGTTTTTTCAAGTAAATTTGGTGTAATTGCAGCTGCAGCTGGATCGGCAGTTGGTCTTGGTAATATTTGGAGATTTCCATATGTAGCTGGAGAAAATGGAGGCGGTGCATTCCTTTTAATATATTTAGCTTTTATAATTGCTATCGGATTGCCGGTAATGCTTTCCGAGTTGTTAATAGGTCGAAAAGCGCAGCAAAATGCATTTGGTTCTTTTCGTAAGCTTGCTCCTGAATCTATGTGGCCCCTTGTAGGTTTAATGGGAGTTATTGCAGCTTTTTTAATTCTTGCATTTTATTCTACTATCTCTGGTTGGACTTTGGAATATTTGTATCAAGCAATAAGTAATGGATTTGCCCATGGTGATACCAAGGTGATGTTTGATGATTTTAAACAAGGAACTTTTCGTCCATTAATGTGGCAAATGGTTTTTATGCTATTAACGGCATGGATTGTTTTTTCAGGAGTTAAAAATGGCATTGAAAAATATGCAAAAATATTAATGCCTCTGTTGTTTATTCTAATACTTGTGATGTGTGTGCGCTCATTGTCCTTGCCCGGTTCTTCTGCTGGTTTAGATTTCTTATTTAAACCTGATTTCTCAAAAATATCAATGGGAGTAATTCTGGAAGCGTTGGGGCAGGCTGCCTTTTCGTTAAGTATTGGTATGGGGGCTTTAATTACCTACGGTTCTTATATCCAAAGGCAAAATAATTTGGGAAAAACGGCTTTTCAAGTTACAGTTGCTGATACAGCAATTGCAATTTTATCTGGTGTAATGATATTTCCAGCTGTTTTTGCATTAGGTTTTCAGCCTGATTCTGGAGCAGGTTTGGTTTTTGAAGTACTACCAAAGCTATTTTTGGAAATGCCTGGAGGATACTTTTTCTCGATTTTATTTTTCTTCTTGCTTGCTGTAGCTGCATTAACTTCCACCATATCGGTACTTGAAGTTGTTGTAGCATACTTTTCTGAAGAATTGAATATTTCCAGGAAAAAAGCTACGGTAATTGGTGCAGCGTCTATTTCTGTATTGGGTGTATTTGCAACTCTATCTTTTAGTGATTTATCAGGTATTAATATTTTAGGGCAAAGTATTTTTGGCTTAATGGAATATACCGCTGCAAATGTATTGCTGCCATTAGGAGCATTATTAATTGTAATTTTTGTAGGTTGGAAGTTAAAGCATGCAATAGTACGAGAAGAGTTGTCGAATGAGAATTCTTTAAGAGTGAAATATTTTAAAGTATTCTTCTTTATCGTGAAATGGTTGGCTCCTATAGCAATAACAGCTGTGTTTTTAAATGGGGTAGGATTGTTAAAACTTGGATAAGATTAATCTTTTTTATAATATTGTTAAGCGTTGTTTGTTTTCAAATAACGCTTTTTTAATATGTCATTGAAAAAGATCATAAGAGAATACTTTTCTTATTCCACATCGGAGAAAAGAGGATTATTGGTGTTGGCCTTAATACTAATAACAGTCTTTGTATTGCCAGAATTTATAAATACAGATTCTACACCAGATTCTATACCTAAGAAAAATGAAAATCTTGATAGTTTAATAGCTATATTGAGCAGTAAAGGTAAATTGAAAAATCCTGCTTTGTTTTTATTCGACCCTAATAAGGCTTCCGCTGAGGATTTTAAAAAACTTGGATTAAGAGATTATCAAACCAGAAATATCTTAAAATATAGAGAAAAGGGTGGAGTGTTTAGATCCAAAGCTGATTTTCGAAAAATTTATGGCATTAAAGATGACGATTACAATCGATTGAAAGATTACATCAATATTCCTCCTGCAATAAAGAACGAAAAAGTTAAAAATATTGCAAAACGAAGAGTTGAATTAGAGTTGTTCAATTTTGATCCCAATACAATTGATAAAGTCGAATGGGAAAAGTTAGGAGTAAATGATAGGATGTCGAATCGCATTATAAAGTATTTGTCGACTGGAGCTAGGTTTAAAAATGCTGATGATCTCGGTAAAATTTATGGATTTGATTCTTTGCTTCTGAAACGGCTAAAGCCATATGTGCATATAAAACCTTTAAAAGAGAAGAGTGTAAAAATAGAATTGGTTGATTTGAATTTGGCAGATACTTCCATTTTAAAAACGCTGCCTGGTATTGGAAAACACTTTCAAATAGAATTGTAAAATATAAAGAATTACTTGGTGGTTACATTTCCAAATCTCAGTTGTTGGAAGTGTATGGTATTTCAGAAGAAACATTCCGGGCATTAGAGAATCGAGTTTGTGTATCGCCAGTTTTGTTGCAAAAGATTTCGATAAACCAATGTAATGCGAAAATATTGGGACAGCATCCGTATATAAGTAGAAGGATGTCTTCTGACATCGTAAAATATAGAGAACGAGTGGGGAATTTTACCTCAGTAGAGGATTTGAAAAACAAGCATTTGTTGAGCGATAGTGTCTTTCAGAAAGTACAACCTTATTTAAGTATAGAATAGTAGTCATTGAATTAGCTTGAGAATAATTCCTTATTTTCTTAACTTTATATTTCTGAAAAAGGGCCTAAAATATTAGAATGGAGATAATTTCATTACTTTTTTCAAAATAAATTTGAATTATAATGATTGAATTAATAAATTTGCGGCTCACTTAGAAAAACATAAATATTAAAGGAGAAAATTATGATTGTTATTCCTATGAAAGAAGGCGAAAACATTGAGAGAGCCTTGAAAAAATTCAAAAGAAAATTTGAAAAGACTGGTGTAATTAAAGAGCTTAGAGGAAGACAGGTTTATAAAAAACCATCTATAAAAAGAAGAGAAGAGAAATTACACGCGATCTACGTTCAGCAAATGCAACAAGCTGAGGATTGATTTTCTGTTGGATTAATTCCTTGATATCTTAATTTTTCGTATCTTGGATTATCCTATTGGATAAATATCCTGGATGTATGAGTTTTAAGGAATCTTTTCTGTCTTATTTGCAATACGAAAAACGATATTCTGCACATACAGTTTTATCTTATGACTGTGATTTGACTCAGTTTTTTGAATTTTATTCAGGTGCTGATGATGTACAAGTTGAAGATATAACATTTAAAGATGTTCGTAGATGGATCGTTTTTTTAATGAACGAAGGTAAAACTTCGCGAACTGTAAATAGGAAGTTATCCTCTTTAAAGTCATTTTTTAAGTATTTGCTTAGAGAATCAGTGATTGATTCGAACCCAATGGATAAAGTTGTTGGACCTAAGCAAGGAAAGAAGTTGCCTGGTTTTGTTGCAGAGCATGCAATGCAGGTGTTAAGAGAAGTTGATTTTGGAGAAGGATTTGAAGGTGTTCGAGATCAATTGGTAATAGAGATGTTTTATCAAACTGGCATGCGATTGTCGGAGTTGATGAATCTTAAAGAGTCAGATTTTGATCGATCAGCATCTTTAGTTAAAGTATTAGGAAAAAGAAATAGAGAAAGAATCATTCCAGTAAGTGAGAGTTTGGTAAAACTTCTTGATCAATATTTGGATCTTAGATATAAAACTTTCGGAAACTTGGATGATTTTCTTTTTGTAACTAAAAAGGGGGTGCCTGTTTACGAAAAGTTGTTGTATAGAATCGTTACAAAGCATTTGTCGAAAATTACAACAATGACCAAGCGAAGCCCGCACGTTCTGAGACATACATTTGCAACGCATCTATTAAATAATGGTGCGGAATTAAATGCAGTTAAGGAACTTTTGGGGCATTCGAATTTATCGGCAACACAAATTTATACTCATACTACTTTTGAGCGTTTAAATAATATATATAAACAAGCTCATCCGAGAGCATAAATTTTGGAGGATTAGAATATGATTAACATTCAATCGATCGGTTTTGTTGCTGATGTGAAATTGGAAAATTTCATAGAAAATAAGCTTGGAAAAATAATGAAGCTCAATAGCGATGTTGCTGGAGCTGAAGTTTTTCTTAGGGTTGAAAAATCTGATATTACCGAAAATAAGGTAGTTGAGATCAATCTTGATATTAAAGGCGCAGATGTGTTTGCTAAAAAGCAAAGTAAAACATTTGAAGAGGCAACGGATCTTGCTGTTGATGCATTGAGAAAGCAAGTCGTGAAACACAAAGAAAAACTAAGAGCAAAATAATTAGAAAAAACACCTAATTATTTTGTGATAAATTTAAAATATTTTTACATTTGCAAACCATTTTCAGGGAAAAGTATGCCTGTTAAATAAGATGGTTTGCATTTTTTGCCGATGTAGCTCAGCTGGCTAGAGCAGCTGATTTGTAATCAGCAGGTCGTGGGTTCGAGTCCCTCCATCGGCTCTGATTTTTAAAATATTGGGGAGATACCAAAGTGGCCAACTGGGGCGGACTGTAACTCCGCTGACTTTCGTCTTCGTAGGTTCGAATCCTGCTCTCCCCACTGGTAAACGAAAAGAAACATTTCTGTTTCTTTTTTTGCGGGAATAGCTCAGTTGATAGAGCATCAGCCTTCCAAGCTGAGGGTCGCGGGTTTGAGTCCCGTTTCCCGCTCAAATACGTTTGCCGTTGTAGCTCAGGGGTAGAGCGCTTCCTTGGTAAGGAAGAGGTCACGAGTTCAAATCTCGTCAATGGCTCAAGAAATTTAAGATATTGTTTTTAATTGTTGTCTAATATTAATTAATATTTGGAGTTATGGCTAAAGAACATTTTGACAGGTCAAAACCACACGTAAATATTGGTACCATTGGTCACGTTGACCACGGTAAAACTACTTTGACTGCCGCTATTACAACTGTATTAGCAAAAAAAGGTTTGTCTGAAGTGAAATCATTCGATTCTATCGATAACGCTCCTGAAGAGAAGGAGAGAGGTATTACTATTAATACTGCTCACGTAGAATACCAAACAGCTAACCGTCACTACGCTCACGTTGACTGTCCAGGTCACGCGGATTACGTAAAGAACATGGTAACTGGTGCTGCTCAGATGGATGGTGCTATTTTGGTTTGTGCTGCAACTGATGGTCCTATGCCTCAAACTCGTGAGCATATCCTATTAGCTCGTCAGGTAAACGTACCTAAAATCGTTGTTTTCTTGAACAAAGTTGACATGGTTGACGATGCAGAGATGCTTGAGTTAGTAGAAATGGAAATTCGTGAGTTATTGGATTTCTATGAGTTCGACGGTGATAACACTCCTATCATTGCTGGTTCTGCTTTAGGTGGATTGAACGGTGAAGCTGAGTGGGAAGAAAAAATCATGGATTTGATGGATGCAGTTGATTCTTGGATTCCACTTCCTCCACGTGATGTAGATAAGGCTTTCTTGATGCCAGTTGAGGATGTATTCTCTATTACTGGTCGTGGTACTGTTGCTACTGGTCGTATTGAAACTGGTATTGTAAAAACTGGTGAAGAAGTACAGATCATTGGTCTTGGTGCTGAAGGTATGAAGTCTGTAATTACTGGTGTTGAGATGTTCCGTAAGATTTTGGACGAAGGTCAAGCTGGTGATAATGTAGGTCTATTGTTGAGAGGTATTGACAAAACTGCTATCAAGCGTGGTATGGTTATCTGTCACCCTAATACAATCAAGCCTCACACTAAGATTAAAGCTGAGGTTTACGTATTGAAGAAAGAAGAAGGTGGACGTCATACTCCATTTCATAACAAATACCGTCCTCAATTCTACATCAGAACTCTTGATGTAACTGGTGAGATTACTCTTCCAGAAGGAGTTGAAATGGTAATGCCAGGTGATAACGTAACTATCAACGTTGAGTTGATTACGCCAGTAGCTTGTGATTTAGGTCTACGTTTCGCTATCCGTGAAGGTGGTAGAACTGTAGGTGCAGGTCAGATTACTGAAATTGTTGACTAATTGCATAATATAAAGATTGATCCGTGAACTCGGATCAATCTTATTATAGACGGGTGTAGCTCAGTTGGTAGAGCACTGGTCTCCAAAACCAGGTGTCGGGAGTTCGAGTCTCTCCTCCCGTGCAAAGACAAAATTGCCTTATGAAACTAAAAATTTATATTGAAGAAGTTTATAAAGAACTGGTTCAAAAAGTATCTTGGCCATCATGGTCTGAGCTCCAAAGCAGTGCGATAGTAGTTATGATTGCTTCCACTATTATTGCTCTTGTGATATTCTTAATGGATATGGGGTTTAAGAATTTGATGGATTTTATATACAATATGTTACACTAATAATTCCTTTTTTAGAAAAAGATGGCTGAAATTCAAAAAAAATGGTATGTTCTTAGGACTGTTGGAGGAAAAGAAAAGAAAGTCAAAGAATATATTGATAGCGAAATTTCCAATCTGGGTCTAACGGAATTTGTGTCACAGGTTCTCATTCCTACCGAAAAAGTTTTTCAGGTGCGAAACGGAAAGAAGATTAGCAAGGAAAGAATTTTCTTACCAGGCTATGTTCTAATCGAAGCAGCACTCGTTGGAGAGATTCCTCACATCCTTCGTAATATTACGAATGTGATTGGCTTCCTGGGGGATACAAAAGGCGGCGATCCTACTCCTATGCGTATGTCAGAAGTGAACCGCATACTGGGTAAGGTTGATGAATTGGCTGGCAAAGATGAAGAAATTAATATTCCTTATTTTGTTGGCGAAATGGTTAAAGTGACTGATGGACCATTTAATGGTTTTACCGGTGTGATTGAAGAGGTAAATGCAGAGAAGAAAAAGCTAAAAGTTATGGTTAAGATCTTCGGACGTAAGACTCCTCTTGAGTTAAGTTTCATGCAGGTAGAAAAAGAATAATTAAATCCTTTAGAAAAGTAAAGCTATGGCTAAAGAAGTTGCAGGATTAATCAAATTGCAGATCAAAGGTGGTGCTGCAAATCCTTCACCCCCAGTAGGACCTGCGTTGGGTGCTAAAGGGGTTAATATCATGGATTTTTGTAAGCAATTCAATGCAAGAACTCAAGATCAGGCTGGAAAAGTAATCCCTGTAGTGATTACTGTTTATTCTGATAGTTCTTTTGAATTTATTACAAAAACTCCTCCTGTTGCTGTACAAATTTTAGAGGCTGCAAAATTAAAATCAGGTTCTTCTGAACCAAACCGTAAAAAGGTAGGTTCAATTTCTTGGGATCAAGTTCGCGAGATCGCAGAGGGGAAAATGAAAGATTTGAATGCTTTTAAAGTTGAAAGTGCCATGAGTATGGTTGCTGGTACAGCAAGAAGTATGGGTATCACAATTTCTGGTGATAATCCTCTTAATCAATAATTTTAAACACTGCAATTAAAATGGGTAAACTAACGAAAAATAGAAAGTTAGCTTCAGAAAAAGTGGATACTGATAAGCTATATTCTATCGACGAAGCAGCGAAATTGGTTAAGGAGATTACAACAACCAAATTTGATGCCTCAGTGGATATGGATGTTCGCTTAGGAGTTGACCCGAGAAAAGCTAATCAAATGGTACGTGGTGTTGTTACACTTCCTCACGGTACTGGTAAAGAAGTTCGTGTTTTGGTTCTTTGTACTCCTGATAAGGAAGAAGAAGCAAAAGCTGCAGGTGCTGACTATGTTGGCCTTGACGACTATGTTGCCAAAATCAAAGGAGGTTGGACTGACATTGACGTAATCATCACGATGCCTACTGTAATGGCGAAAGTTGGTGCACTTGGACGTGTTTTAGGGCCACGTGGTTTAATGCCAAACCCTAAGTCTGGTACAGTAACTATGGATATCGCTAAAGCAGTTGCTGAAGTGAAAGCTGGTAAGATTGATTTTAAGGTCGATAAGTACGGTATCGTTCACTCATCAATTGGTAAAGTATCTTTCGAGGTAGATAAAATCAAAGATAACGCTAAAGAATTTGTTGGCATTATCAATAAATTGAAACCATCTGCAGCAAAAGGAACTTATATCAAGAGTGTTTACCTGTCAAGCACAATGAGTCTTGGGATTCAAATTGATCCAAGATCACTTGACTAATTTAAAAATTTAATCAAGATCTTAGTAATCATGAAAAAGGAACAAAAAATTCAGATTATTGATAGCTTGACGGAAGAAATTAATGCGTCAAACCACTTCTATCTTACTGACATCTCAGGAATGAATGCTGAAGGCACTTCAGCACTTCGTAGAGCATGTTTTGAAAAGGATATTAAGTTGGTTGTTGTAAAAAACACCCTTCTTAAAATCGCTTTAGAAAAGGCAGAAGGCGAGTTTGAAGAACTAGACAATGTACTTAAGGGATCTACTTCTCTTATGCTTGCAGAGACTGGTAACCTTCCTGCGAAGCTTATCAAAGAATTCCGTAAGGGACATGATAAACCTATCCTGAAGGCGGCTTACGTTGAAGAATCGCTTTATATTGGTGATAATGAGCTTGACGCTCTTGCTACCATTAAATCTAAAGAAGAACTTGTTGGAGATATCGTTGCATTGCTTCAATCACCAATCAAGAATGTTATTTCTTCTTTGGAATCAGGAAAGAATATCCTAGCTGGTGTTGTGAAAACACTTTCAGAAAAAGAGTAATATATTTAGAGTAATTAAATTTTAAAAACTGAAGGAAAAATGGCAGATTTAAAAAAGTTTGCAGAAGAATTAGTTAATTTGACTGTTAAGGAAGTAAATGAATTAGCTGAAATCTTAAAAGAAGAATACGGAATTGAGCCAGCTGCTGCTGCTGCAGTTGTTGCTGGACCTGCTGCTGGCGCTGAAGGTGGTGCTGCTGAGCAAACTGAGTTTGACGTAATTCTTACTTCAGCTGGTGGTTCAAAACTAGCGGTAGTGAAATTGGTTAAAGAATTAACTGGTTTAGGTCTTAAAGAAGCTAAGGCTGCAGTTGATGCTGCACCAGCTCCATTGAAAGAAAAAGTTTCTAAAGAAGAAGCTGAAGCACTTAAAGCACAATTAGAAGAAGCTGGAGCTGAAGTTGAGCTTAAATAGAAGCACTAAAACCTATAAATAAGGTTATTTGGTTTAGAGTTCCTAACCGGGACTCTAAGCCTTTTTGTTGTTTATTATCGTTTAGGTTCAATTAATTTTAAGTAAATGTCTTCAAATACTATTAGTCAAAGAATTAGTTTTGCTTCTAACAAGAATCAGCTTTCATATCCTGATTTTTTAGAAGTACAATTAAAATCTTTTCAAGACTTTTTTCAGCTGGAAACGACTCCAGAGAAAAGAACGAACGAAGGATTATTTAAGGTATTTAGCGAGAATTTCCCAATTACCGATACCAGAAATAATTTCGTATTGGAATTTCTCGACTATTTTGTTGATCCGCCCCGTTACACAATCGATGAATGTATCGAAAGAGGCTTAACTTATAGCGTACCGCTAAAAGCTAAGTTAAAACTTTACTGTACCGATCCTGAACATGAGGATTTCGATACAGTAATTCAGGATGTATACCTTGGAACTGTTCCTTACATGACCGAAAAAGGTACATTCGTAGTTAACGGTGCTGAACGTGTGGTTGTATCTCAGCTTCACCGTTCACCTGGTGTATTCTTTGGTCAAAGTGTACACGCAAATGGAACCAAGTTGTATTCTGCCAGAATTATTCCTTTCAAAGGTTCCTGGATCGAATTTGCTACGGACATCAACAATGTGATGTATGCATATATTGATCGTAAGAAAAAGCTTCCTGTAACAACTTTGCTTCGTGCAATTGGTTACGAGAGCGATAAAGAAATCCTTGAGATTTTTAACCTTGCTGATGAAATCAAGGTTTCTAAAACCGGTTTGAAGAAAATCGTTGGAAGAAAACTTGCTGCTCGTGTTCTTAAGTCTTGGATTGAAGACTTCGTAGACGAGGATACTGGCGAGGTAGTATCTATTGAGCGTAATGAGGTGGTTATTGATCGTGAGACAATAATCGAACCAGAACATATTGAAGAAATTCTTGAATCAGGTGCAAAAACTATCTTATTGCACAAAGAGGAACAAAATCTTGCTGATTATGCGATTATTTATAATACGCTTCAGAAAGACCCTTGTAACTCCGAAAAAGAAGCTGTTCTTCACATTTATCGTCAGTTGCGTAATTCTGAGCCACCAGATGAGGCTACAGCTCGTGACGTAATCGATAAATTATTCTTCTCTGATAAGAGATATGATTTAGGTGATGTTGGTCGTTACCGCCTAAATAAAAAATTAGGTTTAAACACTGATGGTGATACTAAGGTGTTGACCAAAGAAGACATTATTGAAATTATCAAGTACCTAATTAAGCTGTTGAATGCACGTACTGATGTGGATGATATTGACCACTTGAGTAATCGTCGTGTTCGTACAGTTGGTGAACAACTTTATACTCAGTTCGGAGTAGGTTTGGCACGTATGGCTAGAACCATTCGTGAGAGAATGAACGTTAGAGATAATGAGGTATTTACTCCAATAGATTTGATCAACTCGAAGACTCTTTCTTCTGTGATCAACTCATTCTTTGGAACGAATGCATTGTCACAGTTCATGGATCAAACCAACCCATTGGCTGAGATTACACACAAACGTAGAATGTCGGCCTTAGGTCCTGGTGGTCTTTCCCGTGAAAGAGCAGGTTTTGAGGTTCGAGATGTACACTATACTCACTATGGACGTTTATGTCCGATTGAGACTCCTGAGGGACCAAACATTGGTTTGATTTCTTCTCTTTGTGTTTTTGCTAAGATTAATAATTTAGGTTTCATCGAAACTCCTTACCGTAAGGTAGCTAATGGAGGTGTTGATTTATCTTCTGAGGGTATTGAATATCTATCAGCTGAAGAGGAAGAAGGGTTGACAATTGCTCAAGCAAATGCTCCTTTAAATGATGATGGTAGTTTTGTAAACCCTAAAGCAAAATCTCGTAAAGACGGTGACTTCCCATTTGAGGAAATAGAGAATATCGATTTGATGGACGTTGCTCCAAACCAAATCGCTTCTATCGCGGCTTCTTTGATTCCTTTCTTGGAGCATGATGATGCGAACCGTGCTTTGATGGGATCTAACATGATGCGTCAGGCAGTTCCAGTTATTAAGCCAGAATCTCCTATTGTTGGTACTGGTTTGGAAGGTGCTCTTGTTCGTGATTCAAGAACTCAAATTAGTGCCGAAGGTACAGGGGTTGTTGAGTTTGTAGATGCAAATAAAATTGTAATCAAATACGAGCAAACTGAAGAAGAAGCATTTGTTAGTTTTGATGGAGATACCAAGACATACAATATTCCAAAATATGGAAAAACTAACCAGGGTACTACAATTGACTTGAAACCTATTGTTACGAAAGGACAAAAGGTTGTTGAGGGACAAATTCTTACTCATGGTTATGCAACTCAGGATGGAGAATTAGCACTTGGTCGTAACTTGAAAGTGGCATTTATGCCTTGGAAAGGTTACAACTATGAGGATGCGATTGTAATTTCAGAGCGTATTGTTAAAGATGATGTATTTACATCAGTTCATGTTGATGAGTACACTCTTGAAGTTCGCGACACGAAGCGTGGTATGGAAGAATTAACTTCTGATATTCCTAACGTTAGTGAAGAAGCAACTCGTAATCTTGATGAGAATGGTTTGATTCGTATTGGTGCGAATGTTGAACCAGGTGATATCTTAATTGGTAAGATTACTCCAAAAGGAGAATCAGATCCATCGCCAGAAGAGAAGTTATTAAGAGCTATCTTTGGTGATAAAGCTGGAGATGTTAAAGATGCTTCATTGAAAGCTTCACCATCATTACGTGGTGTAATTATCGATAAGAAATTATTCTCACGTTCTATTCGCGATCGTAAATCGAAACAATCAGATAAGCCATTAATCCAAAAATTGGATGAGGAATTGGCATCACAAGTAACGGCATTGCAAGCGAGATTGGTTGAAAAGCTTTTCAACCTTGTAAATGGCAAGACTTCGCAAGGAGTTAAAGATTACTTAAGCGTAGATGTTATTCCTAAAGGGGTTAAGTTCACTCAGAAATTGTTAGCAGATATCAATTTCTTGGAAATTAATCCTAACAAGTGGACAACTGATAAGGATAAGAACGACACAATCAAAAAGCTTTTACACAACTATATTATCAAGTTCAAAGAGCTTGAAAGTATTAACAAGCGTAAGAAATATAATGTAACCATTGGTGATGAAATGCCAGCAGGTATTATTCAAATGGCGAAAGTATATGTTGCTAAGAAACGTAAGCTTCAGATTGGTGATAAGATGGCAGGTCGTCACGGTAACAAAGGTATTGTTTCTCGTGTTGTAAGAGAAGAGGACATGCCATTCCTTGAAGATGGAACCACTGTTGACATCTGTTTGAACCCATTGGGTGTACCTTCACGTATGAATCTTGGACAGGTATTTGAAACTGTACTAGGTTGGGCAGGTAAAGAACTTGGGTTGAAGTTTGCGACTCCTATTTTTGATGGTGCGTCGTTGGATGAAATTACAAGTTATACTGATAAAGCAGGTGTTCCTGCATTCGGTAAGGCATATCTTCACGATGGTGGAACTGGAGAACGTTTCGACCAGCCTGCAACTGTAGGTGTGATCTATATGCTGAAACTTGGTCACATGGTTGATGATAAGATGCACGCGCGTTCTATTGGACCATACTCACTTATTACTCAGCAACCACTTGGTGGTAAAGCTCAGTTTGGAGGTCAGCGTTTTGGAGAGATGGAGGTTTGGGCACTTGAGGCATTTGGTGCTGCACATATTCTTCAGGAAATCCTTACCGTTAAGTCGGATGACGTTATAGGTCGTGCTAAAGCTTACGAATCTATCGTTAAAGGTGATCCAATGCCAAGTCCGGGTATTCCGGAATCTCTAAACGTGTTGCTACACGAGTTAAGAGGTCTTGGCTTGAGCGTAAAATTAATTTAAGCCTTATATTATAAAGTGAATGTTCGGGTTTCCGTTCATTCACTTTTATAGAATAATTTTGTTAATTTCCTAATTTTCAACATATGGCATTCAGAAGAGATAAACAAGTAAAGAGCAATTTTACAAAAATCTCTATCAGTCTTGCCTCTCCAGAAGAAATTCTTGAAAGATCAAGTGGAGAGGTTTTAAAGCCTGAAACCATCAATTATCGTACTTATAAGCCGGAACGTGATGGATTATTCTGTGAAAGAATTTTCGGTCCCGTTAAAGATTATGAGTGTCATTGTGGTAAGTACAAGCGTATCCGTTATCGTGGTATTGTTTGTGACCGTTGTGGTGTTGAAGTAACAGAAAAAAAGGTTAGACGCGAAAGAATGGGACACATTCAGTTGGTTGTTCCTGTTGCGCATATCTGGTACTTCAAATCATTACCAAACAAAATTGGTTATCTTTTAGGATTACCTACCAAAAAGCTTGACTCAATTATTTATTACGAAAGATACGTAGTAATTAATCCCGGAGTTAAATCAGCTGATGGTATTAAATATTTAGATTTTCTAACGGAAGAAGAATACTTGGATATTCTTGACGAACTTCCAATGGAAAATCAATTTTTGGATGATGATGATCCAAATAAGTTTATTGCTCAAATGGGAGCGGAAGCTTTGTATAGCTTGTTAGGTCGTTTAGATCTTGATTCATTATCATACGACTTGCGTCACAAAGCAAATACAGAAACTTCTCAGCAACGTAAAAATGAAGCATTAAAGCGTTTGCAAGTAGTTGAAGCTTTCCGTGAGTCACAAGGAGTAAACAATCCTGAATGGATGATTGTGAAAGTTGTTCCTGTGATTCCACCAGAACTTCGTCCATTGGTACCATTGGATGGTGGACGTTTTGCAACTTCAGACTTGAACGATTTGTATCGAAGAGTAATTATTCGTAACAATCGTCTAAAAAGATTAATTGAAATTAAAGCTCCGGAAGTAATCTTGCGTAATGAGAAACGTATGCTTCAGGAAGCAGTTGATTCATTATTCGATAACTCACGTAAATCTAATGCGGTTAAGACAGAAAATAACCGTCCTTTAAAATCTCTTTCAGACTCATTGAAAGGTAAGCAAGGTCGTTTCCGTCAAAACTTGTTGGGTAAGCGTGTTGACTATTCTGCTCGTTCGGTAATTGTTGTAGGACCAGACTTGCAAATGCATGAATGTGGTCTTCCAAAAGACATGGCAGCGGAATTGTACAAGCCTTTCGTAATCCGTAAGTTGATTGAGAGAGGTATTGTAAAAACTGTAAAATCAGCTAAGAAAATTGTAGATAGAAAAGATCCTGTAGTTTGGGATATCTTGGAAAATGTACTGAAAGGACATCCGGTTCTTCTTAACCGTGCTCCTACTCTTCACCGTTTGGGTATTCAGGCATTCCAACCTAAATTGATCGAGGGTAAAGCAATTCGTCTACACCCACTTGCATGTACTGGGTTTAACGCCGACTTTGATGGTGACCAGATGGCGGTTCACTTGCCACTTGGTAACGAAGCAGTATTAGAGGCTCAAATGTTAATGTTGTGTTCGCACAATATCTTGAACCCTGCTAATGGTGCACCAGTTACTGTTCCTTCTCAGGATATGGTATTGGGTCTTTACTACATTACCAAGCCCAGAAAAGGAAGCAAAGGGGAAGGATTAACTTTCTATTCAGCAGAAGAGGCTATGATTGCTTTCAATGAGAAGGCTGTAGATCTTCACTCTGTGATTAAAGTGAAAGTTAAGGATTTAAATGAAAATGATGAATTGGTAGATACTATTATTGAAACTACTATTGGTCGTATCATTTTGAATCAATTTACTCCTGAGGGAGCTGGTTTTATTAATCAGTTGATTACTAAAAAAGCACTTCGTGATATTATTGGATATGTATTCAAGAAATGTGGGGTTGATGCCTGTGCGAAATTCTTGGATGATATCAAAGATTTAGGTTACCGCAAAGCATTTGAAGGTGGTCTTTCGTTTAACTTGTCTGACGTTATTGTTCCAGCTGAGAAGGAAGATCTTGTTGCTGAAGGTTACGCACAAGTTGAAGAAGTGTTGGCTAACTATAACATGGGTTTCATTACCAATAATGAACGATACAATCAGATTATTGATATTTGGACACATGTTAACGCTAATTTGACTCAAACATTGATGAACCAGTTGATTGCCGATAATCAAGGTTTTAACTCGGTTTACATGATGCTTGATTCTGGAGCTCGTGGTTCTAGAGAGCAGATTCGTCAGTTGGGTGGTATGCGTGGTCTGATGGCAAAACCTCAGAAATCAGGTGCTACCGGAGGTCAAATTATTGAAAACCCGATTCTTTCGAACTTTAAGGAAGGTCTTTCTGTATTGGAGTACTTTATTTCTACTCACGGTGCTCGTAAAGGTCTTGCGGATACGGCATTGAAAACAGCCGATGCGGGTTACCTAACTCGTCGTTTGGTTGATGTTGCACAGGATGTTATCATTAATGAGCAAGACTGTGGTACATTGAGGGGGCTTACCGCTACAGCGATTAAGAATCAGGAAGAAGTTGTTGCATCTCTAAGTGAAAGAATTCTTGGTAGAACTACAGTACATGATGTATATCACCCAATTTCAGGTGAGTTAATAGTGAAATCAGGAGTTGAGATTACTGAAGAGATTGCTCAAAAAATTGAAAATTCTCCGATTGAACGCATAGAGATTCGTTCGGTACTTACTTGTGAGTCTAAACAAGGTGTTTGTGCGAAATGTTATGGACGTAACCTTGCAACAGGTAAGGCGGTTCAGAAAGGTGAGGCAGTTGGTGTTATTGCAGCTCAGTCGATTGGTGAGCCGGGTACACAGCTTACACTTCGTACCTTCACGTAGGGGGTACCGCAGGTAACGTTTCTGCTGAAAACTCTGTTGAATCGAAATACGATGGTTACGCGGAATTCGAAGAATTAAGAACTGTAGAACATACTCCTAAAGAAGGAGATAAGTATGATGTTGTAATTGGTCGTTTGGCTGAATTACGTATCATCGATAAAAACACAAACATTACCTTGACTACACATACAATTCCTTACGGATCTAAATTGTATATCAAGGATGGTCAGGATGTTAAGAAAGGTGACTTAATTTGTGAGTGGGATCCATACAATGCTATGATCGTTACTGAATTCTCAGGTAAGGTTACTTTCGATAACTTAATTGAAGGTGTTACATTTAAAGAGGAATCTGATGAAGCAACTGGTTTTGCTGAGAAAGTAGTTGTAGAATCTAAGGATAAGACTAAAAACCCAAGTGTTAAGATTTTGAACTCAAGTGGTGAGGTATTAAAATCTTACAACTTACCAGTAGGTGCTCACATTTCTGTGAACGAAGGTGAGATGGTTATTGCAGGTCAATCTCTTGTTAAGATTCCTAGAGCTCTTGGTAAGGCAGGTGATATCACCGGGGGTCTGCCACGTGTTACTGAGTTGTTTGAGGCTCGTAACCCATCTAATCCTGCTGTTGTTTCTGAGATTGATGGTGAGGTTACATTTGGTAAAATCAAGCGTGGTAACCGTGAGATTGTTGTTACAACCAAAACAGGTGATGTGAAGAAGTACTTGGTACCTCTTTCAAAACAAATTCTTGTTCAGGAGAACGACTATGTAAGAGCGGGTACTCCATTATCAGAAGGTGCTACAACACCAGCCGATATTTTATCGATTAAAGGGCCTACAAAAGTTCAGGAATATATCGTGAACGAAGTACAGGATGTATACCGTATGCAGGGTGTGAAGATTAACGATAAGCACTTTGAGATTATCGTTCGTCAGATGATGCGTAAGGTAGTTATTGATGATCCGGGAGATACTAAGTTCTTGGAGAAACAAGTTATCGACAAGATGGAATTTATGCGTGAGAACGATGAAATTTTCGGAATGAAGGTTGTTGTTGACGCAGGTGATTCTGACGAGTTGAAAGCAGGGCAGATTGTAACTGCAAGAAAACTAAGAGATGTAAATTCTATCTTGAAGCGTCGTGATATGAAACTTGTTGAAGCTCGTGAAGCTATCGCTGCAACTTCTACTCAGATCTTGCAAGGTATTACAAGAGCTGCTCTTCAAACTAAGAGTTTCATTTCTGCTGCATCGTTCCAGGAGACAACTAAAGTGTTGAATGAAGCTGCGATTAGCGGTAAAATGGACAAATTAGAAGGTCTGAAAGAGAACGTTATTTGTGGTCACTTGATTCCTGCAGGTACAGGTTTAAGAGAATACAAAGATGTTGTAGTAGGAGCGAAAGAAGAGTACGAAAAGCTTCTTGACAATAAATCAGAATTCTAAATATAGGACTCTAAATATTAAGGGGTGTTTCCATTGGAAACACCCTTTTTTATTGTTTAGAATTGGCAGGACATTCAAAATTAATTTCCTAATTTTACCAGAGTAGATAAGAAATCAATAAAAATAGATACATTATGAGTGATAAAAAGCCTTCAGGACAAATAGATATTCAATTAACGGAAGAAGTAGCACAAGGAACTTATTCTAATTTAGCTGTAATTACACATTCTAGCTCTGAATTTGTTGTAGACTTTGTTAGAGTGATGCCAGGAGTGCCTAAAGCAGATGTAAAATCAAGAATTATCTTGACTCCTGAACATGCAAAACGTCTATTATTAGCCCTGCAAGATAATATTCATAAGTTTGAAAGTATGAATGGACCAATTAAAAATGTGGAAGAAAATAATGGGCCACAAGGGCCAGTGATTCCAATGAATTTTGGGCCAACAGGACAGGCATAAAAAAGGAAGCATTTCGCTTCCTTTTTTTATATTTCAGATAGTTTTAATATCGATTGTTTTACGCTTCTTTTATGAGCTGCAACCAGAAACCATGAAAATACTAGCAAGGCGATCACAATTCCAATTGTGTAGCTATGTTTGTATCAATTGCCAATCCTCCATTTTTATTTGGGGCAACTAGAATAAATGTTGCACATATCGCCGTCATAAATGTTGCAGGTATGCTAATAATGAAGTGATTTTTCTTCTTTTCTACCAAATACATTGCCGCTGTCCAAAGCATTACCATGGATAGAAATTGATTAAAAAGACCTAGGAATTTCCAGATCGTTCCAAAGCTAAGTTGAGAAAGGATAAATCCCAATACAAAAAGCGGAATGGATACTATTAATCTACTTTTCAAAGATTTTTGTTCCAGTTTAAAAAAATCTGCAATCATTAATCGGGCACTTCTGAAAGCGGTATCTCCAGTTGTAATAGGACATGCAATTACACCAACAATGGCGAAAATAGCTCCAACTTGTCCTAGCCATGTATTACAAATTTCATTAACTACCCAAGCTGGATTACGACCAGAGGCAATTGTACTATTTAAATCGCTTGCTGATCCAAAATAGTTCATTGCAGCGGTAGCCCAGATGATGGCTACAATTCCTTCAGCAATCATGGCACCAAAAAACACAGGACGACCATAGCTTTCTTTACGCATGCAGCGTGCCATCATAGGTGACTGTGTAGAATGAAATCCAGAAATGGCCCCACAGGATATTACAATAAACATCATTGGATACAAGATGTTTTGAGTGGGATTGACATGCATATTTTTTAACTGGTCAACAGATAGCTCATTCAGGTGAAAACTTCCATTAAAACCATTATATAGCATGATACCCGCTATACTAAAGGCCATGATTAATAATGCAGCTCCAAAAATTGGATAAATCTTACCAATAATTTTATTGATTGGAAGTAAGGTTGCAAGTAAGTAATATCCAAAGATTCCATAAAGCCAATAATGCAAACCTCCACCCGTTAAATCCTTTAATAATCCTGCCGGTCCGGTTACAAAAGCTACACCAACCATTATTAATAATGCAAATGTGATGATTGCTAGAATAACTTTGGCAATTATTCCTAAATATTTACCTACAATTTCAGGTAAGCTCGCACCATCGTTTCTAATGGAAAGCATCCCCGAAAAATAATCATGTACAGCACCCATAAAAATACAGCCAAAAACGATCCAGATGTAGGCAACAGGACCGTACATAGCGCCTAGTATTGCTCCAAAGATAGGACCTAATCCTGCGATATTTAAGAACTGAATGGTAAACATTTTCCAGGTAGGCATAGGAATGAAATCTACACCATCTTCAAGTCGAACAGCAGGGGTTTTAATTTTATCATTGGCTCCAAAGAAGTGTTCTATAAATTTGCCGTAAACAAAATAGCCAATAACGAGAGCTAATATTGCAGATAAGAATGTAATCATAGTAATAATCAGTTTGCATCAAAATTAGCGATTTTTAATAGATTGAATCATTGAACATCAACATTAAATAGAGAAGATAGCATAGAGGATGGGTTTCATCCATGATTAATAAGCGATTTATTTCTTTATTAAGAGCTTGATAGTTTTGAAATTATCATTTATCCTTTGCGTAAATTATATCGAGAATCACTGATAGATAGTAGTATTCTAAGAGACTGTGATCTTGTAAAATAATAAAGGACCAATGAGTCTTTTATGAAAGGTTTTGTGTACGCAATTAAGATTTGTTTTAAGTATTCGAATCTTTATATTTGCTAAGCTCTGAATTTTACGAATTCAATGGTAAAATGAGCAAACCTGAATATAGAAATAATAATTAGTGATTAGTTGATTTACTTAGATACAGAATAAAGAGTCATTATTTTATTTCGAGGTATCTCAATAAATTAACGTCAAAACTGATGTAAAACACATATAGAATGAAAGGTTTAAAAATTGTTGTTCTTGCGAAGCAGGTTCCTGACACTAGAAATGTTGGGAAAGATGCTATGAAAGCGGATGGAACTGTGAACAGAGCGGCTTTGCCGGCAATCTTCAACCCTGAAGATTTGAATGCATTGGAACAAGCGTTACGTTTGAAAGATAAGTACGAAGGCACAGAAGTTACTCTTTTAACCATGGGACCAGGTAGAGCTGCGGAAATTATCCGTGAAGGTCTGTACCGCGGAGCCGACAATGGTATCCTTTTGTCTGACCGCGCATTTGCAGGTTCTGACACATTGGCTACTTCATACGCTTTGTCATGTACCCTTAAGAAAATGGGTAAAATTGATATTATCATTGCTGGTCGTCAGGCAATTGATGGTGATACTGCACAAGTAGGACCACAGGTTGCTGAAAAACTAGGATTACCTCAAATCACTTATGCCGAAGATATTGTATCTGCAGAAAAAGGTAATATTGTTGTGAAGCGTCGTTTAGAGAGAGGTGTTGAAACTGTTGAAGGTCAAATGCCAATGGTTGTTACTGTTAATGCTTCAGCTCCTGAATGTCGTCCACGCAACGCTAAATTCGTTATGAAATACAAGCATGCAAGAGCGGTTTCTGAAATGCAAAATGCTGATGAAGATTATATCGCATTACACAACAATCGTCCATATCTAAATATTGGCGAATGGAGTGTAAACGATATCGATACCAATGCAGAAGAACTTGGATTATCAGGGTCTCCTACAAAGGTGAAATCTATCGAAAACGTAGTTTTCCAAGCTAAAGAAGCTAAGGTTCTTGAACCAACCGATGCTGATATGGGTGAGTTAATGAAAGAATTAATTGCTAACCACACTATTGGGTAGAGGCGTAGCATGCTACATCTGTACAGGGGGATGTAATGCCTGTACAAATAAAGTGAAATTTAAAAAATTGAAACCGTGAATAACGTATTTGTATATTGCGAAATAGAAGAAGGTCAGGTTGCAGATGTGAGTCTTGAACTTCTTACAAAAGGTAGAAAGCTAGCTGACGATTTAAAGTGTGAGTTAGAAGCTATCGTAATCGGACATGAATTAAAAGGTGTGGAGAAGCAAATTATGCCTTATGGTGTTGATAAGGTTTGGGTTGCTGATGACAAACGCTTGTATCCATATACCACTCTTCCTCACTCTTCAATCTTGGTGAAATTATTTGATGAAGAAAAACCACAAATTGCTTTGATGGGTGCTACAAGCATCGGTCGTGATTTGGGACCTCGTGTTTCTTCAGCTCTTCACTCTGGTCTTACAGCTGACTGTACTAGTCTTGTAATTGGCGACCACGAAGACAAGAAAAACAAGAAAGAATACAAAGATTTGTTGTATCAAATTCGCCCTGCATTTGGTGGTAATATTGTTGCTACCATTATCAACCCTGATTGTCGTCCACAGATGGCAACTGTTCGTGAGGGTGTAATGAAGAAAGAAATTCTTTCTGATGCATACAAAGGAAAAGTTAAGAATATCGATGTAGAAAAATATGTGAAGCCGGAAGACTTTGTGGTTAAGGTAATCGAGCGTCACATGGAGAAGTCAAAAGTTAACATCAAAAACGCTGGTATTATTGTAGCTGGTGGTTATGGTGTTGGTTCTAAAGAGAACTTCAACTTGTTAACTGAATTGGCAGAAGTAATTGGTGGTGAAGTAGGTGCTTCACGTGCTGCTGTTGATGCTGGTTTTGCTTCTCACGAACGTCAAATTGGTCAAACTGGTGTTACTGTACGTCCTAAGTTGTATATCGCTTGCGGTATCTCAGGTCAGATTCAGCACACTGCAGGTATGGAAGAATCAGCAATGGTGATTGCGATCAATACCGATAAAAATGCACCAATTAACGCTTTTGCGGATTACGTAATTACAGGTGATGTTGCAACTGTAATTCCAAAAATGATTAAGCAGTACAAGGAAAATACCAAGTAATTGTTACTCGCTTAAATTATTAACATCAAAAGAAGAAAAGAGAAATGGCTAATTTCTATAGAGATAATGAGGATATGAAGTTCCACCTGGAGCATCCTCTAATGAAAAAAATTGTTGCACTTAAAGAGCGCAACTTCGAAGATAAAGACAAGTATGATTATGCTCCTCTTGATTTTGAGGATGCAATGGATTCTTACGATCGCACATTGGAGATTGTAGGTGAAATTTGTGGTGATATCATCGCACCAAATGCTGAAGGTGTTGACCAGGAAGGTCCACAGGTTGTAAACGACCGTGTAATCTATGCAAAAGGTACTGCTGAAAACCACGAAGCTTTAACAAAAGCTGGTTTAATTGGTATGTCTCTTCCACGTGAGTACGATGGATTGAACTTCCCAATTGTACCTTACGTAATGGCTGCTGAATTGGTATCTCGTGCTGATGGTGGTTTTGCTAACATCTGGGGGCTTCAGGATTGTGCTGAAACCATTCACGAATTTGCTTCAAAAGAGCAAAAAGCTGAATACCTTCCACGTTTTGCTAAAGGAGCTACTGCTGCAATGGATTTGACTGAGCCGGATGCTGGTTCTGACCTTCAGGCTGTACAGTTGAAGGCTACTTATAATGCATCAGAAGATCAGTGGTATTTAAACGGAGTGAAGCGTTTTATTACCAACGGTGATGGTGATGTTTCATTAGTATTGGCTCGTTCTGAAGAAGGAACTTCAGATGGTCGTGGTCTTTCTATGTTTATTTACGACAAGAAACACATGGCTGTTAAAGTGCGTCGTATCGAGCACAAGATGGGTATCATCGGTTCTCCTACTTGTGAGTTGGTATTTACCAATGCTCCTGCGGAATTGGTTGGTTCTCGTAAAATGGGATTGATCAAATATGTAATGTCACTAATGAACGGTGCTCGTTTAGGTGTAGGTGCTCAGTCAGTAGGTATTGCTGAAGCTGCTTACCGTGAAGGTTTGGCTTACGCTAAAGAACGCCGTCAGTTTGGTAAAGCAATTATTGAATTCCCTGCGGTTTACGAAATGCTTACTAACATGGAAGCCAAATTAAATGCTTCTCGTTCTGTTCTATACGAAACATCTCGTTTTGTTGATGTTTACAAAGCATACTTCCACATTTCTCAAGAAAGATCTTTAGATAAAGATGAGAAAATGGATATGAAGAAATATCAGAAATTAGCTGATGTATTCACTCCATTATTAAAGTTGTTCGCTTCTGAATTCTGTAACGAAATTGCTTACGATTCATTGCAGATTCACGCTGGTTCGGGTTATATGAAAGATTACCCAATCGAGCGTTTGGTTCGTGATGCACGTATTACAAATATTTACGAAGGAACTACTCAATTACAGGTAGTTGCTGCAATTCGTGGGGTAACCACAGGTGCATATCTTGGACAGATTAAGGAGTACGAAGCATCTGAATTGAATCCTCAGTACGAATACCTAAGAACTACTTTGAAAGGTATGACTGCTAGATATGAAGAAGCTGTGACAAAAGTAAATGAAATTAACGCTACTGCAGATCACAACGATTTCCTTGATTTCCATGCTCGTCGTTTGGTTGAAATGGCTGGTTACATTATCATGGGATACTTGTTGTTGACTGATACTACAAGAAATGACAAATACCATGCATCTTGTGAAGTATTCGTTAAAATGGGAAAAGCAAAAGTTGCTTCTTACCTTGAATACATCAAATCTTCAGAATTGAAAGATCTAGGTATTTTCAAAAAATAATAAAGTTTAAGACTTAATGTGAAGAGGTTTCCTTATTGGGAACCTCTTTTTTTATACCATTTAAATCTCAAAGTGAGTGTAAGCGAAACTGTGAAATATTAAATTGAAATGCCGATATATAATTAATTAGGTAATTGGAGTAATATGAACAAATGTCGCATATTAATTAATAATCTGTATTATTTTCTTTCCTGAAAACAATGAGTTATAGCTAATGTTAATTCATCGTTAATTCGAATTAACGATTCCTTAAAATATTTTTTCCTGCTATTTTTCTGAAAGGAATTAGTTTTGTCCGCAGTTATTAAGAAAATATGTCGACTTAATTGCATTAAGATTACATACTACTAAAACAAACCAAATGAAAGGAAAGAAATTATTTGTTAGTGCTTTGGCACTATTTTTAGGATTTGCTGCTGTAGCACAAGACAAATCAGAGTTTACTCCATCGGGTAAAGTAAATGGAAAGGTATTTTTTAACTATCATTACGATATGTCAGATGGTACAGATCAGGAAAGTAGTTTTGAAATTAATAGAGCTTACTTTGGATACGATTATAACATTGCTAAAGGTTTAAAAGCTAGTATTACATTAGATGTAGGCAAGAACGAAGGAGGTAGCTATTATACTGCTTATTTGAAAAAAGCACAATTGGAGTGGAAAGCTTCATCGGCTGTTAAGGTTTCTTTGGGTATGATTGGAACTGTACAATTCAAAGAACAAGAAAAATTTTGGGGATACCGTTATATCATGAAATCGTTTAACGACCAGTATGGTTTCGGTTCAAGTGCTGATTTAGGTATCAATGCTAACTTTAAATTAAGCGATGGTTTTTCTGCAAATGCTTTTGTGATCAATGGTGAAGGTTATAAAAAAGTACAAGACGAAGATGGCAAGCAAAAGGTTGGAGCAAGTTTAATCTACGAGAAAAAAGGATTTATTGCTAAAGTATACGCTGATGCCAATTCAGCAAAAGTTGTTGATGAAGGAGGAAATGAAGATGATGTAACTGTATCAGCTTTAGCGTTCTTTGCAGGATATAAATTCTCAGATAAATTCAAATTGGCAGCTGAATACAATATGTTGACCAATGGTACAAAGTACTCGAAAGTTGCTGAAGATCATGATATGGAAGGTTTATCAGTTTACTCTACTTATGCATTCGACAAAAAATGGGAAGTATTTGGAAGATACGATTACTTAACATCAAATACTTTGGAAGGCGAAACTGAAAAATGGAATGCTAAGAATGGTAGTGCTATTACTGCAGGTGTTCAGTATGCTCCAGTAAAAAATGTAAAGATGGCTTTCAATTACCAAGGTTATAACTTTAAGCAAGAGGGTATCGATAACAACTCATTATTATATGTAAATCTTGAGTTTAAGTTTTAAGAATTTTGATACGATCATAATTGATGGACAGGCTAAGGCCTGTCCATTTTTTTTATTTGTATTTTTGCAGGCTGGAAATATACTACCATTTAAATAGTAATAGGTATAATTTATTCTTAATCTAACATTACAATTTGTTACATTGTGAACTACAAATAAATAACCCTAAACAACCAACAATGAAAAAGTACTACCTAATTACTTTCTGTTTATTTCTGGCAGGAAGTTTATTCGCACAAAATTCTAATGACTTAAAGTTAAGTGTAAACAATGGGTCAATAAAAATGGCAACAGATGATGGGCAGTTTTCATTTGGTGTAGGTGGACGTGTCTACATGGATGCCGCAGCTTATTTTGATGATAAAACTGATTTAGGATCTGGATCGGAAGTAAGAGATATTCGTTTATTGTTGAAGGCTGATCTTTGGAAAAAATGGAATGCAAAAATTAATATTGCTTTGCCGACGGAGAGGTTTCGCTTAAAGATGTTTGGTTGATGTATAAAATCAACAAAAACAGTTTTGTGCGAGCAGGACATTTTTTGGAACCATTTGGTATTGAGCAAACCGAAAGTTCGAAAACAACCAAGTTTATGCATGCAGCAAGTACAATTGAAGCTTTCCGTCCAGGAAGAAATTTAGGATTCTCTTATGCAACCTGGAGTAAAAAGATATTCTGGGAAACCGGATTGTTTGGAAGTGATACTAATAACAAAACTGAAGGTGATGAAGGATATGGTTTAACCTCTCGATTTGTATTTGCCCCTATTCAAACAGATGGTGGACTGTTTCATATTGGTATGTCTGGAATTTACAGAACTGCCGATGCAACTGGATTCAATGAGTTAGGTGAAGAAAATCCCAAATCGATTCGTTATCGTTCAAGAGCTGCTACACATATTGAGAAGCGCCGATTTATTGATGCAAAAGTTTCTAATGCAGAAAGTCAGTGTAAACTAGGAGTTGAAATGATTGCAGCTTCAGGTCCTATTTCCATTCAAGGAGAATATATTTCTGCTAAGGTGAATCGCAAGTCGACCTTCGAAGATTATTCTGCGAAAGGTTTCTATACAAAAGTTGGATGGCTTGTAAAAGGAGGAAACTATAAATACAAAATGAAATCTGCTCGTTTGGCTAAACCAGGCCCGGGTTCGGTTGAACTTTTGGCGCGTTACAACCAAACCGATTTAAACGATAGCGATGCTTTGATTATGGGAGGAAAGCAAAAGGACATTACTGTTGGTGGTACCTGGTATGTGAATCACAATGTATTGGTAAAATTCCACTTTACAAATGTTGATTTGGATGAGAATGCCTTAAACGGAGAAGAAAACTTTAACATGATTCAAACTCGTTTACAGTTTTCATTCTAATTAACTTCAAAGAAAAAGCGAATATCGAGTTGTATTTTATGAGGTGCTATTTATTTAATAGCACCTTTTTATGTTATAATTTATTCTGAATCTTATTTTATGTATTGTTATATTTGATGCCTTATATAATAAATGTATAATTTAATATGAAGAATTTTACACTCTCTTTACTATTCCTATTGATAGTAGGAAATTCAATGGCTCAGAAAAATTCTACCCTGAATTGGATATTTCAAAATGATACCAGTCATTTTCAAACCAAGAATCAAAAATTCAAATTGCGATTTGGAGGAAGAATATTTGCAGATGCTGCATATTATTTTGAGGATAAAACAGAATTAGAGAGTGGAGGAGAAATAAGAGATTTGAGATTACGATTTGATTTGGCCTATGCAAAAAAATGGAGTGCAAGTATTAATGTTGATTTTTCAGAAATGGAAGTTAATATGAAGGATACTTACGTAAAATATAGCATTGATTCGAATAGTTTTCTTAGAGCTGGTTATTTTCTGGAGCCATTTGGTATTGAGCAAACAGAAAGTACCAATTTAACGATGTTTATGCACGTTGCCAGTACTGTTGAAGCCTTTAGGCCAGGACGGAATATTGGTGTTGAGTACAATTGGTGGAATAAATCTTATAATTTAGGATTAGGAATATTTGGTGATTTTGAAAAGAAAGAAGAGAAAGGTTCTTCCTACTACTATTATGGATATAATCCATATCATGGTCAAAATGAAAAATCTTTATCGTTTATTGGTTATGGTGTCTCCTCAAGACTTTCAATTGTACCTGTTCAAACCAATTGGAATATATTGCACCTTGGGGTATCTGGAAATTATTGGATTGTTGATAATGAAGATAAAACTGTTAAATATTATTCCAGAGCAGCTACACATATCGAAAATGAAAAATTTATTGGTGTGGAGATTGATAAGGCAAAATCACAATTGATGTATGGATTGGAATTGATATATGCTAATCAAAGTTTCTCGTTTCAATCGGAATTTATTAAAACTAGGGTTAATAGAGAGTCGGAATATCATGATTACATCGCTGAAGGTTGGTATGCGCAATTTGGATGGATGATTAAGGGTGGTAACTACAAGTATAATAAACAAACAGCCAGATTGTTTCAACCTAATAAAGGGGCTATAGAATTAACAGTTCGCTATAATGAAACAGATTTATACGATACAAGTAACTACTATTTTACAGGTATGGGAGGAAGGCAACGTGACTATACGGTAGGTTGCAATTGGTATATTACTCAGAATATGATGGCGAAATTAAATTATACCAATGTGGATTTGGATAAATATGCAATAAACGGAGAAGAAAACTTTAATATGATTCAAACTCGTTTACAGTTTTCGTTCTAAGAATAAAGTTAAGGAAATAAGAATATAATGCTGTCTTCAATGGACAGCATTTTTTGTTGGAGTCTAAAATGAAATTTTAACTAAAAAAATCATAAAACACATTTTCATTCATTCAGGGAGGGATAAAAAGAAGTTCATCACATTTGTAAAGTGCTCACCAAACCAATTTGAGGTATCAACACAGGCCTTTTTTTAGCAATCGAAGCCGTGTTTTCTTAACAAATCAATCCTGATTTGTCCATTTTAATTGTGTTTCCCTTCAGACAAGTGTTGATTTGGAACTTTAAGTTGTGTTGAGGCTTTCAAAAGGTCTTTTCTGATAAAAAATACGATTTTGTAAAATCCATAACATCTCGCCGATGTTTTCAAATTGCTCCGAGTACTTTCCAAAAGTCTCCATTTTTGCGATACCAACAAAAATACCCTCGAAATCGGAGCTCAGTGGTTCTGCATTGGAGTTAATGCAATTCGATAATATCTGTATATTTGCTACATGGATAAATCGCAAGCCGAACAAGAAAAAGAATTTATTAAACGGATTTTTATTGATGAAATAGGACGACTTCAGAAGGAAGGATTCTATTTCTTTTCGTTTATCGTTATGGGACAAGCTATTGAGGCGCTGGGATGCTTTATGGATAACAAACCATTAAAAGCTCGTGCCCAATCATCAAAACGATTCTCAAAATCATTAAATATCCTTATGGGGAATGATTATAGAGCCGTAAATAAAGATCATTGGTTGTACGATAAGTTAAGAAACCAGCTAACACATTCCTTTGTGCCAAGTAAATCTTTACTGCTTTGTTCAAGAGCCAATCAACCAGAAGAAGCAGATCATCTCGATTTTTTAGATGACAGACTGGTATTGGTGGCCGAGGATATGTATGAAGATTTGGTAAAAGGTTGCCACAAATTGTTTGGAATGATTGACAAGGGAAAAGTTCCTTTGAAGAAGATTGCTGCATCACCCGAGGAATTGGGCATTAAATAAAGCTATGAGTAAGATTAATAAAGTAGTTATTCTGGGAGCAGGAAATTTGGCTACACAATTGGCCATTGCATTAAATGATGCAGGTGTAAACATCATGCAAGTTTATAGCAGAACCATACAATCGGCTTCTGTTTTGGCAGAGAAAGTGAGTTCTACTTCGCTAACAGAAGTGAAGAAGCTGGCTGTAGATGCAGATTTGTACATTTTTGCCTTAAGCGATAAAGCTTTGCAGCCTGTATTAGATCAGTTATCAATTCCAATTGGCAATGTAGTTCATACCGCAGGAAGCATTCCTATGGATGTGTTTGATAATTATGCGGAATGTTACGGAGTGTTTTATCCACTACAAACCTTCTCTAAAGATCGAAAGGTTGATTTTTCAAATATTCCCATTTGCATAGAATCCAATAATTTGGGTTTACAAGAGGATTTGATGGAGTTGGCAGAAAGAATCTCAAATAATATTCATCTTATCGATTCTGAGCAAAGAAAGCAATTACATTTGTCGGCGGTATTTACCTGTAACTTTGCCAATCACATGTACAGCATAGGGCAAAAGTTGTTGGCAGAGAAGGATGTAGATTTTGATTTGTTGAAACCACTCATCAAGGAAACTGCTGAAAAGGTGCAGGAACTAGATCCTTTATCTGCACAAACCGGACCTGCCATCCGGTTCGACAAAGAAATCATGGCAAAACATGAGAATGAGTTAAAAGATTTACCTGATTTTCAAAAATTATATAGATTTGTCAGTGAAAGCATTTTTAAGATGCATTCAGAGAAGAAATAGAACAATTTACACACATAAAATATGGCTTTTTTTAAGGAAGATTTAATGAAAGTTAAGGCTTTCATTTTTGATGTTGATGGAGTACTTTCAACCGAATCGATTGTGATTGACTCCAATGGTGAAATGTTGCGTACTGCCAATACCAAGGATGGTTATGCTATTCAGTATGCAATTAAGAAAGGCTATCCTGTAGCCATTATTACTGGTGGTTTTTCTGATGCGGTTGAAAAGCGTTACCGCGGTTTGGGGATGACCGACATTTACATGGCTTCGAAGAATAAAATTAAAGATTTTGAAGATTTTATTGCCAAACACAATTTAGATCCGGACCACATAATGTATATGGGTGATGACTTGCCGGATTTTGAAGTGATGAAGAGAATTGGGGTTCCTACTTGTCCTGCAAATGCAGTTGAACAAATCAAAGCGATATCAAATTACATATCAGATAAAGATGGAGGATGCGGATGTGTGCGTGATGTAATTGAGCAGGTGTTAAGAGCACACTCAAAGTGGTACGAATCTGATACAAACATACAAAGCATCTAATACAATTAAGAATTAGTAATTATCAATGAATAATACCTTGAGTATAATAATGGATAGTTACAAATGAGATATTGATTCGGTAAAAAGCTAAAATCATGAGTAATTTTTTGAAGCTAATTCGTTTTCCAAACCTACTAATTATAGCATTGGTTCAGTATGTAATGCGGTATTTTATTATAGAACCAATCTTGGGGATCAATAGTATTAAGCTACAGTTTTCCGATGTTGAATTTGCCATGCTGGTTTTGGCCACAGTTTGTATGGCTGCTGCTGGCTATATTATTAACGATTATTTTGATACAAAGGCTGATCGTTTTAACAAAAAGGATGTAATTGTAGGAAGAAAAATTACCAGAAGAATTGCTTTGGTAATGCATCAGGTGTTAACTGGTATTTCAATTTTGCTTGGCGGATATGTATCCTATAGTGTAGGACATTGGCAGTTTGTTTTCATTTTTTTTATGGCTGGAGGCTTGCTTTGGTTTTATTCAACCTCTTACAAGTACTATTTTCTCTTGGGAAGTTTACTTATGGCAATGGTTGCAGCAGCAGTTCCATTATTGGTGGTTATTTATGAAATACCGCCTTTGAATAAAACTTATGCAGATGTTTTACTGGCTTCAAAAACAAATTTCAATTATTTACTGTATTGGGTTGGAGCATTCTCGTTTTTTGCATTTTTTGGAGTGCTGATCGGTCAATTTATCCGGGATATGCTTTCTTTAAAAGGAGATAAAGAAATTCAAAGACAAAGCTTACCAGTTGTTATTGGTTTGAAATGGGCAAAAGTGATTATTGTAGTATTGATATTATTTTTATCTGCATCAGTTTTTGGAGTTTGGTATCAATTCTTAAATGCGCCTATGGATAAAATTACGCCTTGGTATTTCACCATACTTATTATTCTGCCATTGATTTTATTAGCATATCAAGTAGTTAAATTTAAAGAAGGTGATCTATTTAAACTGGGCAAATTTTTACTTCGATTCGCTTTTTTGGCAGGAATATCTTATGCCTTTGTTGTCAATTATATTGTCGAAAAATTATAAAGATTAGTTATGAAAGTAATTCATAATTGATCATTTATAACTCATAATTAATAGAACCATGTTGAATAATCTTAAAGATTATCATTTAATATTAGCTTCTCAATCTCCACGTAGACATCAAATGTTGAAAGAATTGGGATTAGAATTTGAAATTAGAACCAAGGAGGTTGATGAGGTTTATCCTGAAGGATTGTCACCAGAAGAAATTCCTGTTTATTTGGCAGAATTAAAGGCTTCTGCATTTGAATCTGATTTTACAAACAATGAATTGGTAATTACTGCTGACACTATTGTATGTATTGACGATTGGATTCTAGGAAAACCTAAAGATAGAGAAGATGCATTTAAGATGTTAAGCGCGCTATCAGGTAGATCGCATCAGGTAATCAGTGGAGTTTGCTTAAAAAGTAAAGGTAAAAAAGTAAGTTTTTCCACTACCACCAATGTTCATTTTAAAGAGTTGTCAAAGCAAGAGATTGATTACTATATCGATAATTATGAGCCTTTCGATAAAGCTGGAGCCTATGGCATTCAGGAATGGATTGGCTTTATTGGAATTGATGGGATTGAAGGATCATACTTTAATGTTGTAGGTTTGCCAATTCAAAGATTATATGAAGAGTTAACAAGATTTTAAACAACTATACTAAAACATAGACCATTATGAGAAAGATTAGCTTGCTTTTATTGGCAGTATTACTGCTAATAGGAAGCACTGTGAAAGCGGATGAGGGAATGTGGATTCCAATGCTTTTAAAGAAGTACAATATTGAAGACATGCAGAAAGCTGGTTTCAAGTTAACTGCAGAAGATATTTACGACATTAACCAGGCATGTTTAAAAGATGCTGTGGTTGGACTTGGTAGAGAGGGAAGACCATTTCATCACTTTTGTACCGGGGAATTGGTTTCAGACCAAGGTTTGATGATTACGAATCACCATTGTGGATATGGTGCAATCCAATCACATTCAACCCTTGAGCATGATTACTTAAAAGATGGTTTCTGGGCCATGAGTCGTGAAGAGGAATTGGCAAATGAAGGAATTACAGCTTCATTTTTAATTCGTATGGCTGATGTTACAGTGAAGGTATTGGATGGTGTAACTGATGATATGAAGGAATCTGATCGTCAGAAGTTGATTAAGAAAAACACTAAAGCTATTATTGAAGAGGCGGAAAAAGATACTAACTACAGAGCAAGTGTGAAGGCTTATTTCAACGGTAATCAGTACTTCATGGCTGTATACGAAATCTTTAAAGATGTACGTTTAGTAGGAGCTCCTCCTTCAGCAATTGGTAAGTTTGGTGGTGATACAGACAATTGGATGTGGCCACGTCATACTGGTGACTTTTCAATGTTCAGAATCTATGCAGGAAAAGACAATAAGCCTGCTTCGTATTCAAAAGATAATGTGCCTTTAAAGCCTAAACAGTCATTCAAAATCTCATTAAAAGGAGTAAATCAGGATGATTTTACCATGGTTTTTGGATACCCTGGAACAACAACAGAATACCTGACATCTTATGCTTTAAAAATGATGACAGAGGTTGATAATCCTCATAAAATCAAAATCAGAACCAAGAAGTTGGATTTGATGCGTGCAGATATGGATGCTTCGCCAATGGTTAGAATTCAATATTCGGCTAAATATGCTGGTGTTGCTAACTCTTGGAAAAGATGGCAAGGTGAAATTAAAGGATTGAATCGATTGAATGCAATTGAGAAGAAAGAGGCTCTTGAGAAGAAATTTGAAGAGTGGGCAAACTCTACTCCTGAATTGAAGAAGAAATATGCTGGTATTCTGGCTAAAATGAAAGCATATTACAACCAGGTAACTCCACTTAGCTTAGCTCGAGATTATGCAATGGAAGCTGGATTTAGAGGAGCTGAAACTGTAGGTTTGGCTGGTAAATTCAAAACTCTATCAATCTTAAGAAAGAGGATTCAGAAAAGATTCAACCTGAATTATACAAATTAAAGGAAGAAAGTGCAAAATTCTTTAAGAATTTCAACCTGCCAACAGAGAAAAAATTACTGGCAGCTACTTTAAAAATGTATAGTGAAAATTTATCTGATGAATTTTTACCTGAGGAGATAAAGAATATCAAGCAAAAATACAAAGGTGATTTTGAGGCGTTTGCAGAAAAAGCATTTGCAAAATCGATATTTGCCAGTCAAGCTAAATTAGATCAGTTCATTGATAATTATAAAGTTTCTCAAGCTAAAAAATTAAGCAAGGATCCTTTGTTTGTATTATCAAGTGACATCTCATTTTTCTATGGCTCTAGAATAGCTCCTGATTACAATAAAATCATGGATCAGATTGATAAGCTACAACGCACATATATGGCAGGTTTAATGGAAATGCAACCAGAAAAGGTATTTTATCCTGATGCAAATTCAACTTTCCGAGTTCATTATGGTAAAGTGTTTGGTTATAAACCAAGAAATGCTGTAAGCTATGCTCATTACACAACACTGGATGGAATCATAGAAAAAGATAATCCTGAAATTTTCGATTACGATGTACCTCAAAAATTAAGAGATCTTTATGACTCAAAAGATTTTGGTGATTATGCAAATGCCAAAGGTGAAATGCCAGTTTGTTTTGCAGCAACCAATCATACTACAGGGGGAAATTCAGGTAGTCCGGTTTTGAATGCAAATGGAGAGTTAATTGGGTTGAATTTCGACCGTGCCTGGGAAGGTGTGATGTCTGATTTGATGTATGATCCTGAAATTTGTAGAAATGTATCTCTTGATATCAGATATGTTCTTTTTATTGTAGATAAGTTTGCTGGAGCAGGTTATTTACTTGATGAAATGAATATTGTAAGATAAGGTCATTTTTATATATTAACAAAAAAGGAATTACCGATTGGGTAATTCCTTTTTTTGTTTGATAATTAAACAGACATGAAAAGAAAACTAAAGTTGATGTTGTTTGTCTGTTTGTAATAATTACCCTAAAGTTAATATTCTATTTTAGAAATTACTAATCTTCTTTAGAGATTATGGGTTTACAGGTTCAATCTGTTTTTTCTAACTAATTGCACGGTAGGTAATAATCCTTTAATGGATTAATAAAAAGAATTGGGTTTTTATTATTACGCAAATGTTTTTTAATCTCAGCAGGACCAAAATATTTGTTTAATAATCCATTATTTTTTTGAGATAACAGAACAATTAAATCAGAGTGGAATTGTTCAGAAAACGAATAGGCATCTTGTTTCAACCAGTTACTACTTCTCTCTGATTTTACAATTTTATAATCAAAATTGAATTGCTCATACATTCTCTTGGTAAAAATTAGTGTAGCCTTAATTTTTCTTTGAGCTGATTCAGTTTTGTGGTTGGCAACAAATAAATGAATTACTGCCTGATTAAAGCGTCCAAAATAGCTTGCCCATATCATTTTTTCTTTTGTTTCTCTTTTGAAATCAACAGGCACAGTAATATTTTGGTAATTACACTTTTCCTCGCTTTTTTCTCCTAGCAAAATGCTTGGGATTTTGGCCTTGTATAAATAAGTGAAAACCTCATTCTGTTTAATCGCAGAAAGCTTACCTTTTGCAAATTCCGTAACAATAAAAATGGCTTCAAGTTGCTGAATTGTATTATTGGGTTCAATCGCCAGGTTTCCCAATGATATTTCCTTGTAAGCTATGTTTTCCGTATTCAGCTCATCAATTAAACTTATTGGCAATTTATTATTGGAAGTACTTTTTGAAATTTGGGCAAATGCTACCTCTGTTTTAAATATAGATGCTAGCTTAAATGCATGCACTATTGCCTTTCTCATATAATTTTGATCTTGAATAAAGACCAGTATATGTTGTGTTTTTCTCCCCATTAATTAAAGAAATAATTTGCTAAATGAGCAAAATGTATCCAGCTATAAGGCGAATATACTTAAAAAAAATCTCCTACCTAATAATAACAAACTTATAGTTTAATCTTAATTTTTAAATAGATTCTGAGAACTAAGGCTTAAAAACAAGATCGTATTTTTATTTAGAATTGATAGTTTATGGGGTATTATTTAGACTAATTATGTATTTGATTAAAATAAATCTATTCCTTTAAATATCATTTATTAATATACCTCAAATTCTTATCTTAGTGCCGTTAAGAAAGACTGAAAAGATAAACATAACTTAATACTGCGATAATGGTGAAAGTAGCAGATGTGGTTGATAAACTTAATGCGCGTGTTATTTGTGGAAGCAGTAATATGGATCAAGAAATTCAATTTGGATTTGCTTCGGATTTAATGAGTGACGTACTAACCATAGATACAGAAAATCTTCTTTTAATAACAGGTTTAAATAATCTGCAGACCATTCGTACATCGGAAATGTCTGATATATCTTTCATTTTGTTTGTAAGAGATAAGAAGGCAACAGAGGAAATGAAACAGTTGGCATGTGAGAATGAGATGACTTTACTTGAATGTGGTCATTCAATGTTTAGTGCTTGTTCAATTTTAAACGAGATAGGTTTACAGCCTGTGTATTAATAGACGAGAATGGAATTTAAGTTTGCAATAGAAGGCGGTAATTTTTCTAAAGCAGGATCAGCTTCGAGCGAAGTGAAAAAAATCCTAAAACAGCTAAATGTAAATCCTAAAATTATAAAAAGAACAGTTGTTTCATTATATGAGGCAGAAGTTAATGTTGTGGCTCATGCTTTTGAAGGCTGCATGAATGTGGATATTGATACTGACAAGATTATCGTAAAGATTGAAGATAAAGGTCCTGGAATTCCTGATATTGATCAGGCCATGCAAGAAGGATACTCCACAGCTACACCACAGGTAAGAGAAATGGGGTTTGGTGCTGGAATGGGATTGCCAAACATCAAGCGAAATTCTGATCAAATGAACATTACTAGCAAGGTTGATGTAGGTACAGAGGTTGAAATCATAAATTATTTCGGATAGATGGAGCAAACTCATTTTTATCACGCATTAAAGGTAGTTGATGAAGTGTGTATCGGATGTACGCACTGTATGAACGTATGCCCAACTGCCGCTATTCGTGTAAAAAATGGTACTGCTGATATAAATAAAAATGCTTGCGTTGATTGTGGTGAATGCTTACAAGCATGCCCTGTTAATGCAATAATTGTCGAGCAAGATGATTTCACTCAAATCTTTAACTATAAACAAAGAGTAGCTCTTTTACCTACTGTTTTACTTGGACAATTTCCTGATGATGTTTCCGAGGTTCAAATCTATAATGAAATTAAAAATCTTGGATTTACTCATGTTTATGAGGTAGATGGCGCTGTAGATGTGTTAATTGATTCTACTAAAAAATTCATGCACAAGCATCACCAGGAGAGACCTTTTATTTCAAGTTTTTGCCCTGCCATAGTTCGTTTAATACAGGTTAAATTCCCAGCTTTAGTTGACAATATTATTCGCTTAAAGCCTGTAATTGATATTTCTGCTCAGTTTTATCGCAAGAAACTAGAAGATAAAGGCTATTCTAAGGAAGAAATAGGAATTTTTTATGTGACTCCTTGTGCGGCAAAAATTGCTGCTGTAAAAAGTCCTGTGGGAGAGGAAGAATCTTTAATAGATGGAGTTATTAATATGGATTTCATCTATAATAAGGTTTTGTTGAGTATTAAGAATAGTAATAAGGAAACTAAAAAATATCCGGAAAATATTCATATGTCTCGACGAAGCATTGGTTGGACGTTAACAACGGGGGAGGCATCGAGATACTCAGGAAGGTGTTTGGCTATTGATGAGATTCATAATGTAATTGAAGTTTTGGAAAAGTTAGAGAACGAAGAAATAACGGATGTCGACTTTTTGGAACTTCGAGCTTGTGATCACTCTTGTGCTGGTGGAGTACTGGCAACGGAGAATCGTTTTCTTGCGATTGAACGTTTGAGAAAACGTGCAGCTTGGTATCATAGAAACAAGCCAATGATATTGCCCGAAAGAGAGATTGACCTGTATAAGCCATATTTGCAGGAAAACATCTCAATCAATAAAGTGGAACCACGATCGATTTTAAGTTTAGATTCGGATATGATGGTTGCCATGAAGAAAATGAAGAAAATTAATCGCATTATGAAAGTTCTTCCCGGAATCGATTGTGGAGCTTGTGGAGCACCACGCTGTCAGGCTTTGGCAGAGGATGTGGTTCAGGGGAAGGCTAAAATGACACAATGTGTTTTTCTTCAAAAGATGTTAACCAAAGAAGGTTTGATATCTCCTCAAGAATCATTTGATATTTCAGAAGATACTTGGGGTAAAAGCAGGTTTGAAAAAAAGAATTTAAACGATCATTAGTATTATGATAGTACAAGATATAGTTGAAAAATTAGGACTGAAAGTTTGTTCAGGAGCAAATGGATTGAATCGTGAAATTGAAGGAGGTTATACTTCGGATTTGTTAAGCGATGTTATGGGAAATGCAGATGAAAACCATGTTTGGGTAACATTGCAAACTCATAAAAATATCATGGCAATTGCCTCTTTAAAAGAATTGGCAGCTATTGTTTTGGTAAAAGGATATGAGCCTGAAGCAGATACTTTGGAACAAAGTAATGAGGAAGGAATTCCAATTCTTTCTTCAGAGGAGGAAGCTTTTGAACTGACTGGGAAATTATATGAAATCATAAATCAGGCAAAGTAGAATGAAACAAGCATGATTAAAATAATTATTAAATAGTAGGACAATAATTATTTTAATCTTGTGGCTTCCATCTGACAAATTGCTAAAAATTATAAACAGATGAACAAATACCGGGCAGATTTGCATACGCACACTGTTTTATCTCCCTGCGGAGACTTGGAGATGAGTCCGGTAAATATTGTTCAAAAAACCAAAGAATGTGGTATTGACATATTGGGAATAACCGACCACAATTCAACTTTGCACGCACCGCTAATTAAAGAATTGGCAGCAAAGGAAGGAATTATGGTTTTGATGGGAGCAGAGGTAACAACCAAAGAAGAGGTGCATTGCTTGTGCTTTTTTGAGAATGAGGAAAAGCTTTCTGAATTTCAGAAATACTTAGATCAGCATTTGCCAAAAATACCTAATGACGAGAATAAATTTGGATATCAGGTAGTGGTAAACGAGAAAGAGGAGATTATTGATGAAATAGAATGCCTTTTGATTTCAGGATTGAATCAAAGTATAGAAGAAATTGAAAGAAAAGTTCACGAATTGGAAGGATTGTTTATTCCCGCTCATATTAATAAGATGATGAACAGCATTATCAGTCAGCTAGGATTTTTACCTCCGGATTTGAATGTTGATGCATTGGAACTCTCTCATCATATAACAAAAGAAGAGTTCTTAAAAAAGAATAAGTATTTGAGCAAGTACAACTTTATTAAAAGTTCGGATGCTCATTATATAGAAAATGTCGGAAATAAGTGGACCAATTTCTTTATGGAAGAATTAAGTTTTTGTGAAGTAAGAAAAGCGTTGAGATTAGAAGAAGGTCGAAAAGTAGAGATTGAAGAATGAAAGATTTGTCGATGCACATAATGGATATCATCCAAAATTCAGTGAGAGCTGAAGCATCTTTGGTTGAATTGAAAATTACCGAAAGTCAGAAAGAGGACTTGTTTTCAATCTCGATTAAAGACAATGGTTTTGGAATGTCTGAAGAGGTATTGGCTAAAGCGATTGATCCTTTTTTTACAACCAGAACTACACGTAAAGTAGGTTTGGGATTGTCATTGTTAAAGCAAAATGCTGAAATGACAGGAGGAAAGATGGAGATATCATCTAAGGTAGGGGTTGGTACTGAGTTGAAAGCAACTTTTTCACACAAGCACCTTGATCGACCTGCATTAGGAGATATAGCAGGAACAATGGTCTTGTTGGTTGGGGCAAATCCTGAAATGGATTTTGTTTACACGCATATTACCGATGGGGGTGAATATATTTTTGATACAAAAGAAGTAAAGGAAGTTTTGGATGATATGCCGGTTTCAGATCCGAATATCATGCGATACTTAAAGGAAATGATTAAAGAGAACCTAAACACATTATAATATAGATAATTAAATTCTAACCTTTAATAATTTGAGATTATGGCAAAAGTTAAATCCCTTGCAGATCTGAAGAAGATAAAAGAAGAGCTGCATGCAAAGATGGATCTTAGGGAGAAGAGCAACGATCCAGACGCTCAGGTGCAAATTAAAGTTGGTATGGCAACTTGCGGAATTGCATCAGGAGCAAAAGAGGTAATGGAGTTTCTAATTGAAGCTACTGCCAAAAGAGGTATTAATTCTATTGTTACTCAAACAGGTTGTATGGGATACTGTTATGCAGAACCAACAATTGAAGTAACAATGCCAGGTAAAGAGCCTGTTGTTTTTGGAGATGTTGATCTTAAGAAAGCTGATGAAGTGATTGAGAAATACATCAAACAAGGTGAATTGGTAGATGGCATTATTCCTGTTAACTACAAAACTATTGACAACAACTAACAAAAGAAAACGCAATTATGGAAAAGTATAAAATGCATATTCTTATTTGTGGAGGTACAGGATGTCGTGCATCTGCAAGTGAGGCTATTCAAAATAATCTACAGGATGCTCTAAAAGCTAAAGGGCTTGAAGAAGAGGTTCAGGTAGTAATGACAGGTTGCTTTGGATTTTGTGAAAAAGGACCTATCGTAAAAATTCTTCCTGACAATACCTTCTATATCGAAGTGAAGCCTGAAGATGCTGAAGAAATTATAGAGGAGCATATCATCAAAGGTCGTAAAGTAATGCGTTTGCTTTACACAGACCCAGAGAAAAAAGAGGTGGT
The DNA here is from genome assembly GCF_001310955.1 of Marinifilum fragile JCM 15579. GTDB lineage: Bacteria > Bacteroidota > Bacteroidia > Bacteroidales > Marinifilaceae > Marinifilum > Marinifilum fragile. The sequence goes on from NZ_BAZX01000003.1 coordinate 242,880, forward strand.
AAGTGATTCAAAGCATATGGGATTTTATAAGAAGCAGATTCGTATTGCACTTCGTAACTGTGGTTTTATTAATCCTGAAAATATCAATGAATATATTGCTACTGATGGATACGCAGCTCTTGGAAAATGTTTGACCGAGATGACTCCTCAGGCGGTAATTGATGAAATTAAAGAATCTGGTCTTCGTGGACGAGGAGGTGGAGGATTCCCAACTGGTTTGAAGTGGGAATTTGCTTCTAAGAACGAGGCTGATCAGAAATATGTGGTTTGTAATGCTGATGAGGGAGACCCAGGAGCATTTATGGACCGTTCCATTTTGGAAGGTGATCCTCACTCAGTACTTGAAGCTATGGCAATTTGTGGTTATACAATGGGTGCTGATAAAGGATTAATTTATATCCGTGCTGAGTATCCACTTGCTATCGAGCGTTTGAAAGTTGCAATTAAGCAGGCTCGTGAATATGGTCTTTTGGGTAAGGATATCATGGGATCAGGTTTCAACTTTGACGTTGAAATGCGTTACGGAGCAGGAGCTTTTGTGTGTGGTGAGGAAACTGCTTTGATTCACTCTATGGAAGGCCTTCGTGGTGAGCCAACTGTAAAGCCTCCATTCCCAGCTGAATCTGGTTACAACGGCAAACCAACCAACGTAAATAATGTTGAAACATTTGCGAATGTTCCTGTTATCATTAACAAAGGAGCAAAATGGTTTAAGAAAATTGGTACTGAAAAATCTACAGGTACTAAAGTATTTGCTTTGGCCGGTAAGATCAATAACGTAGGTTTGATAGAGGTTCCAATGGGTACTACTCTTCGTGAAGTAATTTACGAAATTGGTGGTGGTATCAAGGATGGTAAGAAATTTAAGGCAGTTCAAACTGGTGGTCCATCAGGTGGTTGTTTAACTGAGAAACATTTGGATACTCCAATCGATTTTGATAACCTTCTTGCTGTTGGTTCTATGATGGGATCAGGTGGTATGATCGTAATGGACGAAGATGACTGTATGGTTTCTGTTGCGAAATTCTACCTTGATTTTACTGTAGAAGAATCATGTGGTAAATGTACTCCATGTCGTGTAGGTAACAAGCGCTTGTATGAATTATTGGATAAGATTACTGAAGGAAAAGGTACTAAGGAAGATCTTGACTTGTTGAGAAACCTAAGTACAGTAATTAAAGATACTTCTCTTTGTGGTTTAGGACAGACTTCACCAAACCCTGTTCTTTCTACAATTGAAAACTTCTATGATGAGTATATTGCTCACGTTGAGGAACACAAATGTCCATCTGGTCAGTGTAAGGCATTGATGCAATATGTGATTGATCCTGAACTTTGTGTTGGATGTACTCTTTGTGCTCGCAACTGTCCGGTTGATTGTATTGCCGGAGATCGTAAGGAAGCTCACATTATCGATACGGCTAAGTGTATCAAGTGTGGTGCTTGTATGGAGAAATGTAAGTTTAATGCGATTAGCATTCAGTAAGGAGGATCTTAAAATGGAAAAAATGATCAAATTAACCATTGATAATAAACAAATAGAAGTACCCCAGGGAACTACTATTTATGAAGCAGCAAAGCAGTTAGGAATCGAAATCCCAACGCTTTGTTATATGCACTTGGGAGATATGGGCATTGAACACAAGCCTGGCGGATGTCGAATTTGTGTTGTTGAGGTAGAAGGACGTCGTAACTTGGCACCTTCTTGTAACTCAAAATGTGAGGAAGGAATGGTTATTCATACTCACAACATGAGAGTGTTAAATGCTCGTAAAACTGTAATGGAGTTGATGCTTTCTGATCACCCATTTGATTGTTTGGTTTGTGCAAAATCAGGGAACTGTGATTTACAAACTATGGCACATCAGTTTGGTGTTCGCGAGTTGCACTACAAAGGTGAGCAATCAACTTATAAGGTAGATTACTCTCCATCTATTATCCGTGATATGGATAAATGTATCATGTGTCGTCGTTGTGAAACCATGTGTAATGACGTACAAACTGTAGGTGCTCTTTCTGCTGTAAACAGAGGTTTTGAGTCTGTTGTAGCTCCAGCATTCGAAATGGATTTGGAGAAATCAACTTGTACTTATTGTGGTCAGTGTGTAGCTGTATGTCCTACTGGTGCATTAACTGAAAAAGATCATACCAACCAGTTGATTAGAGATCTTGCCGATCCTAAGAAAACTGTTGTTGTACAAACTGCTCCAGCGGTTCGTGCTGCTTTAGGTGAAGAATTCGGAATGGAAGCTGGTACTTTGGTAACAGGTAAAATGGTTTCAGCTCTTCGTCAATTAGGTTTTGATAAAGTATTCGATACTGATTTTGCTGCCGACCTTACAATTATGGAGGAAGGTACTGAGTTGCTAGAGCGTTTGCAGAAGCATTTGGATGGTGATAAGGATGTGAAACTTCCTATCCTGACTTCTTGTTGTCCAGGTTGGGTGAATTTCTTCGAGCACCATTTCCCAGAAATGAAGGATATTCCTTCTACAGCTCGTTCTCCTCAACAAATGTTTGGTCCTATTGCCAAGAACTATTTGGCAAAACAAATGGGAATCAATCGTGAGGACATGATCGTGGTTTCTATCATGCCTTGTTTGGCTAAAAAATACGAGTGTCAGCGCGATGAATTCAAGGTTGACGGAGATCCTGATGTAAACTATTCAATCTCTACTCGTGAGTTGGCTAACTTGATTAAGCAGGCTAATATGGATCTTAGCATTATGCCTGATGAAGATTTCGATAACCCTCTTGGCGAGTCTACTGGTGCTGGTGTTATCTTTGGTGCTACAGGTGGTGTAATCGAAGCTGCTGCTCGCACTGCTTACGAGGTATACACAGGTAAAACTCTTGAGAAAGTTGATTTCGAAGCTTTACGTGGTATGGATGGTATTCGCAGTGCTACTGTAGATTTCGATGGTCTTCCAATTAATATTGGTATTGCTCATGGTCTAGGTAATGCTCGTAAACTTCTTGAAGACATCCGTGATGGTAAATCAGAATATCATGCAATCGAAATTATGGCTTGTCCAGGTGGTTGTATTGGTGGTGGTGGTCAGCCATTGCACCATGGCGATTCTTCAATCTTGAAGAAACGTGCTGCTGCTCTTTATCGCGAAGATGAAGGTAAGGCAATCCGTAAATCGCACGAGAACCCATACATTATTAAATTGTATGAAGAGTTCTTGGGTAAGCCATGTAGTGAATTATCTCATAAATTGTTACATACTCATTATTTCGATAAGAGTAACGAAATCGAGATTGAATAAATTATTTTGAACCATCTGGATTTTTGAAATCCAATTAATATAAGGAGTTTATATTATGGCAAAAATTAAATTAGCAAAATCCAAAGTGGATAAGCTTGTGGAGATTTGCAAATCATTTAATAATGAAGGAAGCGAATTGATCAATGTGCTTCATAAGGCTCAAGAGACATTTGGTTACCTGCCTGCAGAAGTTCAGGAAATCATTGCTCGTGAATTAAACGTTTCTGTTGCTCACGTTTATGGTGTTGTAACGTTCTACTCATTCTTTTCAATGGTACCAAAGGGTGAATTCCCAATTTCTATCTGTATGGGAACTGCCTGCTATGTTAGAGGTGCTGAGAAAGTATTGGAAGAGTTCAAGCGTCAACTTAACGTTCCTGTTGGAGAGACTACTGAGGATGGTAAATTCTCAATAAGCTGTCTGCGTTGTGTAGGAGCTTGTGGTTTGGCTCCAGTTGTTACCATTGGAGAGCGCGTTTATGGACGTGTTGCAGCTGGTGATGTAGCGGATATCATTAAAGAGTATCAATCGTAAATAAGTAAATTGATATATTTTAAAACCTCCGACATTGTGTCGGAGGTTTTTTTGTTAACATTTATTAACAATTAAAAGTTAAAACTTGTTAAATAAATGACAAACTAATTTAAATATGTTAGATGTTTCTTTTGTTGTTGTTGTTTTAAACAGTTAAAAGTTTATTAGTCTTTGGATAATAAAACTTTGTAGTAGCAACTGTTAGTAACAGTTTGGCAGTCTCAAATTTCGTTAAATTTAGTCATAAAAAAAGCCGTTTCAGATTTGAAACGGCTTTTGAGATTATAAGATTAATTTCTAGTTATCCTTATCGTCTTCATCCATTGTTGGGTTAAATTCCCAAGTGTCATCAAAGTAAGCACCAGAACCAGAAACAGTACCAGTAGTTACAAAACCTCTGTTGTTTAAGCTAAATGCAACAGCATTTTCTCTTGATGCAACTTCAGGGCTTTCAAGTGACGTTTTTTCATCCCAACGATCATTTACAGGATTATACTCCCAAACTTCTCTTGATAAACCAGTATTTCTACCTGTTGCTATATAACCTTTACCATTGATTACAAATGAAACAGCTCCCGAACGCTGTACGCCCTCCCAATTGTTATCGTCATCAAGGTCTTCTTTTCTAGTCCAACCATTAAATGTGTTGCTAACTTTTGATGGATCGTATTCCCATACATATTTCATGCTATTTTCTCCTGAAACAATGTAGGCTTTATTATCGATTACAAATGCAGTAGCGTTTCTGGATTTTTCTCCATCATATGCAATTTTAGTCCAGCTTCCATCGTATTTGTAGAAGTCTTTCAAATTTGTGCGGTCTTCACCTTCCTGAAATCCGTAACCAGTACCAACATATCCAACGCCATTAATTGAAAAAGCAATTGCACCTTGTCTTGCAGATGGTCCTCCGGTCATGTCAATTGCAGTAGAATTCCATGTGTCTGTTGAAGGATCAAACTCGTAGAAATCACCTAATCTTTCATCATCATCATTTACTCCTAATCCAACATATACTTTTCCATTAGCTTCGAAAGCTACAGCTTCTCTTCTTCCTGTACCAGGAAAATCATTTTGAACTTTGCTCCAACCATCTTGAAGGCTGTACTTGTAAAATGTCTTTAATGCGTCTTTTCCATCATAACCTGTACCAACGTAAGCGTAATCACCAATTACAAAGCTTACAGCACCGCTTCTAGCACGTCCTTCAAATGAAGAACTTTTAATCCAGTTACCTACTAAATCATTATCGCTACCACAACTGGTAAAAAACAGAGATAATGCAAATAATACTATTAATAGTCGTTGTTTCATTTGTTATGATTTTATCAATTAATTTTTAATTTCTTACTAGTGTTTAAAACATCTTAAATTATGTAGACGACAAATATAAAATAAAAATCCATAAGTTCATTTTTAGACAGTAAAAATAAGCGGTATTTAACAAATTTTACCAATTAAAGAATAAATTCGATAGTCTCAATATTTTATTTATATTTGTGCGTTATCCAAAAATATGACAAAGGTTTATAGTTAATCATAAATTATATTGACTCCTTAAGTTATATGATTAGTATTTTAAATTATGAGAATGAGAACAAACCATGTACTTTTATTGCTGTTAACACTAAGTTTTCTTATTAGTTGTAACTCAAACAACTTTGAAGAGCATCAGATAGGGGATAATCTTATTGATGAAACCTCAGAAGTTGTTCTTATCGATACGCTTACAATAAAGACCTCGACTGTAATCTTGGATTCTTTGATTACTTCAGGATTTAAAAATGCTATACTTGGTAGTTATAAGGATGAATTTCTTGGAGATGTTAAAACTGAGTACTATGGAGTACTAGATTATAATAATGGATTCTCAAAACCAACAAAAGAGGTTGATAAGGTAACTGTGAAAGTGCCTATAGAGTTTGATTCTTTGGTTTTTATGGCATATCCAAATAAAGAATACTTTGGAGATACATTGCAGGTACAAAGATTACTAATCAACCGATTAACAGAGGAATTAGAATTGCCGGATAATGAAGATTTCTTTTATAGTCATACCAAATTTAATTATGCTGAAACACCTCTTTTAGATTCGGAGTTTTTTCTAAAGCCAGTCAAGCAATCTAAATATGATCAAGTGATTGATTCTCATGGAAAGGTTAATGAGGGAACTAATGGTGTAATTGACTACTATGGAAAGTATTATGGGGATGGAATCTATATAAAAATGGATAGTGAAGAAGCAATTTCCTTAGGTAAAGAAATTGTGGAATTGGTAAATGCAGAAAGCGATACAGTAACAGAGGTAAATCAGTGGCATAGATTTATCAAAGGTATTGTTATTCGTCCAGGAGATAATAATACTGTTATGTGGCAAGCTCCAATTGGTGAGAATAAGTTAAGACTAAGGCTATATTATCATGAAACTGATTATGCAGATGCTGGTAAACAAAAATATCATGATTTCCCTGTTGTGCAAGGTGGACCGAACGAGCGATTAAGTTTTGTAAATTATTCTTCTGATCGTTCAAGTACGCCACAACAATTAGATCGTTTAATTGAACAAGAGAATGAATTGAATTCTGATCAAACGGATAACCTAACATTTATTCAGGGTGGTATAGGTTTGTATACTAAAATTAAAATTCCTTACATTGAAAACCTAAAAACCCTAGGATTGACAGGCGGAATTTTAAGTGCAGAATTGCAAGTATACCCTAGGGATGAAAGTTATGATGAAGAATTGTTTCCTTTGCCTAAAAACAATTTGATTCTATATAATACGATGGCAGATAATAAATTTAGGTCGGTACTGCCTGGTCCAAACAATACGGCTTTAAGTTTTGCCTTTGTGAGGAATCCTCAAAATAAGGATGAATCTTATTTTGTGACAGATTTGACTTCTTATGTGAATAATATTCTTGTAAATGGTCAAGAATATGAAGATGCTATTTTGATTGGTTTTCAGAGGGAAGCAGTCGGTAATACTTATGATCGTTTAATTATAGAAGATGAACCAAATTCGGATTTTAGAATTAGACTGAAAGTTACTTACGTTATTCAGCGATAATTGAGAGAGTTAATAAAAATATTTACAAAATATATATAGCTAGATTAATGAAAAGCTTAAAATCTGTTGGTAAAATCTGCTTTTTGACAGTAATTGGATTAATATATATGTCCTCTGATTTGTCGGCACAAAACAATACAAGTTCCCCATATTCCTATTATGGCTATGGAGAATTAATGACTCAAGATATTATTAACTCAACTGGTATGGCAAGTTTGTCATATAGTGATGGTAGTGTTCTAAATATAAATAATCCGGCAGCACTTTCTCAGTTGGATAGCTTGAAATTTATTTTTCAATTTGGAATGACAGCTAAATTTAGCAAGCTAAACCAAGGGAATGATGACGATACGTTTAATGATTTGAACTTTTCGAAATTGGCTTTTGGTTTTAGAGCTGCACCTGGTTATGGTATTGCAGTCTCATTAACTCCCTATACAAGTTTAGGATATGATATAACCAGTAGAGAACTTGTAGAAGGGGGAACGAATTATTTTACCCGATCTTTAAAAGGTACAGGAGGACTGAACCAATTAGTACTATCCAATGGTTTTAAGATTACAGATAACTTATCTTTAGGTGTAAATGGAATTTATATTTTTGGGAACAATACCAGAGATGAGTCAATTATTCCTCAGGGAGGTAGTAGTGCGAGTTATATGAATACTACAAAATTAATTTCAACAGGATTAAATTTTAATGTGGGTGCGCAATATCAATTTAACTTCGTTGATAATGCAGTAGTGTTAGGAGTGAAGTATCAACCCCAAATTGGCGTTGGAGCGAAGCGAAAGATAGAGGTATTGAATATGGGGGTGATAAAATACAATGATACTGATCGTGGAAGATATGATGTTCCTGAGATTTATGGTGTATCCTTAGGTGTGAAAAAAGGAAAGCAACTATGGGTTGGAGCTGATTATTTGTTAGAAAAATGGAGTGAGACTAAAAAATTTGAGAAAGAGAATCAGTTGGTTGATCGTAGTAAGTTTTCACTTGCAACCATATATAATGCAAATGATGGTTATGCAACGAAGTTTTTTAAGAAGTTGACATACCGTTTTGGAGCATTTTATGATACTGGCTATATGATGGTGCGAGATGAACGAATCAAAACAAAAGGATTTAGCTTTGGAGTAGGTATGCCATTGTCAAGAGGAAAAGGAATGATTAATATGTCATTTGAATTTGGGCAGATGGGCTTAACATCCAATAATTTGGTAAGAGAAGATTTTGGGCGAATTAATTTAGAATTGAACTTGTTCGAAAATTGGTTTATTAAGAGAAAATATCATTAATAATCTATTTGATATAAAATTGAAACCCTTGGGAGAGCCCAAGGGTTTTTTTGTGTTTGAGTTTTAAATAGAAAATTTGGACCTCAAACTCCAATTTGTAATCATTTCAAAATAATAATGATTAATTTTGTGCTGAAAACTAACAAAATACTATTAAACTTGATCGTTATTAATGATTGAGTTGAAGATATACAGCGAATAACATGAAAATGATCTACAAACCTCAAGAGTATCGGATTAAGGATGAAAGGATGAAACCTTTTATTGATGAATCTGAAATTTGGGAAATGCTTGATGAAGCTGACGCATCAAAGGACAATATTCGTCGAATTATTAAAAAATCTCTTGATAAGAATCGACTGAGTTTACAAGAGACTGCGGCTCTTTTGAAAACAGAGGACCCTGTATTAATTGAGGAGATTAAAGAAGGAGCTCGTACATTAAAAGAAAAAGTGTATGGTGATAGAATTGTAATTTTTGCTCCTTTATACATTGGGAATAAGTGTACAAATAATTGTACATATTGTGGATTTAGAGCCTCTAATAAAAAGCAGAAAAGAACAACTCTTGCTCATGATCAGATCATTAGTGATGTAAAGGCTTTGGAGGATAATGGTCAGAAACGGTTGATATTGGTGTATGGTGAACACCCGATGTATGATGCTGACTTTATTGCCGATTCGGTAAGAACTGTTTATAAGGTGAAATCTGGTAATGGTGAAATTCGCCGTGTGAATATTAATGCTGCTCCTCTGGATATTGAAGGATACAAAAAGATAAAAGAGGCAGGAATTGGAACATATCAGATATTCCAGGAGACATACCATAGAGAGGCTTATTCGCGATATCATATTAGTGGGAAGAAAGCTGATTATGATTGGCGACTAACTGGCCTGGATCGTGCACAAGAAGCTTTAATTGATGATGTGGGCATTGGAGCCTTATTTGGATTATATGATTGGAAATTTGACGTAATGGGCTTGGTTCGTCATGTAAATCATTTTGAGGCTTGTTACAATGTTGGACCACACACTATATCTTTTCCAAGAATTAAGGCAGCCTCAGATTCTACGATTGATCCAAAATTCGAAGTAAGCGATGAAGATTTTATTCGTTTGGTTGCAATCTTAAGATTGGCAGTTCCATATACAGGATTAATCTTAACGGCTCGTGAAACTCAAGAAATACGTGAAGAGGTAATTAAACTTGGCGTTTCACAAATTGATGCAGGAACCAATATCCAGTTGGGAGGGTATAGCGAAGAATCGAGAGAAGAACAAAAATTGGATCATGAACAATTCGAGATTGGTGATACCAGAAGCCTTGGAGAAGTAATCGATGAACTTTTAGACAAGCAGTACTTGCCTTCTTTCTGTACGGCTTGTTATCGAAAAGGAAGAACAGGAGAGCATTTTATGGAATTTTCTGTGCCTGGATTCATAAAGAGATATTGTACCCAAAATGCAATTCTTACCCTTGCAGAATATCTTGAAGATTACGGAACTCCGGAAATGAAAGAAAAAGGATATAAATTAATCGAGCTAAAGAAAAAAGAGCTACAAGATACTCAAAAAGTTGAGCAGCTCGAAGAGCGTTTAGAACTTGTTAAGAAGGGGGAGCGCGACCTTTATTTCTAATTTGTGTGTTGGATTTTGAATTTATAAACTAGAGCTTTTTTTGTAACTTGATAAGGCCCTATACTCTAATTCAAAATTCTTTGACGATGATTGGATCAACAATTCGAATTTTTGGGATTCTTATCCGTGATAAGGATAAAGAAAATGGCTGTGTTCAAGAAATTCTGGCTCGATACGTCAATTCAATAAAAACCAGGTTAGGTATTTATGAAGTTGAGCATGTAGAAAATTACCCTTATGGACTGATTTTAATTCAGGTGATTGGCTCAGAAAAAGATATGGATCGGTTCGAAAAAGAAATTTACGCAATTGAAGGGGTTGAAATTCAACATATGTTTTTTAAGCCTTAATCTAAAAGAATGTCCGACATGTGTCGGACATTTTCTTTTAGATCGCTTTTTCAAGATCAATATAAAAGTTGGCTCCTTTTCCAAGTTCGCTTTCACACCAAACTCTACCTTTCATGGCTTCTACGTATTTCTTTACAATGGACAAGCCAAGTCCGGTTGACTTTTCACCTCCGGTAGGTTTTGAACTTAATATTTGAAATTTCCCGAATAACTTCCCTTGATCTTCTACTGAAATACCTGGGCCTTCATCGCTAACCAATGTTCGGATTTTATCCCCTTCTTCCCAAATTTTAATGTGAATGTTCTTGTTTTTTGGAGAAAATTTAATCGCATTGGAAACCAAATTTTCATATACCTGTGTCATGTAATTTGGATCTACCATAGCATAGGTATCATAAACATCAAGCTTAAGATTTAACTGTTTTTGTTGTAAATGATCTTTAAAATGCAAATTCACCATTTCGATCAACTTTTTTAAGTTGGTTTTTTCCAGCTGTATGTTGATAGAATTCGACTCGATTACACCTATATCAAGAATTTTTGAAATCATTTGATTCATCCTCTGTAGAGCTTTTAGCATGAATGATACATTCTCAAGATCTTCAGAATTGTTCTCCGAAATCATTTTGTTCTTTAAATATTCTGTAATTGATATTGTTGAAGTCAGTGGATTCTTTAAATCATGAGCAATAATCCCTATTAGATGATTTTTTTCATGATTTAATTCTGTTAGTTCCGAATTTTTAATCTGTATTTCTTCTTTTTGCTTCTTAATGTCTTTATTGGCCCTTTGTAATATTTTACTTTGAGCTTCAATCTTTCGGTACGATTGAGCATTCTCCACAGCTATGCTTGCATACACGGCTATGTTTTGCAATAGCGATAGATGATAGTTTTGATAAGCATTTTTCTTGAAGCTTTGCACTGTGATTACTCCTGTTGTTTTGTTTTTAACTTTTAGCGGAAGGTAAATAACAGATTTTGGAGTTTCGGATTTTTCAACAGGAATAATTTTAGTGATGTATTTGTGATATTCTTTCTGTAAATCTTTAATAAATACATCTTTTTGTTCTTTGTAACAGTAAATTGCCAACCTGGTATCATCCTCGAGAGCGAATTCCACTGAGTCAAGGTTTGCTCCATCTTCTTTAATTCTTGGGAACACCAAACTATTGCTCTCTTTTTGATAGATGCCAATACCAAAAATAGCTGCATCCATTAGTTCATTTACCGATTCATATACTGTATCTATGATACTTTCAACGGATAAATTGGCGGTAATCACTTTGCCAATATCATTCAAATGTATCAGATTTATATATGATTTCTGGAGGTTGTGAGCCTGTTCGCTTATTTCATCTTTTTGCTCAGCCAAAATTTTGTTTTGAGCTTCAATTTCGAATTTTTGTTCACGAACTTCCTTGGTTTTTTCAGTTACCAGTTTCTCTAATTCAATTCTTTTTAGCTGGATACTTCTTATGCGAGCTCTCATTAATAGATAAACAACAAGTGCGATTAGTATGATTTCAAGGCTTATTGCCCACCATGTTTTATACCATGGAGGCCTAATTTTAAAATCATATTCATATGAATTCGGAGTCCAAATGCCATCACTGTTTGATGCTTTAATTTTAAAAGTATATTCTCCTGGTGGAATTCTTGAGTAGATTGCTTCACTTTTGTCACTTACTGGAGACCATTCTTGATCTAGTCCTTCCAATTTCCATTTGTATTTTACTTTCTCGGGTGCTTTATAGCTTAATGCTTCAAATTTAAAGGTGAGGTGATGCATATCATGAGTGAGATTAAGATCCTGTGGTAATGGGAACCAAGGATTGACACCACACATGCATTTGCTGTACTTCTCGTCTCTCCAGTTTACTTTTCGGAAAAATAGTTTAATGTCGGTCAATTGAATGATGGGGGGATTGGGATTGACAACATCTTTTGTTGGACTAAACATCATAGCACCGTTAATTGTTCCAAACCATAAGTTGCCCTTTTTGTCGATGTAATTGCACGAACCATTGTTTTCCACTCCAACAAAACCGTCAAATTTGTTGTAGTTTCGAATGGTTTTAATTTCACCTTTTTCGTCGTAATTAATTCGATCAACACCATTTTGTGCTCCAACCCAAATTGTGCCATCTTGATCTGTTAAAATTGAGTATGCGATGTCTGAGCTTAATCCATTGTCAGTAGTAATATATTTCCACTTTTTTCCATCCCAGATATTGATTCCTCCACTAAATGTAGCTGCCCAAATGTTTCCATTTTGATCTTCGGTTACTTGCATTACCCATTTGTAATTTAGGCCATTGGTTTCATCAAAGTTGATTACAGTATCTCTATCAAACATGCTCAATCCCTGGAAGTGAGAGAACCATGCACGATTTTTTGAGTCTACATAAACATTTGTGATTTGATTGGTTTTTAACCCATGACTTTGCGTGGTAATTTGAGTTCTATTGCCGGCTTTGTCGTAATGTATCACTCCAAACCCCTGGGTAGTAAACCACATTTCTCCATCCTTTTCAAGAATATCTATAATTCCAGTTCCTGCAGGTAAATTATAGCGTTGTGATACATCTCGAAATCTTGTGCCATTAAATTCAATTAAACCATTGAATCCTGCCATTAAAATATTTCCATTTGGCAGTTCGTAAAAATCACGAATATTTATAAGTCCTGGGTGATCGGCAGGAGTGTAGGCTTTTCGTTCGTTTTTTTTGTATTGAACAATTCCTTTGCCAGATATGCTAAACCAGTAATTGTTTTTGGAATCCTGCATGATTGCTCGAACGATATTACCCCCAATATCATTGGTAAAATCAATGGATAGGAACTTATTATTGCCATACTTAATTAATCCATTGCCACTAGTTGTCATCCATATGTTACCTTCCCGGTCTTCAACAATGTTGTTGATAAATGGATTGATCAGGCCACGACTGGCATCTATTATTTTGCCGTATTTTTCATCTATAACCAAAACTCCGGTTCCAAAAACGCTAATCCATAAACGATTATCGGAGTCGAGAGTAACTGAACCGATATTTTGGATCGGAGTGCTAATTGGCAAATCAATTTTTATAGGTTTGCTATCCACCATTTTATAGAATACAAATCCCTGGTTTGGAATGAAATTTGAAAACCACAATTGATTGTTTTCATCGACTAAAGCAGGAGCAACAATTTGCCCTTCAAATTCAGGAAGATCGTTAAGTGGCGATTTGGCGAGAGTTTCATCCTTAAATTCAAATAAGCCATCTATGGTAATAATGTAGATTGTTCCATCATTATCCATAAGCAGGTTTCTCACTTGATTTCTGTTTATTACATTTTTGTGCTCTTCAATGAAATCTTTAAATTGACCCTTTTCGCGGTAAATGATTTGTCGATTATTCTGATCATTTCCCAAGGTCCATATTCGTCCTCTCTTGTCTTCAAAAATATTAAAATAAATAGCATTGGGTACATTATCCTCTGTGCCAAAGTTTTTAAACGATACGCCGTTAAAACTGCTGATGCCAATACTTGTTCCAATCCATAAGTTATCTTTTGAATCCTGATGCAGAGCTCTAATGTTATTGTCAGCTAAACCATGGCGGCGATCGTAGGAAATAAACTCTTTGCCATTGAAGCGGGAAATGCCGCCACCATTGGTTCCAAGCCATAAATTTCCTTTTCTATCCTGTATTAAACTAAAAACTTCCGACTGAGGTAATCCTTCCTCAAGGGAATAGTTTTGGAAGCTATACTGTTGCGCTTTGGAATGATGATTGGGGAGTAAAATCAAACAAAGAACCATACAAAACACCACAAAATATCTCATAATACTCCTTTAAATGTAACTAAATATGCTAATGCTATTTAAGGTACAATTTTTTTAAAGGAATTGAAAGTGTTTATATGGCTGAATGGCTTAGTTTTTTGTTATTTGCCTTTTAAGAATTTTTCCTTCTTTTTGCATAGTGTCTTGAATCTCCCCACTCTCCATATCCAATCTCTCCATCTGCCATATTTATTCTTGCTTCCATGCAGTTTGTACAATCATCAGCACCTTCGTCAATACAAGGTTTGTTCTGATAAAGCAGATAGTTTGCTCTTTCGTTTGTTGGGGTAATATTTGGCATGATGATGTTGGCGCCAATCTTTAGGGCTTTTTCACGTCCCAACGGATCAATAGCCTGCAGAGCTGTTGCCGATGCAATGTTAATGTCCTTCATTAAAATGCGCAAAACGGCAATCATTTTAAGGGTTAACCTGAACCTATCATTCAAACTCATCAGTTGATCACGATATTCGTATAAGGGAGTTTCATCATGCTCAATGAAGGGGCCCATGCCTACCATGTCAATGTCAAACTCTTTCATGAACAGCAAGTCATTGGCCAAATCTTCATAAGTCTGAAATGGAATGCCAATCATTACACCTGTTCCGGTTTGGTAACCAATATCCTGTAAATCTTTCAGGCATTTTAACCTTGTTTCGTGAGCATGGTTTTCATTTTTTGGATGAATTTTTTCATACAATTCACGATTGCTCGATTCAATTCTTAGTAAGTATCGGTGAGCTCCTGCATTGAACCAACGCTGGTAAGTTTCTTTGCTTTGTTCACCCAAAGAAATGGTAATGCCAAGCTCATTGTTACTAAGTTTTTTAATCTCCTTTAGCAGATTTTCTATTCTATCGACAAATGCTTTATTCGATCTTTCCCCTGATTGAAGTACTACAGAGCCATAGTTATTATCGTAGGCAAATTTTGCGGCTTTTAAAATTTCTTCGTCAGCAATGTCGTAACGGTTAACATTTTTGTTGCCCGCCCGAATGCCGCAGTATAAACAATCCTTCTTGCAAATATTCGAGAATTCAACCAAACCTCTGAAATGAACATTTTTCCCAATGTAATTAAGCTTTATTTCAGATGATTTGGCAAACAATGCTTTTTCATCTTCTTCAGTGGATTTTAATAATTGGATTATATTTTCTTTTGTTAAAGAATCTTGCTCTAGGATTTGTTGAATACTTTTTGACATCTGATTTTGTATCTGTATTTTCTCGGACAAAAATACTTATAAAATTCTAGCTTTTTGTACCCATGGATACAATTTGGAATAAAATACTCTTAAATCTTAAAATGATACAATTCGAAAACGTTTGAGTAAAAACAAGATAGCTTAGCCTCTAAATAACAATATCAATAAGCAAAAAAATGAATTTTACTTACGGATTGTTTGATAAATCAGCTTAATAGGAGCAGATTATTACTATATTTGTCGCAAAATCGCAAAATTATAAACAACAAAAAATGATAAACGAACAATTACTTAACCCCCAAAGTATAGTTGTAGTTGGTGGTTCCGACGATGTGCAAAAGCCAGGTGGAAAGGTTTTAAAAAACCTTATCGATGGAGATTTCAAAGGCGAGCTTTATGTAGCAAATCCAAAATTGGATGAAGTACAAGGAATTAAATCATTTAAAGATCCTAAGGATTTGCCAAATGTAGATCTTGCAATTTTGGCAATCGCAGCTAAATTTTGCCCTTCTACCATTAAATTTTTAGCAGAAGAAAGAAATACTCGTGCATTCATAATTCTATCTGCTGGTTTTAGCGAAGAAAATGAAGAAGGTGCTAAACTTGAACAAGAAATTGTTAATACAGTAAATTCAGTTGGTGGTTCATTAATTGGTCCTAACTGTGTTGGTGTATTAAACTCTAACTATAACGGTGTTTTCACTACTCCAATTCCAAGTCTAGATCCTAAAGGATGTGATTTTATTTCAGGATCGGGTGCTACTGCAGTATTTATTATGGAATCTGGTGTTCCGAAAGGATTGTCATTCTCTAGTGTTTATTCGGTAGGTAACTCAGCACAAATGGGTGTTGAAGAAATTTTGAAATACTTAGATGAAAGCTTCGATCCGGAAACTAGTTCGAAAGTTAAGCTTTTGTATATTGAAAATATTGATAAACCTGAAATGTTATTGAAGCACGCTTCATCTTTGATTCGTAAAGGATGTAAGATTGCAGCTATAAAATCAGGTAGTTCAGAAGCTGGTAGCCGTGCAGCTTCATCTCACACTGGTGCTTTGGCTAGCTCTGATGTTGCTGTTGATGCATTGTTCAAGAAAGCTGGTATCGTTCGTTGTAGTGGTCGTGAAGAGTTGGCAACTGTTGCATCAATTTTTATGCATCCAGAGTTGCAAGGCAAGAATGTTGCTGTAATTACCCACGCTGGTGGTCCTGCAGTAATGTTGACAGATTCACTTTCAAACAATGGTTTGGACGTTCCTCACATCGAAGGTCCTAAGGCTGATGCTTTATTAGAGAAATTGTACGCTGGTTCTTCCGTTTCAAATCCAATCGACTTTTTGGCAACAGGAACAGCTCAGCAATTGGGTGATATCATCGATGCTTGTGAAAATGATTTTGATAACATCGATGCAATGGCTGTAATTTTCGGTAGCCCTGGATTGTTCCCAGTTTATGATGTATACGATCTGCTTCATGAGAAGATGAAAGAGTGATAAAAAGCCGATCTATCCAATTCTTCCATCCGTGATTAATGTGAAGGATGAGATTGAACATTTCTTAGCTAAAGGTAGAATCAACTTTCCTGATGAGGTAGTATTTGGTAACGCATTGGCGAAAGTGTACAATACACCAAAACCACAGCCAGAAGAAATTGCAATGCCAGATGTTGATGTAGCTGGAATTCGCAAAATTGTTGACGAGGCTGATAACGGATATTTAAGTCCTGAGCAAATTCACAATTTGTTAGACGCTGCAGGGATTGCACGAGCTAAGGAAGGTGTTGCTGATACTGAAGAAGAAATCGTTGCTTTGGCTAAGAAAATAGGCTTCCCATTGGTAATGAAAGTTGTTGGGCCAGTTCACAAATCAGATGTGGGTGGTGTTACCTTGAATGTGAAAGATGAGGAAACTGTTCGTTCTGAGTTCAAGAGAATGATGCAGATTAAAGATACTTATGCTGTGATGTTGGCTCAGATGCTTAGCGGAACTGAGGTATTCATCGGTGCGAAGCGTGAAGAAAAATTTGGTCACATGGTATTGTGTGGTTTAGGAGGTATCTTTATCGAGGTATTAAAAGATGTAAAAGCATCTCTTGCTCCGATTTCAACTGAGGAAGCTCACGAAATGATTCAAGGATTAAATTCATATGGAATCATTAAAGGTGTAAGAGGTCAGGAACCAGTGAATGAAGATCGTTTTGCTGAGGCGGTAACTCGTGTAGCAGCATTAATGAAAGTTGCTCCTGAAATCTTCGAAATGGACTTGAACCCACTATTGGGTAACAAAGATGCGGTAACAGCTGTTGATGCTCGTATCAGAATAGAAAAAGAATAATTGACACAGATTATGGATGTTAGTGATGAGATTTATTATTACTAACATCTTATCTAAAAATAGTTGCGATGAGAAAGTGGAAAGATCTGAATAAGAATGAGAAAATGTTAATCAGCTTTGTAATTATCCTTTTAATAGGGATAGCTATAAAATGGAAAGAAGTGAAGACAGGATTCTTTAAAGGTCTTGAAAATTATACAGAGCAATCAGAAAAATAAATACAATAGCATGGGAGAGTTCTCATGCTATTTGTGTTCAATAAATAAATAATAGACAATGAAAAAACAGGATGTTATTTTTTGGCTGGGATTCGTATTGTTGTTCTTGCCATTTTTTGTATCTCAAACTGTTTTCGATTTTTATATCGATTTTAACAAAGAACATGGTATGGTGACCAGCTTTATCAAGTTTGCAATTTTGGCAACCATTGGTGAAGTAATTGGATTAAGAATTCGTACAGGAAATTATTATCAAAAAGGATTTGGTGTGATTCCTCGTGCTATTGTATGGGGATTCTTAGGATTAACCATTAAGCTTGCATTTGTAATTTTTGCTACGGGTACACCAATTTTCTTATCATATCTTGGAGTTGAAGGAGCTGTTGAGGCCATGAAACAACCATTCTCAGCGAATAAATTATTGGTAGCATTTTGTATTAGTGCATTCATGAACCTGATTTATGCACCAATAATGATGACACTGCATAAAATTACCGATACTCATATTGTTAACAATGGTGGAACGGTAGCAGGATTGTTACGTCCGATCAAATTTTCAAACATTTTTGTGAATTTGAATTGGGATGTTCAATGGAACTTCGTGTTCAAAAAGACAATCCCATTTTTCTGGATTCCAGCTCATACCATAACCTTTTTGTTGCCCCCAGATTTTCAAGTTTTATTTGCAGCGGTATTAGGTATAGTTTTGGGCGTATTGCTTGCTATTGCAAGTTTGAAAAGTGCTAAATAGTTTTAACTTTGTAGAAGAAACAAGAAACACACTAACAAATAATATTGTCCTATGAGTAAAATTGGATTGTTTTACGGACCTGAAGGCGGAAATGTAGATAAGGTCGCTAAAATTGTAGCTGAAAAGATAACTACTAAAAAAGTTGAAGTTCATTTGGTTAAAGAAACTGATGCTGAAAAATTGGCGGAGTATTCAAATATCATCATGGGAATTTCAACTCTTGGAAAACACACTTGGTCATCTGATAATTCTGGAAATGATTGGGATAATTTTTTACCAAAGCTGAATGGTTTAGATCTGAAAGGTAAAAAAATTGCTCTTTTCGGTTTAGGAGATCATATTGCTTATGCTGATTTCTTTGTGGATTCAATGGGAGATTTAGCTGAGGCAATCAAACCTACAGGAGCCGAAATAATTGGTCAAGTTAGTGACGAAGGCTACGAGTTTAATGAATCAAGAGCATTTGTTGATGGTAAGTTTGTTGGCCTGCCGTTGGATGAAGATTTCGAATCAGACCTTACTGAAGAAAGAGTACAGAAATGGTTAGACGTTATTCTTCCTGAGTTTGAATAATATTCTAGTAGAGTAAAAAATATTAGAGGCTGACGGTATTCCGATCAGCCTCTTTTAATTTATAAGGTAATGAACCCTTAATGTGACGAATTGAAACATTTAAAACGATTTCTTTGTTTAGATTGCAATCAAATAAGAGTTTGATGTTTTAATTTGTTATTAAAATTCGTAAAATTGCATGGAATTAATAAGGTGAGTAATAGTAGATACTTAAAAATTGAAAGATATTAAGTTGAAAAAGCTAAAAATACTTGCCAGCTATTGACCTTAACCACAAAAACAAAGTGAGATGAAAAACACCCCCATAAATAAAGAAGTCGTTGATAAACAGTTAGCGTATTGCGGAATCAATAATATGGCTGAGGCAACAATACGTGATGTCGTTCGTGTTGTAAATTTAATTCAGGAGGAAAGTGGTGAGAAGTTCATTAGAATGGAGATGGGAGTTCCTGGCTTAAAACCTGCTAAAGTAGGTATAGAGGCAGAGAAAAAAGCTTTAGAAGAAGGAGCGGCTTCAGCATATCCAATGTTAGAAGGTGTTAAAGCTTTAAAAGAGGAAGGTTCTCGCTTTGTGAAGAATTTCATGAACATCGATATCAAATCGGATGGTATTGTTCCAACTGTAGGTTCAATGCAGGGAGGATATGCAACTTTCATGGCAATTGGAAATTGTGACCCTAAAAAAGATACAATATTGTTTATCGATCCGGGTTTTCCTGTGCAGAAAACACAGCTGGAGGTTATGGGACAGAAATACGAATCGTTCGATGTATACAATTATAGAGGAGAAAAACTAAGAGAAAAATTAGAAGAATTCCTTTCAAAAGGCAATATCGCTGGAATGATTTATTCAAATCCAAACAATCCGGCATGGATTTGCTTTAACGAAGAAGAACTTAAAATTATTGGCGAACTAGCTAATAAATATGATACGATCGTGATGGAAGACTTGGCATATTTTGCTATGGATTTCCGTTCGGATCTCGGTAAACCGGGTGTAGCTCCTTATCAGCCAAGTGTTGCAAATTATACAGACAACTATGTGTTGATGATTTCGAGTTCAAAAGCATTTAGTTATGCTGGTCAGCGAATTGGTTTACTTTGTATTTCAGACAAATTGTATAATCGCAAGTTTGAAAATCTTAAGAAAAGATTTGGTGGAACTGGTGAGTTTGGATATACAATCATCTATAGAATTATTTATACACTTTCTTCAGGAACAGCGCATTCTGCACAATATGCTTTATGTGCGATGTTGAAAGCTGCAAACGAAGGAAGTTTTGATTTTATCAATGATGTGAAAGAGTATGGTGAAAGAGCTCAAATCATGAAAAAAATGTTTCTTGAAAATGGTTTTGAGTTGGTTTATGATACTGATGTAAATGTTCCATTGGCTGATGGATTCTATTTTACGGTTTCATATCCGGGAATGACAGGTGCTGAGTTGAACAAAGAATTATTGTATTATGGAATTTCAGCAATTTGTTTGAACGAAACAGGTAGTTTAAAAGAAGGACTAAGAGCATGTGTTTCTCAAATTTCTCGTGATCAATTCAAAGATCTTGAGTTCAGATTAAAAGAGTTTGAAAAGCATCATCAATTGGAAAGTAAGTTAAGCTAAAGAAAAAGATATAATGTTTTAATCCTTAATGGATTATATTATTTAGACTGATTGTAAATTCTAGTGTTTAGGTGTAAGGAGTTGAAATTCAGTCGATTTAATGGGATGATAAATTGAAAGTGAAAACTTAAGTATTGCTTTTAATTTGTTACCTTTAGAGTGTAAAAACATTTAATTTTTAATTATAAATGCTATGGCAAAATTTAAAGGTGCTATTGTAGTTGATACCGAAAAATGTAAAGGATGTGGACTTTGTGTAGTGTCTTGTCCAACAGCGGTTATCGAACTGGCAAGAGGAGTAAATGGTAAAGGTTATCATTATGCTCATATGGCCAATCCAGATGCTTGTATTGGTTGTTCAAGCTGTGGCTTGGTTTGTCCTGATACTGTAATTACGGTTTACAGAGCCAAGGCTAGCTAGTACAATAAGTACTTATTACTAAAATCTGAAAAATTCATAAAAAATATTCGTAATGGGAGACGTTCGTTTAATGAAAGGAAATGAGGTAATTGCAGAAGCAGCAATTCGCTGTGGTTGCGATGGATATTTCGGATATCCAATTACTCCTCAATCCGAAATTATGGAGACCCTAATGATCCGCAAGCCAGCAGAAGAAACTGGTATGGTGGTTCTACAAGCTGAGAGTGAGGTTGCTGCTATTAACATGGTTTATGGTGGAGCTTCTTGCGGTAAGAAAGTAATGACTTCTTCATCTAGTCCAGGGATTAGTTTGAAAGCAGAAGGTATTACTTATTTGGCAGGTGCTGAACTTCCTGCATTAATTGTAAATATTGTACGAGGAGGCCCAGGTTTGGGAACTATTCAACCTGCTCAGTCGGATTATTTCCAGGCGGTAAAAGGTGGTGGTCATGGTGATTATAAATTGATCGTTTTGGCTCCAGCTTCAGTTCAGGAAATGAACGATTTTGTTGACTTAGGGTTTGAGCTTTCATTTAAATACTTAAATCCAGCAATGATTCTATCTGATGGTGTTATCGGTCAGATGATGGAAAAGGTAGAATTGTCTGATTACAAACCACGTTGGACAGATGAAGAAATCGAAAAGATTTCAGGATCATGGGCAACTAATGGTAAGAAAGCTGGTAGCGAACGTAATATTTCAACTTCTTTGGATTTGGATTCTGCAAAGCAAGAAGTGTTCAATCACAAACTTCAAGCTAAATACAGAGCAATGGAAGAAAACGATGTTCGTTTCGAAAAAATTGCCTGTGACGATGCGGAATACTTATTCGTAGCTTATGGTTCAAGTGCAAGAATTTGCCAAAAATCAATTGAGCTAGCAAGAGAAAAAGGTATTAAAGTTGGTTTGTTACGTCCAATAACTCTATTCCCTTATCCAACAAAACAAATTCAGGAAATGTTGGGACAGGTTAAGGGTATCCTATCTGTAGAAATGAGTGCTGGTCAAATGGTTGAAGATGTTAGACTAGCAGTTGAAGGTAAAGTTCCAGTAGAACACTTCGGACGCTATGGTGGAATTATTCCAACACCAGAAGAGGTTGTGGAAGCATTGGAAGAAAAAATTTTAGGAAAATAAGTTATGACAGCAACAACTGAAATCAATAATATTATTAGTGAAGAGAACTTGGTTTACAAGAAAACCGATGTTCTTCTAGATAACGAAATGCACTATTGCCCAGGTTGTACACATGGTGTAATTCATAAGGTAATTGCTGAGGTTATCGAGGAAATGGATATTCAGGATAAGACAATTGGTGTTTCGCCAGTAGGTTGTTCTGTATTAGCCTATAATTATATAGATATTGACTGGCAACAAGCAGCTCATGGACGTGCTCCTGCATTAGCTACAGCTACATCTCGTTTAATGCCAGATAAATATGTTTTTACTTATCAAGGTGATGGTGACTTGGCATCTATTGGATGTGGTGAAATTATTCACGCTTGTAACCGTGGAGAAAACATAGTAGTTGTATTCGTAAACAATGCAATTTACGGTATGACTGGTGGTCAAATGGCTCCAACTACTTTGGAGAATCAGGTAACTGCAACTTC
Organism: Marinifilum fragile JCM 15579; assembly: GCF_001310955.1. Classification (GTDB taxonomy): domain Bacteria; phylum Bacteroidota; class Bacteroidia; order Bacteroidales; family Marinifilaceae; genus Marinifilum; species Marinifilum fragile. Next base: position 265,613 of record NZ_BAZX01000003.1, read on the forward strand.
TCCTTACGGACGTGATTGTACTTCTACTGGTTACCCAATGAAAATGAGTGAAATGGTTAGCTTGTTACCGGGTACACGCTTTGTGACTCGTCAATCAGCAGAAACTGCAGGTGCAGTAAGAAAGTTGAAGAAAGCTATCCGTAAAGGATTTGAGAATACTAGAGAGAAGAAAGGTCTTTCTTTCATCGAAATTGTTGGAACTTGTTCTTCAGGTTGGAAATTGTCTCCAACTCAATCAAATGAATGGATGAAAGAAAATATGTTCCCTTATTATCCATTGGGTACATTAAAAGATGAATAGAACTCCATTTTAAATCAATAAAAACTGTAAAAAAATGACAGAAGAAATTATCATTGCAGGATTTGGTGGTCAAGGTGTACTTTCAATGGGTAAAATTTTAGCTTACTCAGGTATTATGCAAGATCAGGAAGTTTCGTGGATGCCATCATATGGTCCTGAGATGCGTGGAGGTACTGCTAACGTAACAGTAATTTTAAGTGATGACAGAATTAGTTCACCTGTTTTGAAGAAGTTTGATACAGCTATCATTCTTAATCAACAGTCGATGGATAAATTCGAAAATGATGTTAAACCAGGAGGAACATTATTGTATGATCCAAATGGTATCACTCGTCATCCTGAAAGAAAAGATATTAACATTTTTAAGATTCCTGGAGCTGCTTTGGCTGCTGAGATGGGGAATCCTAAAACTTTTAACATGATTATATTAGGAGGTTTCTTAAATGTGAAGCCTATTGTTAAAATTGAAAATGTTAAGAAAGGTTTGGAGAAATCTTTACCAGAACGTCACCACAAATTGATTCCTCTAAATATTGAAGCAATTCAAAAAGGAATCGATAGTGTTGAAAATGTTCAAGTGCTGTAATCAAAACAGACATAACATACATTTCATAAGTTTAGAGGAGTTCATTAGAGCTCCTCTTTTTACATTAAATTATTAACAAATTTTAACTGTTTTGTTCAGTTAAATAGGTTTAACAGTTTAATACATCGTTTTATCGAGTTAAAACGTAGTTTATCCAAAAAAATTGATATTGGAGATTTAATCATTTAATATTGTTTAGCAGTTTTTAGATTCTAATAGAATCCAATTAATAATGTAAAACAATATCAAATGATGATGAAAAAGCTTCTACTACTTTCATTGCTAGTTGTATTTGGTCTGGCAAGTGGCTTTTCCCAAAATGGAAAAATTGAGTTCGAAGAGTATGATTTGGACAATGGCTTGCACGTTATTTTGCAACAAGATCATACTACACCAAACATTGTAGTTTCGGTAATGTACCATGTAGGTTCGAAGAACGAGAATCCTGAACTTACTGGTTTTGCACATTTCTTTGAGCATTTAATGTTTGAAGGAACAAAAAATATTCCTCGTCACCAATATGACAAATATGTGTCAAGAGCAGGTGGTGAATTGAATGCGAATACTTCTACTGATAGAACCTATTACTTTGAAATGCTTCCATCAAACCAATTGGCATTGGGCTTATGGTTAGAGTCGGAAAGAATGTTGCATGCAAAAGTTGAAGAAATTGGAATTAAGACGCAAAAAGGTGTTGTAATTCAGGAGAAGAAGCAGCGATATGATAACCCTCCATATGGTACAATTTTGCCTCAAACAATGGCTCATGCCTACGAAAAGCATCCATATCGTTGGACTCCAATTGGAGATGAAGAACACATAAGTAATGCAAAGGATGAGGACTTCGTGAACTTTTACAAGGAGTTTTATGTGCCAAATAATGCTGTATTAACGATTTGTGGAGATTTTGACAAAGCTGAAGCTAAAAAATTAGTAAATGATTATTTCGCTGAAATTCCTAAAGGAACCAAAGAAATCTACCGTCCAAATATTGAAGAGCCTAAAAAGACTGCTGAGGTTAGAGATACAGTATTTGATAATATTCAATTGCCTGCAGTTATTCAAGCATATCACATTCCTGCAGTTGGAACTCCTGATTTTTATGCAGTGGATATGTTATCAAAATTGATGACTGATGGAAAGAGTTCTCGTCTTTACAAAGAATTGGTTGATAACCAACAAAAAGCAATTCAGTTAATGGCTTTCCCAATGCCTTATGAGGATCCAGGTTTGACCCTTGCTTTTGGTATTCCAAACATGGGAGTAGATCCAAAAGCTTTAGAGGATGAAATGGACAAACAGTTTTCTGTCGTAAGAGACGAATTAATCTCAGATCGAGAATTCCAAAAGCTAAGAAACAAAATTGAGAACGAGCTTGTAAGTTCTAATGCAACGATTGCCGATCGTGCAGAAAACCTTGCTACTTCTTATACTTATTTTAAAGATACAGAAAGAGTAAACAAGGAGCTTGAAAAATATTTTGCTGTAACAAAAGATGACATTAGAAATGTTGCTAAGAAGTATTTTGTTCCAGAGAACAGAGTTGTTTTGTATTACTTACCAAAGCAGAAATAATATAGAAGTTCTTAATTGAAATTTCCAGAAAAGAAAATATATGAAAATGAAAAACTTATATAGATTTTTTGCACTTGTTGTAGTTGTATGTTTTGTATTTACAGCTAGTGCTCAGGTTGACCGAACAAAAGCTCCTAAGGCGGGTCCGGCTCCAAAAGTACAATTGGGTGATTACGATAGTTTTACCCTTAAAAACGGAATGAAAGTATTGGTTGTTGAAAACCATAAGTTACCTCAAGTTGGTTTTGCAATCTCGTTGTTAAATGATCCTATTGCTGAAGGTGACAAGGCTGGTTATTTGTCGATTATGGGGCAACTTCTTGATCGTGGTACAGCAACAAGATCTTCAAAGCAAATTGCTGATGAAATTGATTTTATTGGTGCTGAATTGGGAGTTTCTTCATCAGGAGTTGATGCTGGTGGTTTGTCCAGATATAAGGAACAAATTCTTGAATTGATGGCTGATGTGTTGTTGAATCCAACTTTTCCACAAGAGGAATTTGATAAAATCGTAAAACAAACTTTATCAGGTTTGGAAGCCAATAAAACAGATCCTAAATCAATGGCAGGAAATATGAGAAGCAAAGTGCTTTATCCTGCCAATCACCCTTACCGAGATGTTGTAACAGAAGAGACTGTTAAGAGCATTACTATTGATGATTGTAAAAAGTACTACGAAACCTATTTTAAGCCAAATAAAGCATTAATGGCAATTGTTGGTGATATTACTGCCAAAGAGGCTAAAAAGTTGGTTAAAAAGTATTTTGGAGAGTGGGAAGATACTGAAGTTCCAAGTCATTCTTATGAAATGCTTGCAAAAATGGAAGGTAAGCGTGTAGTATTGGCAAATAAAGATGCTGCTCCTCAGTCTTTGGTGAGAATCTACAACTCATTTGAATTGAAGAAAGGTAATCCTGATGTGATTCCAGCATCAGTTATGAATGCAATGTTAGGACGTGGTTTTTCTGGATTATTAATGAAAAATTTGCGTGAAGATAAAGCATATACTTACGGTGCAGGCTCTAGATTATATTCAGATAGATTGGTTGGTGGTTTTTACACTAGTTCAGAAGTTAAAGCTGAAGTAACTGATAGCGCTTTAATGGAAATGGTTGTTGAAATGAATCGAATCAGAGATACGAAGTTGACTCAAGATCATTTGAATATGACCAAAGCAACTATGGCAGGTGACTTTGCCAGATCTCTTGAAGATCCAGGTACTATTGCAAGATTTGCAATGGCTATTGAACGTTACAACTTGCCTTCTGATTATTATGCAACTTATCTTGAAAAATTAGATAAAGTTACTTTGGAAGATGTTCAGGCAATGGCTAAAAAGTATGTTGATCCTAATAACGCAGTTTACTTGGTTGTTGGTGATAAAAAATACAAAACGAGATTGGCAAAGTTAGATTCTGATGGTGAAGTTGAAGAATATGACTACAAAGGTGATATCGTAAAAGAAGATCCTAATGCTATTCCAGAAGGATTGACCTGTAAATCAGTAATTGAAAATTACGTTGCTGCAATTGGAGGTCGTGATAAGTGGGAAGCTGTAAAAGACATTAGCATCAAAGGAGAAATGAAAATGGGTCCAATGAGTATTAATGTTGAGACGGCACAGAAAAACAATGAGAAATTCTGTATGAAAATGACCATGAATGGCCAGGTAATGCAAGCAATGTATTACAATGGGATTGCTGGTAGAGTAGTTGCACAGGGGCAGGAAATGGCAGCCAATGAAGCACAATTGGTTGGATTTAAACAACAAGCACAAATGTGTCCTGAACTATCTATGGAGAAATTAGGTTATGAAATGGAACTTGTTGGTGCTGAGAAAGTAGATGGTGAAAAAGCTTATAAACTGGAAATTAAAGACCCACAAGGAAATTCAAGATTTGATTTCTTTAATGCCAATACAGGTTTGAAAGTTAAGACCGTTGCACAGCAACAAGGCATGAGCATGATCATGTTGTACAAGGATTACAAAGAAGTTGATGGCGTGAAGTTTCCATTCCAAACCATTACAAAGATGGGACCACAGGAAATGCCTTTAACCATTAAAGAATTGCTTGTAAACAAAGGTGTGGATGATTCAATTTTTAACTAACAAGATTAGATAATATATTTAAAGAGGCTGCAATTGTAGCCTCTTTTTTTGCATGAAGACTTTTTGAATAAGGCTTTTAGATAGTGTTCTATTTACTTAGAACTAAATTTTAGAAAAATAATTTAAATTTCCTTTGCAGATTAAAAATAATGTCTACCTTTGCACTCCGATTCGGGAGTGTAGTGGTTAGGCACGTTGAACGAATCGACATTTCAATATGAATTGTATAAGGTTTTAGGGTTAAAGTTTCGTATTGGAAATCATTTTGGGTTAGAAAAAGGCAGGTGGGGACCTGCCTTTTTGTTTTTATCATTTTTCGTAGAAGTGCATCTCTTTTAAGTAACTGTATGCCGCCTCAGGCATAAAATATGGAATATCTTTCTTCTCCTTTATAGCCTCTCTAATAAAGCTTGATGATATTTCCATAAGCGGTGCATTCACCAAATGAACAGTTCCTTTTAACTCAACTTCTTTATCCTTAAATCCAGGCCTTGGATACACATACAAATCATGTTCCTGCAGAATTAATTCGTAGTTTTTCCACTTTTCGAAATTTTTCAGGTTATCCGAACCCATAATTAAAGAAAACTCATACTCGGAGTATTTCTCTTTTAAATAAGTAAGCGTATCAATTGTATAGGACGGTTTAGGTAAACCAAATTCAATATTTGAGGCTTTCAACTTAGGATATGTCTCAATTGAGCGATTTACCAACTCTAACCTGTGATAATCGTTAAGTAGACTTGTTTTTTGCTTAAATGGGTTTTGTGGACTTACGACAAACCAGATTTGATCTAAATCGGAGTATTCGGCCATGTAATTTGCAATGGCCAAATGTCCAATGTGAATTGGATTGAACGATCCAAAATATAATCCAATTTTAAGCCTCATATTATTTTTTTATGAATTCGCTTAAAGTATTTTCTGCTTCTTGTAAAGCATCCTCAAGCTTGTCGTTAATAATTACCTTATCAAACTGATCTGCAAATCCCAATTCAAATTGAAATTTTTTAATTCGTTCAGCAATTACTTCTTTGCTATCAGTATTTCTTCCTCTTAACCTTTTTTCTAATTCTTCAATTGATGGTGGTTGAATAAAAACAGCCAAAGCATCATCTTTGTAGTATTTTTTGATGTTCACACCACCTACAACGTCAACATCAAAAATAACATTGTTGCCTTTATTTCTTATTCTTTCAATTTCACTTTTTAGAGTGCCGTAAAAACATCCTTCGTACACTTCTTCCCACTCCAAAAATTCATCATTTTCAATTTTTTGTTTGAATTCCTCGGTGCTTAAGAAGTAATAATCCTTACCATGTACTTCCTTGGCTCTGCTGGCACGACTGGTTGCTGAAACAGAAAATTCAAGTTTAAAATCCTGTTCAAGTAAATGACGAACAATGGTTGTTTTACCTGAACCACTTGGAGCTGAAAAAATGAATAATTTTCCTGACATATTTAATTTGTATGTTGTTTTAAAATTATAAAAAAGCGCAGAGTTTTGACCCTACGCTTCTATTGAATTTCGTTTTTTATATCTTATAAGACGTTTAGGAGCTGTTCTTTTATCTTCTCCAACTCGTCCTTCATCTGAATCACTATTTTTTGAATATCAGAATCGTTTGCTTTCGATCCCAAAGTGTTTATTTCTCTACCAATTTCCTGAGCGATAAAACCTAATTTTTTGCCAATTGAATTGCCATTGTTAGCCGTTTCAATAAAGTATTTGCAATGGTTTGCCAAACGGACTTTTTCTTCGGTAATATCTAGTTTTTCAAGATAATAGATAATCTCCTGCTCGAATCTGTTTTTATCTACATTTTGTTTTTCAACAAATTCTTTCAAGTTATCGTTGATTCTTGTTTTAACAGTTTCGATACGTTTTGATTCGTATTGAGGAACCTTTTCCAATAGTTTTTCAATATTGGAAATTCGTTCAAATATATCCGCTTGTAAAGCATCTCCTTCTTGCTTTCTAAATGAGTTTAGATCAGCAACAGCCGATTTAAATCCTGCAAAAATTTGGTTCCATTCTTCTTCATCCAGCTCTTGATGCTCTGTTTTTAATGCATCCGGAAGCTTTACGATAGTTTGAAGAATAGGTTCTTTATCCATAGGAATACCTAATTCTGAAGAAAGTTCAGTAAGTTGTTGATAGTAAGCTTCAACAATTGGTTTGTTTATTTTAGTATCTTTATCGGTACCAACACTCTCTATAAAAACAGATAGTTCAACTTTACCACGTTCAAGTTGATTTTTGATTTCGTTCCTAAGAACCAAATCCTTTTCTTTATAAAGGTTAGGAATTCTGGTATTTATATCCAGCTGCTTGCTGTTTAGAGACTTAATTTCGATGGAAACCTTTTTGTTTTCCAATTCTAGAGTGGCTTTACCAAAGCCGGTCATCGATATTAACATATACGAAATATTTATTTTCGCAAAGGTAAGAGATTGAAGTGGAATTACAAACTAATTGGATTGTAGGAATCAAGCTTTGTTAGGTACAACGGATTTACTTTTCCATTTTCCTGTCAAATAATACAAATAGGAAAGAAGAGCTCCCATTGACCATCCAATTGGAATTGACCACCAAATTCCTGTTTCTCCAATTTTTGCAGAAAGAAAATACGCAACAGGAATTCTTATAATCCATAAAGAGAATAAGGTTATGAACATTGGTATTAATGTATCACCTGCTCCACGTAATACCCCGTTTGTTGTGAATAGAGTTGAAAATAACAAGTAGAAGGAACTTACAATGATTAAGTACTTTTCGCCAATTGCAATTACGTTGGGATCGGTGGTAAACATTTTCATAAGTTGACTTCCGAATATCACAATAATGGCCGTCATTAAAATGCAGAACAGATTTGACATTAAAAATGTTGCTTTAAATCCTTTTCGTACTCTTTCAATTTTGTTGGCTCCCAGGTTTTGACCAACGAATGCAGCTACGGCTTGAGAAAAGTTCATGGCTGGCATCATGGCTAGCGAATCTATTCTACCAGCGGCAGTGTAAGCTGCTATGACATCGGTACCAAAGGTATTTACAATTCCAAGCAAGGCCATCATTCCAAGAGCTACAAATGTGTGTTGAATACCCGATGGCAAACCAATTTTTAAACTCTTAATGAAAAGATCTTTATCAAAAGCGAGTTTTGACAGAGAAAATTTCATGATATTATGTGTGCGATTAAGGTATAAGATGCCAGTAACAAATGCACCTCCTTGAGCGATTACCGTTGCCCAGGCTGCACCTGCAATTCCCCATTTAAATACCATTACAAACAGTACATCAAATAGGATATTAAAAAGCGATGCAAGGATTAAAAAATAGAGAGGAGTTTTAGAATCTCCCAAACCTCGTAGAACCGAACTTGTTCCGTTAAACCCAAAGAACAGGATCATTCCTGCCATATAAATGTCAAGATAAGTAGTAGCCTGAGGGATTAGCTCTTGGGGCAATTGTAAAAGAAGGAAAAGCACTTCGCTATAGTAAATGCCAAATATTGACGCAAAAAAACCTGCTACGAACAGGAATATATACATAGTATCGATGGATTTTTTTACGCTGTTGATATCTTTTGCTCCATAAAATTGTGATATAACAATAGAGAAACCAGAACCAATTCCTATTAACAATGCAATTAGTGTGAAAATGATTGGAAATGATGCACCTACAGAAGCTAAGGCCTCTTTGCCCAAAACTTTACCCACAATAATGCTATCAACAACATTGTATAGTTGTTGAAATACATTTCCCAATAGCATTGGTAGCGTAAAGTTGAAAATTAACTTGGTTACGTTTCCGCTTGTAAAATCTTTCATTCAGCTTTTTTGTAGGGTTACAAAGCTCTCAATTTTATCATCATTCTCAAAAAAAATACAAATGTTTAACAGTGGTTAACAACTAAGCTCGTTCACTTAATTCTAGCCAACGCATTTCTTTCTCATCAATCAAATTGATCACTTCTTCAATTCTGCTAGCTTTTTGCAATAATTCATCATTTGTTAATGTGCCAGAGCTCATTGCGGTTTCCAATTCCTCTTTTTCGGTATTTAATGCTTCTAAATCAACTTCCAATTGCTCAAATTCACGTTTTTCGTTAAAAGAGAGTTTTTTAGCAGTATTATTGGACTTTGGTTTTTCTTTTTTAGGTTTTGCAGGTTTTTCAATTTTCTTGAGCTCTTTTTCCTCTTCATCAATTGTATCTCGGTAAATTGTATAATTTCCCGGGAAGTTTCTGATTTTTCCCATTCCTTCGAAAGCAAACATCTGGTCAACTACTTTATCCATAAAGTAACGGTCGTGAGAAACAATGATTAAGCAACCTTTAAAGTTCATCAGGTATTCCTCCAAAACATTAAGAGTCATGATATCCAAATCGTTTGTAGGCTCATCCAAAATCAGGAAGTTTGGATTTTTCATTAAAACCGTCATCAAATACAAACGACGTTTTTCTCCACCACTTAATTTTGATACATAGTTGTATTGGGTTTTTGGTGGAAATAGGAAATATTCCAAAAACTGAGATGCCGACATCACTTTGCCATTACCAAGATCAATAGATTCTGCTATATCTTTTATTACATCGATGATTCTCTCATTTTCATTGATTGTAATTCCATCCTGTCTGTAATAACCGTACACAACGGTTTCGCCGATTTCAATTGAGCCCGAATCAGGTTCAAGATTTCTGGTTATGATGTTTAGAAAAGTAGATTTTCCTGTTCCATTTTTACCTACAATTCCAATTTTTTCTCCACGTTGAAATTTGTAACTGAAATCTTCAAGAATTTTTAAATCTCCAAAGCTCTTGTACAAACCTTCCAATTCCAGAATTTTCTTTCCCAATCGAGCTGATTTAATATCCAGCTCCATGCTATCTTCTTTGAAACCAGCTGCTGCTTTTTTCTTAAGATCGTAAAATGCATCAATACGATATTTTGCCTTTGTTCCACGCGCCTGAGGCATTCTTCGCATCCATTCTTGCTCTGTTTTTAATAGTTTTTGAGCTTTTCCAACTTCAGCATTTATATTTTCAATTCTTTCAGCTCTCTTCTCAAGATAATAGGAATAATTGCCTTTATAGGTATAAATGGAATTTGCATCCATTTCAATGATTTCATTACAAACTCGGTCCAAAAAATAACGATCGTGAGTAACCATCAGCAAAGTTCCTTTCGACTTGTTCAAATACTCCTCCAGCCATTCAATCATCTCCAAGTCCAGATGGTTGGTTGGCTCATCCAAAATCAAAAAGTCAGGGTCTGTAATTAATACTTTTGCCAATCCAACTCTCTTTTTTTGCCCACCCGAAAGTTGTCCTACTACCTGATCGAAATTGGTAATTTTAAGTTTAGATAGAATTTGCTTGACTTTATTCTCGTAATCCCAGGCTTTGTATTGATCCATTTTCTCGAGAATCTCAGTCATTTTTTCCTGATCATTCGAATTAATTGCTTCTTCATATTCTCTGATTACAGAAAGTACAGGATCATCGGAGTTAAAAACTTCGTTAAGAACAGTATTGCTGTTTTCCAGATTGGGGTTTTGTTGTAAGTAGGCAACTTTGATATCATTGCGAAAAATTACATCTCCAGAATCTTGAGAGTCGATTCCTGCAATAATATTTAGAAGAGAAGTTTTTCCGGTACCATTTTTTGCAATTAATGCAATTTTCTGACCTTGGCCAACTCCAAAACCAATGCCTTCAAATAATGTTAGATCTCCGTAACTTTTGCTTAGGTTTTCAACCTGTAAATATGATATCATTGTGTTCTTTGCTAAAATTGTGATGCAAATTTAAGAATAAGTATCTCAATACTTACTTTTCTACAAGCAAATAAGGTTTTTCGTTAGAGTTTATTAATTTCGTTAGCTCGCAATTGTAAAACAGAATTAACTATGCGTAAGAAAGAAAGATTTGAAAAAATAATAGCTTGGTTTCAGGAGAACATGCCAATTGCTGAAACTGAATTAAATTATACCAATCCCTACGAATTATTGGTTGCCGTTATATTGTCAGCTCAATGTACCGATAAAAGGGTTAACCAGATTACACCTCCATTATTTGAAAAGTATCCCAGTGCATTTGATTTGTCTCATGCAACTCAGGATGATATTTTTGACTTGATCCGATCATGTTCGTATCCAAATAATAAGGCAAAGCACTTGTTAGGAATGGCAAAGATGTTGGTAGAGGATTTTAAGGAAGTGGTTCCTGATGATGTAAAAGAGCTACAAAAACTTCCGGGAGTTGGAAGAAAAACTGCGAATGTAATTGCATCGGTTGTTTACGATAAGCCTGCAATGGCGGTGGATACTCATGTTTTTAGAGTTTCGGAAAGACTAGGGTTAACAACCAAGTCAAAAACGCCATTAGAAACAGAAAAGGTTTTGGTGAGTTATATTCCGGAGGAATTGATTGCTACAGCTCATCATTGGATAATTCTTCATGGAAGATATGTTTGTTTGGCTCGAAAACCCAAATGTAAATCATGTGGATTAAAGGAATATTGTAGATACTTCCAAAGAGAAGAAAAGAAGAAAGAAAAGAAATAAAAAAAGCCTCGTTTGAGGCTTTTGTATTTTAAAGAAATAATAAGAGACTTACTGCCATTACTGCCATTCCGGCTATCAATCCATATATTGCATTGTGATGTTCTCCATATTCTTCTGCTGTTGGTAATAGTTCATCTAAGGAAATGAACACCATAATTCCTGCAACACCTCCGAACAATACGCCAAAAATTGTATTGTTTAAGCCTAGCAAAGAATAGATAAGAATAAATCCTATTAAAGCTCCAATAGGCTCTGCCAAACCAGAAAGAAATGATAGTAAGAATGCTTTTTTCTTGCTACCTGTAGCATAATAAATTGGAACGGAAACGGCAATTCCTTCAGGTACGTTATGAATTGCGATGGCAACAGCAATTGGAACAGCAATTGTTGGATCGGCAAGAGCTGCAGCAAAAGTCGCTAATCCTTCAGGAAAGTTATGAATTGCAATGGCTAATGCAGAGAATATACCCATCCTCATCAATTTTTTGTTTTTGATATTTGTCTCATCAATGTCTTCAATCTTTTTAACCTCATGTGGGTTTTCAAAAGAAGGAATTAATTGATCTATGACTGCAATAAATAAAATGCCACCAAAGAATGAAAGTACAGTATACCAAGTTCCTGCAACTTCGCCATGATCTGTGATTAAAGCATCTTTTGCTTTCTGAAAAATCTCAATAAGAGATACATAAATCATTACACCGGCTGAAAATCCTAAGGATAGAGATAAAAATTTGGTGTTGGTCCGCTTTGCAAAAAAGGCTATAGCACTTCCTATACCTGTAGATAAACCTGCAAATAATGTCAAACCAAATGCTATTAATACTGTTGTTGAAGAATATTCGAATTCCATGTATTGTTTTTTAGTCTGTTTAATTGTTTTGATGGAGTAAATATAATGATTAATTGGAATAATTCTAAATAAGAATTTAGGATATTAACATCTTGTTTTGATTGAAACCAAATTGTAATTTTAATTACAAGTGATTTATCAATTAAAAACGAATTGTTATGGCTTACATTATATCAGATGACTGTACCGCTTGCGGTTCTTGTATCAATGAATGCCCTGTTGATGCAATATCAGAGGGAGATATTTATGTTATCGATCCAGATACCTGTATTGACTGTGGTGCATGCGCAGAAGTATGTCCTGTAGAGGCTATTTCAGAAGCTGATTGATTTAGCTAAATGACTGAATACTTGAGAGGAACCTAGCTAGGTTCCTTTTTTATTTTTGTTTTTAATGAAAAAAAATCATTAAATTGATAGGGAATTTGATCAGAAGATCATCTTTTATATAAGGGACCTTAATTTTTAACTTTAAACAACATGTCAAATTCTGTAGGGGAAATTGCTTTGTTGTTATTAATTCTACTAACGAAAAGAATCTTTAAAATGAAGTTACTATCTGTAGAATTCAATAAACATTTTTATTAACATCAAATTAGTTTTATAATTTGATTTGTTATTGAATCCTTTTTTGTCGACAGTGGGATTCAATAAACTGACCTAACTCTCTGTTCGCCTTAAGCCCAAATCCACCACCATTTATTGTAATTGCATAGCCTATATGGCTTTGTAGAGAGGTGTTACGTTCAATTTAGACTAGACTATTGTAGTTGTAGGTGTATTACTGCACACGCTATTTTATATGGTTTGAATTAGCATTTGTGTTTTAAGGATTGAAAAATTTTATCGGGTGCAAGTCCGATCCTTACTGATGTAATTCTAACAAAAAATGAAATTTATGAAAAGACTGATATTTATTGTTTGTGCTATTATCATGTCTACTCAATTGATAAGTGCTCAAACAAAGCAGGTTTCAGGTACAGTAACAAGTGCCGATGATGGCATGGGAATGCCCGGAGTTTCGGTCGTTATTAAAGGTACAACCTCAGGAACCAGTACTGATATTGATGGAAAATACTCAATAGAGGTCAAGTCATCTGACATTTTGGTATTTAGTTTTGTTGGTATGGTGGCTCAGGAAATACCTGTAGGTAGCCAAACTGTTATTAATGTAACTTTAGAAACAGAATCAATTGGAATGGATGAGGTTGTAGTTGTAGGTTATGGCACGGTTGATGAGAAACGCTTGGTGCAAAATGTTGCTGTAATTGATGAAGAAACATTGGAAAATTTAACAGCTACATCTTCTCAGGAACTGTTACAAGGTCGAGCTTCAGGTGTACAAATGACACAATCTTCAGGTGTACTTGGTGCATTTTCCGTTGTTCGTGTGCGTGGTGTAGGATCTTTAACAGCAGGTTCTTCGCCATTGGTTGTAGTTGATGGAGTTCCAATGAATGATGGTGCAGACTTTAACTACACGAATACACAAGGTGGTAACACTGGATTGAATACCTTAATTGATATCAACCCAAATGATATTGAGTCGATGAATGTATTAAAAGATGCATCAGCAACCGCCATTTATGGATCTAGAGGAGCTAATGGTGTTATTATCATTAAAACAAAGAGTGGTTCATATAAACAAGATGCTACTGTAACAGCAGATTTCTATACTCAATGGACCGAATCAACAGATGAAATTGATATGACAAATGCTGATGAATATAGACAGTATTTGGTGGATATAGGAGATGCTTCTAGTGTTGATGAATTGCCACAAGGATCATTCGATTGGCCTTCTGCGGTAACACAAACGGGTTTTTCTTATAATGCTGATGTTTCTGTTCGAGGCGGATCTGAACGTATTAAATACTATTTGGGAGCAACTTATTCTGATCAGGAGGGATTTGTTGTTGGGAATGAAATGCAACGTATTGGAGGTCGTTTAAATTTTGAAGTGAAAGCTAAAGAATATCTAAATATTGGTGCCAACCTAAATGTGAGTCAGAATAAGATTGACCGTGTGGGATTGGAGAATTCTACATTTGCTCCAATGACTTCAGCTTACCTCCAATATCCTTGGGTAGAGCCATATGATGAAAATGGAAATTATATAAACACAGGTTTTATTGCTAATGTAATTGCAATAGAGGATCTAGATCTTGATGATGTAGTCTCGAAAAGAAGTTATGGAAATTTTTATGCAGAATTAGATATTATCGATGGGTTGAAGCTAAAAACCGATTTTGGTTTTGATCAACTCTCAGTAGAGGAAACCGAACGTTCATATGAAATTAATTCATCAGGAGGATATGGTTCTAACAGAATTGTTGAGGATTCAAAATGGTTGACTACAACTACGGCGAGTTTTGATAAACTAATTAATGGAATGCATAGGGTTACAGCATTAGGGGGTATATCTTATGAGGAATCTACTTTAGGAAGAACTTGGGTTGAAGGATCTAATTTTCCTCTTGATGCCTTACGAAATGTGGAGTCTGCTGCAGAAAAAACAACAACTTCGCATATTCGAAACCAATGGTCATTATTCTCACTTTTCTCCAGAATTGGATATAGTTATGCTGGGAAATATACTTTTGAGGGGTCGTTAAGACGAGATGGATCTTCTCGATTTGGACCAGAGAATAAATACGGTACATTCTGGTCTGTTGCTGGTGGTTACGCAATTTCTGAAGAGGAATTTATGCAGGATGCAATACCTGGATTGGACTTCTTAAAACTTACTGCAAGTTATGGTGTGTCAGGTAATGATAAGATAGGATATTACCCTTCATTTTTCCTATATACAGCTGGTGCAGATGGAAACTATAATGGTAATCCGGGTTTGGTTCCAGACCAGGCTGGTAATGAAGGTTTGAAGTGGGAGGAAAATAAGTCATTAGATCTTGGATTAAGATCTCGTTGGTTAAATGGTAGATTAAGATTTGATGTGACGTATTATCGTAAGGACATTTCTGATTTGTTAATTAATCAACCACTAACCTATATTACAGGATATGATGCAGTTGCTAAAAATGTTGGTGAAATGCAAAACAGTGGTTTTGAATTTGATATTAATGCTACAATTGTTAAAACTCCTGAATTGGAATGGAGTGCCAACTTTAATATGACTACTGTTAAAAACGAAATTACTGCTTTACCTAATACAAGTACAGATGTAAATGGATCTAACTTTATTGCAGGTACAAGTGCACAAAGAGCAGTAGTAGGAAAATCAGCAAATGAATTCTATTTAATTAGATATTCAGGAATTAACCCTCAAACTGGAGATGCTGAATGGTTGACTGCAGATGGAGAAAAAACAACTGACCCAGGTGATTCTGACCGTGTTTATGTTGGTAGTGCACAACCAGATTTTTTTGGAGGATTTAGTACTACATTAAAATACAAGGGCTTCGATTTGAGTGGTTTCTTTAATTACAGTTCTGGAAACAAGATTATGGTTGATGGCTTTAGATTTACAGATCGTGCAACAGCTACCTTTAATATTCGTAAAAAAGTATTGAATTATTGGAAGCAGCCTGGCGATAATGCTTATGCCCCATCACCATCAAGTTCTACAGCTGGTATTTTTGCTCAACGATCAGATTTATTCTTATTTAATGCATCATACTTACGCATGAAGAACTTAACCTTAGGATATACACTACCTGAGTCAACCCTTAATTTAATGGGTGGATTTATTAAGTCTGCTAGATTCTATGTTACCATGAATAATGTGTTTACCATTAAGAGTAATGATCTTGAAGGTATTGATCCAGAAGTTACGGATGATACCGATCCTCTTGCACAAGGAGAGACTTTCTTTACGCCTCCTCAGTCTAAATCATACATTCTTGGTTTAAGAGTAAGCTTTTAATAATGTTGAACCTAATTCTTAAAAAAATGATGAAAAAAATTAAATATATATTACCAATATTTTTCACAATGCTATTAGTTATGGCGTCGTGCGATAATGATTTGGATTTGGTACCGGAAGATGATGTATCACAAGATGTTATTTTTACAACAAGTCAGGGAGCAGAATTAGCTGTAATGGGGTTGTATAGTAAATGTCAGGATGATGATGTATTAAATGGTACTCCACAATCAATGGGAGAGTGGCATGCTGATAATGTTAGATTTGTAGGATCTTTCCCAACTTTCTTGCAAGTAAGAGATTTTACAATACTTGCAAATAATACTTCAATTGAAGAAGTTTGGAGAGACTGCTTTGAAGTTGTAATGGCCGCTAATTTTGTTATTGATGGTGTGCCAGCTTTAGATGAACCTGGTTTTGAAGAAGCAGATAAGAATGCCTTAATTGCAGAAGCAAGATTTATTCGAGCATTGATCTATTTTAATATGGCCAATTGGTTTTCGGCACCATATCAGCTTTCTAATGGTTCAAACGACTGTTTGCCTATTGTAGATTTTATTTTTACTGGTAGTACAACAGAGTTTGAAATTCCAAGATCTAGTTTAAATGATGTACATGCATTTATTGCTGCAGATTTGGACTTTGCTATAGCAAACTTAACAGGAACAGATCGTACTTTGGCTACAAGAGGAGCCGCTCAAGCACTGAGAGCCAGACTGCACCTATATAGAGGTGAATGGTCGGATGCGGCAACTTTAGCTAATGCAGTAATCAACGATACTAATTTTGAATTAGCCGAGGATTATAGTTTCTTCCAAAACGAAGGTTCCAAGGAACATATTTTCACTTTGGTTAACACTGCGGCAGATGGACAGAATAGTGGAGAAGGATTTTCTGGATTATACAATCCATCACCAGAAGGACGTGGAGATGCTCCTTTCTCTGATTATTTAATTAATGCGTATGATACTGATAATGACTTGCGTTTTACAACTCTTACGGAGCAAGGTACTGATGCTCAGAATACAATTTCGTTCTTTACTACAAAATACGTTGATGGAATAACCAACGCTGATAATGCACCAGTAATAAGAATTACAGAAATGTACTTGACAAGAGCAGAGGCTAACTTCAGAGCAGGAACCTCAACAGGTGAAGATCCTTTAGATGACATTAATACTCTTAGAGATCGTGCTGGTTTGGCTGATTTATCTTCGTTGAGCTAGATGATATTTTAGAGGAAAGAAGAAAGGAACTTTGTTTCGAGGGGCATAGAAGAATGGATCTTTTAAGAAATGAACAGGGTTTAAGACCTGTAGGAGATCCAAATTTTTCTGCAGCCGCATTTGGTGCTGGTAAAACAGTTTGGCCTATTCCAACACGAGAAAGAGATTTGAATCCATTATTTTCCCAAAATCCCGGATATTAATTTCCCGTGTGGTTAGTAGAATTAAAAAGGGGCTCTTTTGAGCCCCTTTGTTTGTATATTTTTTTAGAATCCATTTAACTCCATGGTAACAGTAGGAATCAAAAGTAATAATCCTAGAATGATCAGAATTGCCATAAATCCGCCAATCCATTTTACCCACTTGTCGTATGGAATTTTTGCAACTCCAAGAACGCCGATTAATACGCCCGAAGTTGGTGTTATCATATTGGTAAAACCATCCCCAAACTGGAATGCCATTACAGTTGCCTGACGCGATACACCAATTAAATCAGAAAACTGAGACATCATTGGCATAGTTAAAGCTGCTTTGGCAGATCCCGAAGGGATGATTACATTAATAATATTCTGAATCAGATACATGATAGAAACTGAAGCCATCTTACCAAAATCGTTCATCGATTGTGAAATATAGTAAAGAATCGAATCGATCACATTTCCTTCTTCCAATACAATTAGAATACCACCTGCTAAACCTACAATCATTGCAGCAGAAAGAATGTCTCTTGCTCCTTCAAGAAATAGGTTTGTGATTTCGTTGGCAGTATTATTGAATGCAATACCCGAGAAAATACCCATGGCAAAGAATAAGGTCGCAATCTCCATGATGTACCAACCATATCCCATTACACCAACAATCAGGTAAATAATTGTAAAAAGTAATAGGTTTAGAATGTAAAAGTGTACTGACTTAAGAAGAGATACCAGACCTAAAATTGCAAATAGTCCTGTAACAATTGGTAGTACATAGGTTGTCATTTCCGAATTACCAACTTTCAAGGTAGTCATTGGATAATGGAAAGAGAAAACTACCATTGTAATTAAAAGAATGAAATAGGTAACCCATGCTGATTTTGGAGTATAGAATTCCAACTCTTCGATATCTGTATCGGTATGTTTTCTCCAGTAAGCATCATCGGAGTATACCAAAGATGCTTGTGGGTTTTTGCGAATCTTAGCTGCATATCTTAAAATGAAAGCAAATCCTATTACATTAATTACCAGCCAGCAAAATAACCTGTATTCAATACCCGAGAATAATGGCAAATTCGATAAACCTTGTGCAATACCAATGGTAAATGGATTTAAAAGTGCTCCTGCAAATCCAAGTCCGGCAGCCACAAAACAGATACAAACCCCAACAATAGAATCATATCCCATTTTAATGGACATCGGAACAAAAATGATGACAAAGGCAATGGTTTCCTCACTCATCCCAAATGTGGCGCCAAAGGCACTAAATACCAGCATGATTAAGGTCAGTATAATGTTGTTGACTCCAATTTTCCGTATGGTTTTATTCTTCTCGAGTTTCTGTGTGAATTTAAGAAATGAATAAATCCCTACATCAATAGATTTACTGGCATTCATAATCCAGAATGCCCCACCAATTACCAAAATAAACATGATAATATCGGCCTTGTCAACAAATCCTTTAAAGAAAGAAGAAAAAATTTCCCAACTTTGTCCTTGGCTTTCAATTTGATGATATGACCCTTGAACAATAACTTCACGGTCGGTGCCATTCACGTTTACTGTTGTTCGATCAAATTCTCCTCCTGGAATGATCCAAGTTAATATTGCAGATAATACAACTATTGCAAATACAATTACATAAGTGTGTGGTATCTTTTTAAACATATAGGTTGATTTAGATTGTGTTTTGGTTTTACCCCTTAAAATTGAATGCGTAAAAATAGAAAAATATGTACAGAATCAGTGATATAAAATAATTTTAAAGAGCAGATCGAAAAGGTTTGCAATTTGTTCAGAATTAGCTAATATTTGCATGTTAAAGTGAATGAGTGGATATGGATTGAAACAGTGATACCTTCAGTATTAATTCTTTCCTTCAAATGGTTCATTATGAATTGCTAATTATTAATTGATATAGATATGAAACTGTTAATAAGTAATATAAAAACTCTTGTTCAGGTTGAGGAAACTCCACGAAAGTGGGTTGCTGGTACCGATATGGCAAATTTGAATTGCATTGATGATGCATATTTGCTTATTGAGGATGAGAAGATTTCGGATTTTGGTAAAATGGAAGATATGCCAAATTACGATGAAATGGAAGGTTTTGATCATGTAGAAGAGATCGATGCTACAGGTCGCATGGTATTTCCATCATTTTGCGATTCGCATACTCATTTGGTATATGCTGGTAGTCGTGAGATTGAATATACAGATAAGATTAAAGGCCTTTCGTACGAAGAAATAGCAAAGCGTGGAGGTGGAATTTTGAATTCAGCAAAACGGATGCACAATGCAACCGAAGATGAATTGTACGAAGCAGCTATGGAACGCATTCATGAAATCATCAGCATGGGAACCGGTGCGGTTGAAATCAAGAGTGGTTATGGATTGACTGTTGAGGATGAGTTGAAGATGCTTCGAGTAATCAAGCGAATTAAAGAAACAACACCACTAACCGTTAAATCGAGCTTTTTGGGTGCACATGCTGTACCTGCAGAATACAGAGGTCGTCAGGGAGAGTATGTTGATTTGGTAATCAACGAAATGATTCCTATGGTTGCTGCAGAAGAATTGGCAGACTACATTGATGTGTTCTGTGACGAGGGATTCTTTACTGTAGAAGAGACTGATCGTATTTTGAATGCAGGGATGAAGTATGGTATGCGTCCTAAAATCCATGCCAATGAGTTGGATTACTCGGGAGGTATTCAAGTAGGAGTGAAGTATAATGCACTTTCGGTTGATCACCTTGAGTTTGTTGGAGAGGAAGAAATCAAGTGTTTGAAAGATTCTGAAACCATGCCAACTGTATTACCGGGTGCAGCTTTCTTTTTGAACATGGTTTGTTCACCTGTGCGCGATATGATGAATGCAGGATTACCAGTAGCTTTGGCTTCTGACTTTAATCCAGGTTCATCACCATCTGGAAATATGAAATTCATTATGTCGTTGGCTTGTATCAATTACAAAATGTTGCCACAGGAGGCAGTGAATGCTACAACCATCAATTCGGCTTACGCAATGGGTGTTCAGGAAGAGTTGGGAAGTATTGCACGTGGTAAGATTGCGAACGTCTTTATTACTAAAGAAATTCCATCTATTGAATTTATGCCATATGCTTATGGAAGTAATTTGATTGATGCGGTGATTTTGAGAGGACAAAGATTATAAAATCTAGGTTCAATGATATAGCTTAAAGCCTGGCAGTGTTCTGTCAGGCTTTTTTTACGATGAGGCTTTGGAATTGATCAGGAGGAAAAATAAAACAAAGAAAAAGGAATAGTTGTATTACGATTTTAGACTATTTGCAAGTGTTTGCTTATGACTTTAATCTGTTAAAGAACATTTTACTTTATTGTATTTTTTTTATGTTGTAAAAATAAAATGTACATTTGTAAAGTATATGATCAGTTAATATTACCTTTATGAATAAAATTACCTTGTGTATTTGTTTTTGCTTGCTTGTTGTAGTAGGTAAAACATCTTTAGCTCAATCTGATATTGAGTTGAAATACGAAAGAAAAAGTGATAATAGTGTTGATTTTACCTATTCCAAAAAGGTTTATGGAACCTACTATTTGCTAATTAAATTTGATGATTTAACTAATGCCATGCAAACAAGTTATGGATCGCATGTAAGTGGACGTACAGGTCGTTTTTTTACTTTGAAACCAAAAAATCCGGCTAATGGCATAGGATTTTCTTATACTTACATTTATCAGAGGGGAAAGGTGAACCCTAAAATTAAAGATGATATGGTTTATATGTTGCCTTTTAAACCAGGCACAAAAGTAAAAGTGCGTAAGGCAGAATACATGGGACTTACCTTTGGAAATGGTTCTCCTGATGATTTTAATGCATTTGTGTTTAATGTTGAAAAAGAGGAAACTGTTGTTGCTGCACGAAAAGGATTGGTAGTGCAAGTTGAAGATAAACATATAGCTGATACCACGCGAAAATACAGTTTTGTGAGTTCTACGAATAGAGTTCTCATAGAGCATAAAGATGGCACTTTAGCTGAATACTCTGGATTTAAATCAGGAACCATAAATGTAAAAGAAGGGGATATGGTAAACCCAATGGATCCAATAGGAATTGTGGGAAGGTTCGACTCTAATAAAAATTGCAGGCTGACATTAATGGTGTATTACCTTAAAACAAAAAAATTGTTTGATTCTAAGCAAGAAGAAAATAAACACAATCAATACGGATATGTGAATCCAATTTTTTGTTACAAAGGAGGTAGATCTTTGTTGCTTCCAAATAATTACTATTCGTCAGATTGCAATGATGAGTTAATAACTCAAGAATTTAGCAGACGAGAAAAAAAGAAATATGTGAGTAAATTATAAAAAAAGAAGAGCGATGAAATTTCATCGCTCTTCTTTTATTTTTATAATCCCAGCAGCATGCTATCCGGATCTTTTCCGTCGAACAACATTTTGTGTGGGTTTTCAATCATTTCTTTGATTTTCACCAGGAATCCTACCGAATCCTTACCATCAATTACACGGTGGTCGTAGGAAAGTGCAATGTACATCATTGGGCGAATTTCTACCTTGCCGTTTACAGCAACTGGTCGCTCAACAATATTGTGCATTCCTAAAATTCCCGATTGAGGTGGGTTGATAATTGGGGTACTCAAAAGAGATCCAAACACACCACCATTGGTGATGGTAAAGGTTCCGCCAGTCATTTCATCCAGGCTAATTTTACCCGCGCGAGCCTTGGTAGCCAGCTCCATTAGTTTCTTTTCGATATCAGCCAAACCTAACGATTCTGCATTTCTGATAACAGGAACCATCAATCCTTTTGGTGTTTGCACGGCAATTGCAACATCGGCAAAATCAGGCGTTACAATTTCTTCTCCATCAATCATCGAGTTCACCATTGGGTGAGCCTTTAAGGCCTCGGTAACCGCTTTGGTAAAGAATGACATGAAACCCAATTTGATGTCATGAGTCTCAACGAATTTCTTCTGATACTTTTTTCTTAACTCCATTACTGCACTCATGTCAACCTCGTTAAAGGTAGTTAACATGGCAGTTTCGTTCTTCACCGATACCAAACGAGCACTTAACTTCTTGCGAAGATTGGTCATTTTGGTGCGTTTCTCTTCGCGTGAAATTTCTTTTGGAGCAGCAGCAACTGTTATAGGTTGATTGTTTTTGTTGTCAACAACTGCCTGAATATCTTTTTTGGATAATCTTTGCAAGCCTGCAATAACATCATCAACCGAAAGCTGGTTTTCTTCCATCAGCTTTTTGGCAACCGGAGAGATTTTTACATCCTTGTAATTTTCAGATTTGATATCGGCTGCTGGAGCTGAACTTGATGTTTTTTCTGCTTTCTCTCCAACAACTTCTTCTTTTGGAGCTTCGACCTTTGGACTAGGAGCTTCACCTGCAAAACTGGTATCAATTTTACAAGCTACTGAACCAACTTCTACAGTATCACCTTCTTGCGCAAGAATTTCAATTTTTCCTCC
Source organism: Marinifilum fragile JCM 15579 (assembly GCF_001310955.1). Classification (GTDB taxonomy): domain Bacteria; phylum Bacteroidota; class Bacteroidia; order Bacteroidales; family Marinifilaceae; genus Marinifilum; species Marinifilum fragile. Next base: position 288,402 of record NZ_BAZX01000003.1, read on the forward strand.
TTCGTCGGCTACTAAAGTTAGAGTCGCTTTGTCCGATTCAATTTCAGCAATGTCTTGATCTTTTTCTACAATATCGCCATCGGCAACAAACCAATTGGCTATTTCAACCTCTGAAATGGATTCTCCAGGACTTGGTATTTTTATTTCAATCATTGGGATATGTTTTCTTGATAGTTTTCTACATTAATAATTTGCTCTTCTTTTCCTCAAAGTATTCATGAGTTTGCAGTATTTCTTCATGAGAACTTCCTTCAACACATTGTAATCCGCAATATTTTAATTTTCTATCACAATCACATTTTCTAAATACTTTGTTGATGATCTCGTTTTGACCCAGCATATGAATTTTGGATAATCCTGTTGCCGGACTACCACTAGCCTGACGAGCTACAGGAACCAATTTCACCTCTTTGTTGCGGAAATTGTAATTGATAAATGTCCATGCTCCCATATTTTCAGGTTCTTCCTGAACCCATAAATGAAGGATGGCATTTGGATATCTTTCCAATACCTTATCCACTTGCTGATGTGGGAAAGGATACAATTGTTCCATTCTCACCAAGGCAACATCCTGAGCATTTAGCTTTTCTTTCTGAGCCAATAAATCAAAATATACTTTTCCGGTACAGAATACAACTCTTCTTACTTCTTCGGAAATAACGTTGTTGTCATCAATTACTTCCTGAAATTTGCCTTTTGCCATTTCGTCCATGCTGGAAACACAAGCTGGGTGACGAAGCAAACTCTTAGGTGAGAAGCAAATTAATGGTACCCTGATATCTCTCTTTACCTGTCTGCGCAACATGTGGAACAAGTTGGCAGGAGTAGTTGGATTGGTGATTTGCATGTTGTTGTGCGCACAAAGTGTTAGGAAACGCTCCATTCTGGCACTTGAATGCTCGGCACCTTGTCCTTCGTATCCATGAGGCAAATACATCACCAAACCATTCTTAATTCCCCATTTGTCTTCGGCAGCACTAATGTACTGATCGATTACTGCCTGAGCTACATTGTGAAAATCACCAAACTGGGCTTCCCAAATGGTCAATCCAGAAGGATGCGCCAATGCATAACCATATTCATAACCCAATACACCATATTCGCTTAATGATGAATTGTAAACATGGAATGGAGCCTGATCTTCCGAAAGATTTTTAAGTGGGAAATATTTCTTGTCGGTATCCTCAATCACCAAGGCTGCATGACGGTGCGAGAAGGTTCCGCGTTCAGAATCCTGACCACTAATTCGAACAGAATTTCCTTCGGTTAACAAACTTGAGTAAGCCAACATTTCACCCATTGCCCAGTCAAGCTGATCGTTTTCTACCATTTTCTTTCTATCGCCCATTAACTTTCCAATCTTCTTGAAGAATTTTAAATCTTCAGGAAGGGAAGTAAAATTATCCGCTAATGATAGTAGTGTCTTTTTATTCACACCAGTTTCAGGAGAAGATTCGAAATCAGATTCAACTGAATATCGAATGCCTTTGTAATAATTATCCAGGAATGGCTGAATGATAACCTTATCAAATGTTTTAGAAAGCTCAAACTTGTCATCCAACAGTTTGTTGTAATCCGAATTAATGGTTTTTACTTCTGCTTGAGAATAAACACCTTTCTGAATTAAATAATCGGCATAAATGTCTCTAGGATTTTTATGCTTGGCAATTTCCTTGTATAAAATTGGCTGAGTAAAACGAGGTTCATCGCCTTCGTTATGTCCATACTTCCTGTACGATAGAATATCAATGAAAACATCGGTATTAAATTCCTGACGGTATTCCATTGCCATTTTAATGGTAAAAATCAATGCTTCTACATCATCACCATTTACATGGAAAACAGGACAGCGAGTTACTTTAGCCACGTCGGTACAGTAAGTACTCGATCTTGCATCCAGATAATTGGTTGTAAATCCAACTTGATTGTTAATCACCAAATGGATGGTACCACCTGTTTTATATCCCTTCAGTTGAGACATTTGAATGATTTCGTATACAATTCCTTGTCCGGCAATTGCAGCATCACCATGTATCACAACAGGAACCAATCGATCCTGATTGCCTTCGTAATCATTGTCAATTTTTGATCGTGAAATTCCTTGAACCACGGCTCCAACGGTTTCCAAATGAGAAGGATTTGGAGCCAACTGAAGTTTAACTTCACTGCCATCGTCTGTTTTTACAGTATTCCCATAACCCAGATGATATTTTACATCCCCTAGAGCAATGTCCTCTTCGTATTCTTCACCAACGAATTCCTTGAAGATATTCTCATAAGGTTTCTCAAGGATATTGGCCAAAACATTTAGTCTGCCTCGATGAGCCATACCAAAAATAAACTCCTGAACGCCCAATTCAGCACCACGCTCAATCATGGCATCCAGAGCAGGAATAAGAGTTTCTGCACCCTCCAATGAGAATCTTTTTTGCCCTACAAACTTCTTGTGAATGTAGTTCTCGAAACCAACAGCCATTTTTAAATGGTAGTAGATGTGCTTGCGTTGCTCATCGGTAAACTGCGGAGTATTCTTCGAACTCTCCATTTTCTTTTGCAGCCATCTCAACATTTGCGGATGACGAACAAAAACATATTCTGCACCCACCGACTTACAATAAGTCTCCTGCAAGTGAGTTACAATATCTTTTAATTTTGCTACTCCAATACCAATTTCTTTCCCAGCATGAAATGGAGTTTCCAAATCTGATTCTGTAAGATCGAAATTTTCAATATCCAGTGTAGGGAAGTATTTTCTTCTGGTTCTTACTGGATTGGTTTTGGTAAATAAATGCCCCCTTTGTCGATAAGCCTGAATCAAGTTCATTACATTGAATTCCTTGCTCATTGATTCGCTGGCAGGCAAGCTTTCGGAACTTTCTTGTTTTATCGGAAAATTAGCCGATGCGAAATCGAATCCCTGGAAAAACGTTCTCCATGTTTCTTCTACCGAATAGGGATCTTTTTTATAGGATTGGTATAGTTCATCAATATAGTCGATTTCACTATTACCCAAAAAACTGAATTTATCCATAGAATTGTTTGTTGTACTTGTCTGATTTTTGTTGTTGCTTAAACAAATGTATTAATTTTGAAATTGAACAAGTCATGATAAACAGGAATAAAAGACCAAAATGTCATTTTTTTTTCAAATGAGCTTATAGACATTTTCTATGAGTTAACGCTGTTTAACATTTACAGAAAAAATACAGAGCTATTTTTTCGTTTGTTGCATTTTCCAATTAATTTAGTTTTGCATTCAAAAACATCAATATTTCATAGTATGACATTTTTTCGCACCATAATTTTAGTGCTGACTATTCTACATTTTTCAAGCTGTGATAATTTACAAAAAAAAACGCAGTTTGAATTCCGTAAAGGCGATCTAATTTTTCAGGATTTAAATAGCGATTCCATTTCAGATGCTATTGAATCGGTTACTGGAGGAGAGAAGAAGTTGAATTTTTCTCATGTGGGTATGGTTGATATTGACTCTAAAGGGAAAATTTATGTGTTGGAAGCCATATCGAAAGGAGTTTCTTTAACGAGTTTGGATAGTTTTTTAATAAGAAACAATAAAGTTGCCATTGGTAGATTAAATAACAAGTTGGATTCCAGAATTGATGCAGCTATGACTTATGGAAAAAGCTTATTGAATTTTCCCTACGATAATATTTATGTAATTGGTGATTCAAGCTATTACTGTTCAGAATTGATTTATGAAATGTTTGTAAATACTGGTGATTCAACAGAGGTGTTTCAATTAAATCCCATGACATTTAAGGATAATCAATCAGGTGAATATCTGCCATTTTGGGTAGAGTATTACAAGAATTTGGGCGTAGAAATCCCGGAAGGAAAACCGGGTTTAAATCCCAATGGCATGTTTCAATCGCAAAATATTGAAATTGTATTGCCTTACGGAATTCATCAATTTAACTAATCTCTTACACTATATATGAACTCATTCTTACAACAAATTACCAAAGAGCTTTACTCAAAATATACCAATGAATTATCGGATTGCATTTTGGTTTTTCCGAACCGAAGGGCTGGTCTGTTCTTTTCAAAGTACCTGAACGAATTGGTTGAACAGCCACTTTGGGCACCAAGAGTATTTACCATTAGCGAGTTTTTTCGTTCTCTGTCCAATTTACAGATAGAAGACAATTTGGGATTGCTGTTTCGCTTGTACAAAATCTATGTGAAAAGAATGAAGGTAAGCGAAAGCTTCGATGAGTTTTATCACTGGGGAGAGATGTTACTTGGTGATTTTGATGATTTGGACAAGTACAGGGTAAATGCCGAGCATTTGTTTCAAAATCTGGCGGATGAAAAAGAGATTGAGAATCTGTTCGACTATTTAACGGATGAACAGGTTGAGGCAATACAGGCATTTTGGAGCAGCTTTAAACCTGAAAAATATTCTGAGCACCAAAAGGAGTTCGTGAATTTGTGGGAGAATCTGTTTGGTATTTATACCGATTTGAGAGAGGAGCTGAAGTCGGAAAAACTGGCCTATGAGGGAATGGCTTCAAGGAATTTGATAGATGGATTGGAATCGGGAGGAATTCAAATCGATGCTAAAAAGGTAATTTTTGTAGGGTTCAATGCATTAAATAAATGCGAGATTGATTTGTTCGAGTTCTTGAAGAAGAAAGAGCTTGCCGAATTTTATTGGGATTACGATGAATCTTACCTGAAGAATCCATACCATGAAGCAGGTCTGTTTTTGCGAGACAATATCAAAAGATTTCCTGCTCCTAAAACTGAATTGAGCTTTTCAAACATCAAAGAGAACAAAGCAAAGGTGGAGTTTGTGTCTCTGTCATCAGAGGTTGGGCAGGCCAAATATGCTCACTCTGTGGTGCAAGCATTTTGCAAGGATGAGGATGTAGCACCGGAAGAAACAGCCATTGTTTTGGCTGATGAGGAACTATTGCTCCCTGTTTTGCATTCCATTCCAGAGGTGGTAGAGAATGTAAATGTTACCATGGGATATCCTGCAAAGAATACACCGGTTGCCAGTTTGTTGCGTTTGGTAATTGATATGCAAAAGAGCTCCAGAAAAATTGGTGGAGAAGTAGAGTTTCATCATAAAGAGGTGTTGGCGTTGCTGAATCATCAGTATTTGAATTCGGTAAATCCTGAATTGGCCCATGAGCTAACCCAAAATATTCTAACCACCAACAAAATAAAGGTTTCACAAAAGCTTTTAACAGGCGATGAGGTAATCGAAAAGCTGTTTACACCCGTGAAGGATGTGAATCAATTTGCCATGTACCTATTGAATTTGCTGCAGAATGTTTACCAAAGGTTGGAAACCAAAGAGGAAGAAAAATCATTGGTTGACAAGATTGAGCAGGAGTATATTTACCACCTGTTTTTGGCAATTAAGAGATTGAAAGCGTTGTTGGATCAGCATCAGATAGAGGTAAAACAGGATACTTTCTACAAGATTTTGGAGAAAATGATTCAAACATTGAGCATTCCGTTTGAAGGAGAACCTTTGGCGGGATTGCAGGTGATGGGGATTCTGGAAACGCGTTTGCTGGATTTTAAAAAGTTGGTGGTTCTCTCGATGAACGAGGGGAAATTGCCGAAAACTGGTACCGCAAATTCATTCATTCCATATCACCTGAGAAAGGGATTTGGAATGCCAACCATCGACCATCAGGATGCCATTTTTGCCTACTATTTTTACCGATTGATACAGCGTGCTGATGATATCAAACTGCTATATAGTACCCAAAGTGATGGAATCAGAACTGGGGAGATGAGCCGATTTTTGTATCAATTGAAATATGAATCTAATTTTGATATTGAAGAATCGAGTCCGGGATATGATATCTCGTTAAAAGAGGCCAAACCCATAAGTGTTGAGAAGAACGAGCGAATTTTAAATCGCCTGGCGGAATATTGCGGAGATCAATTCAGGAGTTTTTCTCCTTCGGCTTTGAATACTTATTTGGCTTGTCCATTGAGTTTTTACTTTAAATACATTGCAGGATTAAAGGAACCCGATCAGGTATTGGAAGAGATTGATCCGCCTACTTTTGGGAACCTGTTTCACAATACTCTGGAAGATCTTTACAAGCCATTTGTTGGCAAAACATTGGAAAGGGAAGATCTGGAAATCATTAGAAAAGACAAAGATCTGATTGAGACGAAACTGAAGACCGCTTTTCGCGATACCTATTTTAAAACGCCGAAAGATAAAGAGGTTCAGATATCAGGAAGAAACTTGTTGATTTTTGATATCCTTAAAAAGTACATTGATAGGATATTGATCCTGGATCAACAATTTGCTCCATTTCAAATCCTATCATTAGAAGATGAATATAGAATTCAGATTCCGATATCGGGAGATAGAAAGGTAAACATTAAGGGATTGATTGACCGTGTTGACAGGGCAAATGGTACCATTCGAATCCTGGACTACAAAACGGGTAAGGCAGATTTGTTTTTTAAGGACATAGAATCCTTATTCGAGAAAGAAGGAAAGAACAGAAACAAAGCAGCTTTTCAAACCTTATTGTATTGCTTGTTTTATGAGGATAAGACAAAAGCAGCAGAGGCTATTTCGCCTGGCGTGTATAGTCTGAAAGAATTCTTCAACAACAAGTTTACGTGTATGTTGGCACGAAAAGAAGGTCGTTCGAAACCGGAACCAGTTGATGATTACAGAGTATACAAGGAAGAATTTACAAAAGCTTTGCAGGAAATGTTCGAAGAGATTTTTGATCCGAAGATTCCATTTACTCAGGTGGAAAATCAGGATGCTTGTAGAACTTGTTTGTATGCGGAGATTTGTCATAGATGATTTTAATTTCGCTCTTCTTACCCCAAACCCCTAAAGGGGCTTATCTGGTGTGTTGTTCCCTGTAGGGAATTGAAGGGTGAGCGTGGGGTAAAACAAACTTATAGAAAGATGAAAAAGAGCACAATATTTTTTCTGGTGATTTTGATGGTGAATGTTTCTTTTGCGCAGAAGAAATATAGTATCAAATCGCGCAGGGCCATACACTTTTACGAAGAAGCCGGGCAGTATTATCGAAACAGGGACAATCAGAAAACTTTGGAAAGTTTAAGCAAAGCCTTGGAGGTGAACGACAAATTTATTGAGGCTTACCTTTTTCAGGCAGATGTATATTATACCCTACAGAATCGTGAGGCTGAAATTGAAGCCTATCAGAAAGCAATAGAAATTGATGGCTCTTATTTTCCACGTGTACATCTTAATTTGGGAAATGCTTATTTAAAACAAGGGAAATATCAGGAAGCCAAAAGCAAATTTGAAGATTTTCTATGCTTCTCAAAAATCTCATCTCGAAATAAGGCAAAGGCGCAAAAACTGATTAAGAATTGTGATTTTGCGATGAATATGATTGCGAATCCAGTAGATTTTAAGCCATAAACATTGGGGATGCGATCAATACCAAGTATGATGAATACTGGCCCAGCTTAACTGCCGATGAGGAAGTTTTGGTGTTTACCCGATTGAGTCTGGCCGAAAAATCTACGGAAGTAAAATTGGAGCTGCAAGAGGATTTCTGGATATCTACAAAAGAGAACGAGGTTTGGAGACCGGCCAAAGGTTTATCGGAAATCATTAATACCACAAGCAACGAAGGAGCTCAATCCATAACTGCCGATGGGCAATACATGTATTTCACCGCTTGTGGCAGAAAGGATGGATTAGGCAGATGCGATCTTTACTATTCGGTTCGTGAGGGAGACAATTGGTCGCAGCCCAGGAATTTAGGACCTACCATAAATTCGGCAGCTTGGGAGGCACAACCAAGCATTTCGGCCGATGGAAGAGTGCTTTATTTTGTGAGTAATCGCAAAAGCGGTAAGGGCAAAATGGACATTTGGCGATCGGAGCTGATGGAAAACTTAGCCGATGGCAGACAAAGGTGGTCGAAACCTGTAAATATGGATTTCAATACGGCAAACAATGAGATGTCACCTTTTATTCATGCCAGCAATCAGTATTTGGTGATTGCCTCGGATGGACTACCGGGTATGGGATCTTACGATTTGTATAAACTAACACTTCAGGAAGATGGGAAGTGGTCGGAGCCAGAGAACCTGGGATATCCGATTAATACATATGGCGAGGAATTGGGATTGGTAATCAATGCAAAAAGCGATAAGGCCTACTTTGCATCCAACAGGATAGAGGGAAAAGGAAAGGATATTTTTGTGTTCGATTTGCCCAAGGAACATCAACCCCCAATGGTTTCGTGGCTGAAAGGGAAGATTTACGATGTGGATACAAAGGAAAACCTGTATGCCTTTTTGCAATTGATCGATTTGAGTTCGAAAGATACGCTTGCCCGAATTCACTCGGATCGGGTAAATGGGAAATACCTGCTGTGCTTGCCTGCAGGAAAAGAGTATTTGTTTGCCGCCGAAAGTGAGGGATATTTGTATTATTCAGATCATTTTTCACTCTTGGAGAATCAGGAAAAGAATCAGCCGCAAGAATTGAATATTGGTCTTCAAAAACTGGTTACAGGTAGTGAAATTGTACTACGCAATGTGTTTTTCGATACCGATTCATGGGAAATTCTGCCAAAATCAGAGAGCGAATTGTCAATCCTATTCAAGTTGATGAATCAGAACCAGGACTTGATTGTTGAGATCTCGGGCCATACCGACAACACAGGATCCGAAGAACACAATTTGAGCTTATCGGAAAACAGGGCAAAGGCTGTGTGCGATTACCTGATTGCCAAAGGAATTGAAAAGGAACGCTTGCTGTACAAAGGATTTGGATCGAGCAAGGCAATAGCCGACAACAATACCGAAGAGGGCAAGGCCTTGAACCGACGAACTGAATTTAGGGTGGTGAAGTATTGATGTTGACTTTTGCGGGTTAACCACGAAGGGCACAAAGGTGTTTCACAAAGAACACAAAGGATGAACCTGAAAGGCTCAAAGCAATAGCAAAGGGCATCGCCCTTTTGAGTTTGTTTGTTATATAAGCCTGCATGGGCCTAAGCTAGAAAATGCATTCCGATAGAATTTGAGACAGTATCACTCTCGACAAAATGTAAAGGCAGTTTTGATGCAAAAAAATGTTCTCGACAATGTGCAATGCAAATTCGCCACAAAAAAGATCTCTCGACGATTTGTAAAGCCAATTTTGGGACAAAAATTAACTCTCGATAAAATGTAAAGGCAGTTTTGGCACAAAAAAATGCTCTCGTCAATGTGCAATAGCGAATTCGCCACAAAAAAGATCTCTCGTCAGTGTGCAAAGCCAATTTTTAGACAAAAATGAACTCTCGTCAATTGGTAATGTAAAATCTATATCATAGATCTAGATCGGTAGTAGATGCTATAATTGAGTGTAAAATATTAAGGGGAATGTTTCTCTTGTGGAGGATTGTTTTGTAAATTCACAGGCAGAAACATAATATGTGTATAATACCTATCAATATTAGTTAGATAAACATACGCTTTTGAATAGATATAATAGAAATAAATACAATCGAGTTTTTTTCTACGTTGTGACTAATACAAATTGAATACTAATTTTTTGAAAAATGTTTAAATATTCACCAATAAACTCATACTCTCTTAGAAACCTTCAGAAGAATCAGATATTTTTCAATAATCCTTTAAATTTCAATGATCCTTTTGATACTTTTCATCCTGCCAAAATAAAAGGATTAAGTGACCAGAAATTCGTAGATCTTTATTGTGATTATAGTAAACGTGAATTTGATAAAAAGGCTTTATTGGGCATAATAAATAAGAATATATCAAAACAGGATTTCTATAATTTTTGTGAAGAACATATAGATTACATTTTTGATTTCAATGACGAAAGCGGGAATCAAATTTTTAAAAACAAAAGCGATTTTTTAGAACAACTCAGCAATATTGAAGAATTGAATTCTAACTTCGTTGAAAATATTGGTAGTTTTTTTTCTGCAATAAAATTAAAAATTCAAGAATCAATTCTGCAAACACTTCAAAATATTAGGCAAGAGTCTTTTTCAAAGATTGGAGTGTGTTGTTTTTCCAAAAACAACTCTAATTTATTAATGTGGTCACATTATGCGGATAACCATCAAGGATTTTGTCTTGAATTTGATTCAAATATAAAGCCATTTTCCAAAACTTTTGAAGTTACTTATGAATCTGAAATTCCTGACATTAATTTAGACTTATTATACAACGAGAAAGATGAATTAGATTTTATAGAGAAGCTTCTCTCATTCAAGTCTATTGATTGGAAATATGAAGAAGAATTAAGGATTTTTCATAAAGAATCAAATAAGAGTTACTTCTATCCTGCTCATTCGTTAAAAGCCATTTATTTTGGAATTAGAGCAAATCAAAGCGATATTGAAATAATTTGTTCGATTATTAAATCTCAAAATCCAAGTGTCAAGTTTTATAGGATGAAAAAGCAAGAAGTTACTTTTGGAGTTATACCAGAAGAATTCTTTTATAGTACAGCAATGGAAGTGCAATCAAGTTTATTGCTTATTATTTCTGAAATATTCAAGGATAATGAATTTACAGTTAATCAGTTGTTGAATAGAATAACGAATAATATTACAGAGAATCAATTGATTGCTCACTTAGAAGATTTATCAACCAAAAATATGCTGAATAAGAATGATGGAAAATATTTGTTAAAAGTAAAAAACACTAACCGTAACAAAACACCTCAATAAAAAATCACAACAAAAATGATATATCTAGACTATAACGCCACCACACCGGTAGCAAAAGAGGTTGCAGAAGCCATGCAGCCTTATTTATTTGAATATTTTGGAAATCCATCAAGTTCACATTGGTATGGACAGCAAACCAAGAAGGCAGTGGAGCAGGCTCGTGAGCATATGGCGAAACTGTTGAACTGCAAGTGTGAGGAGATTGTGTTTACCAGTGGAGGGAGCGAATCGAACAATTATGCATTAAAGGGATATGCTTTCCAGAACAAGGATAGGGGCAGACATATTATCACCACGAAGATTGAGCATCCTGCCATTATTGAGGTTTGTAAATACTTGGAGCAGGAGGGATTCGAGGTAAGCTATTTGCCTGTTGACGAAACAGGAAGGATAAGACTTAAGGATGTGGAAGAAGCCATTCGTCCTGATACAATTTTGATATCGGTGATGTATGCCAATAACGAGGTGGGAACTTTGCAGCCACTGAAAGAGATATCCGCTCTGGCGAAAAAGCACAATATTGCAGTGCATAGCGATTGTGCCCAGGCGGTTGGAAAAGTACCCGTGAATGTGAAAGAATTAGGCCTTGACTTGCTGACTGTAGCAGGACATAAATTCTATGGTCCCAAAGGGATTGGAGCTTTGTATGTTCGTGAAGGTGTGGAGCTGCAAAAGCTAATTCATGGTGCCGATCATGAAATGAACCGCAGAGCTGGAACGGAGAATATTCTGGAAGTTGTAGGTTTGGGCAAAGCAGCCGAATTGGCAATGATCGATCCGGAAAGCAGAATGGAAAGAGAGAGAAATTTAATTTGCCTATTGCGAGAAGGTTTGGAAGCGTTAGGGGACTGCAGAATCAATGGAAATCCTGAATTCTCTTTGCCAAATACCTTGAGTATTTCCTTTAAGGATCTGAGAGCAGCAGATATTCTTGCCAATATGCCAAATATTGCGGCTTCAGCAGGAGCTGCCTGTCATTCCGATGCAGTAAAAATTTCAGCAACACTTGATGCCATGAATGTTCCATTCGAATATGCCATGGGAACTCTGCGCTTATCGGTTGGGAAATATACCAGTGAAGAGGAAATTATTAGTGCGATTGAGGAGATCAAGGAAGCTGTTAAATTATTAAGGGAATAATTTAGGAATGTCTTTTTTGTTAGACTGCTCAAGCCGCAGGGCTCATCCTTTTTATTCATCAAATGATTTTTTAAAAAGGAATTCATGAGCTCCCTTCGGTCGGTTCCATTGATGAAAAAGGATGCAAAAAATCTAGGGCGAGTAAGCTCAAACTACTTATACTTGAAAAATTTAAGTGCGGCGGGGTGATCTCCGAACAAGTTCTCAGCTTCCCCGTCTTTCTAAAATTTTTCTGCGTCTAACCAGCTTGACCTTCCAATGCCCGAAAAGAGAGCTGTACTTTTTTGGGAAATAATGATTGAGAAAGTATAAAATACGAAGAACGCAAAGATGAATTATTCACCTTTGCGTTTTTCTTTATATGTTTTTGCGTGAAACTTCTAATTCATAAAAGCCAAAGCTGAATCCATCAGCTCATTCATTTTCGAAATGGTATTTTGTTTTACCATTGAATTCAGATAACGCTCTTTTCCTGATTTCTTATAAAGCTTCTCTTTGGAGAACCAATCAGAAGGATAGGAGATTATAGAAGCCGTTCCCTGTTTTCCATATACAGGCAAGGAAACGTAGTACACATCTTTAATTTCAATTTGCAGCTGATTGTTTTGTTCTTTCAAGCTTAGAGTGTAGTACATCCTGGTTTGAAAAGTTGATGGAGTCTGGCTCAAATAAATTAAACTATTTCCTTTAAGTCTGGCTTCCCCGGATTTTTCGTTGATCATTTCCAACTCAACAGCTTCGGTTGAAATAACCCAATTCTTAAGATGATTATAATTGTCAGGAGATACTTGAACAGTTGCAGTCAACTTTAGTGCTGTTTGATCATCTATGCTAAGTTCTTTTTCCGCATGATTTTGAGCAATAGAAATGATTACTGTGGAAAGCAAAATGAAGGTGCAGAATATCTTTTTCATGGTGATTGTTTTTTAGGGGTTAATTACTTACAATGGCTAGTCTTAAAGTAGTTATTTTGAAAGACAAATCAAATAGTTACCACCAGATAAAGCTTATTCCTACTTGATTCTTCTTGATTTATAGCTTAATAGCCTTTGTGAGGCGAGATTAATATTATGCTCAATTTATCAAACTTGGCAAACTTGACACTTGTTTTTTAGCGTTGAGTAAAATAAATTTACTTCTGAATCAGGGATAAAACATCCCGATTTTAGTTTCGCATATTTCACTTGGTTCGATCCTAGATTCAAGTTTTTAATATGATTTTAGTTGTAAGTAATTGAGAAGGGGCGGTGCCCCTTTTTTATTGGCCCTCTTTTTGCATTCAAAAAATTTACAAATTCATTTTTTTTAGTGATCAATCATTCTCTTTATTCATGGGGGTTTTATAATTTTGTTATACCCCGTTGTGAATTGATTTAACGAATTTTCTATGCTTTATATATTTTCTCCGAAAAGGATATTAATACTACTTTTTTTCTATTTGCTTGCTTTTTCTTTAGCGGCTCAAAACTATGTGCAGGATCAGTATCTGTTGGTCGATCAATTAAATAGATCTAACCATTGGGCTGATTCCATTTTTTCTACCATGAGTGAGGATGAAAAAATCTCTCAATTGTTCATGATTGCAGCTTATTCTAATAAAAGCAAAAAGGAAATGGAGCGAATTGCCGCAATAGTAGATCAATATCAGATTGGTGGAATTATCTTTTTTCACGGCGAACCAGGCAAGCAAGCCGAATTGAGCAATTGGTATCAAAGCTTATCGAAAGTACCAATGTGGCTTGGCATGGATGCAGAAAATGGCTTGGGGATGAGGTTGAAAGAAACCATTAGTTATCCTCGACAGCTCATGTTAGGTGCGGTTCAGGATAATGAGTTGATATACCGATTGGGAAAACAAATTGGTAAGGAATGCAAGCGATTGGGTGTACATGTGAATTTTGCACCAGTGATGGATGTGAATAATAACCCTGCCAATCCTGTTATTAACAGCAGATCTTTTGGTGAAGACCGATACAATGTGGCCAACAAATCCTATGCCTTTGCCAATGGAATGCAGAGTTCTGGTGTAATTGCGGTTGGAAAACACTTTCCTGGGCATGGCGATACGGATACTGATTCTCATGTTGATCTTCCAATTTTGAATCACAATCGTGCGAGATTGGATTCCATTGAACTTTATCCCTTTAAAAAAGTGATTGCCCAGGGATTGGGAGGCATAATGATTTCTCATTTGAATGTTCCTGCTTTGGATCCAAATCAGAAGGTGGCAACTTTATCGCGACCTATTGTTTCCGATTTGCTTAAGGATGAGTTGGGGTTTAAAGGTTTGGTGTTTACCGATGCCTTAAACATGCAGGGAGTTCGCAAATACTACGACAAAGGAAAAGTTGATGTTAAAGCTTTAACGGCTGGGAATGATGTTTTGCTTTTTACTGAGGATGTGGAAATTTCTTTAAAGGAAATTAAAGCTGCAATTGAAAAAGGTGAGCTAAGCAGGGATGAAATCAATGAGAAATGTAAGAAAATTCTGAAGGCCAAGTATTGGCTTGGACTTAACAATTATAAGCCAGTTGACACGGAAAGACTTTGGTCTGGCCTGAATACACAGGAGGGATTTATATTGCGCAGGCAACTGGCAGAACAATCCATCACACTGCTGAAGAATGATAGAAACCTATTGCCATTGAAACGTTTGGATACCTTGAAGGTAGCCTCTATTGCCATGGGAGCTTCTATTCGGAATAGATATCAGGAGTATTTGGGAAGATATACCGATATTGATTTTTACCAGATTGAAAAGGATGCTTCGAAAGAGCATTTCGAGATTTTAAAGGAGAAACTCGACAAATACAACCTGTTAATCGTAAGTATGCACGATACGGATCAACGTCCATCCAAAAACTTTGGAATTACAGATCAAACAGTGCAATTGTTGTCAGAAATATCTGCCAATAAAAAAGTTGTTTTTGATCTATTTGGCAATCCCTATGCTTTGGATCGATATCGAAATTTAAATGATTTGGATGCCATTTTGGTTTCCTATCAGGATAGCAAAGAGGCGCAAATGGCTTCTGCCCAAATTGTTTTTGGAGGATTGGCTGCAAAAGGAAAACTTCCGGTAACGGTAAATGATGATTTTAGGGTAGGTGCTGGAGTTGAAACCATTCACAATCGCTTAGGATATTCATTGCCTGAGCAGGTGGGATTGAGTACCTTAAAACTGAATGTAATTGATTCAATTGCAGAGGATGCCATCAAACAAAAAGCAACTCCCGGATGCCAGATTCTGATTGCCCGATCAGGGAAAGTAGTATTCAATAAATCATATGGATATCATACTTACGCAAGGAAAAGACCTGTTCGAAACCCTGATATTTACGATTTGGCTTCCCTAACCAAAATTACGGCAACTTTGCCCGTGTTAATGCAAATGACTGATGAAGGCTGGATTGATGTTGATGCCAATATTGGCAAATACTATTCAAAGGCTAAGGAATCAAACAAAGACAGCCTGATTTTAAGAAAGATACTTGCACACGAAGCTCGTTTGTTAAGCTGGAAACCGTTTCATTGGGAAGCTGTTGATTCTGCAAGTTTTAAGGATAATCTCTTTAGCAGAACCTATTCCAGGAGATACAGTTTAAAACTTGGAAAGAACCTATACATTGATAGAAATTATAAATTCAAGAAAGGAATTTTATCCAAGGTAAAGTCGGAAACTTACCCGATTGAAGTAGCCAAAAATCTCTATATCAATAAGAATTACAAGGATACCATACTGCAAGGAATTTTAGATTCGGATTATCGCGAGAAGAATGGTTACAAGTACAGTGATTTGGGATTTATCCTGATGGGAGAAATGATACAGGAAAGATCAGGAGAGCCTGTAGATAGTTATGCAAGTCGTCATTTCTATCGCCAATTGGGAGCGGGAACTTTGGGTTATCACCCTCAAAGAAGATTTAGCTTAAATCGAATTGTACCAACTCAAAAAGATGATTTCTTTAGAAAGCAATGGATAAAAGGATATGTGCACGATCCTACATCCGCAATGCTTGGAGGTGTGGCAGGTCATGCCGGCATGTTTGGCAATGCCAGCGATTTGGCCAAACTGGCTCAAATGTATTTGCAAAAGGGAGAATATGGCAGCGAAATGTACATTGGATCGGAAACCATCGAGAAATTTACTTCGCGAGCCTATCCTGATGGAGAAAACAGAAGGGGAATAGGCTTTGATAAACCATTTTTAGATCCTACCGATGAAAATGGACCAACCAGTAATTTGGCTTCATTGTCAAGTTATGGGCATACAGGTTTTACGGGAACCATGATTTGGATTGATCCGGATTATGATTTGGTATACATCTTTTTATCGAACCGAATTTGCCCTGATGAAACTAATGTGAAATTGATGGAAATGGACGTCAGAACCAAAATACAGGAGTGCATCTACAAGGCCGTAAGACCGGAAATTACTCCTGCAAGACAGTTTTCTAACTTGTTGGTTTCACCACTTGATGAAAGGATTTTCAATTAAAGAAACATTCAAATATTTCGGATCATTGGTCACTTCCTGATCAATCCATTCAGGAAGTTTGATTTGCTCTTCGGAAGATGCCAGTTCAACTTCAGCAACAATTAAGCCCTGGTTGTCGCCATGGAATACATCTACTTCCCAGGTGTGTTGATTCATAGGAATCAGGTATCGGGTTTTCTCTATTTTGGCATCACACAAATCAAGCAGTTCCTGAGCATCTGCCAAAGGAATCTCATACTCAAATTCGCTTCTTTTTAAGATGTCATTTCCCGATTTTATCGTAAGAAAAGCTTTTTCGCCAGCAATTCTAATGCGTAAACTCTTCTGCGGATCGCTCCAGATGTACCCTTGAATCAACTTTTTTCCATCATTGGGAAGAGGGAGCAAATCATGATTTACCAGGAATTTTCTTTCTATTTCTATTGCCATGTTATACTTTTATCAGTTATCAGTGAGCAATTACCAGTAAACAATTATCAGTTGAAAAATCGCAATTTGTAGATTTGCTAACTGTTTACTGATCACTTTTCATTGTTATTGCTTATAAAATTGATTTCCGATTATTTTTAAGCCATCAAGAGTCAAATCAGGTTCATGGTGATCAAAACAATCAATAACCGGAAGCATAACTTTCGATAGACCACCAGTTGCAATCACCCTTGTTTCACCTTCTAATTCTGATTTAATTTCCTTCAAAAGATATTCAACCAAACCTTTATACCCCATTACAATTCCTGCTTGCAGTGCATGTGTGGTATTTTTACCAATACAGGATGGAGGAACTGCAATGTCAACATTGGGAAGCTTTGCAGTATTCTGAGATAGGGATGCCATTGCGGTTTTTAAACCAGGAGCAATGCTCACGCCAAGTAGGTTGCCATCAGCTTTTATAGCAGTAAAAGTAAGTGCTGTACCAAAATCAACAACAATACAATTGCCTTTGTATTTGTTGTGAGCTGCAACTGCATTTGCCACCAAATCGGTTCCTATCTCATAAGGATTTTTGATTCCGATATTTAATTTCGGATATAGTTCGGGTCCAATCACCAAAGGTTCTTTTCCGAATAGTTTTTTGATCATTTCCCGAATGGGCAGAATTAGTGAAGGAACCACACTACTCATTACAATCTTATCAACCTGTTCGAGTTTAATGTTTCGGCTGGAAAGTAATGTTCTGTATATAACCTCGTACTCATCTGCAGTTTTGTTGGCAACCGTATGAATCCTAAATTGTTCAGTCCATTGGTTGTTGTCTGACAAACCACAAACCACATTGGAGTTTCCTATGTCAATGGCTAATAACATCTGTTTGTAAATGATTTTAATTCTAATTTACTCTGTTTTTTTCTTTTCCATCAATTAAAAAGGAAATGATATTTTCGCTGGCCTCTTTGCCCATTGCTATTCGTGCATCAATGCTTGCGGTACCAATATGCGGAACTACAACTACATTATCCATTTGTAATAGTTCCGGATGAATTTTCGGTTCGTTTTCAAACACATCCAAAGCAGCACCCGCTATTGTGTTCTTTTTTAGTGCATCAACAAGCTCCTGTTCGTTCACCACTGGTCCTCGTGCCGTATTAATGAGCAATGCAGTATCTTTCATTAGCTCCAACTCCTTCTCCTCAATTAGGTGATGTGTTTCATCGGTTAACGGGCAATTCAAGGAAACCACATCCGACTGTTCCAGTAAATCGTTAAAACTAAGGTATTGATATGCTGAATTGTCTATTTTGTTGCGATTGTAATACACTACTCTCATACCAAAAGCTTCTGCTTTTTTGGCAACGGATTTTCCAATCTTACCCATCCCAACAATACCAAGAGTTTTACCATGCAATCCGGTTCCCAGGTTTTTCATGACTCCCCATTCAAAATCGGGATTGGTTTTTAGTCCATGATGACACTTTGCAATACCTCTGGAAAGTGACAAGATCAATGCCAGGCAAAGTTCTGCTGTTGGCTCGCAGACGGCTTCTGGCGTGTTACAAACCACAATTCCATTTTTACTGGCCGTTTTGATATCGATATTATTAAATCCTACTCCGTAATTGCTGATTATTTTCAATTGCTTGCCAGCTTCAATTACCTCTTTGGGAATTTCTTTGTTGAATATCGACAAGAGTGCGACACAGCCTGGGATTCTTTCAATTAACTCTTCGGTTGAAAATAATTCTTTACCAGGATATATCAAATCAAAATCTTTTTCGAGCTCCAAAAGTCCTTGAGGAGGAATAGAATAGGCGATGAGGATTTTGTCTTTCACAATGTAATTTTTAGTGATAATTTCAATTTTGAAATTTAAGCAATCATTATTAATAAGCTGTATTGGATGCTAAAAATTCTGGAAATTAAGTGGCAAATTTAAAAATTGATGCTTTCTTCGTAGCTTTGTGATATTATCATATCTACAAAACAAACACTACACGCCAAATGATATTATTGGATAAACCTTACGTTTCCAAGTTTTTAAAGGAAACAATAGTAAAATATGATTTTCCTGCCTTAGATACTGGAAACATCACAGAACATGGAGAACTAAGTTTGATAAGCCCTGAAGAAATTATTAAAAATTTTCAGAATGATTCCAATAGCAGGTTGTATACCAATTCTGAAAATTCAATCAACTGGGTGGTGAAGAATTTGGGTTTTACAAAATTGCCGGAATACATTAATGTTTTCAAGAATAAGGTTGAGTTTCGCAAGCTGATTCAGAAAATGTATCCCAACTTTTTCTTTCGAGAAGTGGGTTTGAAAGAGTTGGATGAGATCAAACTGGAAGAATTGCCAATGCCATTTATTATTAAGCCTGCTGTTGGTTTCTTAAGTTTAGGAGTTCACAAGGTGTTGAATCAGGAAGACTGGGTACGAGTAAAACAATTGATCAAAGATGAGTTTACCGAAGCTCAAAGCCTTTTTCCAATCGAGGTGGTAAATGCTTCTAGTTTTCTGATTGAAGAAATTATTGAAGGGGAAGAGTTTGCTTTTGATGCCTATTTCGATGAAGTGGGAGAGGCTACCGTATTAGGGATTTCGAAGCATTTGTTTTCTTCAGATACCGATGTAAGCGACAGGGTTTATTATACATCCAAAGAAACCATTAAGCAATACCTTGAGCCATTTACCCAATTTGTTCAGCAGCTTGGAAAAGAAGCCAATCTGAAAAACTTCCCGGTGCATGTTGAGGTACGTGTAGATAAGCAAGGAATATTGATTCCGATTGAAGTAAATCCAATGCGATTTGGAGGCTGGTGTACAACGGCAGACTTAACCTATTTTGCTAGTAAACTGAATCCATATTACTGTTTCCTTAAAAATATCAAACCAGATTGGAATCAAGTACTGGAGGAGATGGATGATGAAATTTACTCCCTGATCATTTTGGACAATTCAACAGGAATTCCTTCGAAAGAGATTGCGAAATTCGATTATGATGCCTTGTTGACCAAATTTGTTCAACCATTGGAACTGAGAAAAGTTGATTATAAAATGTATTCTATATTTGGAATGCTATACACCAAAACTCCTAAGAATCAATTTTCGGAAATTGAGGAAATTCTAACTTCGGATTTAAAGGAGTTTGTTCAATAAAATTGATGATTGAAAAGATTCATATACATGAAGCCAAATTTGAAGATGCCAGCAAAGTTACAATGCTAAAGCTTCAGGTTTGGCTTCATACTTATGCTACCGATGGTATTGAAAGAGAATATGCCGATTACCTTGTAGCTGAAATTACTCAGAAAAAGACAGAGCATATCATTCAAAATCCTGACAAGAAAATTTTTTTGCTAGAAAAAGAGGGAGGAACAATTGGTTGTTACCAATTGGATTTTGATACCCTATGTCCGAATCCAGAAATTAATGCACCCGAATTATCCGTTTTGTACCTTTCACAACATTTTCAAGGAAAGGGATTGGGCAAATTTATGCTTAAACATGCCGAAGAGGAAACCTTAAAATCGGGTTCTGATGCCATTTGGCTAACGGCTTATTACGAAAATAAACAAGCCATTACTTTCTATCAGCATCAAAATTATGAGAAGAAAGGCAAATGTTATTTCGAAATGGGCGATAGCCAATACGAGAATTGGGTGTTCTGGAAGGAGTTGAAAAAATGAATTTATAGTTCAGTTAGTAATTCTCTTACAGATTTTAAAAAATATCTTACCTTTAAATCGAACTAAAACCTGTTGATGTTTAAATTTAAGAAGGATCTGGTATCGTAAATAAGCTCTGATGTTCTGTCAGACTTATCCCTTAGTAAACTCAGACATGTCCATGTCGGAGTTATTTTCATGTCTATACATTATTATTTTATGATCCGACAAAGAAGTAAATTCTTCTTGTCGATGATTCAACAATTAAATTTTAAACATTATGAGTGAAGATATAAAATCAATTCACGAGTTCGATATCGCTTTACTTTGCGAATATTTTTCAAACTTGGAACGCCAAGGGCCTGGAAGTCCCGAGGTTACTTTAAAAGCCTTAAGTTTTGTTGAAAACCTAACACAAGAATCAAAAATTGCAGATATCGGTTGTGGTTCAGGCGGACAAACTATGATATTATCTCAGCATGTAGAAGGGCAAGTAACAGGCGTAGACTTGTTTCCCAGATTTATTGATTTATTCAATAAAAATGCTGCCAGTCTCAAACTTGATGACAGAGTTAAAGGTGTGGTAGGATCAATGGATAATCTTTCTTTTCAGGATGAAGAATTGGATTTGATTTGGTCGGAAGGAGCCATATACAATATCGGATTTGAAAAAGGTCTGCAAGAGTGGAAGAGATTTTTAAAGAGAGGTGCTTATGTTGCTGTTTCTGAGGTGTCATGGTTCACAGATGAGCGCCCGGCAGAGATAGAGGAATTTTGGCAGGATGCCTATCCCGGTATAGATACCATTGCAAATAAAGTAGGACAAATGCAGAAGGCAGGTTATGTTCCTGTTGCTAGTTTTATTCTACCTGAAAATTGCTGGACGGAACATTTTTATGCGCCACAAGTAAAGCTTGATGAAAAATTTCTGAAGGAGAACCAGGGGAATAAGGCCGTTGAAGAATTTATTGCCAATCAACGTCACGAAGCTCAACTGTATTACAAATACAAGGAGTATTACGGTTATGTGTTCTATATTGGGAAGAAAATTTAAATAAAGAATGGGATTGTCCTGATAAAGGGGCAATCCTTCTTCTTGTATTGAAACCTTAACTCATCCTATATCTAAATCCTTCAATTGTATTCCAAATTAGACTTGAATAACATATCCTTTTGCTGATATATTTATAAATTAGCAGGCATGAAAGAATTTTGGGACGAAAGATATAGTCAGGATCAATTTGCTTATGGGGAAGAACCAAATGCATTTGTAAAAGAGAAGCTACCTATGTTCGAAGTGGGGAAGATCTTATTCCCTGCCGAGGGTGAAGGACGCAATTCAGTGTATGCCGCTCAACTGGGTTGGGAAGTATTTGCATTTGATTTTAGTGCTAAGGGAAAAGAAAAGGCCGATGAGTTGGCAAGCTCGAAAAATCTGAAGATTGACTACAGAGTTTGCAGTTTTTTAGAGGAAAGCTACGAAAGAGAGGAGTTCGATGTTATTTGTATGACCTTTGTACATTTCGATCCGAATATTAAAACGGAAATGCACAAACGACTGGACAGCTACTTAAAACCAGGCGGACATATTATTTTCGAAGCATTTAGCAAAGAACATCGCGAGATTAATAAGATAAATCCTGAGGCGGGAGGGCCACAAGATGTAGATATGATGTATTCCATTGAAGAAATTGAACGCGATTTTAGCAATTACGATATCATCGAATTGAAAAAGGAATTGGTACAGCTTAATGAAGGATTCGGCCATGTGGGTGAAAGTTCCGTAATCAGATTTATAGGGAAGAAAAAAGAATAAACGGCTAGCCGAGGGTTTGCTAGTTTTTTTCTTTTCGTAAAATTTTAACGATTCGGTTGTTTATGATTTCTGACAAATTCCACAAGTACAATTTTGAATCTGTGGTGCTGTAAAATTCAATTACTACCGCATCCATCTCTTTGTGATACTTGGCGAAACTCTGGTATCCGGGAACCCAACCCGAATGTTCATACTTGTAAATAGAGGAATAAATTTCTTGTTCCCCTTCATCAAACAACGATCCATCGTTTAATGCCTTTAAGAAAGTACCCACATCTTCAGCTGTGGCCAACATACCATGTTCGTCCGCTTTTAAGTCAAGAGGATGTCCCACATGATAACCACTCATCACATCGTCCAGATTTACTTCTTTTAGCGAAGCAAAGGTATTGTGCAGGTGTAAAGGTTTTAGCACTTCTTCTTTAATGAACAGGAAATTGCTATACCCAAGTACATTGTCCATGATTTTATTTAGGAGCAGGTAGTTTGTATTGCAATATTCGTAGTCTTCACCTGGTTTAAAATTGGCTGGCATATCCAGAATCAATGCAAGACTTTCTTCATAGCTCTGCGTTGGAGCCGCCCAAAAATTCGGAGCATTTGTAAAATTAGGAATGCCACTTCTGTGTTGTATCATTAACCTAAGGCTAATTTTATCCGCATGTTCAATTCTACCTACAAGCTCTGGCAAATAATCAGCTATGGTTTTATCCAGCGACAAACGGCCATCGCTTACCAGTTTGGTAACAGCTACAGCATCATATAGCTTACTGATGCTGGCAATTTTAAATAATGCATGTGGATTTGCAGGAATCTTAACTTCTCTATCGTGCCATCCCGAAGCAAAATACTGAGGTGTTTTGCCTGCCTGATCCACATAAACAATCATGCCATCGAAGCCATGTTCTATGGCTTTATCCAATTGTCCCTGAACCGTATCTGGCAAGGGCAATATCCAAGCCCATACCAATAACCATGGAACAAAGAAGAAGGAAGTGATGGTTCCCACAAACAATACGATTCTGATGATTAGTTGTGTTTTCTTTGTCATACTTTGGTTCTTTGAAGTTGATAATTCCCTCAAATAAAATTTGCCAGTATCTTGATATGGCTTTCTCTCGATACTGAGAAAATCCTCTTGAGAGATTCAATTTTGGAAATGGAACATGATAGAATTGTTCGTCAGCAATAGGCAACTGGATTTATTTCTTTAGAATGCCTTTTTCAACACTATCTTCAAGAAGTTTTTCGGCATAATTCCATAGTTCTGTCGAACCATTTTTGATTGTTTTTTTCTTTTCGTAAACCGTTTGATATTTTACTCCAAATTCTTCCCATGTTCCACCATTATTGGATGTATTCTGTAACAAAGGCTCAAGTCTGTCCATTGATTTGGCAAATTTTGCCTCATTAGAAATGCCATCTTCAAATTCGGTCCAAACTTCGATAAATTCTGCAGCTTGTTTTTCAGGTAGCATTCCAAAAATTCGTTTGGCAGCTTTCAGCTCTTCTTCGGTATTATCGTGATTTTTATTCTGGTCGTATATAAAGGTATCGCCAGCATCTATTTCTACGATATCATGTATCAATACCATTTTTATGACTTTCAACAAATCAATTTTCACATCAGAATATTCGCTTAAAACAATTGCCATCATAGCAAGATGCCAACTGTGTTCAGCATCATTTTCGTTTCGGTCGCTATGAAACAATTTTGTCCTTCTCTGAATGTATTTGATTTTATCAATTTCTTTAATGAACTCGATTTGCTTTAATAAATTCTCTCTTGTCATTTCAATGTTCGTTTTTTCTCTGTTTCTGATTTATTCAGGCAAACGGTCAAATTTAGTTATTTCCTCCAAAGACTCATCCCAGCTTGCTTTATTTGAAATAAAAATATGGCCATCAGGTCGTTTTTCTAATGTAGTATCCAAACAACCTGCAGGGACCACTAAAAGTTTACCCTCCATTTGCAGATTGGGTAAAGCAGAGCCACAATTTGTGCAAAATGCTTTCAAGTGATTGCTTTTGGGTGGTTGAAAAACTTTAATTTCAGTTTCAGTCTTAAGCCATTCTAATGTAGCTGTTGTCGAAAATAAGTTGGCAGCATGAGCAGACCCCGTATCTTTTCTACAATATCTGCAATGACATAAATAAAAACTCTCAAAATCACCGATTATTTTAAATTTAATTCCTTTACACAAACAAGAACCCAAATATTCCATACGATAAGTCTCTGCTTTTATAATTCTGAATTTAGAACAAATGCTTTTTCCAGCATTAAGACCAAAATACTCATATTTTTTAACTTACACTTTCCAATCATTCCTTTTGTAAAATTCAAAATTGGATATAGGTTCTCACTCTCTGTTTAAATAAAATCTTGTTACAGCATAAACTCTCTCTCAAGGTTAAGAAATAGAACGCGATGGAATTGTCCACCAACAGGGGATTTGCAGGTGGGTAAGCACATGGCATTCTTATGCGTTGCTAAAGGCTGGTGTTTGTTAGCTCTTTGGTAAGTTTCGAAAGAACTTATTGTGTTTCAAGATGTCTTAATACTTGCTCTTTGTAATTTCTGCCAATGGTAAATTGTCGGTCACCCAGTTGAATGTATGACGATGTGTAGTGGTCAATTTGGTTGATATTAATAATGAAAGAACGGTGGATACGCATAAACACCCCTGCAGGCAATTCCTTTTCCATGCTGGATAATGATTCGTAGCAGATGAGATTATTGCTTGTCGTTTTAATTTTGATGTAGTTATCCACACCTTCAATATAAAGTATGTTGTCCGTGGCAATATTGTAATTCTTTTTACCAGCCTTAATGTGAATAATTTCTTTTGGCTTGCTTTGTTGTGTTGGTTCCAATGAAAGAAATTTGTTGATTGCCTTTAAAAATCTTCCGGTAGAGATCGGCTTTACAAGGTAATCAAGGGCGTTAAGATCAAAAGCATCAACAGCATATTCCCTGTAAGCAGTGGTAAAGATTACATAGCTGATTGGGTATGGCTTTTAAAAATTCAATGCCGGAAATGGATGGCATATTAATATCTAAAAATAATAGATCAATACCTCCCTGGTTTAAAAGTGGAATTGCTTCAATTGGTTTCGTGTAGGTTTCAACACATTCAATCTGATCACCGAAATTTTCAAGATGTTCCTGTATCACTTTTATGGCCAATGGCTCATCGTCAATAATCAGACAGGTATATTTCTTTTTACCGGGCATTATCGTATAATTTTTAGTGTAAGATCAAAAATGTTATTCTCTGTTGATATTTGTAATTCATATCTCTTTTGATACAAGAGTTCAAGTCTTTCCTGCACATTTTTGAGACCTAAACCTTTACTCTTTTTCGTTTTGTCTGCCGCAAGTGTTGCATCATGCTTATAATTATTAATGCTGAATTGTATTTTGGGAGAACTAACTTCTAATTTCATAGAAATAAAATCCTTGTTGGTTTGTTTTAGTCCGTGCTTGAATGCGTTTTCAACAAAGGGAAACAGAATTAAAGGAGCAATTTTTATCCCTGATACATCCTCAGGAAAATCGGTTGTAACATTAAAACTTTCGTCATGTCTTATTTTTTCAAGCTCAATGTAATTGTTGATGAATTCAATTTCTTTGCTTAATTCTACCTTCTCGGTATTGCATTCGTACAGCATATATTCCAGTAAATCCGATAAACGAACAATTACTTCTCTTGAAAGAGTAAGATTTTCATTTACCAGGGCATAAAGGTTATTCATCATGTTGAAGATAAAATGAGGATGGATTTGCTCTTTAAGAAGTTGTAGTTGTACTTCTTTGAATTTTAATTCGAGCAGGTTCTTTTCCTTCTCAATTATTAATTTTTCTTCTTTCGATTGATAGGATTCTTTTGTAAAATAAAAAACAGAAGACAGCAATGATATTGAATAAGTGCCTGTGAGAATAATAATAACATCTTCGAGAGAAGGCAAAATGGTATTGGGAAGGGCTATGCTGCTATACAATGTAATCAGAAAGAGGGCAATGCTGATCAGCCATAAGGATATGATAAGCAAGAAAAAGAGCAAATACAGAAACCAGCCTCTTTTCCCTTTAAACAAAAACTTAGGAATCAGAATTTTATTGGTTACCCTTGCACTTGCAAAACTTATAATTAAAAGTAAGATGGATAAGTTGGTACGTATTTGAATATCGTATTGCCTGTTACTGAAAACAAAAAACATAAATAAGGAAGCGATTAGCCAATATAAGATTTCCCAAAAAGGAAAGACATTGAGATTTGATTTTATGTTTTTGTAGCTAGCCATAGCTAACAAATATAAAACGAAAATGGATTCGGTATGAAATAACATCCTTATTTTATGCCAACAACACGAAAAGAACCCTGAATAACAAAAATGCAGTTTATTGTTTTAAATTTGTTGTTGAGGATGCCATTTATGTTGTTCCTATAATATGTTTTTAAAGCTTATCATGAATATATACTATTGTTCCATTACTAATTTTAAAATTTTAAATCATGATAATTAAATTCTTTTATGAAGGAGGCCCTGTTTTTATGTCTCTTGTTTACCTGATGTGGATCATTGTAATTAGTCTGGTAGTTCGTTTTATCATTTTGTACCGTGGGACTAAAAACCCTCTAAAACTTAAAAGAACAAACGACGGTATTTTGTTTTTTGGCAGTTTTGCATTCTTGATTGGGATCAGCGGACAAATGATTGGTCTTATGGCTGCTTTTGATTCCATCCAAAGGGCAGGTTATCCTAGTATTGCCCCACAAATAATAGCTGGTGGATTAAAGGTCTCTTTCATCCCCACAGTTTTCGGTATGTTCCTTCTTTTACTATCTGCAATCATTTGGTTTGTGTGCCGAAACTTGAAAGAATATCCGCTACAAAAGATATCCCTGAATCCGTAAAGAAATTTTACAAACACAAATAAAGAGGGAATGCTTATAACATTCCCTTTTGTTTCTTTCGGCTAGGGCAAGAGCCTCTGTGGATAGTCCAATTTTGAAAATGCAACGCGATAGAATCGCGCACCAGCAGGAGGCTATTACTGATACACCTTGTTACACCAGGGTTTTTAAATTGTTCCGTTCAGCCCATTCCGTCCAGGAACCGTCATATACTTTTAAGCTATTAGCATATCCTATTTGGCAAGCCAACATCACAATACAGGCAGAGATTCCCGAACCACAACTGAAAACCAACTCTTTTTCATCTTTGCATTTTTCTTCAAAAAGTTTATTCAACTCACTTTTAGATTTATACTTTCCGTCTTGTAAAACATCTTGATATGGGATGTTAATTGAGTTTTTAATTTTACCGCTTTTTAAATGTTTTCTAGGTTCTTTTCCCGTTCCATTAAATCTGCTTTCCGACCTTGCGTCTACTGTTGTAAACTTTTTATGGATTGTATTGTTTACCATTTGTTCGAAATCAACGATTAATGTTTTGTCAAATTTCACTTCGAAATTGCCAACTCCATAAGTTTTAATGTGCTCTTTTTCGGTTCTAAATCCATGTTTCATCCAATTTGGAAGGCCACCATTCAAAACGGATATTTTTTGGTGTCCCATCACATTAAATAACCACCAAACTCTTGGACTCGAATAAACTCCATTATTGTCGAAAACGACAATTTCCGAATCATTATTAATTCCAAGTTTTCTGCATTCAAGTTCAAATTCCTGTGGTCTTGGTATGGTATTCGGAAAAGGACAAGTTTTATCAAGAAATACATTTTTCAAGTCAAACCGTCTAGCCAATGGAATTGTCTGTTCAAATTTCTCAAACTCTTTTCCGCTCGCATTGGTTTCAATACTTGCGTCAAGAATTATGAGTTGTGGATTGCTTAAGTTTTTATGAAGCCATTCAGCTGATACTATCTTTTTCAATTGTGTTCAAATGTTTTGTAAACGTTTCGCGGGTATGATGCCGTGCCGCCTTTCCGCTGTGCTGTTGTTTATAGTTTATTAGTTCAAATTCTCACTTCTGCATCCAGCCGAGTCGAACTGCGGCATGCGCTATGATCTGTTGTTGTAGCACGTTTTTCTATTTCATTTTTTCGTAATATTCTTTCTTAATGTACCTACCTTTTTTTATTGATGGGTCATAAAGTCTATCTTTTTTGTACGTCCAAGTATCATTTGTAAAATACTCGTAAAATTCATTTACTTCTTCTAATTTGAATACATAGCGAGTTACTTCATGGTCCAATTTGTGTCGAATGGTTTTATATCCGACAAACATAACTATTAAGCTGTCAGCTTTTGTCAATGAGAATCTTGCTTCACCTTGAAGATTTGTTGAAGTACCTGTTACAATTGACGTATCGCTCTTTAAAACGCAATCTGCAAAAGGTAAAGGTTCATTTTCAGGATTAAGAATTTTGATTGTTATAGAATCGGAACTATTGGTTTCTGTTTTGATAATTTCATAGTCTTCAATTCCACTAGGTGAAGGTTGTAGTTCACTATTCAAAATGATCTTTTTTCCTTCTCTTTTCCAAGTTCCAAATGTAGTTCCCCAAACCAAACCTGTTTGCCAATTGTATTCAAATGTCTTGTCTTTTTTCAATTCGATGGATGAACCAACACCGTAAATGCCTTTCCATTGATATTTACCAATTATGTCTTTATTCATCAGTTTTTTAGTCGAAGAACAAGACAATAAAGTCAAAAAGGTTAATATCGTTGTCAAATGTCTCAATTGGTCTTTTTAAATGTGCTACAACGGTAAATTGTAAGAGTAGTGGCAGATTGCGAGCTTCATCCCTGTCAAACCGCTACACAATTTGAGCGGGCTACAAACCTTGATATTTAGCACTTGGCCTGCCATTACTTATACATAATGTG